>JAKALA010000094.1 GCA_021813325.1 bacterium | reverse complement strand
CCGATCTCTCTGGGGAGCATTGGTTTATTCCTATTCTGCTCCCAATTTTGAGCCAGACCGGTCTGGTGCCTGCGCTGGCCAGTCCATCGGGTTTGGCCCGGCTGTTTTATGGAGTTAACGGTGATTGTTGTTTTCAGGCCGGGAACGGCATCACCATTTTTGTGTAGCTTGTCGGGCTGATTTTCCTCTGGCAGAATGGGGCATGATTCACGACGCCATTCGACGCATGCCGCGCCCACAGGATCTCGTTGGAATGTCCACTCAGGAACTGCGGGATACATTTCTGGTTTCAAATCTTTTCAAACCCGGCGAAATCAACGCCATCTTCACCGACTTGGATCGTATGGTCGTTGGTGGCGTGATGCCGACCGATAAAGGCATTGAGTTGCCCAATCACAAGGAAACCGGCCGCGCCTATTTTTTGGAACGTCGTGAACTGGGCGCGATCAATGTGGGCGGACCTGGTAAAGTGCAGGCGGACGGACAATCCTTTGCCGTGGAAAAACTGGATTGTGTGTATCTCCCGATGGGCACGAAATCGGTTGTGTTTGCCAGCGATGATCCGGCCAATCCGGCCAAGTTTTATCTGCTGTCGTGTCCGGCCCATGCGGCGCATCCCACGCGGATGATGAAATCCTCCGAGGCCACACCGGTGAATCTTGGCGCGCAAGAAACCTCCAATCAGCGCACAATTTACAAATTCATTCATCAAGGCGGCATTCAAAGCTGTCAGCTCGTGATGGGCCTGACGGCGCTGGCACCTGGAAATGTCTGGAACTCGTTTCCATCACACACCCACTGGCGGCGCACCGAGATTTATTTTTACTTTGATCTCGGCGGCAATGTGCTTTCCCACTTTTTTGGTGAGCCGCGGGAAACGCGGCATTTGTTCCTGCACACTGACGAGGTCGCGCTGTCGCCCAACTGGTCCATGCACTTCGGGGTTGGCACGAGCAATTACAAGTTCATCTGGGGCATGGCCGGAGAAAATCAGGTGTTCGATGACATGGACCAGGTGAAACCGATGGATTTGCGCTGAACGCTTATGAAATTCGCGAATAAAGTGGCGGTGGTGACGGGTGCGAGCCGCGGCATTGGTCAGGCCATTTGCGTGGCCTTTGCCAAGGAAGGTGCCAAGGTCGTGGGCGTGGCCCGCGGTGATCTGACGGAGGCGGGACGGGCTGTGAAGGCAGTTGGGGGCGATTTTATCAGCCTGAATGCCGATTTGGGTTCCGGCACACAAAAAGAATCCGCGGGCGTCATTGCTGAAATTCTGGAAAAAACCGGCCAAATCGATGTGCTCGTCAATAATGCCGGGATTATTCGGCGTGCGCCGGCCAAGGATTTTTCCGAGGCGGATTGGAATGCCGTGATCGCGACGAACTTGAATTCGCCGTTTTTTCTCATGCAAGCGGTTGGCAAGTGGTGGATTGAAAATGGTCGCGCCAAAGCTCCGGAAAATGCGCGGTTGAAACTGGTTAATATCGCATCACTTTTGTCGTTTCAAGGCGGTATCACCGTTCCGGCATACGCCGCCAGCAAACACGGCATCGCGGGAATCACCAAGGCGCTGTCCAATGAATGGGCCAGGGAACGCATCAATGTGAATGCGATTGCGCCCGGCTACATTGCCACCGAAAACACCAAGGCGTTGCGCGAAGATCCGGTTCGCAACAAGGCGATTCTGGATCGCATCCCCGAAGGACGCTGGGGCATGGCCGATGACATTGCCGGCGGTTGTGTTTTCCTGGCTTCCAGCGACGCGGATTATCTCAACGGCACCGTCTTGAACATTGATGGCGGGTGGCTTGGACGATAGCCATAACCGTCAGTTTTGGTTTTGATTTCGTGAAGCAACTTAAGTCTGATAATTGACCGACAAAATTTATGAAAAATCGCTTGCTCAAGGTGATCGGGATTTTTACCGCCACGGTGACAATGTCGTTTCCGCTTCCGGCGCAACCGGTGGGGCCAAGTCCGGTTGACGAAGGTGGAGGCATTCAACCGCTCATCACCACGAAACTTTCTGCCGAGATCAAACCAATGCCCGTGCTGGATGCCTTGCAGCGGGTCGCTGACTGGCAGTTGGCGCATCCATCGAGGCACAAAACCACGGACTGGACCCAAGGCGCGGGCGATGCCGGCTTCATGGCGCTGGCGGGAATCTCCGGCAACGCCAAGTATCGGGATGCGATGCTGGCGATGGGCGAGACCAATGAATGGAAGCTTGGCCCGAGAAAATTTCATGCCGATGATCACGCGGTCGGGCAGACCTATGCCGAACTGTATTTGCTGTATCGCGATCCCAAAATGATCGCTCCCATGCGGGCGCGATTTGACGACATCATTGAGCATCCGTCCACGGTGACGAGCCTTGATTTTACCCAGCCCAGGGGCGTGGCCGGCGAATTATGGTCGTGGTGTGACTCGTTGTTCATGGCGCCGCCGGCGTGGGTGCGGTTGTATGCCGCCACGGGCGATGAACGGTATCTGGATTTTGCGGTGAAAAACTGGTGGCAAACCACCGACTACCTATACGACAAGGAGGAACATCTCTATTTCCGTGACAGCACTTATTTCAACAAGCGCGAGGCCAACGGGAAAAAAGTTTTCTGGAGCCGCGGTAACGGCTGGGTGATGGCGGGCTTGGTGCGGGTGTTGCAGTATTTGCCGACGAACCATCCGGATCGGCCACGCTTTGAAGCTTTGTTCAAAGACATGGCGGCAAAGATTTTGACGTGTCAGCAGCCGGATGGCCTTTGGCGCGCGAGTTTGCTGGATCCGGAGAGTTATCCGCTCAAGGAAACCAGCGGTTCCGGTTTTTACACCTACGCGCTGGCGTGGGGCGTGAATCAAGGATTGCTCGATCGCGCGACGTTTGAACCGGCCGTGCGCCAGGCTTGGGCGGCGCTCGTTGGCTGCGTGGATGCGGATGGCAAGCTGACTCACGTTCAGCCCATCGGCGCGGATCCGAAAAAGTTCGCGCCTGAATCCACGGAAGTTTACGGCGTGGGCGCGTTTTTGCTCGCGGGCAGCGAACTTTATCGAATGGCGGTGTTGGAAAAGGCACAGTCAACTGCTGTTAAAGTTGCCAATCCTTCAAATTTTTGGCGTGAATATGAAACGGTTGAATTGAACCAATCTGCCAGGCTTGCAGTGATGGACGGATTGTCTTCACGCATTCTGGGTTCCCAAAGTTACCGAGACTCGAAAGACTTGGAAGAGCTGCTTTTCCAAGTTGACCTCGCTCCGAATGAAACCAAAACATTTTTCATTTTGGACGCAAGTGCCTTGGCCGCCGATCCGCCGTCGATCGTAAAAACCTTTGCCCGTTATGTGCCGGAGCGGTATGACGATTTCGCCTGGGAGAGTGATCGGATTGCCCATCGCATTTACGGTCAGGCGCTCATCAAGGCGGAAGGCACCGTCAGCAGCGGCGCGGATGTGTGGATCAAAAAGGATCGCGGTCTGATCGTGAACACCATGTATGCCACGAAGCATTACCACGAGGATAACGGCGAATTCATGGACGATTACCGCGTGGGTGGCAGCCGCGGCTGCGGCGGGTTGGGCATTTGGGATGGAAAAAAACTTCACGTTTCCAGCAATTGGAAAACTTGGAAGTTGATCACCACCGGTCCGATTCGCTCGGAATTTGAACTGACCTATGACGCGTGGGACGCGGGCAACGGGCGCGAGGTTTCCGAAGTGAAACGGTTCAGCATTGATGCCGGTTCCTGGCTGACGAAAGTGACCAGCACCATCTCCAGCGACGATAAATCGCCTCTGACCATTGGCGTTGGCTTGGCGGAACGCGCCTGTCCGACGAACCGGGTGGAGTATTTTGACCGCGATCAGACGGAAGGCTGGATGACGTATTGGCAGCCGGAAGACAAGCCCAAGGGGGTGACAGCGGTGGCTATCTTATTGCCCAAAGATTCAGTGCAGGAATTTACCAATGACAATCCGGGCATGCCGGACAGAGTCAAACATGCCAACGTGCCGCAGCCGACCCATGAAGGCTATCCGCCGATTCGCACGCAGCTCGCCATTACTCAAATGCAGGTGGTGGGCAAACCTTTCAGTTACTATTTTGGCGCATGCTGGGATCGCAGCGGCGATTTTACCAATCACACGCAATGGGCTGGGTATGTGAAGAAATTTGCTGAACGCCGTGACCAGCCGCTGCGGGTGACCGTTGGGAATTGACCGCTTGCAGAATGCATTTGTTGGGCTAACGTCCGGTATGAAATTTAGGATTGAAGTTTTGCTGTTGGCGCTTGCCACCCTGATTTTTTGCAACGGATGCCTGCTGCTCGTCGTTGGCGGGGCGGCGGCTGCCGGCGCCGGGACGGTGGTTTACGTCAATGGTGAATTAAAAGATTCCGAGGCGGTTTCAATCCAAAAGGCGCATGCGGCCACCCTGGCGGCTTTTAAGGATTTGCAATTTGGCGTTGTGGGCGATGTGACCAAGGCGGATACGACAACGGTTAGCGCCCGCACCAGCTCGGATAAAAAGGTTCAGGTGACGCTGGTGAAAGAATCCGCCACCGTCACTCAAATCAAAGTCAGGGTGGATGTATTTGGCGATGAAAGCCTCTCCCATCAAGTGCTCGATAAAATCAAGGCCCGGCTGAAATAGCTGGGTTATTTCGAGCCGGCTGCGTCAATGGCGGACATGGCTTCGGCGGTCAGCGAAGTGATCCTGGCCCAATTTTTTTCCGCGACCAACTTGCGTTCCGCCATCCACGATCCGCCGACGGCTGCGACCTGCGGAATGGCCAGATAACTCGGCAAAGTCACGGCGGTAATGCCGCCGGTGGGAATGAATCGAACGCCGGTATGGCCAAAGGGACCGATCAACGCCTTTAAAGCGTTGACGCCGCCAAAGGTTTCGGCGGGAAAAAATTTCAAGTGGTTCCAGCCAAGTTCCAACGCCTGCATGATTTCGCCGGGCGTAACCACGCCGGGAAAGAGCGGGAAATGGTTTTCGTGGGCGACGGCGGAAACGGCTTCGCTCAAGCCGGGCGACACGCCAAATTGCGCGCCGGCGTCAATCGCGCGTTTTACGTTGTCGGACGTTAACAGTGTGCCGGCGCCGACCATCGCATTCGGCAGAGTTTGGCGAATGCGCTGGATGGCTTCGGCGGCTGCGGTGGTGCGAAAAGTGACTTCAATGCAGTTCAAACCGCCCGCCAGCAGCGCTTCGGTCAAGGGCACCGCGTCATCGGCACGCGCGATGACGGCGACACAAATGAGGCGTTGTTTGAGAAAATCCGAAGGATTCATGTTTGGTGGCCGAATGATACAATTAAAAGGTGACGAGTGAACGCAAATTTGCAATTGCCTCTGACGAACCGAAAATTCATTTTTGGAAGCGTGAATATTTCAGTTGAGCACATCGCCATTCCCGCCGCCAATCCCACCGCGTTAAAAGATTGGTATGAGCGGATGCTGGCGGCAAAGGTTTTGTGGAGCAGCGGGCAGACACCGCCCACCTACCTGATTTCCCTGCAAAATGTGTGGTTTGAAATCTATCAGGCCGAGGCTTCGTTTCCGCAGTGTGGCAACAACAAAGTGGCCGGATTCCGGCATTTGGCGTTGAAGGTTGAATCGTTGGCGGCGGCCAAAATGGAGCTTGAGACGAAGGGCGTCCAATTTACCGGGGAAGTCCGACCGGCGGCGGGTGGCGGGCAAGTTCTTTTCTTTGAAGATTTGGAGGGAAATCTCCTTCATTTTGTGGAGCGTCCGTCCGATTTCAAATTGGGCTGAAAAGCTGCTGTTTTTCGCCGCTTGGCGTTGGACAAATCCGCCGGCTCATAGCAGAATAGAGCTAGTATGAGTGACGAAGCGATGAGTAATTTTACGCCACGCGCTCAGCAAGTGCTGGCGCTGGCTCGCAAGGAGGCCGACCGATTAAACCACAACTTTCTCGGCACCGAGCATCTTTTGCTTGGCCTGATTAAATTGGGTCAGGGAGTGGCCGTCAACGTTCTCCAGAAAATGGGGCTTGATCTGGAAACGGTCCGGATGGAAGTGGAGAAGCAGGTGGGCACCGGTCCGGATCAAAAAATGATCGGGAACATTCCTTACACCCCGCGGGTCAAGAAGGTGATTGCCCTGGCTCAGAGGGAGGCGAAAAACCTCAATCACACTTATGTGGGCACCGAACATTTGTTGCTCGGTCTGCTGCGCGAGGGGGATGGTGTTGCCGCCAAAGTATTGCGCGCGCTGGACGTGGATATTGAGCTCGCCCGCCAGGAGATTTTGAAGGAATTGGACCCCAATTTCGCCGCTCCGCCCACCAGTGAAGAACCGCAAGCTCCCGGCGAACCCGCCGGAGAAAAACCACCGGCAGGCGAAAAGAAAGGCGATGTCAAGACGCCGGCGTTAAAGGCTTTTGGCCGTGATTTGACGGAAATTTGCCGGAAAGGGGACATGGATCCGGTGATTGGTCGTAAAGCTGAAATTGAGCGGGTGATTCAAATTCTCTGTCGGCGCACCAAAAACAACCCGGTTTTGCTCGGTGAAGCGGGCGTGGGTAAGACCGCCATTGTCGAAGGTTTGGCCCAGGAAATCGTCAAAGGCAATGTGCCGGAAATTTTGCTGACCAAGCGGGTTATTACTTTGGACTTGGCGCTCATGGTGGCCGGAACGAAATACCGCGGCCAGTTTGAGGAGCGGATCAAAGCCGTGATGGATGAAATCCGCCGGGCGAAGAATGTTATTCTGTTTATTGATGAATTGCACACCATTGTCGGTGCCGGTTCAGCCGAAGGGACCATGGACGCCAGCAATATTATCAAGCCTGCCTTGGCGCGTGGCGAAATGCAGTGTGTGGGCGCGACCACGCTCAACGAATACCGGAAATACATCGAAAAAGATGCCGCCTTGGAGCGACGTTTCCAATCTGTCAAAGTCGATGCGCCGTCAATCGAAGACGCCATTGAAATTCTGAAGGGCCTTCGCCACAAATACGAAGAACATCATAAAGCTGAGTTTACCGATCCCGCCGTGGAAGCGGCGGTTAAACTTTCCGATCGTTACATCACGGATCGCTTTCTTCCGGACAAGGCGATTGACGTTTTGGATGAAGCCGGCTCGCGTGCTCGCATCAGCACCATGACGCGTCCGCCGGAAATCAAGGTCATGGAAGCGGAGATCGAGGAGATCAAGGCCAAAAAAGAAAACGCCATCAAGAATCAGGATTTTGAGGGCGCCGCCAAGATGCGCGACAAGGAAAAGCAGGCCAAGGAAAACATGGAGAACTTGCTCAAAGATTGGCGCGCCAAAGGCGATGAAAAGCGGGTGGTGGTTGGCGAAGAAGAAATCCTGCAGGTCGTTTCCAAATGGACCGGCATCCCGCTTCAACGCATGGGGCAAGGCGAAATGCAACGTTTGTTGACCGTCGAAGCCGAAATGGAAAAAGTGGTGATCGGTCAACGGGAAGCCGTTTCGGCCTTGTGCCGGGCGCTCAAACGTTCGCGCGCTGATTTGAAAGATCCACGCCGCCCAATCGGCACGTTCCTGCTGCTGGGGCCGACCGGCGTGGGCAAAACGCTTCTGGCCAAAACTTTGGCAGAACAAATGTTTGGAGATGCCAAGTCGCTCATCCAGTTGGACATGAGCGAATACATGGAAAAGTTTAACGTGTCCCGGCTGGTGGGCTCGCCGCCTGGTTATGTCGGTTACGAAGAAGGCGGTCAATTGACGGAAAAAGTTCGCCGCAATCCCTATTCGGTGGTGCTTTTCGATGAAATTGAAAAGGCGCATCCGGATGTTTGGAACATGCTGCTGCAAATTCTGGAGGAAGGCAAATTGACCGACAGCATGGGGCGTATCGTGAGCTTTCGAAACACGATCATCCTGATGACCTCGAACGTGGGTTCCGACACGATTCGGAAACAATCCACGCTGGGTTTCTCGCCGATTAGTGACGAAGCAACTTACGAAAAAGCCCGCGAACGGGTGCTTGAAGAAGCGAAAAAGACGTTCCGTCCGGAATTTTTAAACCGGTTGGACGACTCTATTGTCTTCCGCTCATTTACCAAGCCAGACCTCATCCAAATCCTCAATTTGGAAGTCGAGAAGGTATTGGAGCGATTGCGCAAAAAGAACCTGCGTTTGGAATTGGATGAGAAAGCCAAGGATTTCCTGGTCGAGAAAGGCTACGACCCGCAATACGGAGCCCGTCCGATGCGCCGCGCCGTGGAACGATTCTTTGAAGATCCGCTGGCGGAAGAAATTCTCAAAGGCGTGCTGCACGAAGGTGATCTCATCATGGTCAGTGCCAACGAAGAAAAACTGGTGTTCAAGCAAGAAGCTGCGGCTTCAGGAACAGAAGCCGTAGCCAGTTGATCCCGATTTTCATGAAAAGCCGCGTCGCAAGGCGCGGCTTTTTTATTGGCGGAAAGGGCGCGAACTTTTTAGGCTTATTGTTAATGAAAGGCATAATCTTGGCAGGCGGAGCTGGCTCGCGGCTTTATCCACTGACGTTGGTGGCGAGCAAACAGTTGCAGCCGGTTTACGACAAACCGATGGTGTATTATCCCCTGACGACACTGATTGAAGGGGGAGTGCGGGAGTTATGCCTGATTTCCACGCCGCACGATCTGCCGCGCTTCCAGCAATTGCTTGGCGATGGTTCTCGTTTTGGCTTGACGATTGACTATCGCGCGCAAGCGCGTCCGGAAGGCATTGCGCAGGCCTTTCTCATCGCGAAAGATTTCATCGGTGCCGATTCGGTGACCTTGATCCTGGGGGATAACATTTTTTATGGGGGCGATGTCTTTACGCGGGCGTTTGGCGAATTCAAAGGCGGCGCGACGGTTTTTGGTTATCACGTCAATGATCCGGAACGCTACGGTGTGGTCGAATTCGATGCCCAAGGGAAGGCGGTATCCATCGAAGAAAAGCCAAGGCAACCGAAAAGCAACTACGCCGTTCCGGGCCTTTACATATATGACAACGAAGTAGTGAAGATTACCCAGGCGCTAAAGCCATCAGCCCGTGGCGAACTGGAAATCACGGCGGTCAACATGGCCTATCTGCAACGGGGCGCCTTGCGGGTGCAACGGCTGGCGCGCGGGTTTGCCTGGCTGGACGCCGGCACCAGCAGCAGCCTGCATGATGCGAGTGCCTATGTGCAGACCATAGAAAAGCGGGCGGGCATCAAGATCGGCTGCCCGGAAGAGGCGGCCTTCCGTCAGGGGTTTGTGAGCTTGAATCAATTGGACGCGATTGTAAGCCAGATGCCCAAATGCGAATATCGCACCTACCTGGAAACCGAAGTGGTGGCGGAAGCAAAACGATTGAATCAGTGATATGATACTTCTCCTAGGAGCCACGGGATACATCGGCGAAGCCTTTGAGCGTGAACTGGCCCGACGCCAACATGAGTTTGTAACGCTGTCGCGTTCGCAGGTGGATTACACCCGCTTTGAAGTTCTGCTCGAATTTCTCCGGGCGAAAAAGCCTGAGTTTGTGGTTAATGCCGCCGGTTACACCGGCAAGCCCAATGTGGACGCGTGTGAACTGGACAAGGCGGGCACGCTCGTGGGCAATACCCTGCTGCCCCAGGCGATTGCGCACGCCTGTGCGGCGGCGGGAGTGCCGTGGGGACACGTTTCGAGTGGCTGTATTTATTCGGGGGCCAAGATTTTGCTCAATGGCCAGGTGCGGGTGGAGAAGGACATGACTCGTCCGGAATTACATGCGATAGTTGAAAAATCTCCCGAACGAATCGCGGGTTTTACGGAATCGGATGTCCCGAATTTTTCATTTCGGGATCAGCCCTGCAGTTTTTACAGCGGGACCAAAGCCTTGGGCGAGGAAGCCATGACGGGGATTGGAGAGAGTTATATCTGGCGCTTGCGGATTCCGTTCGATGAATTTGACAACAAACGGAATTACCTGAGCAAGGTGCAACGCTACGCCAAGGTTTATGACAATGTGAACTCCATTTCGCATCGCGCCGATTTTGTGAAGGCCTGTCTGGACACGTGGGCATTGCGGGCGCCGTTTGGCATCTACAATGTGACCAACCCGGGCTTTGTGACCACGCGGCAGGTGGTGGAACGGATCCAAAAGATACTGAAGCCGGCGCGCACCTTTGAGTTCTGGGCCAATGACGAGGAATTTTATCGTCAGGCGGCCAAGACGCCCCGTTCCAATTGCGTGATGGATGTTGCCAAACTGCTGTCCGTTGGCGTGAAGATTCGCGGGGTGGAGGAAGCTTTGGAAGACTCGTTGAAGCACTGGAAACCGGAATAAACTTTATTGCATGAACCTGTTAATTACCGGCGGCGCCGGCTTTATTGGCTCCAATTTGATTCAGCACGTCATCGATGATTCACGGATAGCCAAGCTCGTGAACCTGGACTGCCTGACGTATGCGGGGCACCTGGCAAACTTGGAGACGATTTCAGCTCACCCGAAATATGTGTTTGAGAAGGTGGATTTGCGCGACAAGGCTGTAGTGGTTCAAGTGGTTCAAAAGCATGAAATCACGCAGGTCATGCACCTGGCAGCCGAGTCGCATGTGGATCGCTCGATCAGCGGGCCGGGAGATTTCATCCAGACCAACATCGTCGGCACCTTTAACTTGCTGGAAGCGTGCCGCAGTTATTGGGGATCGAACCTGGCAGGGAAACGCTTTCATCATGTCAGCACGGATGAAGTTTATGGGTCGTTGGGACCGACGGGGCTGTTCATGGAAACCACGCCCTACGCGCCGAATTCACCGTATTCAGCCAGCAAGGCGTCCAGCGATTTTCTGGTGCGGGCTTATCACCATACCTACGGGCTGGATACGGTCATCACGAATTGCTCGAACAATTACGGACCGTTTCAATTTCCGGAGAAGCTGATTCCGGTCATCATTCAAAATGTGCTCGAGCGGAAGCCGTTGCCGGTTTATGGCGATGGCATGAATGTCCGCGACTGGTTGTATGTGCGGGATCATGCCGAGGCGTTGTGGACGGTGTTAAACCAGGGGAAATCCG
Organism: bacterium; assembly: GCA_021813325.1. Classification (GTDB taxonomy): domain Bacteria; phylum Verrucomicrobiota; class Verrucomicrobiia; order Limisphaerales; family UBA11358; genus UBA11358. The sequence continues at coordinate 350 of JAKALA010000094.1, read as the reverse complement.
GGGAAATCTACAACATTGGCGGCCACAATGAATGGGCCAATATTCATATTGTGCAGTTGATCTGTGATCTCATTGACGAGTTCAAGCCGGAACTGGGTGGCAACTCGCGCCGTCTCATCACCTACGTGAAGGATCGTCCCGGGCATGACCGGCGTTATGCCATCGATGCCACGAAAATCCAGCGGGAACTGGGCTGGAGACCGGCGCACAAATTTGAACAGGGCATCCGCGAAACCATCCGCTGGTATCTGGACAACCAAAACTGGGTCAATACCGTGCTCAAAAAATAAATGGTTGAACGCCAGGTTAATCCGTAACATCCAACCGACATGCGAAACATCCACCGCTTT
>JAKALA010000025.1 GCA_021813325.1 bacterium | reverse complement strand
TGGTTTTCGGCGGCCGGCCGAAAACCTCGTTGAACCAATATTTCCCCGTTTCGTTCGGTGAAGATCATGGTTGGACGCCGGGTTTGGCGGGCCGCCAAACACCGCCGGCCAGCGGCCGGCGCTCCCCGATTTCAGAGTTCGGGTTTAACCCTATCGACAAAATCGGGCTGAGAGATTGACGAAATCAGTTCCCCGGCAGAAGCGCAATATGCGTTGGGGCATCGCGATCGCAATCCAGCCAGCCGTCTTTCTCCTGCAATTCGACCACTTGAATGGAACTCCGGCGCTGCTCGGTGGTGTCTTTGTTGGCGTCAGGTCCGCGTCGGCCCGGGTGGGTGAAATAAAACAAAAAAGCCCGGTTACCGCTCACCACCACATCGGGGTGTCCACCCATGACCTGATCGTCCAAGCCTTTGCCAGGAACAGCCAGCAAATTCACCGGTTGCTTGGTCCAGTCGCTGCCATCGTCCGAGCGAAACACTCCCAGCCCGCGCCATTCATCCATGACGACCCAATACTTCCCATGCCAGCGAAATCCTTTGGGCCCTTCGCCGCGGCTTTTAAACGCCAGTCCCTTGTCCGTCCAGCGCTCCATGTCCGGGCTTTCGGCATAATAGATTGATTTGCCCGCGCGTTCGTCGTTGTAGTAAAGCCGGCAGGCGCCACTGGCCATGAATTCAATGCTCGGATCAATCACGCGGTCAGACGACAGCGCCAGTTTTTGGGGAGTTTTCCAGTGAACCAAATCCGTGCTGGTCAGTTGGACAATGAAACGCGGATGTCCCCAGTCTCTGAAAATTCCGGGCACGATTGTCAAAAACATCCGCCAGGTTCCATCCGGCCCCCGAACCACATCCGGCGCCCAGCAGGTGACATTGGTTCCGCCATAATCATTGGGCAAATCAAACTGCGCCATTTGAACAAAATGCCAGTGCGCCCCGCCATCCGCCGATTCCGCAATCCCGATCGGCGTGCCATGCACCCAGGCGACCCCGCTGATCCCGGGCACATTCGCCCGGCGATCCGTGTAAAACATCCACCACTTTTTCACCAGCGGATTCCAAATCAGTGTTGGATCGGCGGCGCCATCGTAAACCGGATCGCGATAAAGCGGCTTGGCGGCGATTTGGCCCGATTCGGCTCCCTGCGCGAATCCTTCCAGCAACAGGAATAAAGTTAGTAGATATGCGTATTTCATGTTGTGTGCGAATGAGATTTCACCTTTTGAATACCCGAGACCATACGCCGATGCAACCGGGTATGCAAACGCGGTCTGGCCTCACGCTGCAACAAGTAAGTGATGTGCGGCACCGACGCGCGCCAGAGATCTTCCGACGTCGTATTTTTGCCGCTGACACCCGGAACCAAGTCGATGTCCGCCCCGTGAAACAAGCGTTGGACCAACGCGGAACAAAAAACTGAGCGTTTCCGCGCCAGTAAATTCTCCCGCGCCCGCAGTTCAGGCCGGCGCAAGGCAATCAAAGTCCCAACCAATTCACTCAACGAATAACGCTCCCGCGAAGCCACCATTTCCAGTCCAGCCTTTAGCCAAGCGGTTAATTGCCCGTTGGCGAGGCCAAAATCCAGAATCGCCAGCGTCGGAAACATTTTCTCGTCGCAACATTTTTCCGCGCGATTTTCCTGCACTCCAAGCTGAATGTTTTTCCGCGAAAATTGCAGATCCGATTCGATGATCCAGTGCTGGCCATCGGCGCGAATACCTTCAAACAAAAATGCGTGCGACCAATCGCTCCAGCGTTTGGCTTCATCCAGATGTCGTTGGGCCCGCCGAATGGCAAGGTCCACGCGCGTTCCACCGCCGCACAAACCCACCCGCCCCGCCAGCGCACATTGCTCCAGAAATTCACGATTGGTCAGACCCGGGACTACGATCGTTGTAGATTCCATGCTGCGGGAGTGTTCATGGTTGCCCACCTAGAGGCAAGCGCAGCCTGATCGCTTCAGAATTTATTTTTGAAACAGAAATGCTATTTTCGCTCATGCTTCCGTGCGTTGTCCTTGAAGACGAACATCTGCTGGCCGTTCACAAGCCGGCGGGATGGAACACGCACGCACCCGCGCCCCACGCCGGCGAAGGCCTCTACGACTGGCTTCGGCATCGCGAACCGCGTTGGGCCAATCTCGCCATCATTCATCGCCTTGACAAGGAAACCAGCGGCATTCTGATTTTCGGCAAAACCGCCATCGCCAATAAATCGCTGACCGAGCAATTCACCCAGCGACGCGTTCACAAACAATATCTCCTGTTGACCGACCGCGAAGTGCCCAAGTCTCCGTTCACGGTTAAGACCAGCTTGCTGCGAATCGGTGAAAAATATGCCACCCGGCCAGGCGGTGAAATGGCGGAAACCAAATTTACGCCCGATCACGACGCCAGGTTCGGAACCGGAAAATTGCGGATGGTTCTGGCTGAACCGGTCACTGGACGCACCCACCAAATCCGGGTTCACGCCGCCGAACGCGGATTTCCAATCCTCGGCGATACACTTTACGGCGGAACGGCTTCGGCCCGCGTTTATCTTCATGCTGGTGAAATTACGCTTTCGCACCCCGCCACACGTGAACCCATCAAGCTCGCGTCGCCTCCGGATTTTGACCAGGAACCGCGACTGACTTTACGCACGGCCATGATTGAGTCGCAAGCCACCAATGCCTTTCGCCTGGTGCATGGCGCCAGCGACGGCTGGCCGGGTTGGTTTGTGGATAAACTTGGCGATTATCTCCTTTCACAATCGGATCAGCCTTTGTCTTCCAAGCAAAGCGACGAACTGGCGCATCTCGCAAGTAAATTCCCTTCCATCGGTGCGTATCACAAAACTCTTTCCCGCCAGGTTCGTCGTTCCACTACCGCCGACGCTTCGCCGCAATTGGTCCTGGGCAAAACGGCACCGGAACGTTTTGAAATCCGGGAGAATGGCATCCGCTTTGAACTGAGCTTTAACGAAGGCTATTCAGTGGGCCTGTTTCTGGATCAACGCGACAATCGCCGCCGCCTTTTGACCGGCCACATCGCCGCGGGATTTCCTTTTCCGGAAATCCTAAAGCCTAAAACCGAAGTGCTGAATTGTTTTGCTTACACCTGCGGTTTCTCCGTTGGCGCGGCCAAAGCCGGCGCGCAAACCACCAGTCTGGATCTCTCCAAAAAATATCTCGAATGGGGCAAACGCAATTTCGCCCTGAATGGGCTGAACGCCACGGAGCACGATTTCATCTACGGGGATACGTTTGACTGGCTGCGGCGCCTGGCCAAAAAAAGTCGTGCGTTTGACGCGGTCATTCTGGATCCGCCGACCTTTTCGCAATCCAAGGACTCCGGGGTGTTCCGCGTGGAAAAGAATTTTGGCGATCTGGTGGCTGCCGCCCTGCCCGTTTTGAAATCGACCGGCGTTTTACTCGCTTCCACCAACGCCGCCGATTGGCCGCCGGGAAAATTCCTCGACGGGGTGAATCTGGCCATTCGTTCCGCCAAACGGCGAATTATAAAGCAACATTACGTCCCGCAACCGCCCGATTTCCCGATCAGCCGCGAGGAGCCGGCCTATTTAAAAACGGTGTGGCTCCAGATCGCCTGACGCCGGGAAGATTTGGGCTGCGAACAGCGAACCCGGAATAAAAACTTGCCGCCGGTTTTTCCCCGCGCAAAATAATGGCCGGCTGGAACGTGTGGGATACACTTGGCCACCGCCGGTGGTTTGGCACCCCAAGCTTCCTTGCGCGACCGACGCACATTTCAACCAAAGTGGGCCCATAGCTCAGCGGTTAGAGCAGGCGACTCATAATGTTTGGGTCAAGCCCCGTTCCGTGCCGTATTTACAGGCACTTCTGGAAGTGGCAAAAATTCTTGGCCACTTCTTGGCCACTTTTTATGAGTTTTGAAGCAGTCATCGTCCAGAGCGGCGACAAGGCGCGCGCCCAAGAGATTAAAGCAGAATTTTTCTGCTCCGTCAACCAGTGTGAAAATTTTTGGAATGGTGGGCCTGCCCGGACTTGAACCGGGAGCCGAAGCATTATGAGTGCTCTGCTCTAACCAATTGAGCTACAGGCCCACTAGGAGAAATAGAATTTCAGAAGCAACGGAGATTTTCAATAACAGAACTAAAAAACTGATTTATTGGAATTTTCCTTGAGCGGCCAAATATCGCTGAAGCTCTGCTTTAGGAATTAAAATTCGGCGCAACCCCGGCAGCTTTGGCAAGACCTTCCGCCGCACCAGTCGCCGCACCGTTTCTTCGCAGACGCCCAATTCAACAGCACTGCTTTTTACATCAAGCGTCTGACACTCCGGCGAATTGTGATTAAAACCGTTCATACATGAACCGCAGCCCTTCGGGTTTGCCCGGCTGTTTTCGTTTGGGTCTGTCGCTGTGACTTTTCCTCGGCAACCTCGTCGTCGGCAGCGGACTCCGCTTGGGCGGGTGCTTGGTTTTTGGTGAGATCAAGTTTTTCCTCAATTTCAGACTGGCGTTTGACCAGGAGGTGATACCGCTCCTCCTTCTCAAAGGGCGAACCGACTTTGGCCTCCAGCTCGACCGCGCGTTTTTGCGAATCCTTGATGTCGGATTCCAGCCGCGCGGCGCGTTCCTCGAAGCCCTGCGCGGTGGCTTCGAGCGAACGAATGGTGCCCAAGGCCGTGTCGGTAACGCGGGTGCTGTAACTGTTCTGACCGCGCAAGACCAGTTCGGCGGTGTTGTTGAAACCGGCGCGGATGAACAAATCGAACCCGGCAAACGTGCCGATGCGAATGTCCTCACCGAGACGGAATTTGATTTTCTCGGCCCGGCGCAAAAGCAATTCGCCGGCGACGCCGCGATTGTCCAAAACCTGTCCGTCCACCTTGATGCGGAATTGGTCGCCAGACGTATCCTGTCGTAATTTCAAATCCTCCCGCAGATTTGCCAGCCGCTCCGTCCACTTCTCCACTTCCTCGCACGCGTGCCGCAGATTGGAGCGGATGCGATATTGTTCCTCGGCGTGGGCGGAACGCAGCCGGTTGAGCCGGATCAATTCAGCGTCCACCTGCGCCTTTTCAATGACGAGCGGATTGCCGGAAGCGATGGCCTTGACCTCGGCGTAAGTCAGCGCGGCGGAATCCATGTCCTCCAGCCGGCGCACCGTCATGTCGCCGCTCATCACCTGGGCGATGAACTTGGCCTTTGTTTCCAACGTCTGCCACATATAGGCATCGAAACTGCCCTCGGTGACATAGCGGTAAATCTGCACGCTGGCATTCTTGTTGCCCTGCCGCAAGATACGCCCCTCGCGCTGCTCCACGTCGGCGGGCCGCCACGGGGCATCCAGATGATGCAAGGCGATCAGCCGTTCCTGCACGTTCGTTCCTGAACCCATTTTTTGCGTGCTGCCGAAAAGCACGCGGACTTTTCCTTCGCGCACCGAACGGAACAAGGCCAGCTTCGCATTGTCGGCGTCGTAATCTTGAATGAAGGCAATTTCATTTTCAGGGACACCCAGACATTTCAATTTATCGGCCATGTCCCGATAAACGGAAAAGCCCCGGTCTTGTGGTGTGGACAAATCGCAGAAGACCAGTTGGGTCAGGCGGTCATCTCTGGTTGCTTCCCAAATGCGAAGAATGTTTTCCACTGCGAGATTGACCTTGCTCTGCGGGTCATCCGGCAGGCCGGGTTTCATCAGACGTAAATCCAGCGCGGCCTTGCGGCCTTCGGTGGTGATTTTGAGCATATTGTCTTCACGCGGGTCAACGCGCCCGGTTCTTAACGCCTCCGCCCGTCTGGCCAGACCCTCGACAAATTCCTTCAATTCCCGCGAAGCGGGGGCGTTGCGGATGGCGGGCTTTTCCCCTTCCAGTTTCGGACGCTTGAGGTTGAGCATCTGCGCGGTCTGCACGTCCGCCGTCTGCCGGAAAATCTGCATCAGCTCCGGCACATTGACGAACCGGGCAAAGCGCGTGTTGAGCCGATAGCCCGCGCCGTCCGGGGAAAGTTCCATTGCCGTCACCGGCTCACCGAAGGTTGCCGCCCAGCCGTCGAAGTGATGCAGATTGTGTTTTTGTAAATCCTGCGGCTGAAGATACCGCTGCATGGTGAACATTTCGGCCATGCTGTTGGCGATGGGCGTGCCGGTGGCAAAAACCACACCCCCACCTCCGTTGACGGACTGAATATGCCGGACTTTCAGGAACATATCAAACGCGCGTTCACTGGCCGTCTGCGGCAGACCAGCGATGCGCGTCATCTTGGAGACGTAGAACAGGTTTTTGAAATAGTGCGCCTCGTCCACGAACAGCCGGTCCACGCCGAGTTCTTCAAACGTCAGCGTGTTGTCCTTCTTATGAGTAGCGGCCAAATCTTCGAGTTTGGCCTCCAGCCGTTTCTTGGCTTTTTCCAGTTCTTTCACCAAGCGGCGGTTGTCCGGGTCGGCGTGTTCGCGTTTGATTTTTTCCAGTTCCGCCAACTGCTCCTTGAAGAAACGCTCCTGAGTTTCCCGCGCCAGCGGAATGCGCTCGAAGCCGGAGTGCGTGACGATGACGGCATCCCAATTGCCGGTGGCGATGCGGCTGAACAATTTTTTGCGGTTCTTTGACTCGAAATCCTCCTTGCCGGCCACGAGGATGTTTGCGCCGGGATACAACATGAGCAATTCGGTTGAGAACTGGCCGAGCATGTGATTGGGAACGGTGAACATCGGCTTGCTGGCCAGCTTCAACCGTTTCAATTCCATCGCGGAAGCAACCATTGTGAAGGTCTTGCCCGCGCCGACGACGTGGCCGAGCAAGGTATTGTCAGTCTGCAAAATCCGCCAGACTCCGGCTTTTTGGTGCAATTGCAACTGAATGGCCGCACTTGCGCCGGGCAACGTCAGGTGCTCGCCGTTGAACGTGCGGACCCGGCTGTGATTGAATGTGTCATTGTAAAGCCGCACGAGCCGTTCGCGGCGCTCGTCATCCTGCCAAATCCATTTCGCAAACCGTTCCTTAATGCGTTCCTGCTTTTCGCGCGCGGCCTCGGTTGCCTGCGCGTTGATGACGGGCTTCTTGTCCACGTAATCATAAACAGTGGGCGTTTTGAGGTTCAGCGTTTCCTCAATCAACTCCAATGCTGTGTAACGGTTGGTTCCCCAATCGGTCGTGTTTGCGGTCGCGCCCTTGGCCTCCCAATTGGCGGTGAGATGCCAAGAACCGAGCGCGTGGATGTGGCCGACTTCAACGCCCGACGGAATGCCGAGCAATTCATGGGTGAACTGCTGCACGTCGGAAGGCGGCAGCCAGGATGCGCCCAGTCGCACGTCAATTTCGGTGGCGGGCAAATCCTGCGGCAGCACCGATTTCAACGCCTCGACGTTTTCGTGAAAACGGTGGTCGCCAACGCTGGCCGTGTCCGCCGCAACTAACTTCTCGCGGACGTTGCCCGACAGGTATTGATCTTCTGTCTCCCATTGTTTCGACAACGGATTGAGAAAAACCATTCCCTTCAAATCGGGCAGGATTTCTTGGACAGGTCTGTTGAGCAGACCGGCCATGTGTTCCAAATCCACGCGGCCTTTTTCATTCAGCGTGACAAGCAACGCTTCCTTGGGCGTGCCAGCGGATTCGACAGCTTGCTTGTGGTGAATGGTGCGTTCGCGGAAGATGGACGCTTTGGCCGCAACTCTCGTCTCATCATTGTAATTTTCCAGCGACAGCAACAACGGTAAATCCGGGTCGCCAAAGAATGCCCGCTGGTTGACCGGCGCATTGATCGCGCCAAAACGGGCAACAAAACGGTCATAGACCAGATTAAGTTGAAAGCGCGCGTCGGCGACTGGTTCTTCGCTGCTACCGTCGAGTTGTGAGCGCAAACAAACGCGCACGGCGTTGCGCACGTCAATCAACCGCCGGATGCGTGAGCGTGTCTCGACTGGCAAATCATCCAACGGTCGCAAAACGCCGTCTTCATTGAGGCAAAGCCGCCCGTCCTCGTGAACGCAATAGGCATTGGGCTTGATGTCCTCCGGGGCGGGGATGGAGGGATCGAAAGTTTTTTTGGTAACGGCAGTTGTTTGGGCTTGGTAGATATTTTGTGGCAGCCGGGCAATCGTTTGAGCCAGCGCATCGGCCAACTCCCGGTCATCCGGCACCAAGACCGGCTCGCCCTGCCGATACATGCCGCGCGCCAGCCGCATGGTGCCAAGCATCATGTGGGGATGCGTGGCGAAGTATTCGTTGATGAAAAATTCCTCTTTGCGGTCATTGGCAAAATGAACGGATGATTTCCACGCCGGGCCACGCGGTGATTCACCCGCGCGCAGTTTGCGGAGCATCACGATGTCGGTCGTGACTTCCGTGCCGGCATTTTTCTTGAAGGCAGTGTTGGGCAGGCGGATTGCGCCAAGGAACTCCGTTCGGGCACCAAGTAATTCGCGCAAGGTTGCATCCTGCTTGTCGAGCGTATGCCGCGATGTGACAAACATGAGCAGGCCGCCCGGCCGCACCTTGTCGAGCGCGGCGGCGAAGAAATAATCGTGAATGGGAAATTTGAAATCGTTCCAACGCGGGTCATGGACGGCGTAATCGCCAAAGGGAACATTGGAGATTGCCAGGTCAAACGATTCGTCCGCGAGTTTTGATTTTTCAAACGGCTCCGGCTTGATGTCGGCGTCGGGATACAGTGCGCGAGCAATGCGCGCCGTCAACGGATCAATTTCGACGCCGGTGACGGTGGATAGCCGGAGCATTTCCTCCGGCATGAGGCCGATGAAATGGCCGATGCCGGACGCCGGTTCTAAAATGTTCCCGCCAAGAAATCCGAAACGCTGCGCCGCCTGATACATGGCACGAATGACCGTCGGCGAAGTGTAATGGGCATTGAGCGTGGTGGCGCGGGCGGAGCGGTGTTCCTCGTCGGACAGAATTTCGGAAAGCCGGATTTGTTCCTTGCGCCAGTTGTCGCTGTCCACGTCGAACACCTGGGGCATCGCGCCCCAGCCGACGTATTTGACCAACGCAGCCTTCTCGTCGGGCGAAGCCGGGCGTTCCTCGGCATCGAGCAACCGCAGGATTTCAACCGCCTTGATGTTTTGCTGGAACTTCTGTTTGAGACCACCTTCGCCCAGCCGGTCAGCATCGGTGATGCGGTAACAATCGAGATTTTTGGGAGAATGGTCTTCTATTCCGCTTCGGGCGGCAGAAGGATGTATTCCTCCCGCACCATTTCCCAGGCGCGGTCGTGGGCCTGCTGCGCCGTCAGTCCCTGATTTCTGAACTGCTGCGTCAGTTCGATCATCTCGTCCTTCGTTTTCTCCTCGGCCTCCAGCAGCATCGCCTGCAACTGCCCCTTCGCCTCCAACGCGTTCACCATTTTGGGGCAATGTTCGCGCCAGTGTTTCTCGGCCATTCGTCCGTATTGAGTCAATGTGTTCATAACGCCGGTTGAGACTGAATAGTTCCAACTGATTGTCTAACGCGGTTTTCGCCGTTTTGTCAACTTTTGGCATTTGCGCCGCCGTTTCTTTGGCTTCTTTGGCGGGTCAGGTTCGGGCAATGGCACGCCGGGGTGTTGGGTATAAAAGGCGTCGAGGTCTTGAACGTGTTTTGAGAAAAAGCGGACGACGGGAAGACGGAACACCCGTTGCAGACCCAACAGAAATTCGAGATTGACCCTGGTAATGCACAACTTCACGCGGGCGAGCATGTCACGGCTGACATCCACGCCCTTGAGTTGCATCTGCGTTGCGAGATACTCCTGTGACCAGCTTTGTTCGGAGCGCAACCGGGAAACATTCCGGCCAATCGGATTCCGGGGAGGTATGCCACTGCCCATTTCAACCTCCTCAACCTCCGCGTGCCTTTTTGCATCGGTGAATGCCAAAACGGGGGCACTTGAAAGTTTTTTCTCCTACGACGGGGATACAGCGATGAAGGCAACGACGATTGCTTTGCTCCTGAATGTAAATGTCCAGAAACTTGCCACGGCAAACGCCAAACTGACCACGGGTGTTCATAAACACGCCGCACAACGGCCAATGACTTATTGTAAGCATCTTTAATGCCCATGAGTGGAGACCTCTCGTTGTAACAAAAAACTTATTTGCTCCGTCTAATAAAGTCGGTCTGGTTTTTTTAGTGGAGCCAGACCGACAGCAACGAACGGTCAAACTCTGACCCCTTCCCGTCTGGTTTGGGTCTGTGGTTGTGATTGCGTTTTCTTGTTCAACCACTTTTCACGTTCCATGCTGACGATGACTTCATCGCGCTTGTCTTCGGGCACATCCTTCAAGAGAACGTCGTAGGCCGCCTTCAGGTCAGGGTTGTTTTTGACGTTTTGCAGCGCGTTGGTGTCCACGTATTGCCGCCGCTCTACGTGCCGGACTTCATTCAAGACGACGGTGCGTTCCAGCCGGTCGCGCGGCATGGCCTTGATGTAGTCCCAATTCTTCGGATTGTTTTTGATCCAATCGTTTATTTTGGCTTCGGCCTCCGCGTTCGTCCGCTGATAACGGTTTTCGTTGGGTGTAGCCGCATCGGCGGCAGCGCCATTGGCCGGAGGATTTCTGGTTTTGGTTGTGCTCATATATTTGATGTTATTTGTTCATGTTGTTTTGTTGAATTGCCGGCGCGGTTGCGCTGACAAAGTGTCTTTATGGACTCAATGATTCTGGCGTTTCGTTGGTCGGAGAATTGAGTGGCGGCAATGGCTGCGGTGCCTGCGCTTGCGTGGTTTCGAGCACGTCCAGCCGTTTTTTCATTTGCATCACCGCGACGCGCAACACCGCCGTTTCCTGCAAATTGGTTTTGGTCTGCTGCAACGCGGCTTGAAACTGCGCCAATGCCGCCGACAGGGTTCGGGCTTCCAACATGATTTGAACGGTAGCCAGTTTTTGGGCGTTGATTTCCGCCAACACCGCGTCATTGACCGGCAAAGGACTGAACGCGGCGTCGCGCGGCGTGGATTCCGTGGGGAGGACAACAGCGCCGCCGAAGGTGATCGCCCGCAAGGGCCGCAAATCCCATCGGGTGTTTTCCTCGACGCGATAAACGACGTGCTGCTCGTGCATTACCAGGTCGTCGTTGGGATCGGCATAGCGCCCGACATGGTAGGCGCGGACCATTTCAGGAAAGCGCACGGCGGAATTATCCACCGTTGGCGGCGGTTGTTGTGGTTGCAACGCGAGCTTGGGCGTGGTCGAGCACGCGGTGAGGAATATCAAGGGAATGAAGCGGAGTATTTTCATCGTTTGGGAGTGGTTGCGGGTTGTGCGTCCGTTTCTTCAACCAGACCGATCCCGCCGAACGAGGCGTCGGCGCGGTCAATGGTTTGCAGGACGTAGAGGTAAAATTGTTTTCCGCTCGGCACGCGAACGTAGAACCCATTCTTTTGAATCGAATTGTAAATCTGTTGCGCGTAGGTTTGCAGCACGGCTTGCGCGCCTTGAAGCGGCGCATTGCCCAGAGTCGGAGCGGGCATGGAACCCAAAAGCGTTTGTTGCTGTTCGGTCAATGAGCCGGCTGCGCCGGAAAGAAACGTGGCGGCAAACAGTTTGACGTCGGCGTAATTGTCCGACTTGATGACTTCACCGCGCAGACCGGCGCTGCCATCGGTGATCGCCCAGCCGGATTGATTCGTCTCATTGTCGAACTCGCGGTCCAGCGCCACGGCTTTAAGGTTCAATTCCTCGCCGTCCTGCCAGACCAGTTTCCAACTGGTGCTGGTGGAGATGCGGTCGCGCTGCCGGTCGGTCTGCGCCATGCCGTGAACTTCCGTGCCCGCCGGGATAATCAGCCTGCTGCCATAATAGATGTTCTCGGTGACGAGGCCGACGATGGGCGTCTCCATTGAAGCCGAATCCACCGTAATAACCGTTTCACAGGGGATCAGTCGTCCGAACGGCGCATAAACCGCGCTCAATTTTTTCGGACGGGCAGCGCCCGCCGTGCTGTCGGCAAAAAGGCTGATGGGGGTGAGCGATTCAGTTTGATGCGGCGGAACATTTGGCAACGGTTGAGGTGAAGGACTGGCAATTGCCGGATTGGTCATCCCGGTCGCGGGTATTGGCGGCGTCGAGGATGATTTGGGCTGCGGCGGATTAAACGGCTGCATGGGGCGCACCACGGTTTGCACCACTTCGGGCTGGCCGCTGACACTGTTGGTGGCCAGGGGCGTGGCGGCAACCTCGGCGGGCGTGTGATGTTGGCGTAGGACACTGAAAATGGTCAGTCCGGCGGCGAACAGCGCGCCGAAGACGACGAGTTTGCCGCTCTTGGTTTTGAGAAAATTAAGAAAATCGCGCGGTTTCATGGCTGACCTCTGGGTGAACGGATGGGACGCACGGGTGCATTGGTGGTGACGACAACGAGCGGTGGTGGCGCTGGCGGCGACAGCCGGTTCACCAGCACGGTGAATTGATTTTTCAGCGACAGATTGTTTCGCCCGCCATCCGGCGTGCCGGTGATGGCGAAATAAACAATGCTCCGGCCTTTGGGCGAAACTGTGCCGCTGGCATCGCTGATGGATTGGGGATAAAGGCGATTGCCCGCGCGCAGAGTGAAGCTGTCCGGCTGATAAATCAGCGGCGTGTCCGTCTCGTTTGTAATGGCGGCACGAAACACCAGCGTGTCCTCGGCGTTGAACCGAAATGCTTCTTCAATCTGGATTTCATAATCATTGAAATCGCTGACAAGCGGCTTGCCGTCGTAGGTGGTAAAACCGACGTCGGCGACGCTTTCTGGCTGCTGCGCTTTGAGCAATGGAAAGGCTTTGGCTTTGTCCAGCAACGACAACAATTTCAATGGGCTGACTTCGGGCGCACGGCCAGCGCCGGTTTCTTCCGGCGTTGGCAACGTCGCCATGTTGAGCGAGAGCACCGGCGCGTTGCTTTCGATCAACTCGAAGACGTAGGTGTGTTCGTTCCACCGGACATTGAGATTGGCGGAGGCTTTGGGGAAAATTGCGCGGACGGAAAGAAATGCCGAACCTTTGGCGTGGGCAAGTTGGAAAAGCCCAGGTGTTTTTCCGTCCACGGTAATGCCCGCGCCGTCAATGGCGTCAATCGGGCTTGGAAAACTGATGGTGGTGACGCGGTTGGTCGCAACCGGGACGGTGACAGCCACACGGTCGTCCAGCCAGACTTGCTGAATCGGCTGGGATTGTGCGGCCAGCGTCAAGCTGGCAATCACGCCAACGGCAAACAGATAATTAGCGAATGTTTTCATAATTAAAATCAATGGCTCTGACGGGAAAGGGTTGCGGAGCAGGACGCCGCGCCCGTTTCAGACGGGGGATGGGAGCGGGCGCATACGATTCCCCCGGCCGCGAACAACGTTCAAAAGTGAGTCTAACTCGAAATACCTTGGCCGTGATGACCAGCGACGGCGAGGAATAAGCAACACCCCAGCACACAAGTCCGCCTCGGATTTCAAAAACAGCAGTTTGCTCCGTGGCGGCTATGCACCGACTATCCATCGGCGTTACTTCGTGGAAAAAATCACCATCGCCGTGAACGGCAATTTCCTTCCGCAATTGTCGGCGCGATTTTCGGAGCGCACTTTTGACGACATACGGAGCGCAGATGGGAGTTTTTTGGCCTTTTGGCGCATGTTCCAACAAGTCCGTCGAAAATTGGCAGGCCAATATGCCCGCCCAATTCCATTTTGCTCTAACGATTGATTTCATATTTGAAGTCGCCCACGGCGGTGGGGAAACGTCCGTTCAAGGCCATGTTGGGGTTGCGGATGAGGCGCAGCCGGAGCGTGAACGGAAACGCCTCGGTGAACGCCTTGTCTTGAAAGATGCCGCTGCGAATAACCTGGCCGGTGACGGCGGCGAGCACTTCGTTGTCGCGCGTCGCCAAAATATCAATGCGTCCGATTTCTGCTTTTTGGTGCAACTGCTTGGCGCGAAATTCGACCGCCTCGCTGATTTTTTCATCCTGCGCCTTGTTGAAGGCATTTTTTAGAAACAGCAATTTAAGCAGGTCGGGATTGTCGAAATCCTTTGGATTGCGTTCGAGGAAACACAGCGTCGCCAGTTCCGCCTGTTGGACGTGCAATTGCTTCGCCTCCTGAAATTGCAGCAACGGACTCAAATAGTAAGTCCCCGCCGGGTCAATGATGACGACACGCTCGCGCTGTTTGAACTGCGAGATGATGTGGTAACGGTCAATGGCCGACAGCAGCAGCACGGCGACGGTGAACGCAAACCAGAACCACGGCAGCCGGTCGCGCAGCACGAGCAGGCGTGTCAGGTCAAACTGCTTCCGCAGGGGCACCGTGCCCGGTTTTGGTGGAAGGGGATTCTCTGTATTCATAATCATAATTGGGGAGGCAGGCTGGCCGGTGAAATGAGCGGCAACTGGTCGAAACGCTGGAGCAACTGCGCGAGCAACTGCTGGACGGCCTTGTTGCCGGTCGGGTCGCTTTTCTGCACCGCCCACCCGGCAAGGCTGTTCACCAGCGAACCGGCGTTGCCGACGCCGCCGGAAGTGGATAACAAAGTTGAAGCGCCCGCCGCTCCACCAGCGGCAATGGCCGCATAGGGACCGAGCGGCGCGGCGGTTACGGCGCTGCCAACGGCGGAAGTCGCCGTCTGCATGGTGGCTTGTGCGCCGCCTGAAAGCAGTTCGCCGCCCGCCAGCGCGCCAACGGCAATCACCTTCTGGATGATGACGGGCGCGGCGATGGTGCTGAAAATGATCCAAAAGCCGACGGCGGCGACGCCGATGGTTTTTTGAAAGTCGGGCAGCGTGGAAGTCGGGTCAATGAATTCAAAGCTGGGGTCGCTCATGAAATCGAGGATGCCCTGCGTGACCAGCGCGGCCACGGCCCAGCCCAACGGCCAAAGCAACACGCCGGCGAGATTCGTGAGATAGCGTGTGCCTGTGTGCTTGAGCGGCGGGATCGCCATGAAACCGATGAGCAACGGCGAAAGCGCGTAGCCGATGTTCAGGATGACGCTCTGGATGATGTAAGCCCAAAACATCAGCAGCGCGGCTATCCAGCCGAGCAGCCAGAGAATCCCGGTGATGATAAGGTCGGTGGTGAAATTGTGGAGTTGCGAGAGGACGTTCCACCACGATGTTTGCGTGACGGTGTCGCGCTTGATGACAAGCAACTGGAGAAACTGCTGATAAACCTGGGATGGGTCCACGCCCAAACCCGACAGGATGGAATCCTGCAACAATTGCTGGATTTGATTGCCCCAGGCGGGCAGAAAGGCCAGCAACGACGTGAGAACCATGAGCCGCACCATCAAATGCAACAGAGTTTTACGGGTGAACCGCTGATGGACGGTGACAATGATGCCGGTGACGAACAGCGCGTAGGCCACGCTCAACAGCAAGGTGTGGAGTTCACCACATTTGGCGAGGAACGTGGGAAAGATGCTGTTGAACGTGGTCATGGATA
The DNA here is from genome assembly GCA_021813325.1 of bacterium. Taxonomy (GTDB): domain Bacteria; phylum Verrucomicrobiota; class Verrucomicrobiia; order Limisphaerales; family UBA11358; genus UBA11358. Next base: position 33,783 of record JAKALA010000025.1, on the reverse strand, counting down.
TGAACGGTTTGGAAGTTATTGGGTGGGAAACGCGACCGGCTGGTTCAGCAACTGGAATTTCGCCGCGTAATTGCTGACGGCTTCCGTGAACTCGGCGTTTTGCTGTTCGGTCAACGCCTGAACCTGCTTTTGCTGGTCGTTCCGATTCTGGATGTCCTGCACCATTGCCGATGACGCGGCCTGATTCAATTCGTCGTCCGTGCTGGCTAGGTCGCCGTTCAAACTGGTGAGGACGCCCTGCAACTTCTGGACTTGGGCGTCCGTGGTCGCGTTCTGAAGCTGCTGCGTTGTCTGCGCGATTTGGTTTTTGATGGCCGTGCGCCGCTTCGCCGCGTTGTCGGCGACGGCGACATAGTTGCTGGCGGAGTTGATGATGGCCGAGAACGGCTTGTATTGGTCGGCGGGCCGCTGGATGGTCTGGCCGCCCGGCGTCTGGAAGCTCGCGCCGACCGTGGCGTAAATGCCATCGTCATTAAACGTCAACGCAATGTTGCCGTTGGCGGTGGCAACCAGATTTTCGAGATTCAGTCCCGGTTCAAGGCTCTGCAAATCGGAGTCAAGATTGGGAACCATTGACAGCACCACCTGGGACGGATTGCCAAACAAGGATTCGTAGTTTTTGAATTCGCTCAACTGGTCGGACAGCGTTTGGATTTGCTGCACCTGGTTGTCAATCATCTGAACGTATTTGGCGATGTTCTCGGCTTGGTCGAGAATTTGTTCGATATTCATCGTCGGGTCATAGACGATCCACTGCGCGCGGGCGGAAAACACCAGCGGCAGGGCGAGTGCGATAGTTGCGATTAACTTTTTCATAGTTGTTGTTCCTTTCGTTTTGTTGGTTTTTGTTTGGAATTAAATAATTGGGTGAAGGCTTCGCCTTCATTCTTCGACGCGAAGAAATTGGGTGGTCGGTTGGAAAATCACGCCGTCAATGACCTGCTCTGGCAAACGCACTTCGTAGAGCCGGACGCGGCCATCATCCCCGGCTCTGGCCTGCTGCATGGAAACATAGAGCCAATACTGTTGCTTCACCGCATCGCTGCGGCCTTTGTCGTAACCTGTCTGATAGGATTGGTCGTTCAATTTGTCGTTGGCGGCATGGAGTCCCTCGCCAAGCAACGCGCCGCCCGCCGCGCCGCCGACAATCGCGTAGGGGTTGTTATGGGTCAGCTCGCCGCCGAGGGCCGCGCCGCCCGCGCCCAAGCCAACATCCGTGGCGGTCCGGGTTACAGCGGCGCAGCCCGTGAACAGGCAAACAACACCGGCAAGCAAGGTGAATTGGATGAACATTGATTTTTTCATAAGCGTGGTGGTTTCTAATTTCCGCACAGGCCGTGGCATTCCTGGTAAAAGCCCATGAACGTCTGGTCGCGGAAGGATTCATGTTTTTCGAGAAAGGCTTCGGCCAGCGGCACGCACGAGCGATGCACATAAAGTTGCTGGTCGAGATTGCGGTTGACGACATGGCCGGGCGTCCGCAGCGCGGTGTCAATTTCAATGGCTCGCTGAAAACCAGCCGGATCATTATCGCGCAGCCAGCGCCATTCATCGTTGGAACGGTAAGGACAAAACACGCACGCCGAACGCGGCACTTCATGGGGGACGCCGTAAGCGCGCAACCGTTGCTGGCACATGGCGCGGGTTATCTGACGTTCAACCAACGGGAACACCGGCGTCGCCCAGGGAACATCCGCGAAACGCAACCGCACGCGCGCTGCGCGCCCGGCTTCATCGTGGCTGATGCCGAGGTATTGGTGGACATGGATTTCGTCGCGGGGAAACCATTGGCGCAATTTCAGGCCGACAATTTCGTGCCGAATGACATGCTCGATGACATCCAGTTTATATTCCTTGGTGCATTGACGGCGGAGCATCCCCTTCGGCGAACCGGGTTCGTCGGTCGTATAAGCGGGGATGCTGGCAAACCGCTGACCAGTGGAATTTCGTCCGAACTTCAAATGCTCGCCGAGCCTGCCAATGGAGCGAACCAGAATGCGCGGGCCGTTGAGTGATTGCAGCCATTCCAAGTGCCGATAGACCGGCGTTGGTTCTTCGCCGGTATCGGCGAAAATGGCGTAATCAATCTGCGGTGTGAGATCACCGCGCATGAACATGAGGTAAAGGGTTGTGGACTGGACACCAGCGCCAAGATTCAGAATGCGAAATTCTTTCATGCCGCCTCCTTTTCTGGATTCGCGTGGGCGATGATGCCCTCGACAATGTTGGAACTTTGGCGAAGTTCGCGGGCGCGTTTGTCGAAATGTTCGCCGCTGGATGAACTGCAATAGAGCATCTCACGCGACGAAATGTTGTGAACCGTGCCGCAAAGATTTCTGCCGGAGTCGGTATGAAAATAAGTGAACGGCGAATACTTTTGTCCGCTTTGGTGGTCGGGCAACGGATAATTCATTATCGCGTGCTTTGTCACCTCCGGCAGCGCGATGTCCTGCGCCATGTCCTCCAAATCCGCCCGGTCGTTCTGACGCATGATGAAAAATTGGCGACTGTTGCCGAAAACAGCGGAGCGGATGCGCGATTGTTTGAACCGCGCATACTGTTGAACGATGGAGATGTTCCAACAATTAAACTTGCGAAGCTGTGCGTAACTCTCTTGGACGATTTCCTGCCCGCCGGGAATGTCGAGAAAGCGGGCGACTTCCTCATACACGTTGCGTTTCCGCAATGCGCGCGGCAGCGTCATGATATGCTTGCGCGCGTGGTTGGTGATGAGGAAGCCCGCCGCTGCTTTCAACTCCTTGGCGGATTCGGGAATGTATCCCAACTCAAAATGAGCAATCCTGCCGGTCAGCGAAATGTTCGTCACGCCGTCGAACAAACAGCCGTAGTTGCCATCCCGACACCACGGCAGGATGAGGGTGGCGATTTCAATGATTTGGTCGCGCTCCGAACCCACCGGATCGAGCATCATCAATTCCTGCAACATCCGGTGCGTCGGGAACTCGTCCGGCTTGAAATAGGCGAAAGCCAGGTTGCGGACTTCCCTGCTGGTCTTGGGTTCTTTCAAGAACCGGAGCACGTCGGCTTCGTGAAACGAAGCGAGATACTCTCTTGCCTCATTAAGGTGGCTGGCCTTCCAGTCCCGGAAGTCCGCAAAAGTTTCCAACGTCGTTGTGCCCGGCGGCATCCGTTCCAGCCGGAATTTCTGCAAGGCCAGCGCATGACGCGCGATGTCGAGCAACTGGTCGTGCCGTTTCTTCTGCCAATCCTGAAAGGCGTCTTCGTAAAGCAGATTCAGATACTTGGCAATCTGCGCCTGCCGCAGCATTTGTTTGTCCTCCTGACTGGATGTGCCAATCATGCGTGCAACCAACGCGGTCGCGGCGGAAAGATGGTCGGGCGTCAACGGCAGTCCCTTCGTGTCGAGATAATTGATGGTCAGGTCGCCGTCGGGATGAATGATGATGGGGCGAGCGCCATCCTCGACGGTCTGCGTGTAGATGCCGTAACTCAAACCCTCCTCAATGATGACGGTGTAGGCGAAATAACCTTCGGTCTGCGAAAGCAGGTCGCAAACCGTCACTGATTTCCCCGCGCCGCTCATGCCGAGCAAAACGGCGTGCTGCGGAGACTGGTTATCTTTCGAGCCGGAGAACGTTTCGACGCCAACCAGATTATTATTGGGACCGTCGTAGATGGCCTCGGCGGTTTTCAGATGGCCGGTGAACGTGCTTGTGACGGGCAGCATGTCGGCCAGGTAACGGTGTTCGGAATACAGTTTGCGATGTTCATACCGTCCCCAAGTCCAGCCCGGCCATGTCTGGAAAAACAAATTCTTGGACGTGCTCGGCAGATTGCTTTCAAAATACTGCGCCGAGTTCATTGCGTTGATGGCGTTTTTGATGGCGCCCGTTTTGGCGGTCAGCCCGTCTTTGGATTTGTCCCAAGCTCGGATGACAAAGAGCGCATTGAACGGAATGGTCTGCCCCTGCATGAGCGCGTGAATTTTCTTTTCCTTTTTCTGCATCACGGTCAGCAGGGAGACTTTCTTTTCGCTGGCATAGTCGCCGGCGATGCGGTCATGCTCTTTTTCCTCCTTGTGGATTTCCTGCGTGATGGGCAGCGGGTCAATGTTGACGGTGATGCTGAAATCCAGAAGCCGCAGATTGGTCAGCCGTTGGATGATGCCCGGATACGTTGTGCGCGGCCAGCGGGTGAGGACGATGACGGAATGATAATGGCCGTCCAGATAAAACCCGAAATCAGACTGGCCGTTGCCTTCGCTGTGCCAGCAATTTTCCTGAATCGAAAGTTCGGGCGCAAAATCCTGGGCGGCGTCGAAATCGAAGCGGTCGGCCAGCGACGGATTCAAAAACTGTTTGCAGTGCTTGAAATGGTCAACGTCGCTCATCGGCAGGATGCGCGTGCCGGTGCTGGCAAAAATATCCGTGATTTGACCGTGAACGTGTTCAAACTCGCCCCGCAACTGGTCGAGGATCGTCCGGTAATACTCGCGCAACGCGGCATCGCCGCTGGCCAGCCGGGGGGTGTTTTCCAAGGACCGCGAAATGTAAATGATGACGCGCTGCCGCCGCAGTTTGCGTTCCACCATCGCCTGCCAGTAACGCACGAACCGCTCATTGCGCGAACGCTTCGTCCAGGTGTTTTCAAATTTCTCCGTCTCCTGCTGAAACCGCAGCAACTCGGCTTTGTAATCGGAATCGGAAAAGTATTGGATTTGCAGCCGTTGGTTTTCGTGGAGCGAAGCCAGCAGGTGGCTCAATTGGTCTTGAAATTCGTTCAAGTCGGCAATCGGGCTGTTGGTGAGGTCGGGCGCTTCAAAGACAAAACCCTTGGCGACGTAACCGCCACGCCGGAGCGAATTGAACAAAATCAAATCGTTCACGAAAAAGCCGTTGGGGGCGCGTTCAAACATAGGTCAGGGCCGGAAGGATTTGATGGTGACGCCGGGTGGCGGTTGCTGCCGGAGTTCATTGCACGCCTGTTCAATCCGGTTCAGGTCTTCGACCAGTTGCGGCACGCTGCGCACTGCCCGCATTTCGTTGATGGCGATATAGGCTTCCTGAATGTGCGCCATTGCCCGTTCCATGTGGGCGCGGGCGGTGCTGCCGAAACCGTGCGTATGCAACCCGCCGCGCACGGCGGCTTCGGCGGCGCGGAGCTGGCCCAGCAATGCCTGCCGCTGCGATTCAATGACTTTGATGTCGTCGGGGTTCATGACTCTTGTAAAATCCAGTGTTGTAGTTTTTCCTGATTCAAAATCGTATTGTCGCGCAGCAAGACATGGATTTCGGAAACCCACGATTCATCGAGGATCAATGCGCCGAGGTGTTTCTCGGCATGGACGCGGGCCACACGCCCGCAAACCAGCGGGCCAATCATCAGCTCCAGCCGCCAACCTTTGAGCACGACCGTCGCCGGTGGATAAAGCAGGACGAGCTGGTCGGGCGGCAAAGTTTTCTGGCCGCTGTTGTTGGGATTCTCTTGCAAGACAAAGTGCGTCAAGTGATTGATTGGGAAGCACCATATCCGGTGGGCATCAATGAACTCGGTGTAATCCGGCGGTTGGGGAATCAGTTCAACGCAGCCGGCGAACTGGCGTTTCGGTTTGTTCGGATGACGATGTGATTTTTCGGGATTCATAGAGTGTGGTGGATTATTTGATATGGGAATTGGTCGGAGTCAGGAACGGGACGGTGAGGGAAACAGGGCGGTGGTCGTGGCCGAACTATGCCGGAAAATGTGGATGGAACAGACCAATGGTTCTTCAATGACTGCTTTGGCGGACGCGCCATCCACCGCGCGAATGGAATTGACCTTTCCATTGGCCAAAAGCTCCGGCAACAAATTCAACCGCCAGCCAACCAGCGTGACCATGACTCCGGTAGTAAGCAAACGCAGTTCTTGAGGCGGGCGATTGGGATGTTGGCGGCGTATTTCCGTTAAGATGAAATCTGACTGCTGGAAATCACTTTTGGGAAAGCCGCACGTCTGGCGGTGGCCGCTGAACTGAATCAGCACGGATTCCGACGGCGTGGATTCAACACTGCTGATGCGTTGCGCTTGGGAAGGCGGCAACATTTTGGTTTCAGGATTCATAAAAGTGGATGAACGCAGGAACGATGAACTTCGGGACTGAAGCCGCGCCCCGTCGTGGCGTATTCAAAGATGTCGCGGTCGTAACCGGGCGGCTTGCCCTGCCGCAATCCGAAGATGTAGGCAAGACAGACCAGCACCGGCACGAGCGCCACGAGGCAGGACACGAGAAGCGACGAACCCACGACGACGAGCAGCACGAAGAACAGGGTGATGCCCGCGCCGATGCCGCCAATCAGCCACCAGAACAAACCTCCCTCCAGACCCCAGGTGCGGCCTTTGGAATCGGACGCGGCATTGGTATCGGTCAATCGAAGTTCGGCTTTCATATTTAATGGATAATTGGGTGCGGATTTGCCCGGTTAGAAATTGCCGACGCCAACGGCGCTGTTGCTGTCCAGCCCGAAGATTTTGTAAAAGGCATAAACCGCCGCCGGTGCCGCCGCGATGATTGCGCCGCCGATGATGGACATTTTGCCCTGGTCAACGTCGCCGCGCCGGATGGCGAAGCCGCCATAGATGACGGCGGAGATGCCGAGCACAAAGCCGAACATCATAATCACGGCCAGACTGTTACTGATGCCAGTTTTCAGGTCGGTGGAGTTGAAAGTCGTGCTCTGCGCGAAGGCGGGCAGGACGTTGAGCGCGAAGATGGCCGCGACGGGAAGCCATGAGCGCACGCGCGCCCGGATTTTTTTCGGAACGAATTGTTTTTTCATAGTTTCAATTTTTTGTCTTCGTGGCGGACGCTTCCGCCGAGTGAGTGGCCATCATCTCATGTTTCTGAAAACGTCTTGTGCGGGAATCGCACAAGATGAAGAAATTTTTCGGGCACGATTGGGAACCATGAATACAACGCTTTCTGATGAAAAACTCGAACGCCTTCGCAAAGTGGATGGAGTGTTGCGGACGGAAATTCGCGGGCAGAATCAAGTTCTGCCGCGTGTGGTGTCGGTGGTGCAACGCGGCGAATTGAGCCTCACCAAGCCCGCGCGTCCGCGCGGCAGTTTCCTCCTGCTCGGACCTACCGGCGTGGGAAAAACCGAAACAGTCGTCGTGCTGACCAACCAGATATTCGGGGCGGATAAATTATTCCGTTTTGATATGTCGGAATTTCAAACTCAAGAATCGCTCGGCTTGTTGCTCGGCGCGAAGTTGGGCGAAGCCGGATACCTGGGCGCGGTGCGTCAACGCGCCGCCGAAGGATCATTGCTTTTTGATGAAGCGGAAAAAGCGCATCCGCGTGTTCTGGATATTATGTTGCAACTGCTGGATGCCGCGCGCATCACGATTGCCACGGGGCAGACTTTGGACTTCAGTGGGTTCTACGTCTGGCTCACTTCAAATATCGGCTCGGCGGAATTGATGACATTGCAACATTCCAATGACGCGACGCTGGAACGGCACGTTCTTTCCCGCGCGCAACAAGCGTTGCGCCCTGAAATCTTTGCCCGCATTACCGAGAAGCTGGTATTTGGCCGCTTGAGCTACGAACACCAGTTGGAGATTGCCGAAAAGTTTTTGTCGCGTGAAGTCGAGTTTCTCGCGGCACGCGGTCACACGCTGGAATTGGACAAATCGGTTTTGCCGTTTCTGGTCCGCAAAGGGTTTCATCCCAAGCTCGGCGCGCGTCCGATGCGCGATGCGGTGGAAAAACAAGTCGGCGACGCGTTGGCCGAACACCTGCTGGCCGGGAAAAATTCCGGCGGCAGATTGCAGGTGGATGAATCGCGCGACTGTCTTATTGTCAGTTGAACAGCCGCTTGGTTGCGGCGCGTTCCCGCCGTGTGGCCAATCGCGCGGCCTTGGCCGCCTTGCGCTCGCGCAATTTTTCCAGCCGAATTTTGTCGGCCTTGGTGCGCTTCATCCACCAAAGGACATCGTAGATTCGGGCAGTGTCTTTGGCGCGGCGGATTATCGAGCTACGTCTTTGGCGCGTTTGGCAAGCAGATTGGCGCGTTCTGCTAGTGACAGGTTTTTAGGCTGAAGTATGGTCAAAGCATGAATACAACCAAAGTTCAAGCGTATGCAGCGCAAGGTGCAAGTTCGCCACTGGCTCCGTTTGGCATTAACCGGCGCGAGCCTGGCTTGCTGGATGTGGAAATCGAAACTCTCTACTGCGGCGTCTGCCACTCCGATCTTCACACGGTTCGCAATGATTGGAGCAACGTCATGCCCACGAATTATCCGTGTGTGCCCGGTCACGAGATTGTTGGTCGCGTCAAACGCGTAGGCAGTCGTGTGACCAAGTTCAAGCCGGGCGACACGGCGGCGGTGGGCTGCATGGTGGATTCCTGCCGCACCTGTCCGAGTTGCCAGGCGGGACTCGAACAGTATTGCCACTCGCCTGCCACGTTCACGTATAACAGCCCCGACAAACATCTGGGCGGACACACGTTCGGCGGCTACTCCACGCAAATTGTCGTGGACGAAGCTTTCGTCCTGCGCGTTCCGGCGGGATTGGACTTAGCGGCGACAGCGCCGTTGTTGTGCGCGGGCATTACGACTTATTCACCGCTGCGACATTGGGAAGTGGGGCCGGGCCAGAAAGTCGGCATCGTCGGCTTGGGTGGGTTGGGTCACATGGGCGTTAAATTTGCCCGCGCTTTGGGCGCGCATGTGGTGCTGTTTACGACTTCGCCCAACAAACTCGCGGATGGTCTGCGGCTGGGTGCGCATGAAGTGGTGGTCTCCAAGGACGCCAGCTCGATGAAGAAGCACCAGAGCAGTTTTGATTTCATCCTCGACGCCGTTTCGGCCCAGCACGACATCAACGCCTATTTGAGCCTGCTGAAGCTGGACGGCACGCTCACGCAGGTGGGCGTGCCCGCGCAGCCGCTGCCGGTAAATGTTTTCAACCTGCTGTTCCCGCGCCGCAATTTCGCCGGCTCGTGCATCGGTGGCATCGCGGAAACGCAGCAGATGCTGGATTTCTGCGCCGCGCACAAGATTGTGTCGGACATCGAACTGATCCCGATGCAAAAAATCAACGAAGCCTATGAGCGGATGCTCAAACAGGACGTGCGGTATCGGTTCGTCATTGATCTGGCCTCGCTCAAATCTGAAATCTGAATAACTGACACTGGAAAAAATAAAAAAAGAAAAAGGAGTCAAATATGCAAAAACGCAAATTAGGAAAAAACAATCTGGAAGTCTCGGCCCTTGGCCTTGGCTGCATGAGCATGAGCTTTGGCTACGGCCCGGCGGCAGACAAACACGAGATGATCTCGCTGATACGCAAAGCTGTTGAACTTGGCGTTACGTTCTTCGATACCGCCGAGGTCTATGGCCCGTTCATGAATGAAGAACTCGTTGGCGAAGCGCTCGCGCCAATGCGCAATCAAGTGGTCATCGCCACAAAGTTTGGTTTCGATTGCGATGCCGGGAAGCAAAGCGGCGTGACCAGCGAACCAGCCCGCATCAAGCGCGTCGTTGAAGCCTCACTCAAACGGCTCAAGACCGACGTGATTGATTTGCTTTATCAGCATCGCGTTGACCCGAATGTGCCGATTGAAGATGTGGCGGGCACAGTGAAAGAATTGATTCAGGCCGGCAAAGTGAAACATTTCGGCATGTCCGAGGCCGGCGCACAAACGATTCGTCGCGCGCACAAAGTCCAGCCGGTGACGGCGCTCCAAAGCGAATACTCATTGTGGTGGCGCGAGCCGGAAACGGAAATCCTGCTGACGCTGGAGGAACTTGGCATCGGCTTCGTTCCGTTCAGTCCGCTGGGCAAAGGTTTTCTCACCGGCGCAATCAGCGCGGACACGAAATTTGACAAAACCGATTTCCGCAACAACGTGCCGCGATTCAGCGAAGAAAACCGGAAAACGAATCAGGCGTTGGTTGACCTCATCGGAAGATTCGCCGCGCAAAAAAAAGTGACGCCTGCGCAAGTCGCGCTCGCGTGGCTGTTGGCGCAGAAGCCGTGGATTGTTCCCATTCCCGGCACGACAAAACTGCATCGCTTGCAGGAGAACATCGGAGCAGTTTCAGTTCAACTTTCGCCGGAGGATTTGCGCGAACTCGAAAGCGCGGCGTCAAAAATCGCGGTGCAAGGAGCACGCTATCCCGAGCATTTACAAAAATTGGTGGGGCGTTGAATATGAACCGGCTGAACATCAGCGAAGCCGCTCATCGCAACCACGAGGAGTTGTTTCCCAATCACCAATCGACTTTGCAGACCACCGACCCGGAGTTGATTGAGGTCTTTGACAACTTCGCCTTCGACGAAGTGCCGGCGCATAGCAGCTTGGACTCCAAAACCAGAGTGATGATGATTCTGGCCGTGCTGATCGGATGCCAGTCGGTGAATGAATACAAAATCATGGTCGGCGGCGCGCTCAACGTCGGGGTGACGCCGGTTGAGATCAAAGAAATCTTGTATCAATCCGTGCCGTATGTCGGGATGGCCAAGGCGTTTGACTTTTTCCACGCCACCAATGAAGTGCTGACCAATCGGGGAATCGAATTGCCATTGGAAAACCAATCAACCACCGGCGCGAAGAACCGTTTCGAGAAAGGATTGGCTGTGCAAAAAGCCGTGTTCGGCAACATGATTGATCAAATGTATGAGCAATCGCCCAAAGACCTGTTGCACATCCAACGGTTTTTATCCGCGAATTGTTTTGGCGATTATTACACCCGCCGCGGTCTCGATATTAAAATCCGCGAACTCGTGACGTTTTCCATTCTCGCCGCGCTCGGCGGAACTGAATCCCAAATCAAAGGACACATTCAAGGCAATTTGAACGTGGGAAACGACCGGAGTGTGCTGGTGGATTTGATGACGCAATTGCTTCCGTGGGTCGGCTATCCGCGCACACTAAATGCCTTGAAATGCTTGAATGAAGTGACATGACCAACATCCTGGAGTATGTTGGGTTCCTCATTGACATGGATTTACTCAAACCATGAATGATCGTTTTCGAGTTTCGAGTCTGTTGGCGCAACGGCTGGCAGAGCACAAAATCGCGCTGTCAGCCTTGCTGCAACGCGCGGGTTTGCCGATGGGATTTTTTCAGCAGGAAAAAATCTACGCCACGACGGCCGAGTTGTTTGCCCTGTGGCGAGCCATTGGAGAGGCGAGTTGCGACCCGGCGATTGGTCTGAAGTTCGGTGCCGAACCGCGCTTGGAACGCTATCATCCGACGGCCATCGCCGCCGTTTGCAGCCGTTCCTTCCGCGACGCGCTCCAACGCATGGCTCGCTACAAGCGACTCACCTGCCCGGAGGAAATCCGCGTTCACACCAACGGCGACGAAACATCAGTTGAATTTTTCTATCTCGAAGCGACGGAAGCACAGCCGGACGTGATGGCGGACTTGGTCCTGGCCTGGATAGCGTCCATTGCGCGCAAGGGCACTGACGGGCATATCACGCCACTGCGGGTGGAGCTAACACGCACACCACAGCACCGTGAGTTGCTGGAAAATCATTACGGCTGCCGCGTGCGATTCAAGGCCGGGCGCAACGCGCTCGTGTTCCGTAGCAGCGATTTGGACCGGCCATTCGTCACGCACAACGAGGATTTGCTGGCGGTGGTCGGGCCGCAGTTGGAAGCCGAATTACAGGCGCGGAACCAGAGCGCGGACGTGGGCGATCAGGTGAAGCATACGCTCAAACGGTCGCTGGCGGGCAAACGCCCGACGTTGCAGCACGTCGCGCGGGAGCTTGGAGTCAGCGCACGCACATTGCAACGTCGGCTGACCGATGCGGGCATTTCGTTTCAAGAAGTGGTGGAAGATACCCGGCGCGAATTAGCGCGCCACTATCTGAAGCACAACGCAGTCGAGTTGAACGAGGCCGCCTACCTGCTGGGCTACGAGGATACCAACTCGTTTTTCCGGGCCTTTCATTTGTGGGAAGGCACCTCGCCGGGTGAATGGCGCACGCGACACAGCGCGGCGCTGGCTGCGACATAATGGCAGCCATACGTTTTCAACGGTCACGCGCCGGACAGTTTTCGTCAGCGATGTCATAGGGCGAAGTCAATTTGTTGGGGCTGGTTGGCGTATTCCGATTCCAGCGCAAGCAACCGGCGCATTTCCTCCTGTGTGCGCGGCATGACTCGTCCGCCACACTCGGCCAATTCCTCGAACCATGCCTTGCGTCCGCTATCTGATTTGGGGGCAAAACGATTGGCGAGAAATCCACCATAGGTGCAATTCGACGCGAAGTAACCACCGTCGGCATAAAGCACGCGGAGCAAATGCCGCCATTCCTCAAGAGTGGGGTCAGATGCGGCGAATATGATTTTCGCGCCGAGTTTGAAAACCTTTCCCTTGTAGGCAGCTTCACGCCCTTCATACGAATATGGCACGAACTCCGCGCCACGATACTCGTCAGCGGGAATGAGCGGATAGCAATTCGCTTCCGTTTCAAAGGCATTGGAATAACTGCAACCGCAGTTGGTGAACAAACGTCCTTCGTGCGTGAACACCTTGATTTTGGGAAAGGTGTCCGCGCAATAGGCGGCGGCAATGTCGCCTTCGGGCACGCGCCACAAGCCAGACGAGAACCGCCGCCAGTGCGTAACGACCCGCAACGACGCCGGAGTGATCTTGACCGATGATGTTGTATTCATAATGTTTATTTGTTTTGCACGCGCAGCGACAGGTGTGCGCGATGAAAACCTAAAAGGCAGGGCTTTGGCGTTGGCGGAAAGGTCAAGGAGGATCGGAACGCGGCGAGTTGGGGTGTTCGAGCCGACCCGAAGTATCCTTGACGTTTCCGCCAACGCCATATAATCGCCCCGCCTTTTCATCGCTGCGAACGCGGGCAACATCCCGCTTTACGAATTGGCACTATGGATTGCTTGAGAAGTGATTATTCAACGGTGAAAAATTGAACCCGCTTCGGTCAGCAAGCGGGGAGCGGAAAGTGGAGCGCGGCGCAGAGACGATATTAGGAACGAAGCCGGCGCGTAACGGCGCGCACCGATTGCTGACGGAAGCAAACGCCAATGGCGTTTTCAGCATTCCGCGCAAGGGACGAGCGGGCGGGAAATGACGGAAGGCGGGCCGGAGCGATATTAGCGAGGCCGCCGTGTCAGTTCCCGCCCGTTGGTCCCGGCGGCTTTATTCCAGATTGATAAACAGGTGGCTTTCACCCATGTCTTTTTCGACCGGCAAAAAAGCGCCACCTCGTTGGGCGCATAAATCCTGACAGATCTTTCGTAGCGCCTTCCGTTTTGCCGGCGTTTTCGGCAGTTTGACCAATAGCCGGTCGGCGAATTGTTTTCCACGCTTACCCATGTAAATGACAGCGGCAATGACGGTTTCCGCTCCGGCGGCATATAGGGTTTCGACGAATTGAAGCGCCGCCTTTGCTGTGCGAAATCTTGCCAGCGAACGGAGGTCGGGGTTTTTGGCCGTGCCCAACCATTGCCGTGCTTCGGCGCAGGACTTTTCCAAAAGTGATTCGATGAACAATTCATGCTCCTTGCGTTTCAAGCCTCGGTCATCACGCGCCACTTTTCCCGCCGGTTCTCCTGCGTGTTGCGGCCAGTCAGGATATTTGCGGGCGGCTTTCAAATAGGCGGCGCGGGTCACATCCACGTTGCTGATGTAGTAGGTCTCTTGAACCAGTGTGCCGTCCCGCAACCAAATCCGCAGTCGTCCAAAAAATTTGCCGTTGAGGGAATTGAATTCTGATCTTAACCGGCCATTGTTGTGCCAATACCGTTGTCTGCCGGTGCCGTGGTGCATGGTGAAGGAACCAAGCAGATGGCCGTGTTCATCCCATTGCTGGCTGAGGCCGTGCGATTTGCCGTGGTGGTAACGTTGTTCTTCAGCCAGTTGGCCATTGTAATGCCAGGTGCGGCAAATACCGTGAAGTTGCCCGCCCACTTCCCTGTTTTCCATGCGGATTTGTCCATTGCGGTAATAATACCGCTCTATGCGACGTTTCGGCATGTTTGAAAATCAACAGTGTTGTCAGTGTGACTGCTTTTTTTTAACGTCCGAATTGACGGGCGCTTTATCCCAAATTGTCCACAGTTGAGCGGCCAGAAAGCCGCAATGCCCGAACAGACAAGCCATCGTTTGAACTGAACATAAGGTTATTCAATTCCGAGCATAACGCGATTTATTTTGCACATTTTCTCACAAATTTCCGGCCGTCACGAAATGGCCGCTGTCAACTGCCTGGTGGCAAAACAGGTATTCCATAGATTTCGGTGAACTTTTGAAAGGCTGATGCGTAAGGATGCGAAAAGCTTCGAGCGGCTGCATAATCACGTCTTGTTTTCAACGGTCGGTTTAGCTTCGTTCAATTTTCCAGCGTAGCGCACGACTCGGACTTCACCGTCGTAGGAATTTTTCTGAATTTCGTCTTGCATGAATTCCAATGCTTTTTCGACAGCATACCCGCCGGTGCCGGACCCAATAATCGGAAAAGCGATTGATTGATAGCGGCTCGTCGCAGCAATTTTTAGTGCATTACGGACGCTGGCGCGAATTGCGCGTTCGGACGAAACCCACAGCAAACTGATTCCAGCAACATGGATAATGGCTTTGAACGGCAAACGCCCTGCCGTGGTAACAACTGCATCGCCAAGGGCAATCAGCCCCATCCCCGCCAATTCATGGAACGGAGCAGAGCCTGCCTTTCGCCTGATGGCACCCGACACGCCTTGCGGCAGCAGCAACCACCAAGGAAAGATATTTCGATTCCACGAATTCACGATGACTTCAACTTGCTGGTCGAGCAAATCGCCTTCGCAAATTTGAAATCGTGCCATCTCACGTTCTACTTTGACTTCCCTTCAATTTCCGCATTTTGCCTCAATCGCTTGTGCATTCTGTCCCACCCCAAATAACAGCCTCCAAGGACGAGCGGCAAACAAGAAATTACGGCAGCAACTAGAAAGGCAATAACGCCAGCCCTTTCTAGCACGGACGATTTTAATACGGCACCTAAAATACCGAGCAGGATCGCGACGAGGATGCCTCCGCCACAAACTATTAAAAGAATTCTGCTTGGTTTAATCTTCATTGCAACTTCACTTGCCAGTGCTTGATGACAACGTTGTTCCCATAAAAGCGCCACCATTGACGAGAGTCGCGTCAACGCCGTAAAAAGCGGCTTGACCCCAATTTAAGCCAGTTTGTGTGAAAACACCAGTGGCAAGATTGAGAGTCCCGGCTTGTGTGTAAGCCTGGCCAGTTAATGCCTGCCAGCCCGTTAGCGGACCAATAGGTGTCACGCTCGAAAATGCCCCCTCAGCGGCAGCCGGGATCGGAACGGCAGCTTCATAACTTGAAGGGAGTAAGCCGGTGCTCCATGTCACTCCGAGACCGCTTGCATCAGCGTTAGCCAATGGGCCAGCATAAATTCCGCCTTCGCCTATGAGCGTTCCAGAACTATTGATTCCAGCAGCCCCCGCACTGTCGGTCAATTGAACCAATGGGCCGGTGGCCGAACTTGCCCCAAAGAAAGATGTGCCAGCCGTGCCAATCACGCTGATACCGGCGTCTGTGAGATTTGCGTATGTTTGTGGGACACCGGCGGCTTGCAGTCCCTGTGACGTGAGTGAGTCCGCCTGCTGGCCGGAAATCATTTGCCTGAATCCGGTTTGAAAGGAATCAACTCCGTGAAGGCCGACAGCCCCTCCAGCAACAGCACCGACAACTGTTTCGGAAGTGACAAACGCAAATGTGAAACCAACCGTGGCTTCTATGCCTCCTCCGATCATCCTCAATCCGCCAAAGATGGAAGTGCCTACCCCTAATCCAAACGGGTCAGTTAAACTGACCGGGTTTCCGCTGGCGTAAGCATACCAGTTCAACCCAGCGTCGAAGCCAGACGGATCGGCGCTGATGAATCGGCAGATATAAGGATTATAGAAACGCGCGTTCATGTTGTATAGGCCGTTGGGGTCTGTGATCACGCCAAACCTCCCGTTGAACAGGAATGGTGTGTCACTTGCTCCGGCACGATAGGTGAGCGTTCCGTATAGACTATATTCCATCCGGTCTGTCACCAATCCATTATCACCGGACAAGGCAATTGTGCTTCCGCGCGAATCGTAATGATACGTCAACGTGTTCGTGGCTGTGGCTGTCTCTGTGACTTGATATAGTAAGCCTACTCCATACACGTAATAGTTTGTCATCCCGTTTTTAATTCGCATCAGCACTTGAGGCAGTTTCGCATTTGGATTGACAACATACACGATTGAATTTGTCGCGTAAGTCTGGCCGATGCGGTTGTTCATCGCGTCATACACGTTTGTAACGCCGCCAGCATTGAGCAAGCGGTTTCGTGCGTCGAACGTGTAGGTCGCAAAATTATCGTTGGTCAAAGGCCCATAGGTGAGGTTTCCGTCGGAATCCACCGTGACTGATGAGCCGTCCACCGTCGCGAGTTCGTTGTCGTCGTTATATGTCATGCTGCGTGAAGGCGGGGCATTGGTGTGTGGTAATGGCGCAGCAAATTCCCAATTCATGGTTGCACTCGGATTCCAGTTGTGCCGGAGCCATGCAATCGGCAGGCCGTTTGCCATTTGTTCCCAAATGTTCGTCAATTCTCCCGCTGAATCATAGCTCAATGTGCGGAATGTGCCATTGGGCCGGGTGACGGTTGACAGCCTTCCGGCCAAATCATAGGTGAGCGTCGTTATACGTCCCGACCAGTCTTTGACCTGGGTAATGTGGTTACCGGCATCAAGAGTGTAATAAACATTCCTGCCGCCTGGATAAACGACGTTGGTAAGGTTCCCGTTGCCATCGTATTTATATTGAATCAGATTTCCATAAGCGTCTTTGTAAGTCGAAACGCGGTTATATGCGTCGTATGTCCAAGTGTTCGTGAGGCCATTACCCGCGACACTCGTGCGGTTGTCGTTGGCGTCAAACGTGTAAAGTGTTGTGCCAGCATTATCGGTGCGGTTAGTTAGACGCCCTTTCCCATCATAATAAAGATAGGTGGTCTGATGCGCCGGGTCGGTGATGGTAGCCAACCGCCCTTGATGATTCCATGACTGTGACAACTTTCGACTCAACGGCGTAATGGTATTGGTCAGCCGGTTGGCTCCGTCGAATTGGAACTGCCACACCTTACCGTTGCGGTTGGTGAGAACGGCTTGATTTCCGGCTGCGTCATAGGCGCGTAGTGAAGTGTGATTCGCGCCGTCGGTTGACGAAATGAGATTGCCGCGACCATCCCACGTTTGGGACATAACTTCCTGTGCTGCATTAGTTGTAGCAATCTTCCTGCCATCAGCATCGAAACCAAAGGTGGTAGTCCGATGTAAAGGATCGGTCTGAGACACGAGCCACTGATTGGCGTTGTTGGTGTAGAAAGTCGGCTCTTGGAGCGCGTCAAGAGTTTCGGCTAACCAGTCGCGGTTATCATACACATTGGTAACAGTCGGAGTTCCAGCGGCGACAGTCGGAAGCGTGGTCGTGAGCAATTTGCGCGTTGGAGTCCATGTGTAGCTTGTGACATTGCGCCGCGCATCTGTTCGAGCGGACACATTGTCCGCCGAGTCGTACGCAACACTTGTTATGAGATTTGTGGGCGCAATAGTATTTGTCAATTCCAGCCGGTTGTTAAATTGAAACACCGTGACAAATCCTCTTGCGTCAGTATGGTTAGTTGCGTCTCCGAAGGGATCATTTAAGAAACTTTCGCTCCCCAATCCATTCGGATAGGTAATGCTATTCAATTGACCATAAGAATCATAACCGTAAGTAGTGGCGCCACCGAAATCGCTTCGACTGTGAAGCGTGCCATCAGAATTGTAGCTGTAATTAACCCAATCGCCCGCTCCATTTGTCTGGCCGGTCAAAGAAAATTGACCGTTGTAACCGAACGTAGAAACATTTCCGCGACCATCCACTGAACGAATCAAATTATTTTGATTATCGTAAATAAATTGATTAGTGAATCCTCGTGGGTCAATTGTTTCGATAATATTATTGTTGCCGTCGTAGAAAAACTGGTTCGTTTCACCTAGCGGAGAAATAGTCTGAACGACATGATCTTGGCCATCGTAAATTGTTTGAGTCAGGTTTCCCAAGCCGTCTTGAACAGAGATTAGCCGAGATTTGTTATCATAGGTCAACACCTGTTGACTGCCAGCCGGGTCGGTTTCCACTGTCTGATAGCCCGAAGCTGAAATTTGCCATGTCTTGCTCACGCTCCCCTCGGTCAGTTGGGTTGTTATGTGCCCCGCACCATCGTAAATGTTGGTTTCTACAAGCCGATTCAAAGCGTCGAATGTTGCCACAAGTTCATTGTTAGTGTCATAAACGTAGGTCGTCGTTTTGTGTTCGGGGTCGGTGCAGGAAGTCAAGTTGCCGCCTGTGTAACCATAAGAAACGGAGCGGCCTGAATTGTCTGCCACAGTAGTCAGCGCGCCATTTGTATAGGTAAAAGTAAAACTGCGTCCCTTCCAGTCTGTAATGTTCGTGACGAGATTATTGGAATTGTAGGCCAATTTCATGAACTGGCCATATTGGTCGGTTGTATTTGTAAGAACATTGTTTGCGTTGAATTTGAATGTGCGTCCATGCCGCTCTTGAAGGACAAACGCGCCACTTGCCTTAGTGAGGGTCATGTTACAATTTGCAGGCGGCGAGTAAGAACCGTCCGGTTGTTTTACAAACTGGACCGTGCTATTTCCCACATTGACCGACACGGCATTATTTATCAATTGGTCAACACCCCATTTCGAGATGAGCGCCGTGACTAGCCAGTTTTTGGGATCGAGACTGCCCGTATTTGTATAGATGTTGAGGGCCGCATAAGTGGCGACAATCATCGGCGACATTTGCTGCACAGTTTCTGTACCCAACCCTCCTTCGGGATCGCTGATGGGGAGGGCATTACAGTAATAACTGTTAAGCCAGCCCGGCCCCATGCCCGCTGGATTAGAGTTCAGGCGCGCCGATGAATAAGTTCGCGTTAACCGCAAGCCTCGTGGGTCTGTCTCGCCTTCGGCAAGATCGGTAGCCGAAATTTGCAAGCTTCCGTCAACTAAATTTACAGGGTCGGCTCCTAATTGTGGACTGGTTTGCAAGGTGACGGATTGAGGATTGAAATACGTCGGCTGATTCACGCCTGACATATCCACATACGGTGTATTGACTGTGGCGGTTGGATCGGACACATAACCTCCGTGGTAGCCGCCGCCAATAATCATCCCCATTGAACGCCCGTTCCCGCTTGTTCCCAATTCCACATAACCATCTCCCGCCCAACTGGTGGCCCCGGCGACATGATTGGAGCCATTCTGCGGCAAAAGCAGGATATAGCCGGAACCGATAAGTCCGTCTAGCGTGCTTAACGAGGAACCATAATTGACCAGGCTGTTGCGGATGTTTGCCCCGCTTGTCCAATTGGCGCTGCTGGCCAGATAAACCGGCTGCGAATTTGAGTTGGCAATGCCGAGCATCTTCACGGTCGAGGCGGCAACCAAATTACTGCTCTGCAATTGTTCAATGATGCCGTGCTCCATTGCGCTGGAAATATAGCTATGCACATCAAAGACTTGGTATTCGTTGTTAAAGTCGCTGGTGTTGCCTCCGGTGGCTGGCAGCGTGCCGGTCAATTGTAGATAAACGTCCACGTAATAGCCCTTGCCCGTTTCCTGTCCCATGCGCCCAAAGCGATGCTGGTTTTCCTGTAGCTGGCTCCACTCCTGGCACAATAATTCTTGCGCCAATTCTGTTTGCACCATCCAGCCCAAGCCCATGATATTGAGCGTCTCCGTGGTCACCTGCCGCGAAGTGTTGGGCAAACCTTGCGTAAGATAGGAGTCCAATTTCCGCTGCCGCTTTTGCAGCCAATACTGATTCGGCTCGAATCCATACATGACGGCATAGGAAGCGTTTGTGCATTGGTAGGGATTCGTCGAACTCAAATCAAACCCCTTTGAAGGCCCGCCATCAATAGGTGTTTGAGTAGTGCTATTCCAGCCGCCGCCGTAGGGATGAGTCGCGCTGAAAGTTACGGCCACGGTGTTTGACGTGCTTGTGTTTGACATTTGCAAAACATTTGAATCTTCCAGCCAAATTTGCGCCACTCCGTTGCTGCTGAATGTAAGCGAGAGCCGTTGTCCGGCTAGTTGTGGTGTGAACCAGGTGATATTGGTTCCGGCAAACGCTATGGAAAATGTTCCCATGAAGTTCGTCGGTTCATACGTCCAGTTCAATAATGGGTAGGTGCTGTTGGTGAAAAGAGGAAAGTCCAGAGAAGTGCTCAATGGCAACCCCATTGTGGGCACGATTTTCTGCCCGCCTATAACTTGGGCGACGGTGGCGTTGGGAATGTTGTTGGAGATGTAGCCAAGCAAATTGCTGTTGCACGTTTGCAAGTTGTTCCGGACGGATGTTTCGCTCAAGCCACTGACGGAATAGCCGGTGTCAGTGCCGCCCGCGCCGGTGTAAAGCGTGCCGGTATTGAGGGCCATTGCGGATGCCAAATTGATTCCACTCACAGGCTCGCTTACTTTGAAAGACGGGTCGAGGTAGTAGTTCGTGCCGCCGATGCTCAAATTGACCCATATCCTCTGAATGGCAATAGTATTTGTGTCCGGGGGAAAGGTGTACCACACTGGAAAGCCGCGAGTGCCAGCGAGGTAACTGAACATATTGAGCGTGTTATTCCAGTTTGTGTTTTGAAGGCTCAACCCAAGCCAGTGATGTAGGTCTTGGTGATTGGTCGGATTGTCGTAAGGCATCATCTGCATTGCAAACTGGTAAGTTGGCGAATAGCCGGCTGCTTGAAGCAGCGCCGACAGGAGAGCGCATTGATCGAAGTCGTTGCCGCTGCGTTCCAGCAGGGTCAACTCCGCGCCTTTCTTCGAGCCGAAATAATGGACATAGCGAATTTGGTCATGCACGTAATTGAAAATGCGGGTGGGGTCGTTCCCCAAATTATTGGCCAGCGCCTGAATGTCCGGCGTGATAGCCTCGGCGACGGCCGCGCCGGTTTGTGTCAAAGGAGTTGCCTGCGCCTGAAAGAGCGGCTGCGAGCCTCCGGCCACTGATGGCGCAAGTGCATTGATATTTTGTGCCCATGACGGGGTGGTGGTGTCTTGTGCGCGGCAAATGCTCGAAATTGCCAATAATGCCAAAATTAAGAATCGTGGTGTATTCATTTTGAGTTCCTCCAGAATTATTGTGAAACCGTCTTCACGTTGCCTTCGTTATCGGTTGTGATTGTTCCGCTTTTGACACCCGTTACATTGTTAAGCCAGTCCGCAAGCGTGTAGATATAATTGGCTCTTTCCGACGGCGTGTTCGCGTTGTTCATCTGTGGATTTAGGCCGAGCAGAACGTCCCACCCGTCCAGAATGCCATCGGGGTTGGAATAAGGATTGTGCGGGTCAGTATGAGATATTAGTAATTCGTATGCGTCTGTTAAGCCGTCCGAATCCGTATCTAATGGGGTTCCGAGAATCAGGAAGGCATTCGGACTGGTGATGGCGACGCTATAATTTGTAAAGTGACCGCCTTGTCCCATCCAATACCAGACCGCATTGGTCAGCGGGGATTCCAAAGCGCCGGTAGCGAAGACATCGTACATGGCTCCATCGCTTCCACCCTCTATTGTGAACGAAATCGCCGTCGTGCCATTGCTCACCACTGTCGCCATAACGTTCGTAATCCAAACCTGATAGGCGTTCGTCCCATAATTGTGCGCGGAAACCGGGCCATTGGCTTGCAGATAACCCGCGCCGGTAATGACATCCGGCGTGACAGCGTTGGTGGATGGATTGGACGGGGCCGAAACAATGTCAGCCATAACGTTCCACGGCGTCAGGTAGTAGTCCGCCCAAAACTCGTCGTAGCCGCTTCGGATCGCATTAGTGCTCAAGACGACATTGTAGGTGTAAAGGTCGTCAAACGAACCTGACGCTTGATTGAGGCCGTTGCTGTCGCTGCCCAAGTAAAAACCGCCCGCCAACACATTAGTTCCCGGCCAACCGCTCAAACCCGGCCCATTGGTCGCTGGTAACCCATCTAAATACAAAACCGTGTTAGTTGAGCAATACGTCAGCGCAACGAAATGCCATGAGTTGCTTGCCCACTGAATTGGGGCTGTCAGGTACGTCGTGCTCGAACCGTCGCCGGGCTGCACTGAAAAATACACATTCGCGCCCGCCGGATCGCAATAAAGACTCCACCAGCCATAGCTGGCGGCAGGCGTGTAAGCACCAATCTCAAGGAGCCTCCCCCACACGCCGGGACCATTCCCGCCTTCATTTGTTCCGGCCCAATTGGGCGAAAACCAGAAAAACAACGAGCCTTGATCTACCGTAAGGTTCGTCGCCCCTGATGGTTCATAGATACTGTAATTGAGCCATGCCGGATTGGTGGAGTTCAGCGTCATGGATGTGCCATCGCCAAACCACCTTCCGGTAATGTTCGTGAACGATACTGGCGCGTTGCTGTAATCGCTTGTCCAATAATTGGTGTCGTTGAATGACCATGAGTCCAGCGGCGCGTTGGTCAGGCCACCTCCACCGCCAGGCGGGAGCAGTTGCGCCGATGCGCTGACGGCGCAAAGCAAAAAGCCTGCGGCAACAAATGCACAAACCGGCATTGAGGCAAGTTTCCGGCAAAAGCTAATCCTCTCGTTAATTCTTTTCATAAGCTCAATTGGGTATAATTTTCATAGCAAGCTGGTGGTTCGAGTTGCGGAGCGGAAGTTTCCTTTGAAAGAGAAGGCTGCGGAACGATACCGACCGACGAGGCTCCGCTTGGCTGACTTGGTTCCCCGTTTAGTTGTGGAGCCATACTCATACCCGCGTTCCCGCAATTGTGGCACCACAATTACGGCAGAGGTGCTGCTTTCATCCGGGGCATTTGCCGCGACAAGTTGCGCCTTTCCCGCCCGCCACGCGGCGCGCAACACGTTTAAGTGGTTGTCACCATATTGGCTGCGAGCGTATGTCAAAAGTTCCAAGGCGGCGGACGACGGCCTGCGTCCCGCTCTTTTTTGCGTTGCCGTAATCCCAACGACACGAGAACCCGGCTCAACAGGCTGGAGACATACCCTTTTGTGTAGCCTGCTTCAACAGCCCATGTCACGAGCGTTTGCCGAGAAATGCCCTCCTTGATCAGATTCCTCACAATGCCTTGCAGCATCGTGGCGTTGCTGGCACGCGCACCAAAACATTGCAGGTATTGCTCCTTGAGCGATTCGGAACTCAAGGGCTTCCTGTTTGTTAGAGTTTTCATTTGACGTGTTCTCACGTTCAGTTCAACCGTCGCTGTAACACCTGGCGGTTAATCTTTAACTTCTAGCTGCCTGATTTCTCGAATCCGAGCAGCTTGACTATTGCAAAGTAAATGTCAAACCCATTTCTTTGCCAAGCTTCGGCGTGCCTGGTATCCGTCACTACGAAGCCATTTGCGACGAGATTGTCCGACTCTTGCGACGAGAACGCAAGCGCCGGAACCTTTCCAATTATGTTGTCTCGCAGAATTCGGGCGTTTCCGAGTCCATGTTGAGTCTTGTTGAGCGAGGGCTTCGCAACCCAACGCTCGAATTGGTGCTTCGCATTGCTGACGGCATTGGCGCAGACCTTCCGGCACTCATCAAAAAGGCGCAAAACACTGTTCTGAAACAGTCCCGCAAATCCAGCGCGTCTCGAAAAACCGGGAATCCGGCAAATTCGTGACGAGCTTCTTTCGGCTTCGGCAACGAGCGAAAACAATCTTATCACATTGCTTGTGACAAACAGGTTTCTTTCAAGAAAAAATTTACCGCGCCTACAAATCCTGTTTTGTTCACCGGCTGTCAAAATATAGTCATGTGTTCTCATGCTGTTTAGATTATCACAACGCAACTTCAAAGCCCGCAGCCTTCAATTCCTTTATGATTCTCCGTGACAGGCTCGGATGCACACGAAACGAATCGCGCCGGTTGTGGCCCTTAACGCTAGGTCCACACCGTTCATGCAACCAGCCCAAGGCGCGCTCGTTTTGCGGCTCGAAAAGCATCGTCTGATCGTCCAAAATCACGATTACGTCAGGATTCAATTCGGGGCAAAACTCCCACCCCATCGGGTTTCGGGTTTGCAATTCCGCGATACGACATTTTATTTTTTCAAAAATCTGCTCTGGCCTAACGACTTCCAATTCCATCTGCGGCGTCTTCATACGAAAACCAAGAAATGCTTCAAAAATCAAAAACTCGCTGCCGATTCTGTCCCCGAGTCCATCGGTTGTCAATGGGCTTTGTTGTGTATAGCCTACAGCCAGCGACCGTCATAAAAAGGCACGATAGGCGCGAGTGCGCCATAACATTGCCAAACGATTCGGCCAACGGGTTCGGAAAATCCGCGCGCAACGAAAGTTGTCTCAAGAGGCTCTGGCCGCTAAAGCCAACATTGACCGCGCATTTTTGAGCGGTATCGAGCGCGGCTTGGAAAATCCAAGTCTTTTTACAATTCAAGCCATAGCCGAATCTCTGGAGACAACCATCGGAAAACTGATGAGAGGCATTTGAAAACACCATCCGTATCGTTACGGTGGTATCGTCTTCGACAATTAGAGTTTTGGGGTTGCCTGCTGTAGTTTTTTCCCAATGCTGTGGCGAAACGCGGTGTGCCGTTTGAGCTGTCAGGCACTTGATTCGCGCCTTCATTTTTCCGGCTTTACTGTCAGAAAAGGTCATTGCCACGGTTGAATCTGCTTCCGACATAACGGAGATAATTTTAACCTAGCGGTTATCCGGTGTCAACTATATTAGCGCAAATGCTCTCTTTAGAGGGTGAACAACCGCGAAATCCTACGGGTGCTTGGCCGGAACATCCACCAAGCCCGCCTTAACGCCGGCCTGACGCAGGAGTGCCTCGCAGAATTGGCGAGTGTCCATGTGCAGACGATTGGCGCGATTGAGCACGGCAATTTTCCATTTGCTGTGACGACGTTTGCCCGTTTGTCCCAATTCTTGGAAACCAGCCCTAACCGACTTCTTGATGGCCTCAAAACTCCCGACCCTGAAAGGACAACGCGCATCAAGAAAGCACTTGCCCGCCGACGCGCGCCGCGTCAACGCGACATCAAATAGGTTGGGCGAATCACAAGAGCGTTTTGCCTTTGCTCGGATGAATCCTGACCTCCTCGCGGATGGCGGCGCGGACTTTTGCTTCGATGCGTTCAACGAAACTCATGCCAACCCGGCTGAATTTATTTGCTGGCCGGATCGTGGCGGCAATTTCCAGTGCCGTTTGTTTCACCTTGCTCCGGCAAAGGTGCGGAGTGGTGTTGATGCTTTTGAGTGTTTCTTTCGTTTCAGTTATTTCCATAATTTGCTTTTTGGTTGCGTCGCTGATTCATTCAACGACACCACTATTTTATCAGGCGCACTTTTTCTGGACTGCGAATTTGGCAAATGAAGCCTTGCAAACATTGAACAAAACCTCTGTCGCCGCCGATGCTTGACACAAAAGCCCCCTGATTTTACGCGGGGTGGTCAGAATGATTTTCGAGTTCGACACAATTTTCATTCAATGTTTACAGGGCGAATAATAGTTTCAAAATTTTTTTATCGTTGCTGGCGGCTGTGGTGATTCCTGAATTATTTCAGCGTTCAAACTCGCATTTGTATTTGGGCTTATCGTCGGCAGCCAGTCGCGCCAACTCCCAAATCATGGCACGATGCGACCAGTCCAATTCGCAGGCAATTGCATGATACGCCAAACCTCTCGTGTGCGGTTGCATTTGCCGGACGATGGCTCCGTAGGCTGCAAAAAGCTCTGGCGGCGCGGATGAATAACTGATGAGGTTGCAAAGGTTGACACTGGTGACAAGCGCGTAACAATCGGTGCTGGTAAGCGGGGCGGTGCAACGCTTGCCGAGATTGGCTTGCAGCCATTTCAGAATTTCCCTTTGAGTTTTCATCGAGAAGTAATTCAAAATAATTTGCGCCAAAACGGGAACCACCGGGCGACTTGCCCGTTGGGTTCAAGCGGTGGCAGCGTCATCCGTCGGAATCCCTTTTCGCAATGCACAAGCACACATTCATGGTCGCGGAGATTGCGGAGTTGATACGGCTTGATTTTGTGTTCTTCGGCTTCGGAATAATTCACGTTGCGCCTGCCGGCGCTCGAACCCCAGGAGCGTTTGAACACGCGCTTCTTGCCTAGAAAATCCGCCGCCTGCACCGCGTCGGCTTCATCGGCGGAACGAAAAATCATCCGGTTGCGGAGATTCAACGTCAGCACTTTGGATTTGTCGTTGCCCAAGGGCGGAATGAGCGACGTTGTGGATTGCGCGGCGGCGACGATGGTGGCGCCCGCCTCGCGGATCACGTCCACGCAGTTGTAATCGCTGGTGCCGTCCTCGCTGGCGGTCATAAACCGCTGCGCCTCGTCCGCCCACAGGATGAGCAGATTATTTTTGCCGCGCTGGTTTTTGGCCTGGTCAAACCGGCGCAACGCATGATGGTAAAAAAGGAGTTTCAAAAATGTGTTCACATACCGCCGCTCGGTCTGGAACTTTTGCGGCATGGTGACGAGAATAATTTTGCCTTCGTCAATCGCCGAAAAATCGAAAGTGCTTTCGGCTACGCAAAAGATTTCCGCCACTTCGGGCGTCAGGAAGTATTGCAGGTAGTTGCCGATGGTTTCGCGGACGCCACCAAGCTGTTCCGCTGGCTGGTCAAGGAAACGGTGCTTGAAATGGAAATTCAGGGCAAAGCGGCGCGGTGTCTGCAAAGGCAGCTTGTTCAGAAACTCCAATTCCTCGTCCAGCTTTGGTTTGCTGGAAAGCACGTCCAGCGCGCCGGACAACGTGACTGGCCGTTGCAATTCAGCGAGCAATTCCAGCGCATAAGCAATGTGTGTCTGCGCCTGATTCTTGAAAAAGCCCTTATCCCCGCCCTGGCCGAGACTGGTGGCGGTGTCCACCACAAATTTCGCATACGTTGTAAACGGGATACTGCGGTCGCCGGTGAGATTGAACCGATGCAATGATTGGTCGTTTTGGCCGTCGGTGTGAATTTGCAAATGAATCAAATCGTTTTCGCGTTCGTAATGCCGTGCCATCGCCGAAAGCGTTTCCCAATAGACACCTTTTTCATCAATGCACAGGCCGCCCCATTTGTCTTCATTTTGGAACACTTGGTGCGCCAGTTGATTGATGCCGGACGAAGTTTTGCCACTGCCCGTGTCGCCGGTGATGAGCCAGCCGCGGCAGAATTGATTTCGCTTCCAAGTCAGGCCGCCGAGTCGGGCGACATGGCGATTACGTAACAGCAAAAGCCGCGCGGCGATGACGAACAGCAAAATGGCATATCCGATTCCAAAAGCGCGCAACGATTTGGACAACGTGGGAATATGAAATACAGGAAAGGGGGTAAAATCGAGTTTCATAGAAATTTTCCGATGATAAAACCAGCGATGGCGGTGATGAGGGCGGCAATGATGGCAGTTGGCAATTCAACCGCCCGAATTTCTTTCAATGCCCGTTCTTTCAAAATCTTTGTGGCTTCCGTCAAGGCCGCGATGTCCGTTTCAAATTCATCGAGGGAGGGCATCTGGCGGTGGCGTATCTCATCCCAATGGTTTTGATGAATCCGAAACAAATCCAGCAACAGCCAAATGGTGTCGTCGTCCCTGACTTTGTGCGTTTCCTTCCATTTGGCGATGGCCTGCAAAAAGTCCTCGTCAAAGTCGGGCGGCGTTGTCTGGTCGGGCGCGCTCATGATTTTGCCGGAAGCAACAATTCGGCGACGGATTCAATCTCCACATAAAATTTGCGCTGCCACGTTTGCAGCCGCTGGCGGTCCAGCAAATGCAGATGGCCGTCGGCCACGGCGGGTGTGATGGTGAGATTATTGTGGCTTAATTCCTCCACCAGCCAGGGCTGCAATTTGCTCATGGTGATTTCCTTCGCGCCAAGTTCTTTCAAGCGTTTGCGGATGACGGAATGATCAAAAATGGGAAAATCGTTGCTGTGAACCGTGTTTCGCAGCACGACGTAGGAGCAAACATTTTTGAGTTTATCGGTGATGCGCTGAAGCTGGTCAATGCTGTCGGACTCCTGATTGACGGGCATGACGAGCGTGAGCGCGGCGGATAAGCCTTTGAGCATTGACGGCAAACCTATCTCGTCAAAATAATTGAAAAACACTTCGGTGGACGCGGCGCGACAGTCCACGACGACGAGATCAGTTTTTTCCAGCGCGTAAATCATGGCGTCCAGTCCGCGCGGATGGGACAGATCCAAAAATTGAACGTCGTCGCCGTGAAAGCGTTTCAACGTGGAATTTTCGTTATCGCAGTCGCAGGCGACAAACTTGATACCCTTGTCCTTGAGGTATTGGACGAAATTGACGGCAAAGAAACTTTTGCCGACACCGCCCTTGCCGTTAAAAATCAAATCAAGGCGTTTAATCATATTTCTTCTCCGGGTGGCAGCATCTCAACTTTGGCGATGCGCGGCCCGCGCGACGCGAACGCCGAAGTTTCGGCTGGCATGGGTGTGGGTTTGGGGGTTGTGGCCGGCGCGGGCGGCAACTTGGTTTTGGCCGAAGCATCCGGCGTGGTTTTTGGCGAAGCAGGATGGTTGGCATGACGCGAAGCACGCCTCTTGGCGGATGACTTGCGAACGAGCCTTTCTTTCAGGACGCGATGACAGAAGTTGTTGACACAGGTATCGGAAGCGGGAATGCCGCTTTGGGTGAGCAGTTCACCGATGGCGCGATAGGAGATGCCGCGTTTGCGAAGCGCGGCGATGTCATCTTTGAGCGTCAATAGACGCGAAGCACGCGACTTGGCGCTATGCGTGTATTGAGACGCGGCAGCGCGGAAGCGGTCTAACGCTTCGGTTGGGATGGCATTCTTGTTCATGGGCAATGAAGCATGAGCGAGGCGACAGGGTTGGCGGCAAGCGAAGCACTTGGCGAGGCACTTGACGAAGCAATCGTGTTGGCATGATGCGAAGCACGAATGTGCGCGGGTTTGCTTGTGGCTGACAACGCATTGGCGTGGCAGCGCGCGAAGCGCGGAATCCTTGTTCCAACAAGGGGTAAGGCTTGTTTTGTAAAAAAGTTCATTCTCATACGGATTGCGCCACTCGCTGCTTCTGGTGTTGCAACAATTCTTCACGCCAGTTTTGAAGCTGCATGGAGACCTTTTCGATGTGGCTGGTTTGCTCGATGGTTCGGGCTTCGATGTGCGCCGCATATCGGTCGCCCAATTCGGTTTCCGGCAATTGCATCACGGAGTGCGCGGCCTGCTCATTCAGTCGCTGGTCGAGCACCTTCAAAACTTCGATGGCGGTGCGTAATTCGGCGGTGGTGGGTTGCATGGTGATACGGGGCTGTTCCGGGGGCCGCGTGGCAGTCTCCCGGATAGACTTGATTTGTTCGGCTGTGAGGGGATGTGCCCAGGGTGCGTCCAAGCCGAGCCGGGTGGCGGCTCCCTCGGCGGCGATTTTGGTTGGCGCTGCGACAACCGCGCGCAACGGATCGCCCATCTCGCGGGCATACTCCCGGTCAGTGAAGTAAATGCCCCAAAGTTGGTCGTCCGGCTTCGGCGTCGGCAGCGTTGACTGGTTCATATTCATGCCGCCAATTGAACCAGTTTTTTCCGGTCATCCTGTGCGGGAATCGCACAAGATGAAAACCGGCTTCTGGCACACTGTTCTTTGTGGTCACGGCCAAGACGCAATACAATTTGAAGAACGCAAAGGAATACTTTGAGGAGCATCTTTGCGTGGGCGAGTATTACGATGAAGGGCAGCGGGTGACTGGCCAGTGGTTCGGCTTGGGTGCGGAACGGCTGGGCTTGACCAGTCAGGTTGGTGCGGAAGCCTTTTTGCGCCTTTGTGAGAACCGGCATCCGGCATCCGGCGAAACCCTGACTCAACGGTTGAATACCACCCGAAAGGATGAAGCCAGCGACAAATCAGCCAATCGCCGGATTTTTTATGACTTCACCATTTCACCTCCAAAGTCGGTTTCGGTCGCGGCATTGGTCGGCGCGGACAACCGGATTCTGGAAGCCCATGCCCAGGCCGTCCATTCGGCAATGAAAGAATTTGAGGCGTTTGCCACCACGCGCGTGCGGATCGGCAGGGCGGACTATGACCGCTCCACCGGCAATTTTGTCGCCGCCACGTTCACGCACGACACGTCCCGCGGGCTGGACCCGCATTTGCATACTCACTGCGTCATCTTCAACGCCACATTTGATGCCGTTGAAAATCGCTGGAAAGCATTGCAGAATTTTGAACTGCTGCGCGCCCGTAAATTCGCGGAGAATGTTTATTACCATGAACTCGCCCGCAGGCTGCGTGGATTCGGTTACGAAATTCGCAACCTGACGCGCGGCGATTTTCAAATCGAAGGCATATCGGAAGCAGTGTGCGAACGTTTTTCCAAACGTGACGCGGAAATTGACCAGGCGCTGGCAAGGTTGCTTGCCGAAAAACCGGAATTGGCGAGCAAGAATTTCAAGGCGTTGCGCGCTCAACTGGCGGTCGAGACGCGCGCCAAAAAGCAAAAGGATTTGAGTCACGCGGAATTGCGGCAGCTATGGGACTCGCAATTGAATGAAGGCGAGCGCGCCGCCTTACGCCAGTTCCCGAACCATTCAGAAAAACCCACTGGCAGCGGAATGAGCGCGGGCGAGGCCGTCCAGTGGGCAGAGGATCATCTATTCGACCGCAATTCGGTCGTGCTGGAATGCCAATTATGGCAACAGGCATTGGAACGGGGGCGCGGGGAAAATTTCACCGTGGCGGAAATCAAGGAATTCACGCGCCGGCGTCCGTATATCCGCAACTCGGAACGTCCGGCTGAAGTGACGTTGCGCGAAGTGCTGTTGCGGGAAATGGAGATTGTTCAGACCGTCAAGGATGGGGCGGGCAACTGCCGGCCACTGATGGAACTTTCCTACACAGCAGATCCAAAATTGGACGGGGAGCAACGCTTGGCTCTGGACGCGCTGCTGCGTTCCACCAACGTCGTTTCTCTTTTCCGTGGCGGCGCGGGCACCGGCAAAAGCTTTGTCCTGCGCGAGCTGGTCGAGCAAGTCCGGCGCTCCGGCAAAAACCTAGTTGTCCTCGCGCCGCAGCGTCAGCAAGTCGTGGCAATGGAGCAGGACGGCTTTCTGTCGCCAACGACGGTGACACATTTCCTGCTCAAACAGGAATTGGCCGAGGGCGCGGTCATCGTCGTGGATGAGGCTGGACAGATTGGCGGTCGGCAGATGTCCGAACTGCTCCGGCTGGCGCGCGAGCGAAATGCGCGGGTGATTTTGTCGGGCGACACGCGCCAGCATGGAGCGGTCGAGGCGTCGGATGCGTTGCTGGCCATTGAACGGTATTCCGGTATTGCGCCGGTCGAGCTTCATACCATCCGCCGCCAAGACCCGGCGCTTGGCCGCAGCAAAAAGGAAAGCTCCGAAATCAAACGGTATCGCCAGGCGGTGGAAGTGGCGGCGGCGGGCAAACTGGCCGAATCGTTTGAACGGCTGGACAAAATGGGTGCGGTGGTTTCCTGCGGCTTGGGTGAGCAGGCGGACAAGCTGGCCGATGAGTATGTCCGGCTTACGGAAGAAAATGCTTCCGCCGTGGTGGTGTCGCAGACGTGGGGCGAAGTGCATCGCGTCAATTCAAAGGTGCGAGATGGCCTTAAAGGAAAGGGATTGCTCGGCGCAACTGACGTGATGGTGCAGGCATTGGACAAGCTGGATTTAACCAACGCGCAAAAGCGCGACAAACGATTTTATCCGCAAGACGCGGTGATTGTGTTCAATCAGAAAGTGCGGCAAGCCGAGCCGGGGATGCGCGGAAAACTGACGGCCATTCGCGAATGCGGCATCTTTGTCGCGGTTAACGGAAAGGATGTTTTGGTATCAAACAAGGTGCTGGACAAAATCACCGTCTGCCTGCCGCGCGAAATTCCGGTCACGCAAGGCGACAGATTGCATCTCAAGGCCAATCGCAAGCTGGCCTCCGGCGCTCGCGTCACCAACGGCGAGTTGGTTGCCGTCAAATCAGTTCACACCAACGGAAACATTGAATTAACCGACGGCCGGGTTCTGGACAAAAGTTTCCGTGAATTTCTGCCCGGCTACGCCGTCACGTCCTATGGTTCACAAGGCAAGACGGTGGATTACGTCCTATTTTCCGATTCCACCGTCAAAGCCGCGACGAACGCGCAACAATGGTATGTCACGATTTCGCGCGGGCGGCGCGGTGTCCGCATTTTCACGCCGGACAAGGAGCAATTGCGCGAGAATCTGGCGCGTTCCGGCCACAGGCCGCTGGCGTTGGAATTTGCCGGCGGCCTGCGTCCGCTCAATCACAATCCGCTTTGGGACCGGCTGCATGGCCATCTCCTGCGGTTTGGCCGACGTGCCGCCGATACGTTTTGCCGGTTGAAACAATCCCGGCGTCATTCGCAACCAGGACAAAAACATGAATACCAAAACGCCCGAATGTTACACCACTGATTCGCAGGCGCGTTGCTTGCGCGTCGAAATGACGGCGACTCGTTTGCTCGTGCTGCCGCTGGATCAATTCGTTTTTGCTGAACTGGACGGCGACGGCAAGGAGCAAAAATTACGTCTGGTTTTTGCCACACATGAAATTCTAATTTCCGGCCATGCTTTGCGACGCATTGAAACGGCCATCTGCCGGTTGGAATTGTCCGGCCTGATGAAATTGCCGGAGAAATATCACGCGCTGATTGCCGAAAATCAGCCGAGGATTCGGGAAATTGTCGTGACTGAAACCAAGCCCGGCGATTCGCAGGCGCAGGCGGCGCTCAACTGAATGCCTCATGTTGCAGGGGATGCCGTGCTGCTTCAATGGGGCCGCGCCCGCGCGGGCGCGGAAATAAATACCAGAAAAAGAGGGTTAATCCGCCAAAACACTGCTTCAATGGGGCCGCGCCCGCGCGGGCGCGGAAATTGGCTTGGTGGCGGCTCGTTGACTCGCGCTTGGATCGCTTCAATGGGGCCGCGCCCGCGCGGGCGCGGAAATGAAGATGAGGGTGCCCGTCTGGTTTCTAACTTTGTGCGGCTTCAATGGGGCCGCGCCCGCGCGGGCGCGGAAATTGGCTTATTTTGCGGGCGGTCTCGCCCATTGTTCATAGCTTCAATGGGGCCGCGCCCGCGCGGGCGCGGAAATGTTCCGTTTCCAGTGGTGTAATAAATTGAGCCGCCGTGCTTCAATGGGGCCGCGCCCGCGCGGGCGCGGAAATTTCCGCGCCCGTATTGGTGTCAATGGCCGTGGCCGCGCTTCAATGGGGCCGCGCCCGCGCGGGCGCGGAAATCCGCCGTCAACCTGGCTGGATCGCTGGTGGCCACGGAGCTTCAATGGGGCCGCGCCCGCGCGGGCGCGGAAATTCAAGCCGGAAGAACCATTGGCCACCAAGTTTTCACCGCTTCAATGGGGCCGCGCCCGCGCGGGCGCGGAAATGGCGGCGGCTCGTCCTCATCGTCCACCACCACCACGCTTCAATGGGGCCGCGCCCGCGCGGGCGCGGAAATTACGGCACGTTACGGCTTTACTGGGGCACCCAAACTCGCTTCAATGGGGCCGCGCCCGCGCGGGCGCGGAAATACTCTCAGTCATACGACACTCAGGAGGCTGCGACATGTGCTTCAATGGGGCCGCGCCCGCGCGGGCGCGGAAATATGCCTCCTTTGTCTCAAGCAATCGCGCTTAGTTCAAGCTTCAATGGGGCCGCGCCCGCGCGGGCGCGGAAATTAAACCAATCGCCAGT
>JAKALA010000093.1 GCA_021813325.1 bacterium | reverse complement strand
GATCGGACTGCTGGGCCGGCCAAGCTGTGGTCGCGACAAGAATGGCCGGCTGCGCCATTTGACGGTGCGCGGGATTTTGATGCACAGCAGTTTGACCGTCACCACCGCTGGCCTGCCGTTGGGCTTGGGCGGCTATCTGGCTCGCGCCACTGATCCACCGCCGGGCAACATGGTGATCTGGCGCGGTCTATCTCGGCTCAATGATATTCAACTTGGCTTTGCCTTGGCCGCGAAACTTATGGGTAATTGAAAGCTACGCGTGACGCTTACAATTGATCGTTCTGTCCATGTGAATAGGATTCAATGGGCGTATTGACTCACGGCAAATGTTACCCGGGGCTGGGTGATGGCCGCAGGCTGTCGATACGTTGACTCATATTTGTGGTTGCCGAACTACCGAAGTTGGCTGGTGGCAATCCGCAAACACCGGGTGGATTGTCGCGCGGTTCAATGTTGCCGTTCTAATTTCCCAAAGGCTTCTCGTGGGAAATCATCGGGCTGGCCGGCATTTTGAAGGTTTGAAATGAATCTGGTTTCGCGGGATCAAAACCACTGAAATCACTAACGATGGAACTGGCGAGCGGGAGCTTTGCTTCTTGGATGCCTTCCACGACACATTTGGCGAGTTCATAACTGCCGTAGTTGTTGTGATGCGTCCCATCCTGAAAGGCAACGCCAAGATTTTCGCCCAAGGCACGGTAAAATTTCCGGCTCATGGCATTCAGGTCAATCAAGGGGCAATGTTTTTCAGCCGCCACGTCACGCCCGGTTTTGGGATAACCGGCCAGCGTGTCGTGATCCACGCCCGCCTTGCGTTCCATGGAGGTCACCAGCACTGGCGTGCCACCAAATTTTCGGGTGCGATCCACAAGTTTCTCCAGGTTGGACTTATAAACGGCCAGCGCGTTGGTGGCTTTGTCCTTCATGTCATTATGACCGAATTGCATGAACAAATAATCGCCCGGTTTCATTAGGCTAAAAATCTTGTCAAAACGATGCGCTCCCAATGAGCTGCGAATGGTTTCACCAGATTCGGCGTAATTGGCTACGGCCACATCCGGCTGGAAAAAACGAGGAAGCATTTGCCCCCAGCTGTTCCAAGGTTCGGCGGGCTGATCGCAAACGGTGGAATCGCCGGCAATGAAAACAGTCGGCACGTTTGTGGGCTGGATGACCAGCGCGCGTAAGGTCGGGTGCTGGCCGTTGAATTCCAGCGTCAAGCGGTCATCCCAATCAATCGTCTCGGTCTGTAATTCGCGCGGTTTCAAATGGACTCTTTCCGTGCCGGAGATGCGTGGCGTGCGCACATTCACAATGAATGTGCGCGGCGCGAGCGTGCCGGGATGAAGGCGGATTTTTTCCAGCATCAGACGGCGCTGTTCGGCTTTGACCGTGGTAATGGCCTCGCCGGACTGGTCATTCAGCAGCGCCGTGACCGCGTAATTACCTTCAGGCAGTTTTACCGAAAAAAGAAACGGCTTTTCGCTCGTGAGGTAATCGGTGCCGCTGAGTTCGGTGTCGGGGTCAAACCCGTAGCCGGCGCGGTCTGAATAAGTGTTGGTAGCGGTGACCTGCGTCCAGCCGGCTTCGGCGGCGCGGTTGCCAAAAGCAAACTTGAGGATGGACGGCGCTGGCGCTGCGGCGGCCGTCGCAGCCGCCGCCGCAATGCCTGCCACCAACATGGCCAGCACGGAGGTTGCAACTTTGTTCATTTTGAAGCGAATCTCTTCCGCCGTGGTCGCGGCGGATTAAATGTATGCCACCAAGTTTAACCGAGGTTTGGTGGATTTACCCTCCACAGTTCTGTTGATGCCGCCTCAATGACTGCCGGTCTCATCCGGCCAGACATAGCCAAGGCTGCTGGTGTTCCCGGTTTGTCCAGCGATGGTGTCCAGCACGATGCCCGGATCGACCATCCAAATTTTCAGCGTGTGTTCTCCCGGCGTGCCAATGGCATGAGTGCTGGAAGTCAAAGCGGTGTTGCTCAAGACGTCTTGCTGCCAGCGCCGGTCATGTTCGCTTGTAGAAACGGGCAACGCAATGATCTGGGGCGCTTCCTGGTCCACGGCGATCGCATAACGCTGCGGCTTGCCTGCCTCCACCGAAAATGTCGGCAGTGCCCGGACGGTGAATCGCCAGTCGCCTGTCGTTTGAATTTTAAAATCATACCGCAAGCAGGGTGATTTAGATAAAACTTGCTCCACCTCATCGCAAGCCGGCGCGGTTGCCGGGAAAATCGTCATGGCTTCGCCGTTATAACCCAGACCGGCGAGTTTTCCCCATCTGGCGCCTGCCCCGGGTATGATTTTGGACGCATGTTCAGCTTCCATGATCAGGAGATGGTTTTGTTCGACAAATTCAGCGGGCCTATTCGCTGCAGAACTGTTTGGCCTGGGGTGTGCCCCGTCGGCTGAGAATCCAAACGCTGGCGCATTGGTCGCGATGGCGAAATCCAGTTGTTGGCGGGGATTGTCGGACATCATGTGATCCCATTTGCCGTTGGCGAGACCGTGGTTGTAAAAGTCCGTCAACCGGTCTATTTCATCCGACGCGGTTTGCGAACCCGCCAGGCATTTCTCATTGATGGCCGCCGCGGCTTTGACCGGATAGGCGATCAGTTCAAAAAACGCATCCTGCGTTTCGGGCGGCAATGTTTTTCCAACCGCATTGACCTGGGCCACGAGGTGTTGCCAGTCGGAGAGCCGCTGGCGTGCTTCATCCGGTGAAAAAATATGGTTCGAAGGAAAACCGATGTGCTCGGGTTTGCGATGGAAATTTAGCCGGTAATATTCCGCCATGATGGAGGTCAGCGCCGGTGCCTTGCTGGCGCCAAAATCGCGTGCCAGCGGTTTGCTGAAAAGTTCATAGGTGTTTGTGCCGGTCCAGATGTCTGGTTTCCAGGCGAGTTTGAGAAAAAATTCAATATCCAGTTCCGCCGGTTTCAAATCGCCGACATTGAGCACCCAAACCCGGTTGGCGCCGTAAGCGTATGCTTTGGTCATTTCTTCGGCGATTAACGCGGGCGGCGTGGAGCAGAGCCACAAATAATCCCGCGGTGCGCCCCAATACGAAACGTGGTAATAAACGCCCGCGCCGCCGCTGCGCCCGCGCTCGCGGGAATCGGAGAACTGGCGAATATAGCCATAGTTGTCATCCGGCCAGACAATGGTGATGTCGTCCGGGAGCTGTTTCATCAACCGGTAAAGCGGGAGCACTTCCTTGTAAGGACAAAATATCTGCGGCACCTCGGCGACTTCGGGATTTACCCAGTGCGCCAGCATTTGACGCTGGTCGGCAATAATGGTTTCGAGCCGTGCGGCCTTTTCGCGTTCGGTGCCGCCGCCGGGCATGCCGCTGTCGTGAATACCGCGCATGCCGAGCGTGTAAATGTTTTCAAATTTTCCGTTGGCGCGGACCCGTTCGTCCCAGTATTTCAAAACGCCGTCGGGATTGGTGACGAAGTTGTAGTCGCCAAATTTTTTCTCGTCCCACTCGCTGATGTTGTTGCGGAGCATCTGCTCGCAATGCGATGAACCCATCACAATGCCGTATTCATTCGCTAATTTGGCGTTTTCCGGAAAGGTGTTAAACGCCGTGGTTCCGGGGTGCATGGCGGGCCAGAGATAATTCGCGTGAAGTCGCAGGAGCAGTTCGAAGATTTTGGCGTAAGTCTTGGGGCCAATGTTGCCGGTTTTGGGGTCGAAATTTTGTGCCGCCCACGGACGCAATCCCCAGTCCTCGTCATTGAGAAAGAGGCCACGATATTTAACCGCCGGCGGACCTTGTTTGTGCAGATCGCCCTGGAGCGCGAGGACGGCCTGCCGTTGAACCGGCACATCTGCCCACCAATACCACGGCGAAACCCCGATCATTTCCGACAGTTGATAAATGCCGTAGATGGTTCCGCGCCGATCGCTGCCGGCGATCACCAACGCGCGATCCACCTGCGGCAGCGGATTGGCCACGACTTGGAGAACGTAACTTTCCCATCCGCCGCTGATGCCGTTGGTGTCGAGCTTGCCTTGCGCGGCCAGACGTGCCAGAAGTTTGCTCTGGCCAAGTGTGCCAATCAGAACGCGAATATTTCGGTTTGTGGCGTCGTTCTGGACAATTGGCGGTTTGAAACCCGTCACCCGCTCAAAGTCGGCTGCCAGGTCACTGGCCGCCCGCAAAACTGACGGATCTGAATCAGCCTCCACGGCAATCTGGAGCGAAGTTTTTGAGTCAACCAAGGTGAAATTACCGGTGGCGGGCGAAGTGGTTAGCCGCAAATCAGCCGCCGTTGCCGGAACGGTGCCATGCCAAACGCTGATCGTCGCGATGGCGAGCCAGTGATGAATTTTCATGGGCTGACCTTGACGCTGACGGCGGCAGAAGTCAAACCCGGAGCGGAGGCGGCCACGTGAATGGTTCCAGTCGTTGCCGTGGTTTTGACGAAGGCCACGCATTGGCCAAGGAACGAGTGGCGCGTGCGGGCTTGAAACGGTTCGTGGCTGGTGTTATCGCCGTTATCAACCGCCACAACCGTGCCGGGACCGCTGGTCGTAAAAGTGACCAGGTCGTGGGTGCGCGGAATCTGAATGCCGTTGGCGTCCACGATCCGGGCGCGAATAATGGCCACATGATCAAAACCGGGCGCCAGTGTTTGCACGGTGGAAGTCAGTAGAATTTTGGCCGGTTCGCCGGCGGTGCGCAGTTCGTTTGTGGCCACCGCATTTCCCTGATTATCGCGGGCAATGGCTTTCAATATTCCCGGTTCAAATGACACCTTCCAATTGCGCGGCGAGGCATCGGCGTTAATGACTTTTTCGCCGAGCGATTTGCCGTTCAGGAATAATTCCACAGTTTTGCAATTGGAATAAACCTCCACGTTTTCGAAATGCGGCGCAAGGTTTCTGGGCGTCCAATCGGCAAAGACGACTTGGGTGTGGCGTTCCTCGCCGCCGTAACCGGGATCGTCCGGCATCAAATCGGTGGGCGCCAGCCGGCGGGTGACGGCGACCATCGGAATATCGCTCCACCAGCTTAGCCGTTCGCGGGCGAATGGACGGATCGCGCCGGTGCGATCCAGCAAGCCGGAGCCGTGTCCGATCGTGGGCCAGGCGCGGGCCTCGCCGAGATAATCCACGCCGGTCCACAAAAACTGTCCCGCGTAAGGCGCATGATCCCGCAAGGCCAGCCATGGCTGGCGCGTGTGCGTGTTTTCCGTGCCCAGGATTTTGCGCGAAAGCTTCTGCTCATGTGCGGCGAGGATTTCGTTTTCGCGGTAGTTTTGCCCCACGACATCCAGCAGATCGGCCAGGCCATCGTCGTAATCGCGGCTCACGTTCGGACGGAACAACGCCTGAGTCACGGGGCGCGTTGGGTCGGCTTCATGGGCCACGGCGACCAGGCCGGCGAGAATCTGCTTTGCCTTTTCCGCTTGGGGCGTGTCGTGAATTTCATTGCCCACGCTGTAAATGATCACGCTCGGATGATTGCGGTCGCGGCGAATCGTGTCGCGTTCATCCGGGTGCGCCCATTCATCAAAATACAAATGATAGTCGTAGGGATTCTTGCCGACGGTCCAGCAATCAAAAAACTCGTCCATGACGAGAAAACCCATGCGATCGCACAAATCCAAAAATTCCGGCGCCGGCGGATTGTGCGCGGTGCGAATGGCGTTCACGCCCAGCGTCTTTAACGCTGTCAAGCGCGCTTCCCAGATTGAGATGGGAATCGCCGCTCCAAACGCGCCGCCGTCTTCATGCAGGCAAACGCCCTTGATTTTGAAATTATGGCCGTTGAGCCAGAAGCCGGAAGCCGCTGCAAAATGCGCGTCGCGAATGCCAAAAACCGTGGTTGTTTGATCCCGAGTTGATTGTTCAGAACGGATTTCACTCGCGGCGCGGTAGAGTTTGGGCGACTCAAGATTCCAGAGCGCCGGCTTTGCAAGCACAACTTGCTGAACCTCGGAGTTCGTGGTGTTGCCCTCAAGTGTCATCGTGGATTCGATGGAAGCCACTGCGTTGCCATCCGGCGCGAGCAGGCTGGTTTGCACCACAATCGAGCGTGGCGTTTGGGAGGTGTTTGCGATTGCGCTTTCAATGCGAACCGTGGCTTGCGCCGCTGAGACTTCCGGTGTGGAGACAAAAACTCCGTTGTCCTGGAAATGAACCGGATCCGTCATGACTAGGCGCGCGTGCCGGTAAATGCCGGCGCCCGAATACCAGCGCGAAGCCGGTTGCTCCGTGGTGTCGCAACGGACGGCGAGCACATTGTCGGCATTAAAATTCACATGCCCGGTCAGGTCGTAGCAAAAGCTGACGTAGCCATTCGGGCGATGGCCCAGGTGGAAATCATTGATCCAAACATCGCTGTTTTGCATCACGCCATCGAACTCAATGGAAACGCATTGGTTGCTGCTGCCGGGCGAAACTAAAAAATGTTTGCGATACCAACCGATGCCGCTGGGAAGAAAACCGCCCGCGCCGCCGGTCAAATTGGTTTCGGCGAACGGACCTTCGATGCTCCAGTCATGGGGCAAATCCAGTGTGCGCCAGGCGGAATCGGAAAATGCATTTTGTTCAGCGCCGGTGGCATCTCCTTTGTGAAAGCGCCAGTTGCCGTCAAAATTTTCCGTGGTTCGCGCGGCAGCCCGGTTTACAGCCAGGCAAATCGCCAGGAACAAAATGAATTGAAAGAGCTTCATGCGGAATGAACTACTAGCCTCTTGGAAAATATGAACGGATACAAGTCCCCCAAACTGTGGATGCAGTTGCCGTGGTCGGGTGCAGACGTTACGATGCCCGCATGTCCGACAGTTACCGTCAACTTCTTGACGCCACGATTGAACATTTGGAAGCGCTAAAAACGCGCGGGGTGCGCCATGTCCCGGTGGCTTCGGATACGCTGCGGGCACTTGCGCTGCCAGTCAGAACTCCTGTAGCGAAAGCTCCCGTTTCTGCAATCTCAAAGCCTTCGCCGGCGCAAATTATGGTTCACAAACCGGCGGTCAACCTGCCTGCGCCCGCCCCGGCGTTGGCTGAAGTTCCGTTGCCTGCTGTTCCCAAACGGGAGCCGTTGTCAGCGGACGAGAAGACGGCGGCATTTGCGGCGTTGCGCGAACGCGTGCTGGCCTGTGTGAAATGTCCGCATCTGGTTTCATCCCGAAAAAATGTTGTGTTCGGTGTGGGCAACATTGACGCGGAACTCATGTTTGTCGGCGAAGCGCCGGGAGCGGATGAAGATGTGCAGGGTGAACCGTTTGTTGGCAAGGCGGGCGAACTGCTGACCAAGATTATTGCCGCCACCGGGCTGACGCGCGCCGAGGTTTACATCGGCAACATTTTGAAATGCCGGCCTGACACACCCGGCCAATCCGCTGGCAACCGCAAGCCGCGTCCGGAAGAAATGGCCACGTGTCTTCCGTATCTGCACGAGCAGATTGATTTGATCTGCCCAAAAGTGCTCGTCGCCCTGGGAGCCACGGCGGTGGAAGGTTTGCTTGGGAAGACTGTTGGCATAACGCGTCTGCGCGGTCACTGGCAGGAATACCGGGGCATCCCGCTCATGCCGACGTATCACCCCGCGTATCTGTTGCGCAACCAGGCCATGACCGAAAAGCGCAAGGTGTGGGAAGACATGCTGGCCGTGATGGAAAAGCTTGGGATGCCGATCAGTGAAAAACAAAGGAACTATTTTCTCAAGGCGTGACCTGTTTAAACAGAAGTCAACGTTGCTGTCGAAATCTTGTTGAGAAGAGGCCGAGGCTGGCGATGCCGCTGCGTATTTATATCAAAATTTAGGACGATTTGTAGGGGCCAAGAAATTTATCACCGTCGAAGTGAATCATGTGGTCTGGTGCATCGGCAATTCCTCTTGGCGCAATCCTGTTCGCGCCGCCGTGAAATAGATGATGCCGCGCGACCCTGATCCCTCGATCAGCTTGCGCAGTTCATCATCAGTGAAAGCACGGCGGACTCTTTTCTTCTGGCCGCGCTCGTCCACCTTGCCAACAAATTTCAATGGATTAGCTTTGATGCGTCCGACCCGCTCCAGCCAGTTCAGAAATGAAACCATGCCTTGTAGGTAATGATTTTTCGTCCGTGCAGACATTTTAGATTGTGCGTTGCGCCAGTTGATAAAGGAATCAGCGGAGATTTGATTCAGCAGTTTTCAGCCACGTGCTTTAGCCAACGAGACGACGCGGGCTTTGAGTAAACGCGCACCGCGACCACCACGACCAGCCCGTCCCCGCAAAATTAAATCAGCTTCGTAATCATTCAAATGTTCCAACAATGGCGTTTGCGCAGCGTCACGCGCCAGCTTCGGCTCGATAATGCCCGCCGCTTACCAAGCAGGAGAACGCTCCCCCATGCATGACTGGTCGTGTCGTATTTGCAACCAGAACCGCGCCCATGTCCCCTTTGCGGAACTGGTTTCAAACCCAACACCACCTGGGCAAATCTCGCGCGGGTGGATACCTTATACTGGTGGTTAGCTGTCGCCGCGTCCCGAGGTTGTCCAATAAGTTGACTTACAGTTGTCTTACGGTTTTCGAGAGATTCCAAACCGAAATTTAGCGCTAAATTTCCCAACCTTTAATTTGGCGCTTCACAATTAAAGGATTGTTCGGCATCCTTTAAATCATTCGCCGAGATTTAAAAGTTGTTTAATTCCATGAAACGCGGTTTAACCGGCCATTACGTTCCTCTCCCGTCCGCTGCGGGCGAGAAAGCCCGTGCTTTTGTCCCGAACCCGTTGCCGCCGTTGCCGGCGCTGGAACTGGACACCGAGATTCAAGAACTCGTCCAAAATGCCATGCTCGCCATTGGCCGTCTGGATGGTTTGACGACCGTTCTGCCCGATCCGGCCATTTTTCTTTATTCCTACGTCCGCAAGGAAGCTGTGTTGTCCTCGCAGATCGAAGGCACGCAATCCAGCCTGTCCGACCTCCTGCTGTTTGAAATGGAAGGCGTCGCCGGCGTGCCGGTTGACGACGTGCAGGAAGTCTCGAATTACGTCGCCGCCATGAACTATGGTTTGAAGCGGCTGGAAAAACTGCCGCTCTCGCTCCGGCTGTTGAAGGAAATCCACGGCATCCTGCTGGCGAAGGGACGCGGCAGCAAAAAAGAACCCGGCGAATTTCGCCACTCACAAAACTGGATTGGCGGCACACGCCCAGGCAATGCGTTCTTCGTTCCGCCACCGCCTAACCAGTTGCTGGAATGCTTGGGCGCGTTGGAAAAATTTCTGCACAACGATCCGGTAAAAACCCCGCTGTTGATAAAAGCCGCACTGGCCCATGTTCAGTTTGAAACCATCCATCCGTTCCTTGACGGCAACGGACGCTCGGGGCGGTTGCTTATCACCTTTTTGTTTTGCGCGGAAGGCGCGTTGCGCGAGCCGTTGCTATATCTTAGTCTCTACTTCAAGCAACACCGCCAGCAATATTACGAACTCCTGCAATCTGTCCGTCTCACCGGCGATTGGGAAGCGTGGTTGCGCTTCTTCCTGACCGGGGTGGAGAAAACCGCCAATCAAGCCGGGCAGACTGCCAAAGCGTTGATGAAACTGGCCGCGGAGGATGAGCGACGCATTCAAGCCATTGGTAAAGCCTCTGGCTCGGCCTTGCGTGTTCATCGGTTGCTTCAAGCACAACCAATCCTCTCGATTGCCAGTGCGGGCGAAGAATTGAAACTCAGCCCGCCAACCGTAACCGCTTCCCTCAATCACCTGGTCAAACTCGGCATTGTCCGTGAAACTACCGGGCGCAATTACGGCCGCATTTACGCCTACGACAAATATCTCAAGATTCTCAATGAGGGAACTGAACCATTGACTTGATCCTACCATGCCGCACGTGTCGCCGCAGTGTTGACATGTCGCCGGGCTTAACATGTTTCCAGAACGTGTTAAAAACAGGTTATTCTTTTAACTGGTCAATGACAACTATTCTTCACTTCAGTGCCAATTATTGACTTCTGCATAATAAAGTGAACTGTTTTGAGGTTGTGCTGTCTGCTATAGCATGGGATTGATGAAATACGTCAGCGACCCATCGGCCGAACGCACGAGCCCGTGCACGGGAACCTCGATTCCGGCGGCTGCGGCCAGGCGCATGGTGAGATCTTCGTTCTCCGGCAATTCAGAGTATTCCGCACTTTGCGGTTTCAAAATGTACCGGCCGTCCCGGTCCACGATTTCAAACCGCCCTTCGGTGATCCGTAATACCGCGCTCAATTTCAACTGCAGACCTTGGACGGACATTTTGCCAGTCCGGCTGATGGCTTCCTGCCTTTGTTGTTCAGCCGAGAAGTTCAGCGGAGCCAAGGATTCCAGGTTCCGGTTAAGGAGGCGCAGCCCTTCGGCGGAATACGCGGCACCTTCCGGCAGCGGCTCATAGGTGATGGGGCAATACTTCATTTGACCTCCCGCACCGTTAGCGAGCCGACGACATCTTGTCCAACGATCAGCAGTTGTTGAAACAGGTCGCTTTTATCCACCTTGTGTATCCTGAGCAAAGCCTCAAGCTGCACCCCCTCAGGAAGCAACCCTTCGAAGACCGGGGGAAACCTATCGAATTGGTAGGCTTCTGTCCGCACTGGTAGGGCCAACGAAACCGGCTCTCCCTGATACCCCGACACATAAGTGAATTGGTAATGCCTTCGGTCGGATTCTTCCAGAACGCCAGCCAATATGCCTTGTTGATAAATTTCGGCCTTTCTCATGGAAGGGTGTCCTTCTGGCCGGCCAGTTTTCTCTGCCGTTCAATGAGCGGGCTTTGCAG
Source organism: bacterium (assembly GCA_021813325.1). Classification (GTDB taxonomy): domain Bacteria; phylum Verrucomicrobiota; class Verrucomicrobiia; order Limisphaerales; family UBA11358; genus UBA11358. The sequence goes on along the minus strand of JAKALA010000093.1, from coordinate 674 downwards.
CACCATTTGAATATTCAAAGCGGCCAGAATTTTCTTGAGGGTGTCGAATTGAACGGATTCCTTCCCATGGTCAATGTCAAACACGACCGTTTTACCAACGCCGGCAAGTTTCGCCAAGTCGCTTTGGCTCAAACTACTCACCCGGCGGTGCTCCCTGACAACATTTTTTAATTCGTCATTCATTGCCGCTTTAGCAGTAAAAACAGAGGTGTCGTGGGCAATAGCAGTCGATTCTTAATTTTGTCAATGTTTATTACTGCCAAAACAGTAATAATCACTCTTTTTGTTAGTCAATCGAAGTGAAGGCAGAAAAATGGGCCGCGTTTACCGCTTTAGCGGTAACTAATGAACAAGTTTACATCAATTCCCAATTGGTTGACACAAGAACAGATATCATTGCCCGCTTCGCGAACACTGGGGGCTATCACATTGCCACGCTGCTCGCTTTGCATGAACATTTTCTCAATGTGAGCCACAATCCCGGGCCTCAATTTCTAATCGTTGACCAGCCCAGCCAAGCATTCTTTCCAGAAGGATGGCCACCTAGTGGGGCGCATCTTGACACTGCCCCCGGGATTTGAGAAAGGGAGTGGCATTGGTTCCTCATCCGAGAACGACAGCAACCCTCAACGAAAGGAACTGGATGAAACAGGAACAAGCCGACGTGCCGTCCT
>JAKALA010000092.1 GCA_021813325.1 bacterium | reverse complement strand
ATCATGGGATTCAATCCGGTCGTGGGAAATGTCAAACAACTCCCATTCGGTTTTGTTGGGCAAGGCAACCAGCTTCCAGTGGCCGTCACGAATCGCGCGATTGCCTTCGTGCTCCCAGCAGAACAGCCGGTTGGGATCGCCGGGTTCGCCTTTGATCATCGGCAAAATGCTGTGGCCTTCCGGCTTGACCGCGCCGTTGGTGGGATACTGGGCGCCTGCCAAATCCAGAAAGGTCGGCATTAAATCCATGACATCCGCCGGCTCGCGCACGTAGGCGCCGTCTTTTCCGGCCGGAATGCCCGCCGGCCATCTGGCCAGCAGCGCCGTGCTGATGCCGCCTTCGTAGGCGGTGGTCTTGTGCAACCACCACGGTGTGTTGCTGACGGTCGCCCAGGGCCGCGCATAACCGCGGAACGAATCGCGATCGCCGATCGGCGCTTCATGATTGCCGCCGTTGGGATCTTCCGCCGCGCCGCCGTTGTCGGAAAGGCAGATCACGAGCGTGTTCGAATCCACGCCCAGCCGCTTGATTTCTCCCATCAGCCGTCCAATTTCGCGGTCCAAATGTTCCGTCTGGGCGGCGAAGACTTCCATGCGCCGCGCCCATTGTTTGCGCTGCTCCGGCGTCAGTTTGTCCCAAGGCTTGGCCATGCCCCGGTCCATCGGCGCCATGGCTTGGTCGGGCGGAACAATACCAAGCTCCTGCATTTTTTCTAACCGCTCCACGCGGATGTGCTGCCAGCCTTGATCGTATTTGCCGTAATATTTTTGCACGTCCGATTCCGGCGCCTGCAACGGCCAGTGCGAGGCGTTGTAGGCCAGATAAAGAAAGAACGGCTGTTGTGCATGGTTTGTCACCGCATCCTCAACAAACCCGATGGCATGATCGGTAAAAGCGTCCGTGGTGTAAAACCCGTCGTGCGGCGGCATGTAGGGCTGATCGTCCAAGGCCATGGGATCGCGCGGTCCGTTGCCGGAATTGCCGCCAAAATAATTCATGGCGCCGTTGATCTGGACGAACGACCGGTCAAACCCGCGATGCCCCGGCCATTCCTCCGGCCGTTTGCCGAGATGCCATTTGCCCGCCATGAGCGTGCGATAGCCCGCCTTGCGCAAAAGCTCGGCCATCGTCGGGCTGTTGGTGCTGAGATGATCTTGATAGGCGGGGCTGTTCGCGGCTTTGCGGGCCGCCGCCGCATAGGCGTCGATCATTTCGCCGATGCCAACCTGATGCTGATAACGCCCGGTCATCAAGGCTGCCCGCGTGGGGCAGCAACGCGCCTGATTGTAGAACTGGGTGAAAGCGACGCCGTCTTTGGCCAGTTGATCGATGTTTGGCGTGGAAATTTCCGAGCCGAAACAGCCGAAATCCGAATAGCCCAGGTCATCCGCCAGAATCAGGACGATGTTCGGGCGGGCGGGCGCGGCTTTCAGCGTTGCGACACCCGCCAGCAACGAAGTGGCCGCCAGAGCCGCAGAGAGGCGTCTTTGACAGTAATTCATCATATCGGTTTCACGATGGGTTGATGCCGACAGGCGCGGCTCCGGCGTCCGGTTTGCCACCAACACAGCCGCTGAAATTCATTTCCGGTTTGTTCGTCGGCAAGGCATGCCGCGCCAGACCACGTTTGCGCCCGCCGAGTTTGCTGCCAGGCAGAAAATCACCGTCGCGAACAGTTCTTTGCCCGCATGGAGAAAGTCATCCTGCGGGTCAAGCCCTGGCGGTCAGCGCGCCACACTGCCCAATCCGAGTCCGCCGAACCTGATCGCCGCCGCGCGCGGATCGTTTTTTCGGCAGTGCCAACGCCTATTTGAAATCCAGGCTTTATTCAGTGTCTCCCTGGCTCATTGGAGTTTTCTGCATGTTCAAAAATCCTTGAAGTCGCCTTCCAGCGGAATTTCATTCCGGCGATGCCGGTTTGTGGCGGGGGCGGACGGCTCCTCATCCACCGGCCCATGGCCATTGGTGGCGAGCCGGCTGTTCGACGGCTCAAAAGGCGCGGGTTCAATCCGGGCGGTTTCAACTTTGGCCGCACGCGAAGGTCCCAGACTGCCGGTCAGCAATTGCGAGTCCTGAGAACCGACCAACTCTAATAATTCGCGCACGGAATCCTTCATTTCCATGGCCTGCGCATTCAGTTCCTGGGCGGCGGCGGCGCTTTCTTCGGCGCTGGCGGCATTGCTCTGCGTCACTTTGTCCATCTGGCCGACGGCGGAATTGATCTGGGAAATGCCCTGCGTTTGCTCGCGCGAAGCGCCGGCCACTTCCGCCGCCAGTTCATCGACCTGCCGGGCTTTGGCGACAATTTCATTAAGCCGCTCGGTGACTTTACCACTCAACATCACCCCTTGGGCGGTTTTGCTGATGGCACCCTCAATTTTTGCCGCCGTTTCCTTCGCCGCCTGGGCGCTGCGCTGGGCCAGGTTGCGCACCTCGTCAGCGACCACGGCGAAGCCCATGCCGGCTTCCCCGGCGCGCGCGGCTTCGACGGCGGCATTGAGCGCCAGAATATTGGTCTGAAAGGCGATTTCATCAATGGTCTTGATGATTTTGGCGATGTCGTCCGAGGAGGCTTTAATGGCTCCCATGGCGGCATTCATTTGCTGCATGTCTTCGGCCCCTTTATCCGCCGCCGAACGGGCTTGCTTGGCCAGATCATTGGCCTTTTGCGCATTTTCGGCATTGCGCTTCGTCATGGAGGACATTTCCTCCAGCGAAGCGCTGGTTTCCTCAATGGAAGCGGCCTGCTCGCTGGCGCCCTCCGCCAGGGACTGGCTGGAACTGGAAACCTGATCCGCCGCGCTGGCGGAAGTCTCGCTGACTTTGGCCAGCGTGGTGGCGATATCCAACAGTTCGCGGGTAATTCGGTTTTTCAGCAGCCAACCGCCATATAGCACCACCACCAAAATGCCGCCCAGCAGCACCGACCACCACCGCAATTCTTTTTGCATTTGCACTTGTTGCACCAGCATTTGCTGTTGGGCCGCATCTTGAATGTTCTGGTGATACTTGCGGATTTCCTCGAGCAAAAGGCTGCTTTGCGGAGTGACTCCGCGAAGAAATTTTTCGTAAGCCAACGCGTTTTGTCCCTTGAGAAATTGATCAACGGCTTCCTTTTCCTGAACTTTGAGCGTCTCAAACTGGGTCTTAACCCCGGCGCCGGCCGCGCCACATTCCGAGATAATGCCGGCAGATTTTTTCTGGCTGTCAGCCAAATCTTTGATGCCCTTATCTATGGCGTCGGGATCATCCAAGCGCAGCAACTGCTGCAGCGAATTTAAATCACCGGAAATCCGGGCCAACAAGTCATAACTGCGGTCCAGTTGCTTGACGGTGTCCACGGTCATGGCCATGGATTTTTTGAAAGCCCGTTGGGCGGTGAAATAATGCACCCCGCCGGCGATCACCACCGCTGCGGACGCAAGACCGACCAGCAAGATCAACTGACGAGGTATGCTGGTGAGTTTTTTGTTCTTCTGGGACATGCCTGGGTTAAAATGGATTATCCGCCGTCAGCGTCCATAGTGGAGCGCCAGCGGCGGAATGGTTGTTATAACTTTGAAACACTGAGGCCGACCACCAGCGAGCCGATGGGTTTGCTATCGTCCAACACCGGCACAGACACTTGCACCTGCTCCAGACCGCTGGCTTTGTCCTGTTCGCGCGGTCCCTGCCAGATTTTTCCGGCCATGGGCTGCTCATGTTTGGGATCGCCTTTGTGGCACCAGCTCAAAGATTTGGTGGTGTAGGCGACCTTGTAGCCGGCGGCATCGGAAAGGAAGGCGCGGATGATCACATCAGATTTCTTGGCCTTGAGAAATTCGCCGGCGGCATTTTTGTCCAACGAACGCACAAACGGGTCCATCTTGCTCAGTTCTTTCCACTTTTCCTGCGTCATGGTGGCGGCTTCCCCGGAGAGGCCGGCGTTCTGGGTTTTGACCGCATTGACGATGACCGGATCGGCGGCCATGGCCTGGACCACTTTGATCTGCGCATCAATTTTGGCCTGCATGTCCGCATCAATGCCATCGGCGGCATAAACGCTGCCGGCCACGGCGAGGCTGCTGATTAACACCAAACTGAATAGGCTCTTGAGATTTTTCATAAAAATTCGGGTTTGACGGGGTTAGAATTTGTATTGCAGACCGGCGGCAACCAATTGCTGGTCAAACTCGCGGTAGGAACCATTGAAGGGCGCTGTTGGTGACTGATCTTGCTGATTGCGGCCCATGTTGTAGGTGTAAGCGAGGTTGGCGCTGAAGTGCGAGTTAATCGCGTAGGAAACTCCGGCGGCAACCACATACACGGCGTCATTCCGGAGACTGCTGTTCTTGGTCAACGACTGCGAACCGCAGTTGTAGTCGGAGAACAAATATTTCACCCCAAGATCAAAACCCAATTCCTTGGTGGGATTAATGTGGTAGGCCAAGGCAAAGGTATTGTCCGCATACGGGATTTTGCCCGTGCTGGAAACCCATTGCCAGTGCTTGTAAGTAAAGGCGATGCTCTGGGTTTTGTCGATGGTGGCCGTCAGCGAAGCTTCGCCATAGTAATTGTTGGCGTGCGAACGAGGAACGGGAGCGTTGTGGTTATAATCACGGAATTCCGGACCGACGGCGGTTTTCACCCTTAACCATTTGAGGGGTTTGCCTTCAAAACCGAACAAAACCCGCTGGTAATCCGCCGAGGACTGATGCGTATCATTATCCACCGAATAGGGATACGCATCCTGATATTGATGGCCGTAGCGATAGCCCACTACGAATGCCAGGTCTTTCGTGACTTTATAGCCGGCGTCCAAACCGCCATTCACATCATAACGGTCGGCATAATTTTGATAGCCCGCGTGAGGCCCGGGGGCTTTCGCGTTTTGCAAATCCGTCAAAAAGTCGTAATACAAGAACGAAGCCACCGGGCGGACAAAGAATTGATCCAAGTCATATTGCAACACAATGGTCGAACGATTTTGAATTTGCTTCCGACGTTCCCGGGCGTAGGCCGTGGCATAAGCGCTCCGGCTGCTATCCGAAGTTTGGGTGGGGCTGGCCGCATAGGTTGCCGCCGTGTCATTGCCGTCATTATACAAAAAGTCATTCTGCAATGAGTAGGAAAACTCACCCGACTTGCCCTTGATCACATTGCCAATCCGATGGGCATCATAGCTTTCCGACGGAGTATTGTGATAAAAAACATAATCCGGCGAATAAACCAGCGATAACGTCGAGAGCGTCTTCGAGTCACCAATCAGCGGAGCAAAATTGAAACCCACCTTCGGCGAAATCGTCGTGATGGCTGACCCCTGTTTCGCCATTTGCAACCCGAAAACCGCCAGCACGTTATCATCGTAACCCTCTTTTACGCCGGCGGATAAATCCGTCAGCCAGTTCGGCTTCTGAAACCTGGCAGACGCCGATGCGGCCTGTGGTTGATCGGCCGCAGCCGTGCCAAAGGCACAAGCAGCCACCGCCGCAAACGGAGTGGTGCGATAGAGTAAATTTGTTTTTTGCTTCATGTTTATGATTGCTCAGTTTTAGGATTCAACTTTCCGTGCGATTCAAACCAGACATTCCTCGCCGCCCCCAGTATTGGCGATGACTCAACCCCTGGTGCCGGTGCGGGCGTTGTTTCATGGTTCAAACCGTGAACTGCTTATCGTCAAGTCGGGTTAATTTTGAAGGGATTTTTTCACGGAATCCACCACATCAACGCAAGAGAATATCGTTAATTCATTATTTTCAGAAAGTTACAACGGCACATTTTTGTCCGCAAACTGTAACCATCCCCGAAGGCATGTTAAATCCATAAAATTATCACAAGCGTTTAATAACAAATTTTTTATGATCAAGAGCAACACTTCGGCAATGCGCATAACAGCCAAAACCTTATTCCCGAAACGTCAACGCAAAAGCGCTCCCCTGATGATCCGTCCATTACGAAAACTGAAGCGGCGAGTGGATACGACAACCCGTGACTGCAACTTGAGTTTTCGGGTTTACATCCGCCGCCTTGGCTTGGGAACTGACATCAATCCATCAGTTGGGTTTGCCGGAGCGGATTTGGCCTTGACGTTGGGATGGAAAAATTTATCCTATTTGCTCAAAGTGGTATTGGCTGGTTCGTCCAGCGCGCGAAAGTCGGAGACACAGGTCTTTCCGACTTTTTTGTTCGCTGGAAACAATGCCCGAAACGTGCAATCAAGCGTTATGAATGCAGATTTTATTGCCGGACTGGAATTTTGGGAGCGAGAAAAAGGCGTCAGCCGCGAAGTCCTCATGGCTGCGGTTCAAGAAGCCTTGCTTTCGGCTGCCAAAAAAGCCGTGGGACCCGCCCGCGAACTCCGCGTGGACATCAATCAGAAAAACGGCGACATCAAGGCTTTTGCCAAACTCATTGTGGCCGAAAAGGTTATTTCGCAGCACGACCAGATTTCCATGTTCGACGCGCGCCGGATCAAACCCGACGCGAAGGTGGGCGATGAAATTGAAAAAGAAGTGACTCCCGCGGGTTTTGGCCGCATCGCCGCGCAGTATGCCAAGCAGGCTTTGATGCAAAAAGTGCGTCAGGCCGAAAAAGCCCTGATTCTGACCGAATACAAGGATCGCGTGGGCGATATCGTGAGCGGCACGGTGCGTCGTTTTGAACGCTCGGATGTCATCTTGGATCTGGGCAAATACGAGGCCATTATGCCAAACAAGGAACGCGTGCCCACGGAAGAATATCAAGTAGGCGAACGCATTCGCTGTCTCGTCAAAGCCGTGCAGGAAGGTCCGCACGGGCCGGAAGTCATTCTCTCGCGCGCCGACACCAAGTTCATCATCAAGCTGTTTCAACTGGAAGTCGCTGAAATCAACGACGGCACCATTGAAATCAAGGGTATTGCTCGCGAGCCCGGTTTTCGCACCAAGATGGCCGTCTATTCGCGGGACGCCAAAGTGGACCCGGTGGGCGCCTGCGTGGGTTTGCGCGGTCAGCGCGTCAAAAACATTGTCCGCGAACTGAACAATGAAAAAGTGGATGTCATCCCTTGGTCTTCAGACGTGAAAGCGTTCATTGCCAAGGCGCTTGAACCCGCTAAAATCAAGAATATTGAGATCAATGATGTCACGAAACGCGTGCATGTGATCGTCAGCGAAGATCAGCTTTCGCTCGCCATCGGCAAACGCGGCCAGAATGCGCGGTTGACGGCGCGGCTGACCGGGTGGGAAGTGGACATTGAAGCCGAACAGATCATCACCAAAGGTTTTGACGAAAAAGTCGCCGAAGCGGTGGATCAAATTGCCGCCATTCCCGGCATCAGCCGCGAACAAGCCGATGCCTTGGTGCATGCCGGCGTGACCCGTTTGGAAGATTTATTGCAGGCCGAGCCGGAAGACATCTCGGACATCGCTCAAGTCGGCGAAAATGCCGCGGCCATTATTGCCGCCGCGCGCGCCGAGGTGGAACGTCGCACCCTGCCCGTGAAAAATTAATTTTATGGCGCGGCCTGGAACAGCGTTGTCAACCGTGGTTTGACCATGCAGGTGAAAAGCCCAATCCGGTTGGCGGCTGCCAAAAAGATTTATGCCCGTTCGTATCTACGACATTGCGAAGAAGCTTGGACTCGAGAGCAAGGAAGTGCTCGCGAAAGCCAAGGAATTGAGCATTGCCGCCGCCAAGGTTCCGTCCAGCTCGCTCGATAAAATCAGCGCCGAATGGCTTGAGGAAGAAATCATCAAGACCAACCCCGCCGTCGCCGAACGCCTTGCCCCCAAGCCGGTAGAAGAAAAACCCAAGCCCGAGCCAGCCGAGGAAAAAATCGTCGTCATTCACGCTCCTGAACCCGAGCCAGAACCCGTGGCGGAGGCCAAGCCCGAGCCTGCGCCCGCCGTTGTCGAGCCGCCCGCGCCGCCCGTGGTGGAAGCCGCGCCAGATCCCCTCCCGCCAGTCGTCGAGACCGTGCCAGTAGTGGTGCCGCCGCCTGTGGTGGAAGCGCCTAAACCGCCGGCCCCGCCACCCCCGCCCCCGGCCCCGTCCGCGCCGCGAGTCGGCGACAAGGTGGGCTTCATTCAATTGGCGCCCCGCCCCGCCCCGAGATCAAACGATCGCGGGGCCGGCCAGCAGCGGCCCCAGCCCGCAGCGCGGCCGGGCCAGCCGCAAGCTGGCGGGCGCCCAGGCCAGCCGCAGCGTGGTGATGGCCGCCAGCAATTTCAGCAACGCGGTCGCGATGGCCGCCCGGGGCAAAATGCGCCGCAACCACCGCGCCCCGCCGCACCGGCTCAACCAAAGTTTACTTTGCCGAGCGACGCCCAGGTTATCACCATCAAACCGCCCATCGTGGTGCGGGCACTGGCCGATGCGATGAAACAGAAACCTTTTGCCATCATCGCCGAGCTGATGAAGCAAAAGGTCATGGCCACAGTCAATCAGACGATTGACGAAAAGGTGGCAGCCCAGGTTTGCGCCCATTTTGGGTTCAAATTTGAAGTGGAAAAACGCGCCAAGGGTGAAGGCGTGGTTCATGCCCAGGAGAAAAAAGTTGAACTCGACGTGGACGACAAGCCCGAGGATTTGAAGCCGCGCGCGCCCGTGGTCACCATCATGGGCCACGTTGACCACGGCAAAACCAGTTTGCTGGACGTCATCCGCAAAGCGAACGTGGTGGCCGGTGAAGCCGGCGGCATCACGCAGCATATTGGCGCCTACACGATTTCCGTGCCGCATCCCGAACGCAAAAAAGGGATCGCCCAAATCACCTTCTTGGACACGCCCGGCCACGCGGCGTTCAGCTCCATGCGCGCGCGCGGAGCGAATGTCACCGACATCGTTGTCTTGGTGGTGGCCGCCAATGACGGCGTCATGCCGCAAACTTTGGAAGCGCTGGCCCACGCAAAGGCGGCAAAAGTGCCGATCTTGGTGGCGGTCAACAAATGCGATCATCCCAACGCGAATCCCCTGCGGGTGCGTCAGCAATTGCAGGAAAAAGGGCTGGTGCCGGATGATTGGGGCGGCGACACAATTTATGTGGAATGCTCCGCCTTGACGAAACAGGGCATTGATAAGTTGCTGGAAATGATTTTGCTCCAAGCCGACTTGCTGGAGCTGAAGGCCAATCCCAACCGCAACGCCTACGGCAACGTGATCGAATCCGGCGTTTCGCCCGGCGGTCCGACTGCCACCGTGCTGGTGCGCAAAGGCACGCTGCATCTCAGCGATGTGGTGATTTGCGGCGAGTTTTACGGCAAAGTCCGCGCGCTCATCAACGAAGAAGGCCAGCGTCTGAAGGAGGCCGGCCCATCCGTCGCCGTGAGCGTGCTTGGCTTGAACGGGGTTCCCGAAGCCGGCTGGGAATTTAGCGCCGTGGATGATGAGAAGGCCGCGCGCGCGCTGGCCGAGGAACGCGCCATGACCGCCAAGGCCGAGGAGTTGGAAGGCCGCTCCAAAGTGACGCTGGAAAATCTTTTTGCCTCGCTCGAAGCCGCGCAGAGCAAAGTCCTGCGCGTGGTGGTCAAGGCCGACACGCAAGGTTCTGTCGAAGCCATTGTCGAAGCCCTCAAGAAAATTGAGTCGGACAAAGTGTCGCTTGAAGTATTGCACAGTGACGTGGGCACCATCACGGAAAACGACGTGGCTTTGGCCGCGGCGTCCAAAGCCGTCATTCTGGGTTTCCACACCCGCCTGGACAGCACGGCGGCCGAGAAAGCCAAGCACGCGGGCGTGCAGATCAAACTTTACGCGATTATTTACGAGTTGATCGACCAGGTGAAAGACGCCATGGCCGGTTTGCTGGAGCCGGACATCAAGGAAACGGTGGTGGGCGCGGCGGAAGTGCGCCAGATTTTCGAATTGTCCAAGGGCGTGCCGGTGGCCGGCTGCATGGTCAGCAACGGGCGGATTGTGCGCGGCAAAGTGCGCGTGCGCCGCCGCAAGGATGTCATTTATGAAGGGGTCACGCAGTCGCTCCGGCGGTTCCAGGATGAAGTCAACGAAGTGCGCGCCGGCATGGAATGCGGCATCCGCATTGAAGGTTTTGGCGAATTCCAGACCGGCGACACCGTCGAGTGTTACGTGATTGAAAAAATCGCGGCGAAACTATGATGCCGGACAGTTGGCTGGCCGGGCGGAAGAGTTGAAATGCGGGAGGCTTTCAACGCCCGGGCAGATGCCGGCTCCAAGCAACCTTTGACCTATGTCCAACCTCCGACAAGAACGCGTCCGCGAATTGTTGAAACGCGCCATCGGCGAAGCTGTCCGCCGCGAGTTTCTCGTTGATGACGCCGGCCTCATTACCGTGAACGACGTGGTGGTGGGCGGCGATCTGAAGTCCGCCGTGGTTTTCGTCAGCATTCTCGGCCATGCCGGCCAGCAAAAACGCGGTCTGGCCCTGCTGGAAGAACATCGCATCCGCATTCAAAGCCTGGTCGCCAAGTCGGTGATCCTGAAATACACGCCCACCTTGAAATTTGTGGTGGACGATTCCATCGTGCGCGGCAACCGGGTGTTGCAGATTTTGGATGAATTGGAAAAAGAATCATCCGCCGAAAGCCCGCCGCCAAAGGAACTGTGAAAAGCCATCCGAAAATCATTGATCGGATTCTTGAAACGATTCGCGAACATCAGACCTTCTGTGTGGTCGGTCATGTTCGTCCTGATGGCGACTGCATCGGTTCCCAGCTTGGATTGGGCCTGGCCTTGCAAGCCGCCGGCAAGAGCGTGAAAGTCTGGAACGAGGATGCGGTGCCGCAAAAATACAAATTTCTCAACGTGGACGGCCTGTTTGAGAAGCCCAGGCGCGGCGAGCGCTTTGACTGCGTGATTGCCACGGATTGCGCCAGCTATGAGCGGCTGGGCCGGGTGGGCGAATGGGTCAAAGACCGGAAGGTGCTCATCAACATCGACCACCACGCCAGCAATCCGCGCTACGGCGACATCAACTGGATTTCGCCCCGCGACCCCTCGTGCGGCGAATTGATTTACCGGTTGATCAAGGCGGCGAGGTGGCCCATCACCAGGCCCATTGCGGACTTGTTGTTCACGGCCATTTCGACGGACACCGGCTCATTTCAATACGCCACCACGCGCCCGGGAACTTTCCACGCCGGCGCCGAACTGGTCACTCGCGGAGCCAACCTCGCGAATATTTGCAACGAAGTTTATCAGTCGTATCCGCTGTCGCGGGCCAAGTTGCTCCAGCACGTTTACAGCAAATTCCGCCTGACCGAGCATGACCGCATCGCCTGGTTTTGGTTGAAGCAAAAGGATTTCAACCGCACCGGCGCCGACAGCAACGACACGGAAGGCCTGATTGATCACATTCGCGCCATTGAACCGGTCGTCGTGGCGTGCGTGTTTGAAGAGGTCGAACATGGGCTGACCCGCATCAGCCTGCGGTCCAAGTCAAGCCAGGTTAATGTCAGCAGCATCTGCGCGCAATTTGGCGGCGGCGGACATCCCGCCGCCGCCGGCGCCCGCATTGCCGGAACGCCGCTGGCGGTTCAACGCCGCGTCATCGCCGCCATCAAGCGCGCGTTGAAGGCCGTCAAACAACTGCCCATT
>JAKALA010000024.1 GCA_021813325.1 bacterium | reverse complement strand
TTTTTGAAACCGCTGTTCCGCCGGAACTGCTGGCCACGAATTTGTCTCCGGACGATTTGCCTGAGCTGCGCCAACTACAGCCGGTGAGCCGGTTCTTGCGGCAGGCGGACTTGGGCAAATATTTTTTGACGGCTCAAGCCGACCCGGCCGAGAACCAGCGGAGTCCCTTGTTGGAAGTCACCATTCCGCTCCATGCCCGCGGTGAAACCAATCTCATCGCCGCCGCGCAATTGTTGCTGGATGGCCGCAGCATCGCCGAGGAATATGCCCGGATCGATGGCCATCTGTGGCTGCTAGGATTGGGGTTGTATGTGGGCGGGGCACTGCTGCTGTCCGGGGTGCTCGGTTGGGCTTACCGTCGGCTGCGGCAGGCGCACGCGCTGGTTGAGGATCGCACCGCCCGCTTGCTGCGCGCCAATCATGAATTGTCGCTGGCCGCCAAAACCAGCGCTCTTGGTGCGGTCTCGGCCCACCTCATCCATGGTTTAAGCAATCCCCTGGCGAACTTGCAAGACTTCATGGCCAGTCACGGGTCGGCCGGGCAAGACGGCGAGTTTAAAAATTTGGAAGCATCCACGCGTCGGATGCAGCAGTTAGTTCACGATGTCGTGCGGGTGCTGGGCGAGGAACAGGCCGGCGATCACTACGAAATCACGGTGGCCGAAACGGTGGATGTCTTGAACGGGAAACTGGCGCCGGCGGTTGCGACCAGCGGCGCCAATCTGCTGACCGTTTTGGATGCGGCCGGCACGCTGTCCAACCGGCATGCCAACCTTGTCTTGCTCATTCTGGAGAATCTGGTGCATAACGCCCTGCGAGCCACGCCCGCACAGGGCACGGTCTGCGTGCGCTTTTGCCGGGAAAGGGGCGGTCTTCGTTGCGAGGTCGCCGATCAGGGCACAGGACTGGCCGAATCGGTTCGGCCGCGGCTGTTTGCACCCTGTCGCTCCACCCGGGGCGGAAGCGGCCTGGGCCTGGCCATCAGCAAACAACTCGCCAACCATCTGGGTGCGGAGTTGGAACTGCAATCCAGTTCGGCCGCTGGCTGTGTATTCGTCCTATGGCTGCCGCCAAACTTGCTCTTAAATCTGCCGTCAAATCCTCCCGCCGAATCGGTGGCGGCCAACGCCTGCTGATTTATGTCAAATTCCCAAGTGCATCGAGTGCCCATTCGCCTGTGGTGCGAGGACATTTTTCCCGTGGTGCCGACGGTCGTCCTCCGCCGTCCGGGAACGGAGCTGTGCGCGCGCCCCACTTGGCGCCCCCGCATTTTTAGGCCCCTGCGTTTTCCGGGCTTGGTGATGATGTTAACCTGGCTGGGAATGCTGGCGGCCCTCGCCGTTGATGTTCCCCTGGTGTGGCGTTGGGCCAATCCGCAGCCGCATGGCGCCAACGTGGTGGATCAGGCGGCCAATGATTTTCTAACGGTGCAGGTGGGTGAGCGCGGGCAGATCTATCTGAGTGATGACTGGAATGTCTGGTCGCCCCGCGACAGCGGCACGGCCGCCGCCTTGCGGGGCACAACGTTTTTCAATGGCCGGTTGGTGGTGACGGGAGAAGCCGGCACGGTGATGCTGGCCGATGATCCTTGGAATTTTTATGGGTTCACCCTCGGGACCGCTGACTGGCTGGAAAGTGTGGCCGCCTCATCTACCGTCGTGGTCGCGGTGGGCGATCATGCCGCGATTTATACCAGCACCAACGCCATCTCCTGGGAACGGGTTCCGGTTGCTTTTACCAACTGGTTGCGCAGTGTCGCTTGCGATGGCACCAACTTTGTGGCCGTGGGGGAAAAAGGTCTGCTGGCCACCAGCGCCAATGGAACTAGCTGGCAGGTCCGGGCGGCCGGTTTGACGGCGACTAACCTTAATCGCGTCACCTGGCTGGGCGATCATTTTCTGGCGGTGGGTGATGGCGGCAAGGCGTTCACCAGTGCCAATGGCAATCAATGGTCCGCGGTTAATCTGGGCGCCACCAATTATCTTTATGCTGCTGGCGGAAGCGCAAATTCTCACCTCGCGGCCGGAGTATCGGAAGCCAGACTCTTTGAAAACGGCGAGGCGTGGTCCGATCAAACCACCTCCGCCTGGACGACCAATCTGGTTCCAGCATGGACCTATTATTCGGCGCTTTGGAACCAGGACTACTATCTGCTGGCCGGGCGCTCGGGCATGTTGGTGGAAAGCTGTCGGACGAATCTCGCTGCCTCGGCGGAGTGGCGCTCCCTGGCCGATCCAGTCAGATCCTGGCTTTGGGGAATTACCCGCACCCCCACCCATTTTGTGGCCGTGGGCGACTACGGCACGATTTTGAGCAGTCCCGATGGGGTGGACTGGGATTACGAGTTGGTGCCCTTGAGCGCCACAAATTCCATACTGCTGGGCGTTGGCGGAAATTCCAACCTCCTGTTGGCGGTCGGCAGCCAGGGCACCATCCTCTGGGGCACGAATACTTATTTTTGGCAAACGAATGTGTTGCGCCCGACGACCAACGACCTTCAAGGAGTGTGCTATGACGGCGAACAATTCATCGTCACGGGCGGCAACGGCACCGTGTTGACCAGTGCTTCCGGCACCAACTGGACCCGGCAGGTCGCGCCCACGAGCGCCTTTCTGATGAGTGTCGCCGCTTACCCCGATGGACTGGTGGCCGTTGGCAGTGGCGGAACCATCCTGACCAGCGTTGACCATGGCACCAACTGGACGAGCCGGGTTTCTGGAACCACCAACTGGCTCAGCCAGGTGCGCTGGCTCAACGACCGGCTGATCGCCGTGGGCCAAAACGGCTGCCTGTTGAGCAGTTTCGACGGAGTGCATTGGCTTTCCAAGGTTACTGGCACTACTGCCTGGCTCAACGCGTCCGATTATGCCGCCGGAACCTGGTTTGTGGTTGGCAATCTGGGCACGGTGCTCGCCAGCACAGACGCCACGAACTGGACGAGCTCTGGCACGCTCACCAAAAAATCGCTTTACGGCGTGATCAGCCAGGATGGTTTGCTGGTCACGGTGGGAACCGAAGGAACCATTTTACGCACCCGGTTGATTCCGGATCCGGCCCCGATTGCCATCGCCGGCTATGGCCGCTCCTCGGGCATGAACGTCTTTCTGTTCACCGGCGCCACCGATCAACAATTCCGACTCCAGGCCAGTGCCGACCTGACGACTTGGACCGATGGCGCGTTGCTCGAATTTCTGGATGGCTCCGGCACGCTGATTTACGTCGAGGATACGGGCGGCAGGGAGGACCAGACCCGATTCTACCGCGCCCTGCGGGTGCGCTAATGACTATGTTCACTGGACTCAATGCTGCCCGGCTGGTGGCAGGTTCAGCACCAACTCAAAAACGGTCCAGCCATCACGGCTCTCCAGCAGTGACACGTCTCCGCCATGCGCCCGAATGATTTCGCGTGTCAGACTCAGTCCCAGCCCGATGCCATCGCGCCGCGTTCCATCCGCGGGTTGGCCGCGATAAAACCGGTCGAAGATGCGCGCTCGATCCGTCGGCGGGATGCCCGGGCCGGTATTGCCGATCGTCAGGGTGAAGTGCTGGCCTTTGGCGATTAAATGAAGCGCGATCTTGCCCTGGTCCTGGTTGTATTTAACGGCGTTGTGAATGAGGTTGAAAATGGCCGTATGCAGCAAGGCCCGATCCGCTGGGATCCGCACCGGCGTGAGTTGCACGTCGAATTGGAGTCCCGCATCCGCCGCCAGCACCTGTGCGTCCTCCAGCATCGACTCCAATTCGGCGGTCAAATCAACCATCTCCCGGGTCAGCCTGAGCTGGCCGGCATCGGCCTGCGCCAAAAGGAGCAGGCTGCGGGTAATGGTTTTGAGCCGTTGCGTCTCTTCCAGCAGGTTGCTGAACAACTGCTGTTCGGCGGAGCCGGGAACGGCCGTCTGCAAGGCGTTTTCCAGTTCACCCTGCATGATGGCCAGGGGCGTTTTTAACTCATGCGAGGCGTCGGCACTGAAACGCGTGGCCTGGTGAAAACTGTTCTCCAACCGGTCCATCATGCGGTTTAAAACGTGGATGAGGCGGATGGCTTCGGGACTATCCGTCGCCCGGGGAATGCGCTGATCCAGGCCGCGGATGGTGACCTTCTCCGCCGTGTCGGCAATCATGGTGAGCGGCCTGAGGGCTTGTCCGGCCACCACCCAGCCGCCCAGCGCCACCAGCATCAGGGCGGCGGGCAGCACCAGCAAAAACACATTGCGCAGGTGGTTCAATTCCGCCTCCATCTCGGCTTGGTTCAGCCCCAGCAGTAAAGTGACTTCATCATTGCCCATGCGACCAAACCGCCACGCTCCGTGCGCTGTTTTAACCGTGAAAAACTGGGGCGATCGGGTGAACACCAGCTCGGGGGGAGGCCCGCCCCGGCCTTGACCGTAACCGCGGCCAAACCCGCTGTGAAGTGCGCCATCGGATACGATGGCGGGAGCATTGGTAGCTATTACCGCTTCCGGGGCGCTCGTCAGATCCAGTCCTGCCGGCCAGTGCGGCGAGCGATAGGTAATCTGCCCGTTGGCATCGCGGATCAGCAGAGCAACATGGTTGGTGTAGTCGTCTCCAAAAGTAAATTCCAGCGAGCTGCCCAGGCGCTCGAAGCTGCCCCGGCCCGCCAGCAGGCCCGGATGCCGTGATGCCAGCGTGCGAATTTCCCGGTCCACCGTTGCCAGGCGCTGGTGGTGAATGATGACCCACAGCATCAGCCCGAAGGCCACCAACACGGCTCCGGAGATGCCCGCCGAGAGCAAGGCGATCTTGAGTCGGGACGACAGGGGTTTCATGGGGTGCAATTATTTTAAATTTAAATCGGGACGGACGCTCCGCTTCCACGGGCGCATGGTTCGAGCACGCATCGCAAACGGTTGGCGCGGGGATTCAGTTGACCGGGCGGATGCGATAGCCGACGCCCCGGATCGTCTCAATCAGTTTTACCGGGAAATCACCGTCCACCTTCTTGCGGAGGCGCTGGACATACACGTCCACCAGGTTCGTGCCCGGATCAAAATTGTAGTCCCATACGCGTTCACAGATTTCGATGCGCGTGAGCACCCGCCCAGGTGAACGCATGAGGTGTTCGAGGAGCAGAAATTCGCGGGGGGTCAGCTCCAAGGCCCGCTGACCGCGCCTGACTTCGCGCGTCAGCAGATTCATCGTGAGGTCGTCCACGGCCAGAATACTCTGGCTCGTGCCGGCCGCCCGCCGGACCACCGCGTGCAGCCGGGCGATCAATTCTTCGATGTGAAACGGCTTGGTCAGATAATCGTCGGCGCCGAGGTTGAGTCCCTCAAGCCGCTCGTTTAATTCGCTCCGGGCCGTGAGCAAAATGACCGGCACCGGCACTTTGCGCTGCCGCAAATTGCGCAGGATACTCAATCCATCCTTGCCGGGCAGCATGATGTCCAGCACCAGCGCATCGTAAGGCCGGGTGGTGGCCAGTAAAAATCCCTCGTCGCCCGAGCCGGAGACATCCACGGCGAACCC
This sequence comes from bacterium, assembly GCA_021813325.1. Lineage (GTDB taxonomy): Bacteria > Verrucomicrobiota > Verrucomicrobiia > Limisphaerales > UBA11358 > UBA11358. The sequence goes on along the minus strand of JAKALA010000024.1, from coordinate 44,444 downwards.
TTGCGCCTCGATGCCTTTGCGCACAAAAGAGGCGATCTTCTTTTCGTCCTCGACCACCAGGATTTTCACGGTTAATGACGGTTGGCGCGGCTCATCGAGACCGCATGCTTTGCCTGTTTCAAAGTGCCGATGCTGAAGGCATTGGTATAACCCAGATCGTGGAGTTCTTGTTCGGCCAACCCGCTCCGGTGACCAGTCCGGCAATACAGTAAAATCACTGAACTCTTGTTGGTCACCTGCTGGGGAAATTGTGATTTTACTTCAGCCAGGGGAATGTTGATGGCCTGGGGAGCGTGGCCGTTGGTAAATTCCCCCAGGCTGCGGACGTCAACCAGCAGGGCGCCGGTTTGCAAATACCGGCTGGCGGTGGCTTCCGGCAGGATTTGGCCTGCCCATAAATGAACGCCGCCCAGGCCGGCCAGTCCGCCTACCATTCCCAGGACGATCCCACGTCTGACGCGTTTGATATTCATGACAAATTCAGGTGTGATGCTTGTGGTTTAAACTCCGGAAAATTTTCAGTTAACTGGGACATAATGCTCCAGACTTTGCGCTTTGTCAGGCATCTCTATTTCAATTGGAGCCGCTTTGGCCAAAATAGTTACAAGGATTTCACGCGTCTGGATGAATGCGGGGTCTGCGATTTCTAGGGCGGGCGGTTACCGTCTGGCCAGGTGCCAGGGCAAATACAAAGATGCGCCGAACCATCAAAAATCATCCGCTTCAGCAAAGAGCCGAAGTCGTGCCAAGATGATTTGATCAGACCATGACCTTGGGAAGACCCGCATTGAGCTAGGTGGAGGCTGAACCGGGAACCGAGCTGCGAGTGGTCCAACGCCGCAAGCAATTTCTGGGCGGTGGCTGACGAGCGTGCAGATTCAAGCCGCCGAGAACCCTGAAAATTTCCAAGTCGGAAAAGTTTCCGGCAAAGACAGGCTGTTGCTCCCCCGCGTGCCTTTCCTGCCACTCAAAACACCAGACAGATTCGCTTTTAATTTGCCGGGTTTCTTTGTTAAGCTGCCTTCATAACTTTGTCGGCAGCCTCAGGATTTGGCATGACATGAAACGCAAACGCAGAAAGAAACGCAGTTTGAACAAGTTTGACCGGAATTTATTTCCGGTGGATTACAAGCCCATCATCACGTGGACCATCCGGTTTGCCGCGCTCATCGGTTGCGTGATTGTGATCTACGCGATGATGCGGCAAAAGGGTTTGGTCAAGGCGCCCAAATTGCCGCAACCCGAAATCAAGGCGCTGGCCCACTGACGGAGGCGGGAAAAGGCCGGGAAAATTCTTCTGACCGGAACGTGAGGTTGTTTGGCCGGGCAGGGGATTGAACGGCTGCGATTGCCTCGTCAGAATAACCCGCTCGATTGAGCGTCCCAAACGCCGGGCCGTCGAACTTGCGGCCCCTCAGACTCAGGCTTCGAACCCCTTTGCGATTGCCCCATATTTTCCTCAAATAGGGCGTCGCCGATGTTTGGAAATTCCCATCCTCACGGGATGTCAGTTTGTGCCCAACCGTGGTTGACTGCATAGCTCCGGCTAATTTCACCGGGGAGATTCCCGGGTTCAATTCTGGTTTGCGCGGTGTCCCCGGTTTTCAGCCGACAGTTTCCGGTTAACCAAAGGTTCAACCGTCACGTCTTCTTTGGCAGCTATGCGTGCTGAGAGGTCAAATCAGATCACCCCAAAAAGCGCTTTCACGTTGATTGAATTGCTTGTGGTGATCGCCATTATCGCCATTCTTGCGGCCATGTTGCTGCCGGCACTGGCCCATGCCAAGGAAACGGCCAAGCGCATATCGTGCAACAACAATCTCCGCCAGTTGGGCATGGCCATGCGCATGTATGTGGATGACAACAACGGCACGTTGCCGCCGCATTCGAACTCCGTGCGCTGGCCGGAAAAATTCTACAATTATTACGGCAAGAATTTAAAGGTGTTGCTTTGCCCAAGTGAAATTAGCCTGAATCCGGCCACGATCGGCCCGTCCAACAACATTGCCGACGCCGCGCCGCGCAGTTATTTCATCAATGGCTGGAACGATTATTTCCACGACACGTTGAGCGCAAATGATTTTAGCAGTCTTTACATGAAAGGAAAATTTTCAATTGGTCTGAAAGAATCGGCCATCCTGCATCCGAGTGACACCATTGTTTTGGGAGAAAAGATTTCGGAACGCGGCGATTTCTACATGGACATGTATGCGGGCAATGGCGATGACGCTTCAGGCGCGGTGGCGCAGGATCGTCATTCCGGACGCGGGCAGGGGTCCGGCACCGGCGGTTCCAATAACACGTATGCCGATGGCAGCACGCGTTACGATAAATACGGCACCGCCTTTGATCCGCTGAATCGTTGGGCGGTGAGCGATGCCAACCGGCTGGCCAACGCCATTCAATACTGACACACTTGCCTTGCGGTTGGTGCAACGGTAAGCTCGGCGCGATGAATTCGCTGCTTCTCACCGGTGGTCGCGTGGTTGATCCCGCCAATCGTATTGATTCCATTGCCGATGTGTTGATTTTGGACGGCAAGATTTCCGCCGTGGGCAAAAACCTTTCCGCTCCCGCTGGCGTGGAAACTTTTGATGCGTCTGGGAAAATTGTCTGTCCGGGCTTGATCGACCTGCATGTCCATTTCCGCGAACCCGGTCAAACCGCCAAGGAAAACATTGCGACCGGCACAGCCGCTGCGGCGCGTGGGGGATTTACTTCCGTGGTTTGCATGCCGAACACTTCTCCCGCCATTGATAGCGCGGCCACTGTGGCCCTCATTCATGAACGGGCGCGGGAGCAAGGTTTGGTGAACGTTTTCATTTCTGGCGCCATTACCAAGGGCATCGCTGGCGAAGAGCTTGCTCCGATTGGCGGATTAAAAAAGGCCGGCGTGGTGGCCATCACTGACGATGGACACTGCGTGCAAAACAACGATCTAATGCGCCGCGCCTGCGAATACGCCAAGATGTTCGATTTGCCGTTGTTTGATCATTGCCAGGATTATTCGCTGGTGACGGATGGGGTGATGCATGAAGGCTATTGGAACATCGTGCTGGGCTTGCGCGGCTGGCCGGCGGCGGGCGAAGAAATGATTGTCGCCCGGAACATTTTGCTGGCGGAACTGACCGGAGCCAAAATCCATTGCCAACATTTGAGCGCGGCGGGCAGTGTGGCGTTGATCCGTGCCGCCAAGCAGCGCGGTGTGCCCGTTTCTGGCGAGGCCTGTCCGCATCATTTCACGTTGACCGATGCGGCCGTGGCCGGCAGCGAAAAGTTTTGGGCGGCCGACGGAAAGTCGCTTGCGGCAACCCAGCCCGGCGAACTCCCGCAATGGCCGGTTTACGACACGCATTTCAAGATGAATCCGCCGCTGCGTTCGGCCAAAGACCGTGAAGCGATTCTTGAAGGATTGGCCGATGGCACCATTGAAGTGTTGTGCAGTGATCATGCGCCGCATTGCGATTATGAAAAGGCGGTGGAATTTGATTACGCGCCATTTGGCATCACGGGGTTGGAAGTGGAACTGGCGCTCTCCTTGATGCAATTGGTTCAGACCAAGCGACTGTCCCTGTCGGAGATGCTGGCCAAGTTTACGGTGAATCCGGCGCGGTTGTTGAAACTGGAGAAAGGAACTTTAAATGTTGGGGCCGCTGCCGATGTGACGGTTTTTGATCCGGAAGCCGAATGGGTGTTCCGGCGCGAGGAATCGGCCAGCAAGTCAAAGAACAATCCGTTCTTCGGCTGGACTTTGAAAGGCAAAGTCATGGCGACGATTGTCAGCGGCAAAAAAGTGTTCGTTGAACAGTCTGAATTGGCGACAGTCTAATAATTGAACTGAAACAACCTGATAACAAAAACAATGAAAAAACTACTCGTTACACTGGCGGTGGCCACGCTGTTTTGGCAGGCCAACGCGGCGGAATCCACCTGGCTGACGGATTTGCCCAAGGCCCAGGAACAGGCCAAGAAGGAAAGTAAAATGGTGTTGATGGATTTTACCGGTTCAGACTGGTGTCCGTGGTGCATCAAGTTCAAAAAAGACGTGCTGGATACTGCCGAGTTTCAAGCGTATGCCGCCAAGAATGTGGTTTTGGTGGAAGTCGATTTTCCGAGTAAAAAGAAGGAGCAAAGTGCCGATCTGAAGCAAGCCAACGATGCGTTGAAAGCCCAATACGATGTGCATGGCTTCCCGACGTTGGTCGTGCTCGACAAAGACGGCAAGGAAATCGGGCGCCAAGTGGGTTATGCCGAAGGCGGTCCCAAGGCTTTCATCGAGAAGCTCGAAGGTTACAAGAAATAACCAGACAATTTGATTTGATCCCGGCGCAGCCTTTGGTGGCTGCGCTTTTTTATTTTCCCGTTCCCAGCGCGTGTCAGCGCGGTGAAAACCCGCCCCTTGGGGAAGTTTCTATCCGTTTGCGCCGGGACTTTGGGTTGGTTGCTCGGTCGGAGCGGATAATTCTGTCACCATCGGCGCGGCTTCATCCAATTTGAGCTGTTCCGGCACGGCGGTGGCCAAACCGGGATCAACGGTGACGGGCGCGGGCGGATGCTCCACGGGAATTCGGCGCAATTCATCAGCGGATGGAAGTTCTTCCAAACCGCGCAGACCGAAGTATTCCAAAAACAGCGGCGTGGTGCTGTAAAGGGCAGGGCGCCCGACGACTTCGGCGCGTCCGCTTTGTTCCACCAGACCCCGTTCGAGCAAAGTTTGCATGGTGCCATCGACATTGACGCCGCGAACCTGTTCCACTTCCGCGCGGGTGGCCGGTTGTCGGTAGGCGATGATGGCCAGGGTTTCCAGCGCGGCTTGCGTCAGGCGGGCGGGACGGTTTTTAACGCCAACCATGGCGCGCAGCCAGGGAGAAAATTCCGGTTGCGAAACAAACTGCCAGCCGCCCGCGATGCATTCAAGACGATAGCTTCGCCCGGCGGATTCATGATCGCGAGCCAGTTCTTCCAAGGCTGTGCCGACGTCTTCGTCCTTAATTTTCTTAAACGCTTTGGCCGCATCTTCAGCGCCTTCAGCGTTGGCGGCGTTCACCATGACATCACGCAGTTCCTTGATGCTCATGGGACGTTGGGCTGAGAACAAAAGCGATTCGAGGATAAATTTCGTTTCCATCTTAATGGTTAGGGCGTTTTTTGTTCAGAATTGCCGTTGTTTTCTTCATTCCCAGAGTCCTCATCCGGTTCATTCGCATCCCCGTCTTCTTCCGCGTCATCTTCATCATCAAACTCGTCGTCGTCCTCATCATCAAACTCGTCGTCGGCTTCAGAATTGTCTGCTTCGGCAGCGATTTCAGGCGGGGGTTGGTTGATTGCAAGATTGCTTTCGCCTTGTGAGGCTGGCGGCGGCTCGGCATTTTCTCCGCTCACAACCGGCGCGATGGCTTCGCTGATTTCAATTTCCGCAAACGGCTCCGCTTGCCTGCAGGCAAGTAGTTTCAGCCGGATCAGTTCCAGCAGCGCCAGAAAGGTGCATACGATTTCCGCGCGATTGGCGGCCTTTGCGAACAATTCGGAAAACTTAACCGCGCCGCGTTCGGCGAGCGTCTGGCGGATAAATTCGATTTTTTCACTGACGGTCCATTTGTCTTCGTAGATTTCGCGCGTGGCCGCCGCCTTGTCCTGAAAGCGTTTCAGGATGCCGTTGACGGCATTCAGCAGATCGAAGATGCCAACTTCAGGCTTTTTGATTTCTTCCTCGACATGGAATTCGAGCTTGGCCGGCAGGCGGGGATAAACATTTTCCTGCCGCTCTTCCAAGGTTTGCAGTTGGGCGGCGGCGTCCTTGAATTTTTTATAGGCGACCAACTGGCGGATGAGTTCAAACCGCGGGTCATCGCCTTCTTCGTCGCCTTCTTCCACCACGGCCTGCTGGTCCACCGGCAATAATTCGCGGCTCTTGATCAACATGAGCGTGGAAGCCATCACGAGAAATTCCCCGGCCACCTCCAGATCAAACTGGCGCATCAACTCCACATATTCGATGAATTGCGTGGCGAGCTTGGTCAGGTTGACCTCGTAAATATCCACTTCCTCCTTCCTGATCAGGTAAAGAAGGAGGTCGAGCGGACCCTCGAAAACCTCAAATTGGACTTTGTATTCCGCCATGAAACGGGTGCCAAGCGTAGAGCGAACCCGGCGGCTTGGCAATGTCGGAACAAGCGGCGGCGAAAAACGGCCGACGAGCTAATGACTCGACGTGGCTGGACTTTTGAGACAAGTTAGCGGCATGGATGCCGATGAGCGCGAAATTTATGAATATCTCAAGACTTGGGGCAAAGAATTTGTCGGTGCCAAGGAAATTTGCCGGCGCGCCGGCGGCAAACGGCGTTACCACGAAGAACCCGATTGGGCCATTCCGCATCTGGGCATCATGGCGGAGCGCGGTTTGCTGGAGCGCGACTCCATGGGGCGGTTTCGCGTCAAACCCAAATCCAAGTCCGGTGCCGGGCGCTGGGTTTCCCCCGAGATCGCCAAAATTTTGAACACCAAGTCGGAAGAATTAAAAGAAAAGGGCATCGAACTGCAAAGTGCCGAAAATGAATTTCCCTCTGAGGATGACGAAAGTCTGCTCTAATGTTTGCCGCGTCACTTACGGCGTTGCTTTTTGCCACGTCTGCCATCTGCGGTTACCGCACCGCCAAGCAAATTGGCGGGCTTGAGGCCAACTTTTGGCGGATCACCTTGGCGACGGTTTTTTTGACCATTTGGGCGTTCACTTTTGGAACCGGTTTTAACGGCGCTCCTGAATGGTTTTTTTTGAGCGGTCTGTTTGGCATTGGTTTAGGCGACAGCGCCTATTTCCAGGCTTTGCCGCGTCTGGGCAGCCGGCGCACGGTCTTGGTTTGCCAATGCCTCACGGCCCCGGTCGCCATGCTGATTGAATGGCTCTGGCTGGGCACCAAAATGAATTTGCCGGAAATCCTTTGTGTGGGCGTCATCCTCGCTGGCGTGGCGGTGGCCCTGGCGCCAGGCGATCACCTGAAAATCTCACGCCGCGATTGGAGAATCGGCCTTTTCGCGTGTGGCTTGGCGGCTTTGGGCGGTGCGCTCGGGGCGGTAGTCATCCGCAAAGGTTATGCCGTCCTTGGCGAAGCGGGGTTGACAGTGGACGCCGGCACAACGGGCTACCAACGCGTGTTGGGCGGCATTTTGATTCCCACCGTTGCCCTTCTGGCCTTCAAATGGCGCTCCGCACACGCTCACGGCGGATTGATGGAAGCCAAGACTTTGCAGGTTTCCCTTGAAAAATGGGGACGTCTCTGGCCCTGGCTGCTGGCCAATGCGCTCGCCGGCCAGACCCTGGGTGTCACCTGTATGCAATGGGCGCTGAAAACCACGCAGGCGGGAATTGTGGCGGCCATTATTGCCACCACGCCGCTGATATTGTTGCCGCTGGCCCGCGTGGTTGAAGGCGAACCGATTCGGTTCCGATCCGTGGTTGGGGCATTGATCGCCGTCAGCGGTGTGGTGGGGCTGACATTTCTCCGATAATCGCCTATTTTAAGCGGCGCAATTGACGAATAAAAACGATTCAACCGCCGTTTTCATATGAACTCTGATTTACAAGCCGCCGTGGAGGCCTTGGGGCTGGATAAATTTCGTCGCCATATTTTCCTTTGCACGGATGCCGACGAGCCTAAATGCTGTCCTCGCGAACAGACCCTGGCTTCGTGGGAATTTCTAAAGAACCGGCTCAAGGAATTGGGGTTGATTGGGCCGAATCCACTGGTGTTTCGCACTCGTGCGAACTGTCTGCGCGTTTGCACACGCGGGCCGATTGCCGTGGTTTATCCGGAGGGCGCATGGTATCACAGTTGCACGCCGGAGACCTTGGAACGCATCATTCAGGAGCATTTAATCGGCGGAAAAATCGTGGATGAATATGCCTTTGCCCAAAATGCCCTCCGCTGAAGTGGCGGGAAAATTGTCCCATGTGCAAAATATCAAAGCTAGGCATCCGCCTTCGTCGGCATCCGCGCCGCAAATTTGTAACCGTTGTGTGACGTTTTTTTTACAATTCATTTTGGCTTCGCGGAACATCTTTTGAATGCGAGGCTTAAGAATCGAAGCCGCTTGGCGGTTGCCAAACATCTGCGCGTGGAGAAGGTTTTTGAGTGAACCGGCTCTCTTGTATTCCCTGGTTTTGCTCGTGAATATCGTTTGCGTAACTTTCTCCGAAAAACCTCTTGTAATCCACAACCCGTGGTAGCATGATAGCGCCCGTTCCCCAATTAGTAGGGGCTTCAATTTTGAAGAAAACCCCGATTTTCTCCATAATTGACATTATTTTTGTGCTGAGCCGTTGCGGTTTCTCATGTCATCGGCCAGTGAAATTCTAAACCTAACAACTGGAGTTTACCATGATCGATGCCCGTGAGGATGTCTCGGCGCCTGCCAGCAAAACCGCCGTCCGTCGTGCCAACAAATTAACCGCCAACCGTGCCGTGAAACCTGCCAAAGCTGCTGCCAAAAAGTCGTTACGCATTGAACGCGTATTTAGCGATGCTAAAACCAAACCCTTTGACCAGATTGAATGGGATCAGCGCACCGCCGAAATTACCGATGACGCCGGCAAGGTCATCTTCAAGCAGGAAAACGTTGAAGTGCCCAAATCCTGGTCGGTGCTGGCCACCAAGGTGGTGGTCTCCAAATATTTTTACGGCGAGCAAAACACCAGCGAACGCGAAGTGTCGGTGAAACAGTTGATCCACCGCATCACTCGCACGATCGCGGATTGGGGCGTTGCCGACGGCTATTTCAGCAAGGCGGATGGCGAAGTGTTTTACGAGGAATTGACCTGGCTCTGCCTGAATCAATACGGCGCATTCAATTCGCCCGTGTGGTTCAATGTCGGGCTTTATCATCAATACGGCGTCGGCAAAAATTCCAGCAAAGGCAACTGGTATTTCAACCGCAAGACCCAGGAGGCCGAACGCGCCAAGACGCAATATGAATATCCGCAAGGCAGCGCCTGCTTCATTCAGTCCGTCGAAGACAACATGGAATCCATCATGCACCTCGCCTACAGCGAAGCCATGTTGTTCAAATACGGTTCCGGCACCGGCACGGATCTGACGCCCATTCGCTCCAGCCGTGAAAAATTGAGCGGCGGTGGTCGGCCCAGCGGCCCGATGAGTTTCCTGAAAGTCTATGATCAAGTGGCCAACGTCGTGAAATCCGGCGGCAAAACCCGTCGCGCCGCCAAGATGAATACCCTGCGCGATTGGCATGGCGACATTGAGGAATTCATCGACGCCAAGCAGCGTGAAGAAAAGAAGGCATGGGCGCTCATCGAACAAGGTTACGATGGTTCCTACAACGGCGATGCCTACGGCAGCGTGATGTATCAGAACGAAAACCTTTCCGTGCGGGCCAGCGACGAATTCATGCAGGCGGCTGTGGATGGCAAGGAATGGTGGACGCGCGGCTCCAAGGAGGGCAAACCGCTCCAGAAAAAGGACGCCAGCAAATTGCTGGATAAAATTGCCGAAGGCACGTGGATTTGCGGTGACCCGGGAATTCAATACGACGGCGCCATCCAAAAATGGCACACCTGCAAGGGCACCGAGCCGATTCATTCCACGAATCCCTGTAGCGAATACGTTTTCATCAACAACACCGCCTGCAATCTGGCGTCGTTGAACTTGATGAAGTTCAAACGCGAAGACGGCAAGTTTGACATTGAACGCTTCAAGGCCGCCGTTCGCATTTACATCACCGCCCAGGAAATTCTCGTCGATAATGCGAGCTATCCCACCAAGGAAATCGCCGAAAATTCCCACATCTTCCGCACGCTGGGGCTCGGTTTTGCCAACCTTGGTTCGCTCTGCATGAGCTACGGCCTGCCGTATGATTCCGACGACGGCCGCGCGCTGGCCGGCGCGATCACCTCTGTGATGACCGGCCACGCGTATGAACAATCGGCGGAAATTGCCAGCACCATGGGGGCGTTTGCCGGCTATCGCGATGCCCGTTGTTCAGGCATTCCGAAACCGCTGGCCAAAGACAACATTAATCCCATGTTGGGCGTGATTAAGCAGCATCGCGATGCGGTTGAAGGGATTCATCCCAGCGAAGAATTCGGCTATCTCAAGGTTGAGGCGCGCAATTGCTGGGAACGCGCGCTCGCCCGGGGCAGGCAAGTCGGCTATCGCAATGCCCAAGTCACCGTGCTCGCGCCCACCGGCACGATCGCGTTCCTCATGGATTGCGACACCACTGGCGTGGAACCCGACATCGCGCTGGTGAAATACAAATTGCTGGCCGGCGGCGGCATGTTGAAAATCGTCAACCGCGGCGTGCCGGACGCGCTGCGCCGGCTTGGTTATGGCGAAAAGGCAATTTCCGCCATTGTCGCGCACATCGAAAAGCACGACACGATTGAAGACGTCGAGGAAAATGGCGTGGCCATCAAGAGTGGTCTGAAGCCGGAACATCTGCCGGTGTTCGACTGTGCGTTCAAACCCGCCAAGGGCAAACGCAGCATCGGCTATCTGGCGCACCTCAAGATGATGGCGGCGGCGCAGCCGTTCATCAGCGGCGCGATTTCCAAGACCGTCAACATGCCGAACGAAAGCACCGTGGCCGAGATTCGCGACACTTACGTTCAAGCTTGGAAAATGGGCCTCAAATGCGTGGCGATTTACCGGGACGGCTCAAAACGCTCCCAACCGCTCAACACCAAGAAAACCAACGAAGGCGTGGCCAAAACCGATGACCAGAATGTGTTGGTCTCCGAGATGTCGGCCCGCATTAAAGAACTGGAAGCCATCGTGGCGCACCTGCAAACCGAGTCCGGCAAACCGCTGCGTCGTCGTCTGCCCGACACCCGCACCGCCGTGACCCACAAGTTCGATATTGCCGGCCACGAAGGGTATCTCACCGTCGGCCTGTTTGATGACGGTCAGCCCGGCGAATTGTTCATCACCATGGCCAAGGAAGGTTCCACCATTGGCGGCTTGATGGACAGCATTGGCACTCTGACCAGCCTGGCTTGGCAATATGGCGTGCCGCTGGAAGCGCTCGTTCGCAAGTTTGCCCATCAGCGTTTCGAGCCGAGCGGTTTCACCAAAAACCCCGAAATCCGCAATGCGTCCTCGATTACGGATTACGTGTTCCGCTGGATGGCCATGCAGTTCATTCCCGGCTACCGCGAAGGCGTCAACGCTGCTCGCACCCAGCCGGAATTGTCCATGCCGGGTTTGCTGGAAGAAATCAAAAAACACGTGAATCGTCCCGTGCCCGAGCTGCCCATTGCCGAAGACACCGAGTTGGTGGAACTCAAGTCCAATCAGATGCACAAACAAGAACGTCGCGCCGCGTCGCTGACGCAAATGATCACCAACCAGCAGGACGCGCCGACCTGTCCGAATTGCGGCAATGTGGTTGTGCGCAACGGCGCCTGCTACAAGTGCCTTAACTGCGGTGAAAGCCTCGGGTGTTCATAAAGCCAGTAACAGATTGCGCCATCGGCCGGTGTTGACAACGCCGGCCGATTTTTTTGCGCCGGCGGCCATGCCCGCACCTCCGTCTCTCTCCGCTGGCGCGGTTGGAGCGGTTTTAGAAAAACTATAGCCGCGTTACCATCGAAAAATTGGGGTAGAGCGGCAGCTCTGCCCCACCTTTGGATGGCTATAGAATTACTTAAAACGCTATAAAAGTTGCGGCGGTCGGGCGGTGCCGCCACTCGCAATTCAGTTTTGTCTCTAAACCGGGTGGCGCTGGTGTGGGAAGACTCAAAAAAAGCTCAACTGCGGAGTTCCGGTTCAATCACCACGCTTTTCATGAACAGGCCGCTGCGCGAGATCAGAATTGAATTTAATCGCCGAGGCAGGTGCCAACCTCGCGCGCGGCTCGCACCCAGGAATGGTCGGGCGGAACGATTTTTCGTTTGCCCGCAACTTTTTCCAGCGGCACCGGTTCGGTGCCATCGCCGCGAGCTGCCACCATGACACCGTAGTGTTCTTCGTTGATGAGATCGGTGCAGGCGGTGCCAAGGCGGGTGGCCAAAATGCGATCCGCGGCGGATGGCGTGCCGCCGCGCTGCACGTAGCCAAGAATGGTGACGCGGGATTCGAGATGCGTCAGTTCTTCCAACTGTTTGGCCAGTCGCATGGTGTTGCCTTGGTGCCGGACATCGAGCGAGGTTAATTCGAGCTTGGCCTCCTTTTTGTCGTGCAAGGTTCGGGCGCGTTCCAGCCGTTTTTCGGCGGCGGCAATGGATCGCGCATCGTCCCGGCTCATGGCGCCTTCGGCGACCGCCACGATGCTGAAATTGGTGCCGTTGCGGCTGCGGCGGCGGATGGCTTCGGCGATGCGTTCCACGTCGTAGGGGATTTCCGGAATGAGAATGACATCCGCTCCGCCGGCAATGCCGGAACCGAGTGTCAGCCAGCCGGCGCGATGTCCCATGATTTCGGCCACGATAATGCGATGATGGCTGTGGGCGGTGCTGTGCAGGCGATCAATGGTTTCGGTGGCAATGTCCATGGCGGTGGCATAGCCGAAGGTGGCATCGGTCAGGGCCACGTCGTTGTCGATGGTTTTGGGCAGGGTGATGACGTTCAGTCCGGCTTCGTGCAGGCGCAGGGCATTTTTCTGGGTGCCGCCGCCGCCCAGGCAGACGACACAATCCAGCCCCCATTTTTTATAATTAACTTTGATGGTTTCCACCATGTCGCGGGTGCGGCCGTCAATGACCATGCGGTGGGGCTTGTCGCGGCTGGTGCCGAGGATGGTGCCGCCCACGGTGAGGATGCCGGCCAGGGTGGATTTATCCAGTTTCAGGCGTTTGTTTTCGACCAGGCCGCGGAAGCCATCGCGGAAGCCGATGATTTCCATGCCATAATAGCCGAGCGCGGATTTGCCGACGCCGCGGATGGCCGCGTTGAGGCCGGGGCTGTCGCCGCCAGCGGTGAGGATGCCGATGCGTTTGATTTTTTTGCCCATGCCGCAGGTTATTTGAAGCCGCCGCCCAGAATTGTCGAGCAGAACTTTTAGAAATTTTTCAGCGCCAGCCGGTTTGGGAATGGCGTCGGCGTGGGCGGGGTGGGGGCGGACTATTTTTTGACTGGATTTGTTTGCCGAAAACGCGCTTTGCAAGCCCGCGATGATGGCAAAAAACTTATTGCCACGGTTGTTTTCTTGCGTAATATTCACGCTCCATTTTGTCAGATGCCGGCGGAGTTTCGATTGAGATTTCCCGGGAAACGCGCAGTTAAAACCATTGATTTATGTCAGCAGACGCCAAACCAGTCAATTCGCCCAACCGCGAATACACTCTCGAACGCACCCGTAATATCGGTATTGCCGCGCACATCGACGCCGGCAAGACGACCACCACGGAACGTATCCTCTTCTACACCGGCTTGATTCACAAGATCGGTGACGTGGATGACGGCAACACGGTGACGGACTGGATGGAGCAGGAAAAGGAACGCGGTATTACGATCACTTCCGCGGCCGTGACCTGTTTTTGGACCCAGAAGCAGTCCAAACCCGGTGAAAACGAGATTTACAAGGCGTTTAATAACGTTCCTCACCGCATCAACATCATTGACACTCCCGGGCACGTGGACTTCACCGCCGAAGTCGAACGCTCGATGCGCGTGCTCGACGGCGCGGTGGCAGTATTCTGCGGCGTGGCGGGTGTGCAGCCGCAATCGGAAACCGTCTGGCGTCAGGCCACCAAATACAAGGTGCCGCGCATTGCGTTCGTCAACAAGATGGACCGCACGGGCGCGAATTTTGAGAACGCGTTGAATGACATGCGCACCAAGCTGCGGGCGTATGCGTATCCGATTTTCCTCAACATCGGCGCCGAGGACAAATTTTCCGGACTGATCGATATCGTGAACCAGAAATGTTACTGGTTCGGCGAAGGCGACGTGGCCAACGAAGGTTTGAATTATGAAGTGCGTGAAATCCCGGCTGAACACAAGGAACGCGCCAAGCAGGCGCTCGATGAATTGATCGAAGCCGTCTCCAACAAGGATGACGCCATTGCCGAGCTGGTGCTGGAAGAAAAGCCGATTGATGCAGCCACGCTCAAGGCGGCCATCCGTCGCCTCACCTGCAAGATTGAATTCGTTCCCGTGCTCTGCGGTTCTGCCTTTAAGAAAAAAGGCGTGCAGATGCTTGTGGACGCGGTGGTCGATTACCTGCCCGGACCGCTGGACGTTCCTGCTGCTGAAGGCACCGAACCCGGCACGGAAAACAAGGTTGTCGTGCCGACGGACGATAACGCCAAGTTTTGCTCGCTGGCGTTCAAGCTCTGGACCGATCCCTATGCCGGCAAGCTGGTGTTCTTCCGTGTTTACTCCGGTTCGCTCGGCAAGGGTGACACCATTTACAATCCCCGCACGCGCAAGCGCGAACGCGTCAGCCGCCTGATGGTCATTCAAGGCAGTGAACGCAAAGACATTGAACGGGTGTATTCTGGTGACATTGCCGCACTTGTCGGTCTGCGCAACATCACCACCGGTGACACCTTGTGCGATGAATCCTTCGACGTGACGCTCGAACCGCCGACGTTCCCCGAGCCGGTCATCAGCATGGCTGTGGAACCGAAGACCAAGGCTGATCGCGACAAGATGTCCGAAGGCCTCCAGCGCCTGGCGGAAGAAGATCCGACATTCCGCTGCTTCACCAACGAGGAAACCGGCCAGTTGCTCATCGCGGGCATGGGCGAGTTGCATCTCGAAATCATCATTGACCGTCTCCGCCGCGAATTCAAAGTCGAGGCCAACACCGGCGCGCCGCAGATCGCCTACCGCGAAACCATCACCAAGGCAGCCGACGGCGAAGGCAAGTTCATCCGCCAGTCCGGCGGTCGTGGTCAATACGGCCACGCCTGCATCAAGATCGAGCCGAACGAAAAGGGCAAGGGCATCGAAATCGAGAACAAGATTGTCGGCGGCACCATTCCCAAGGAATACATTCCGGCGGTCATTGACGGCATCGAGGAAGCCATCAAGAGCGGTGTGTATGCCGGGTATCAGGTAATTGACCTCAAGGCGCAAGTCGTGGATGGCAGCTTCCATGAAGTTGACTCCAACGAACTGGCGTTCAAGATGGCCGGTATTTTTGCGCTCAAAGACGCCTTCAAGAAGGCCAGCCCGATTCTCCTGGAACCGGTCATGAAGGTGGAAGTCACCACGCCTGACGAATACCAGGGCGATCTGCTGGGCGACATCAATCGTCGTCGCGGCATTATCGGCGGCATTGATGCCAAAAATGGCCAGACCATTCTCAACGCGCAGGTGCCGCTGGCCGAAATGTTCGGCTACGCCACCGCGATCCGCTCGCTCTCCAAGGGCCGCGCCAGCTACTCCATGGAACCGCTCACGTTCGAGCAGGTGCCCAACAGCGTGCTGACGGCCATTCTGGATCAAGCCGCGAAGAAACCGGCGGCTCGCTCATAACCAGACATTTACTCTGAACAAATCTCCAAGTCCGGGAAGGAAGCTTCCCGGACTTTTTTAGTTTGATCCCGAACTCCGAAATTGGGGAGATCAGGCCGCTGGCCGGCGGTGTTTGGCGGCCCGCCAAGCACGGCGTCCAACCATTATCTTCACCGAACGAAACGGGGAAATATTGGTTCAACGGGTTTTTCGGCCGGCCGCCGAAAACCACACGCGAGCCGCGTGTGGTCCCCATTCTAACTTCGTTTTTCGGGTTGAGATCAGGGAAAACTGAACTGGATTGCGATTGGATAAGATAAAACAGGCCAACCGAATGGTTGACCTGTTTGGCTGCTTGGAAAACTGAAAACTACTGTTTAGTTTGTAGCGCGGTTCTTACGCAAAATTCGGAGCGTGCTCACGCCAAAGGGGAGTAACAGCAAGGCACCCGCAACGATAGTGGACGGTTCGGGAACGCTTGATGTTGTTGGCTTTCCTTCAAAGATATTCCAGCCGGAGAGGTTGCCGACGGATAACGGGTCTTGTGCCGTCGCGTCTTTAATGCTGTTGCCGTTTTTATAATAGCCTTCAAAGTAAGGCCGGTTGATTGTGACGGTTCCGGTGTTTGGCTCGATATAAAAAATTCCGTAAAATCCACCCTTCAGACTAGAAGTGAAAAACTTGCCGGCTTCGCCCACACCCCAATGCACTACCAAATAGTCTCCGCCATAAGCGCTCAAATCTGGAGTTGTTGACGTCCCCGAAAGTAAAAAAGCAAACGGGGAATTTGAAGGAAGTTGATTCGCTAACAAGGTTGCCTCGTCGCTGGCGCTAGGGTTGCCACTGGCACCTTTCTCCACCAAAGCTTCCGATGCTGTGGGGGCTGGATGGGGCGAAACAGTGATTAAATCTGGTAAACTGGCGGTGGTTACATTTACAAGCCCTGCATTTGCGCAAGCGATGCTCGCCACCGAAACGGCAATTATGCTCCAAAATTTTCCAGAGCTGTTAAGATTGGACGCTTTCATAATTTTATGGTTTTCGGGTGCTGATTGATTTTTATTCCTCTTAGTGCTTAATTTTCCCAAAAACTTTAGGTCAGTATGACCCTGATATGGGAAAATCTCTATCGCTCCATGGGACGTTGTTGATCACTTTTAGGACATTTTGTGTTGTCGGTTTTCGGTAAATTTATTCAAGGGGACAGGCAAGGGCGGACGCCAGTTGTCTTAAGATCAAAAAAAGCGCATTCGTGGATAGTCTTCAAGCTGCTCAAGTCAACTCGGTGAATCACCAACACTAAATTTTCCGAAAATTATATTGCACATGGAAGCTGACTTGCTATGATTCACGTCCGCTTTTCATGTTGTGGAAAGCGGATTTGATCAATCCATTAACAGACAATCGTTCTTTGTATGGCACAACGCATCCGCATTCGCCTCAAGGCCTATGACTTCCGGGTCATAGACCAGTCGGCCCGCGAAATTGCTGACACCGTCAAACGCACCGGTGCCCGCGTCGCAGGTCCAATCCCGCTCCCAACCCGCGTGGAGCGCTTCACTGTCCAACGCTCGCCGCATTCGGACAAGAAATCCCAGGAAACTTTTGAACAACGCACCCACAAGCGTTTGATCGACATTCTCGATCCGACCGCGAAAACCGTGGACGAATTGAAGAAGCTCAATTTGCCCGCCGGCGTGGACATCACCATCAAGATTTAAGGAGAACACCATGCCACTCGGACTTATTGGAAAAAAACTTGGCCATACCCGCGTTTATGACGCGCAAGGTGTGGTGGTCCCGGTCACGGTCGTCCTCTGTGGCCCGAATCGCGTTTTGCAGGTCAAGACGCAGGCGGGCAAGGATGGCTACAATGCCGTTCAGCTGGGCTTTGACGATCAGAAGGAACAGCGCCTGAGCAAGCCGCTCATCGGTCATATCAAGAAACACAACGGGGTGGCCGTCAAGCGCATCAAGGAGTTTCGCAACTTCTCGAAGGAAGTGAAGGCTGGCGATGTGGTCGGCCCGACGCTCTTTGCGCCCGGTGATTTCATTGATGCCATCGGCACCACCAAGGGCCGTGGTTTTGAAGGTGTGGTGAAGCGCCATCGTTTTGCTGGTGGTGATTCCACCCACGGCGCCAAGGGCTGGCATCGCCGGTCTGGTGCCATCGGTCAGCGTTTGTTCCCAGGCACGGTCATGCGCGGGATGCGCATGCCTGGTCACATGGGGCAGGTGACGCGGACGACCCAAAACCTGGAAGTGATCCAGGTGCTGGAGTCGGACAATTTGTTGTTAATCAAAGGTGCGATTCCCGGTTCTGAAGGCGATTACGTCGTGATCCGTGAATCCAAGAAACGTCCAAAAGGTTGGAAGCCGGTTGCGGTTGCCGCGTCTGGCAAGAAGAAGGCTGATGCCAAGGCTTCCGCCAAGAAATAATTACAAGCCATGAAAATTTCCATTAAAAATACCGCCGGAAAAGATCAGGGCGAACACGAGGTTAAATTTGCCATTATTGAAAATGGCAAGGGCACCCAGGCTGTTCACGATGTCGTGACCGCGTATCGCGCGGCGCAACGCAGTGGCACGGCCTGCACCAAGACTGCCGGCGAAGTGGTCGGCACGAACAAAAAACCTTGGCGCCAGAAAGGCACCGGCCGTGCGCGCGCCGGCTCGTTCCAGTCACCCTTGTGGGTGGGTGGCGGCGTGGTGTTCGGTCCGAAACCCCGTGACTTTAGCAAGAAAGTCTCCAAAAACACCAAGCAGCTCGCGCTCCGCAAGGCGTTGAGCGAACGGCTCAAAGCCGGCGATGTGGTGGTGGTGGACGATCTGAAGTTGAGTTCACACAAGACCAAGGATTTCGTCAAAATCATCGACGCGCTTGATCTGAACGGAACCACCTTGGTGGTTTCCAACGGTGTGGAAGACAAAAACCTGTTGCTAGCGGCTCGTAATATCTCATTTGTGGATGTGACCACCAGCGCCACGCTGAACACATACGACGTGCTGCGTCCGGACAAATTGCTCTTCACCAAGAGCGCGTTTGAAAACGTCGAAGCCCGTTTGAATAAGGAATAACCATGAACGCTTTTGAAATTATCAAGACGGTTCGCCTGACCGAAAAGGGCACCCGCCAGGGCGAAAAATATAATCAATACACGGTTGTGGCCGATCGCCGGGCGAGCAAGCCGGAAATCCGCCAGGCTGTTCAGGAACTGTTCAAGGTCAAAGTCACCAAGGTGAACACGTTGAATGTCCGGGGCAAAGTGCGCCGCAAGCGCACATTGCAGCAGGGCACTACCAATGCCTGGAAAAAAGCAATTGTTACCTTGAAAGAAGGCGACAAGATTATTTTGACCTAAACGACCTCTAAATCATGACCGGCATGGGATCAATTCCGTGCCGGTTTTTTATTTTTGATGTGAATCTCATTGGTTGTTTCCGTTCTGAGCGCGGCAAACTCAACGTTTCGACTTTGTTTCTGGAAATTTTTTTGTTATTCAAACCACAGTGAACACTTCATTCCGCATCGGCGTGCTTGGCTCCGGCAAAGGCTCGAATTTCGCAGCCATTGCCGAGGCGGTGGCTGCCGGAAAAATCCCTGCGGAAATGGCCGTGGTGTTGAGCGATGTGGAGTCCGCCGGAATTTTAACGCACGCTCGGAACCGGAGCATTCCAGCGCGCTTTATTCCGCCTGGAAAGTTTCGCACGAAACTGGATGAGGTAGCCGAACGCGCGTTTGTTTCGGCGCTACAGACGGCACAGGTGGATCTGGTGGTCCTGGCAGGCTTTATGCGGGTCTTGAAGGGCGATTTCCTTCGCGCATACGAAGGACGGATTGTGAACATTCATCCGTCATTGCTGCCTTGTTTTCCGGGGTTGGAATCGTGGCGGCAGGCGCTTGATCACGGCGTCAAGGTGGCCGGCTGCACGGTGCACTTTGTGGATGCGGGAGTGGATTCCGGGGCGATTATCGGCCAGTCGGCGGTTCCGGTTTTGGATGAAGATACTCCGGAGAGCTTGCATCAGCGCATTCATGCCGCCGAACATGAATTGTATCCCCAATGTGTGGCTGCGCTGGCTCGAAACGAAATCTCGGTGGTGGGCCGCCGGGTGATTTGGAAAAAATCATGAACTTAAAATTAAATTTAGTTTGCGCATTGACGCTGGCCGTGGTGGCTGCGGGCTGTTCCTCCGACAAGGAAAAGATTGTTTTCCTCAGCCAGGCCAAGATTCCGGCGTCCGTCCTCGATGGAACGGCGGCGACGGCACAATTGTCAAAAAGCGACGAGCAAACCATCGATGCGGTGGTGGCCGGTTATCTCCTGGCGCATCCGCTTCCGGATGCCGGCAAATATTCGGCGGTATTTCTCCAGACCGACGATTCTCTGGTTGATGCCATGATCAAAAAGTATCCCGACCACACTCCGCCGATCAAGCGGAGCGATCACATTGATCTTCGCACCAATCAAACTCCTTTGGATCGTGATACCGGCAAGCCGGTCGTCATTCTTGGGGTGGAGGTTGCGGAACCGGCTGCGGATGGAAGCGTGGAAGCGACCGGACGCTGGTATGCGGGTTCTACCGCCGTGAGTTCATATACTTTCACATTGAAAAAAACGGGCGATGATTGGCTGATTGTTAGCGTGAAATAAACGTCTGCTCTGTTTCCAACCCGACCAAACAAGTCCCATTCTTGAACTGGGATGGAACACGCCAGCGAGATTTAAATTTGGAAATAGGCATTCCAGAATGCTGTAATTGGTTGTTTGAATTTAAATATTATGAGTAAGAAACTAAGGTTTGGTCTGCCCAAGGGCAGCTTGCAGGAGGCCACCATTGAGAAGCTGGCCAAGGCTGGGTTTAACATTCAGGTGAGCAGTCGGTCTTACATTCCCTATGTGGATGACGACGAGATGGAAATCCGCCTGATCCGCGCGCAGGAAATCAGCCGCTATGTGGAACATGGCTATTTGGACTGCGGCATCACCGGGCATGATTGGATCATTGAGAATGGCTCGAAAGTCCACGAGGTTGGGGAATTTCTCTTCAGCAAAGTTTCGCGCCGCCCGGCCCGCTGGGTGTTGTGTGTTCCGGAAAATTCACCGGTCAAGAGCGTGAAAGATTTGCAAGGCAAGCGCATCGCCACCGAGGTGGTCAATCTCACCAAAAAATATCTCAAGAAACACGGTGTCAAAGCCGAGGTCGAGTTCTCATGGGGGGCGACCGAAGTTAAAGCCCATGAATTGGTGGATGCCATTGTGGAAGTCACGGAAACCGGCTCGTCGCTGAAAGCCAACAAATTGCGCATTGTCGATGAGCTGTTGAGTTCCACCCCGCGGCTGATTTCCAATCTGGCGGCCTGGCAGGATTCCTGGAAGCGGAAGAAGATCGAAACCCTGGCCTTGTTGCTGAAGGGCGCGTTGGATGCCGAAGCCAAAGTGGGACTCAAGATGAACATTGCCGAAAAGAATCTGCAAACGTTGCTGACCACGCTGCCGGCGCTCCGCAATCCCACCATCTCCAATTTAAGCCTGGAAGGCTGGGTGGCCGTTGAGACGATCATTGATGAAAAGGTGGTGCGCGATATTATCCCCAAACTCAAAACTGCCGGGGCTGAAGGCATCATTGAATACCCGCTGAACAAGGTTGTTTATTAAGCCATCAACCCGTCATTTTTGAGTGGCGTTATCGCCGCCAATTTGTTACATAAATTCTTATCCAATTATGGGATCACTGAAAAAACGCCGTAAGGCAAAAATCAACAAACATAAACGGCGCAAGAAGCTGCGCTTGAATCGTCACAAGAAGCGCACCTGGCAGAAGTAATCTGTCACCGCAATGTGATTTACAGCCGTTCGCGCTGGTTGTTCCGGCAGCCTCGCGAACGGTCTTTTTTTTGCCATGGACCATCGATACCGCAAGCATTACACGCGTGAGGAGGCGCAAGCGTTGGTGCCTCAGCTTCGCGAGTGGCTGACGGATTTAAACCGCTTACGGGTCGAGGCTGAACGGTTTGACAAGCGACTGAGCGGGATCAACGCCGAAGGGCAGGATACGGGTGGAGACACGGTTAATCGCTGGATTCGCACGCTGGCTGCCATGCAGCAACTGCTGCTGGAATTTCAGCGTCGCGAAATCTTCATCAAGGATCTGTCACGCGGCCTGGTGGATTTTCCCGCCGTGATTGGCGGCAAAGAAGTTTTTCTTTGCTGGGAATCCGACGAAGAGGTGGTCGAATTCTGGCACGATCTCGACAGCGGTTTCAGCGGACGCGAAAAAATCGACTGAACTAATTTGCACCCGACCGGTGTGCTGGGTATCCGCTCGTTGGACTGGCCTGGGACTTTTGGAAGTGCCCGTGATTTGGGTTGGAGTTAAAACCAGCTACAAGCCTTAATCCGTCTGTATAATAAATTATCCCGGGTTACGGTTTCTGAGTAAGTATGTATCTGTTCGAGGCATACTGGATTCGCTAAACCTCGCTTAAATCAACGAAGTTCTTTAAAAGTTGCAGCCCCACTTTCTGGCTCTTTTCCGGGTGAAATTGCGTGGCGAAAACATTGTCACGCCAGATTGACGACGCGAACGTGTTTCCGTATTCGGTCCGGGTGGCAATGATGCCGGCATCCACCGGTTGCGGATAAAAGCTGTGCACGAAATAAACAAAGCTGCCGCTGGCGATGCCGCGATACAGCGGGCATTCGGGGCTGACGATTTCAATCTGGTTCCAGCCGATCTGCGGGATTTTCAATCCCGGTTGATCTGCAAAACGGACGACCTTTCCGGCGAAGATCCCCAGCCCGGCCGCGCAGGAATTGAACTCCTCGCTTTTCTCGAACAACGCTTGATAGCCGACGCAAATGCCCAGAAACGGCCTGCCGGTTTTAATGAAGTCGCGCGAGGCTTCCAAGAGTTCCTGTTTGCGCAGGGCGGCGATGCAGTCGTCAAACGCGCCCACCCCGGGCAGCACCAAGGCGCGGGCATCGGTCATTTCCTCCGGCCTTTGAACCAGACGCACTTTTGCGCCCACTTTGAGCAATGATTTGTGGACGCTGCGCAGGTTTCCAGAACCGTAATCAAGCAAGGCAATCACGCCCGGAGCATACTTGAGCAGGCGAACGGTTGAAATGATTAATCCGCTTAAGCCGGCAGGGCAACTTTGCGCACGCGGTCGGCAAAATCATCGATTTCGGCCACCGATTCAAAGCCCACGTTCAACACATCCACGCAGCCTGAATCCAAGGCGAATTTCACCGATTCATTGCGCTTCGCGTCATCGTTGCGCAAGCGGCCTTCGCCAATCAGCTTCATTCCCACAACGCCTTTGCCAGCCGCGTGGATTTTTTTCAGGATCGGGACCACTTGATCAGGCGAACCGTCCATGCTCATGCCATACGGATTGATCCGCGTGTGGACCGATTCCACCCAGGGTTCCGCCGCTGCCGCGTCCAAGGCCGCCAGCGAATGGCAGGACACGCCGAGCGCGCGGATTTTTCCTTCCGCCTTGAGCTTGGTGAGAATTTCCATTTGCGAACGCAATTGCTCCGGCCAATTCGGGGCCATGACGCAATGGAGCAGAAGCAGATCAATGTAATCGGTTTTGAGTTCCTTTAAAAAGCGGGCGACCACAACATCCGCCGGCGGGCGTTCGGTTTCGGGAATGCCGCCGTAAGCCCACCAGATTTTGGTGATGAGCGTGTAGCTGTCGCGTGACAACCCGTCCAAGGTTTCAGGCACGTAGGTGTGGGAGCCATAAAGATCGGCCAAATCATACGTTCTCACTCCGCGCTCATGGGCCGCGCGGAGCAGTTTCAGAAAGGCACTGCGTCCCTTGCGGGTTTGGTTTGATTCGCGGTTGCTGCCATGGGTGCCGGTGCCCATGCAGAGGCGGGAAAATTTTAGTCCGGTTTTGCCCAGCGGAACCATCGCATACGGATCATGGAATTTTTGGGGAGCGGTTTCCGCCATTCCCAGATGTGCGCTGACCAACACACCGCCCACACCGATCGCCGACTTTTTGATGAATTCTCGCCGTTTGATTTTCATGAGCCGTTCCTTTGATTTACATCTGCCTCACTCGCCGGACGGGCTGGAGTAAAGCACGGGGGTTTTATTGGCTCTATTCTTTACTCCAAGATTCCCGTCATTGTCGAGCGCGTTTCCCTGGCAAAGCAACCTTCGCCACTGGGTTTTGCTGGAATTCAAACCCGAAAACCTTGTTGAACCAATATTTCCCCGTTTCTTTCGGTGAAGATCATGATTGGACGCCGTGTTTGGCGGGCCGCCAAACACCGCAGACCAGCGGTCTGCGCTCCCCAACTTCGGAGTTCGGGTTAAAATTAATTGATTACCCGCCCCGGTTTGCCAACTGTTGGGTTATGTTGGGATTTTCCAACCGGCGAAACGTGGCCTGGCTTTGGATTTTCAGGCTACTGACGCTGGGTCGCCAAAAAGCGTTCCGCATCGATGGCCGCCGCACAGCCGGCTCCCGCGGCGGTGATGGCCTGACGATAGACATGATCGGCGCAATCGCCAGCCACAAAGACTCCAGTCACGTTGGTCATGGTTCCTTGTTGCGGCACAATGAAGCCATTTTCGTCCAGGTTGATTTTGCCTTTGAACAACTCGGTGTTGGGCACATGACCAATGGCGATGAAAACTCCGGCGCATGCCAAAATGCTTTCGGCCCCGTTTTTTAGATTTTTGAGTTTAACTGCGATCACTTTGTCCTGTTTCACGTCGAGGACTTCCGTTACGGCTGAATCCCAGATGGGGTTGATTTTTGGATTCGCCAGCGTGCGTTCGGCCATGATTTTCGAGGCGCGCAGCGAATCGCGGCGATGCACCAGATAAACGATGGAGCCAAAACGCGTCAGATACTGCGCTTCTTCGCAGGCGGAGTCGCCGCCGCCGACCACGACCAGCGGTTGATTCCGAAAAACCGGCAACGCGCCGTCACAGGTCGCGCAATACGTCGTCCCTTTGGTTTCCAATTCATGTTCGCCGGGAACGCCCAGGTGCTTGTGTCCGGCGCCGGTGGCAATAATGACGGTTTCGGTTTGAACCGGTTCGCCATCGACGATCAAGGTAAACGGACGCTTGGTGAAATCGACGGATTCCACCAAGCCAAAACTGGTTTTGGCCCCGAAACGCTCTGCCTGTTTTTGCATGCGGGTCATCAGTTCAAAACCGTCCACACCCTCGGGAAAACCGGGAAAGTTTTCCACGATACTGGTTGTGGTCAGCAATCCGCCCGGTTGTTTGCCAGTCAACACCAGCGGGGCGAGTTGCGCCCGCGCCGTGTATAATGCCGCCGTCCATCCGGCGGGACCGGAACCAATGATGACAACTTTTTCCATAGGCCGCGAAAGGTAATCACTTCCCGGTCAACTTACAAGTTGGTTAAGAATTTATTACCAAGACTGCGGAAAGACGCGTTGGATAGGCCATTTCAGCCCGACAAAAGTCCCCAGCTAGGAATCGCGCTGCTTTGGAACGGCCATCGCCAAACCGGATGCCATTCGGGGGGGGCGTGGAAAACCAACCTGGCGCGTGATCGCTCCGCACCTGAATGCCGGGACATGGTTTAAGCCAGCCGGGAAACCGCCCAACCGATGCGGTGGCCCACCGACTCGTTGTGGCTGTTGGCGCGTTTTGATGCGGAACAGGACCGATCAAGCATCTTCCCGTCGATTTGTCCAAGATCGCGCGAAATTGTGTGGCTGAACTTGAGTCTTTGGCCGTGCGCGGAAGGTGAAGATAATCGGGGAATTTAATACAGTCTAAACCCTCCAGCTTTGCTGAAGAAATTCCCGGAGTTTGACTTCGGCTGGAACCATGGGAGATGCGGAAATGCTGAAGCAGACCGTCATAAGCGTGATTTCCAAGGCCATTCAACATGGGAATGCCGGCGGAGAAATTCGGGTGATCACCCGGAGTGTGCCCAATGGCGTAACGCTGGAGGTGCGGGATTCCGGACCAGGCATCGCGCCTGGGGATTCGCCGCATATTTTGAATGCGATTTTATCGAGCCGACAAGTCACGGGCGCGGGCGGAAGGCCGGTTGGACAGGGGCTCTCAATTTGCAAAATGATTGTCGAAAGCATGGCGGAACGGTTGAAGTAACCAGCAAAGTTGGCGCCGGAACGAGTTTTGTAATCTGTTTGCCCGTTCTCCAATAACTTGGGCGGGTTTAACAGCCAAAATTTGACACCGCCATCCCGCCTCTTTAGCCTTGGTGGATGTCTCGGCTGCCGTTTGAATTTTTCCTCGCGCTGCGTTATTTGCGGCCCAAACGGACTTTTGTGTCAGTCATCACTTTGATTTCCGTTTTGGGCGTGGCTTTGGGCGTGGCGGTTTTGATCATCGTCATCAGCGTCATGAGCGGATTTGATCATGATTTGCGCGATAAAATCCTGGGTTTCAACGCGCATATCACCGTGACGAAATCCGGTCAAACCATGGCCGATTATGAGCGGGTGGAAACGGAAATTGCCCAAAATCCAAACGTGATCGGCGTTTCGCCATTCGTGTTTGGCCCGGTGCTGGTTGAAACCCAGGGCACCACCAACCGCCCGTCTTTGTTTGATGCTCCGATGATGCGTGGCGTGGATCCCGTTACCGAAGGCAAGGTCAGCCGGCTGCCGAGCTACATCATTGAGGGCAAATTTGATTTGAGCGGGCATGGCATTCTCGTGGGGAGTGATTTCGCCGACAACATGCGGTTGCGCGTGGGCGATGAGCTTTCCATCTATTCGGCCAGCGCCATCAAAAAAATGAAGGCCGCGCATGACGCCGGCAAGGACGAGGCGATTTTGGCGGATGACTACGAAATTCGCGGTATTTTTCAAAGCGGCTACTACGATTACGATTCCCGCGTGGTGGTCGTTTCCCTCGAAAGCGCCCAGGATTTATACGATTTGAACGACACGGTTCACGGCCTTCTGGTCATGATCAAAGACCCGTATCAGGCGGACAGGGTCAAGGCCCAGCTTTCACGCGATCTCGGTTTTGATTATCACGTTTCCACCTGGAAGGAGCAGAATTCCGGCATTCTTAACGCGCTGATCGTGGAAAAAAATGTGATGTTCTACCTGTTGTTTTTTATCGTGCTGGTGGCGGCTTTGTGCATTCTCAGCGCCCAAATTACCTTCGTCATTCAGAAGACGCGCGAGATTGGCATGCTCAAATCGCTGGGCGCATCCAATCTGCAAATCTCCGGCATTTTCCTGGGACAAAGCGCCATTATTGGCTTGATCGGCGTCGCGAGCGGCTTTGGCCTCGGCATGTTGGCGATTGCCTATCGAAATCCGTTTCTGCATTTCATGAACCGGATGACCGGTTTCGAATTATTTCCGGCGTCGGTCTATGGCTTTGTTGATTTGCCGGCCATCATCATGCCGCGCGATGTGGTGATTATTTGCGTCAGCTCGTTTGTGATTTGCATTCTGGGCGGTGTTCTGCCGGCGATTCGGGCCGGCCGCTTAAAACCCGTGGAGGCGTTGCGTTATGAATGAACCTCTGTTGGCCGCCCGCGGCTTGAAGAAAACCTACGTGATTGGAAAACGTTCCTTGGAAGTGTTGAAGGGCGTGGATGTGGAAATTGCCCGGGGCGATTTCCTCGCCTTGCGGGGTGCCTCCGGCGCCGGCAAAAGCACGTTGCTGCATTTAATCGGCGGGTTGGACACGCCCAACGCCGGTGAAATTTTGTTTGCCGGGGAACAGTTGTCGCGGTTCTCCGAACGGCGTCTGACGGAATTTCGCAATCAACGCGTCGGCTTTGTTTTTCAAGCCTATCATCTGATGCCGGAACTCACCGCCATGGAAAACGTCTGTCTGCCCGGCCGGATTGCGCGCCGGGCGGTATCCGACGTGACGGCTCGCGCTGCGGAGCTATTGAAGCGGGTGGGGTTGGGCGAGCGAATGGATCACAAGCCATCCGAACTTTCCGGCGGCGAACAACAGCGCGTCGCCATTGCGCGGGCCTTGATCAATGAGCCGGTGCTGCTGTTGGCCGACGAGCCGACCGGAAATTTGGATTCGCATACCGGCGGTGAAATCATGGATTTGCTGAGGAGCTTGCTGACCGAAAGCCAGATGACACTGGTCATAGCTACTCACGATGTCAAGGTGGCGGCCATGGCACCCAGAGTGATTGAGCTGGTGGACGGTTTGATCGCCAACTAAAGCGAATCTGCAATGATCAGGCTCTTGTTTGGTGTGAATTTTCCCCGTTACGGTTCACATTATTACGTCACATGAGTCGCGAATATTGGGAACAACGTTATCAAACCAAGGACATGCCGTGGGAGAAAGGAGCGCCGTCGCCCGGACTGGTGGACTTTCTGGCCGGTTACTGCGGCCCCCGACAGGCCACCGTGGGTGTGCCCGGGTGCGGCACCGGCCACGATGTGCGGGAATTTGCCCGGGCCGGGTTTGAGGCCTTTGGGTTTGACCTTGCGCCCAGCGCCATTCCTCAGGCGATGGCCAAGACGGAAGCGGCTGGACTGAAGGCGACGTTTGCCTTGGCCGATTTTCTTCGCGATGAGCCACCACAAAAATTTGACTGGTTGTTTGAACATACTTTGTTCTGCGCCATCCAACCCCGTGAAAGGGATGAATACGTTCGCGCGGTGCTGCGCTGGCTAAAACCCGGCGGGATTTACCTGGCGATCAACTATGTCGTCATTGAGGGCGATGCCGGGCCGCCTTGGCGGACATCGCGGGAAGAACAGTTGGAGCGTTTTGGGGCGCACATGACTTTGGAATCTGACTGGGTTCCCAGGTCTTACCCCAATCGCCAGGGCCGTGAGCGAATGTTTCTTTGGCGGCGAAGCCGCTGAACTGTTTTTGAGGACAATTGGTTGTGGTTGAATGCCGTTTGAAGATTGGGTTTGTAATGTTAGAATTTTATCATGCTTGAAGATCGTGATTATATGCGTCAGCCGGAATACAATGACTCTGGCTGGCGTCCGTCCTTTCGTCTCCGCTGGTCGTGGACGCTGATTTTTTTGATTTCCTACCTGCTGATGTATCTGCTGGAACTGTTTTCCCAGCACACCCATTTTGTCGGCCTAAAGGATCTTTTTAATGCTCGCGACGTGTTGACCAAGGATGGCGTCGGCTATTTTCCGGGTTATCTGCCTTTGAGCTTGGAAGGACTGGAGCATGGCTATATCTGGCAATTGATTTCTTACCAGTTTTTGCACGCCGGCTGGCTTCACCTGTTTATGAACAGTTGGGTCATTTACATGTTTGGCCGGGAATTGGAAGACTTGCTGGGCGGAAAACGTTTTCTGGCTTTGATGTTTTCCAGCGGCGCGGTGGGCGGCGTGTTTCAGTCGCTGGCGGCACTGCTTTGGCCTGGATACTTTGGTGGGCCGGTGGTGGGCGCTTCTGCCTGCGCCTTCGGTTTGGTTGCCGCTTATGCTTTGATCTATCCCGAAAGAGAATTGCAGCTTTTGGTGTTTTTCGTAATTCCAGTTCGCTTGCGGGCCAAAACGTTGCTGCTGGTTTCCGTGGTGATTGCGGTTACGGGCTTCGCTTTTCCGAAGGAAATCATGCCGCATGTGGCTCACATGGCGCACCTCGGTGGCATGGCCATGGGCTGGTTCTTTGTCCGTAAAATCATGCAAGGTGACTGGTCGCGTTTGGAAGGATTCTTGCATCCGGCTGAAAAGAAACAAGCTCGTCCAGTTCGCCTGCAAAATGAAACCGTTGAAAACAAAGGGGCTGGCAATTACGATGAAAGCGAAGTGGACCCCATCCTCGACAAAATTTCTGCCCATGGCATCAAGAGCCTGACCGCGCGCGAACGGGAAATTCTGGAGGCGGCGCGCAAACAGATGAAGCGTTCCTGATTTCCACTCCCACATGGCCGCCGAAGGCTCCCATCGTCGAGCTGTTCAAATGCTCGTGTTTTGCACGCTGCTTTGGGCGGTGAGTTTCCCCGCCATCAAGGCATTGATGTTGACCCAGCAAACGCTGCTGCCGGCCGGCACGAGCTGGTTTTTCAGCGCCTTGGGCGTGACTTATCGATTCAGCCTGGCGGGGATCATCCTGCTGCTGCTCACGATTAAATCCATGCGCACGGTTAACCGCCGGGAAATGGAGCAGGGCGTCATCTTGGCGGGTTTTGGCGGACTGGGCATCGTGTTCCAAATGGATGGACTGGCCTACACGTCCGCTTCCACTTCGGCGTTTCTCACACAAGGCTATTGTTTGTTCATTCCGCTGTGGGTCGCGCTGGTCAATTGGCGGTGGCCAAGCTTTAAAATCTTTTTGAGCATTGTTCTGGTGCTCGCCGGTGTGGGCGTGCTGGCCGAAATCAGCCTGCATTCATTTAGGCTGGGACGTGGCGAGATCGAAACACTCATAGCCTCGCTGTTGTTCACGGGACAAATCCTCATGCTTGAACATCCGCGCTATGCCGAGAACCGTCCCATGTGCTTGAGCGTGGTGATGCTGCTGGGCACCGGCTTGGTGGCGGCACCCATGGCATTGGCTACCGCGCCGACGGCTTCCGCCTGGATTCAAGCTTACATGTCCTGGGCGGCGGTGGCGGACTTGGGGATTATCACGATTTTTTGCACGCTGGCCGCCTATGGCCTTATGAATGCGTGGCAGCGGCGAGTGACGGCTACCGAAGCCGGGTTGATTTATTGCGCCGAACCGGTTTTCGCCAGCCTGATGGCCTTGTTCATGCCGGCCATGTTTTCCAAATTTGGCGGGATCAGTTATGACAACGAAAATCTTACATTGCGCTTGCTGATCGGCGGCGGCTTGATTACCGCTGCCAACGTGTTGTTGCAATCGCGCTGGCTGGAGCCCAAGCGGACAGTTTGATTTCCTCCGGCAAGAGAATTGATCTCGTATTTCCGCCTTTTTAATTTCGGTAAATTACGGTTAAATCTGGTCATGATTACGCGCTATTCCCGCCCCGAAATGCGGGCGATCTGGACCGACGAGAATAAACTCAAAATCTGGCTGCAAATTGAACTGCTGGCCAGTGAAGCCCTCGTCAAGGAGGGCGTCGTTCCCGCCAAGGATTTTAAAAAGATCAAGGTAGGCTGCGATAAGTGGTTCGCCGATCTCCCCGGACTGGTGGCGCGTCAGCGCGAGCTGGAAAAAACGTTGAATCACGATGTCATCGGGTTTACCACCGCCGTGGCCGAGGCGATTAATGACCAGGCCAGCCGCTGGTTCCATTTCGGCCTGACCAGCAGCGATGTGGGCGATACCTGCTACGCCGTGCAGATGATGCAAAGCGCAGATATTCTTATTGCCGACGTGAAGACGTTGCTGCCCGTCATTGCCCGCCGCGCCAAGGAGCATAAATTCACGCCGTGCATGGGGCGCAGCCATGGCATTCATGGCGAACCGACGACGTTCGGCTTGAAGCTGGCGTTGATGTATGACGAGTTTAAACGCGCTTTGCGTCGCCTGGAATCGGTTCGCAATGTGGTGGCCGTTGGCAAAATTTCCGGCGCCGTGGGCACCAGCGCGCATTTGTCCCCGCGCGTCGAGGCATACGTTTGTAAAAAACTCGGCATTCAGCCCGCGCCCATCGCCACGCAGGTGGTGCAGCGCGATATTCATGCCGAATTTCAGCTGGCCATGGCGCTGGTTGGCGCGAGCATTGAGCGTTGGGCGGTGGAGTTTCGTCACCTGCAACGCACCGAAGTTTTGGAGGCGGAAGAGCCGTTCACCAAGGGACAAAAAGGTTCCAGCGCCATGCCGCACAAGCGCAATCCCATCACGTGGGAGCGGCTCACCGGTTTGGCCCGCGTGTTGCGTGGCAACGCGATGGCGTCGCTGGAAAACGTGGCCCTCTGGCACGAACGCGATATCAGCCACAGCAGCGTCGAGCGCATCATCTTTCCCGATTCCTGCACGTTGCTGGATTATATGTTCGGCCTGCTCACGCGGCTGATGGACGGCATCAACGTGTATCCCGAGAACATGAAAAAGAACCTTGGCATTTCGCTTGGTATGTGGAACAGCCAGACCGTTTTGCTGGCGCTCATCAAAAAGGGACTGACGCGTGAAGCGGCCTATAAACTTGTCCAAGACGCCGCCATGAAGACCTGGGAAGTGAAACACGCCGGTCGTGACGACGCGGATTTTGTTGAGCAGCTCAAGGCTTCACAGGAAGTCGCCAGGCACTTCAAAAAAGGCGAATTGGAGAAACTGTGCTCACTGGATTTCCACTTCAAGGAAGTCAACAGCCGGTTTAAGCAGCTCGGGCTTTAAATTGAAATTACGGCTTCGTTGCCAATATGAGCGGCGATACGGCGGGGACTTCCAGCAGCCGTGGATTTTTGAAGCCGGCTTCGCGGAGCCAACTGCTTATTTCCTTGAAGCTGAACGCGTCGCCGGCCTTGGTGTTGACGAGCATGTTCACTGCGAACAACAAGCCCACGGGCGGGCCGGTGCGGTCGCCGCTCACCACGAATTCCATGATGGCAATCGTGCCGCCAGGGGACAGTGATTTGAAAACCTTTTTCAGCAATCGCTGGCTGCGCTCGGCGCCTTCACTGTGGAGAATGTGGCCCAGCGTGGCGATATGGTGGCCGTTGCCGTAGTTTACCTGGAGCAGATCGCCAGGCATTTTGGTCAACCGGTTGCCGACGCCATGGCGGTGTGCGACGCGTTCGGTCACTTTGAGCACGTCTGGCCAGTCCACAGCGCTCATGCGAACGTGCTGGGATTGTTTGGCCAGGGCGATGCCCCAGACGCCTGAACCGGCGGCGATGTCCAGGACATTTACCGGACCGTTGGCTTGGGGAATTTTCAGATGTTCACCCAACGCGCTGGCGGCGGCGAAACTTAGCGGAAAAAGTGATTCGACGAATTGGGCGAAGAATTTAACGCCGTCCGGCTCGCTGTTCACCGCCATGGCGGGTTTGCCGGTGCGGACGACTTTGCCGAGTTGAAGCCACTTGGGAATCAGTTGCTCGGTCATGTGCCGGAAAAACTCGCCGTAATAAGGCATTTTCGTGGAAACGAGAAACGCGGCGCTTTCGGGTGTCAACGCGTAGCGGCTGCCCTTGCGGCTGAGGAATTGCAATCCCACCAGCGCGTTGAGGATCGCGGTCATGCCGCGTTCAGAGGCACGGGCTTTCCTGGCCAGTTCGGACGCGGTTTTGGGAGATTCATCGAGTGCGTCGAACACGCCGTGTTCGATGGCGGTTTTAATGATGACGGTGGGCGCGTAGCCCCAGGCCATCTGCATGATTCTTTCCGGGGTAAGTTTTGCGTTCTTGTTTGTCATGGCTGTTCGATAACCGAGCCGGGCGGGTTGTGCAATAAAAAACACTGCTGCAAACGATCAATTGTATTAATGCCGGAGTGACGGGTATTGCTTTGTTTCATTGCAAATTTTTGCTACGAATTCGGCATGTTCTTTCCGCTGTTAAAATCGCCCGGCTGCGCCGCGCATTTCGCTTGCCGAAAAGCAAGCTGGACCGTTTTATGGTTGATTAGCGTGGGCCTGTTCTTTCCGCTTTGGGTGGGATATGCACAACCAGAATCAGGACTGACGAGGGATCGGTTCGTCTGGATTTTTGGTTGGGATTTGTCCCGCGATCAGGATGTGGCTGAAATCAGCAAAGTGCTTGAAACGGCGGGTCGGAGTGGATTCAACGGCGCCGTGATCGCGTGCGGCTTGGACACGTTATCCAAACGTGATCACGATTTTTTTCGGCGGCTGGATCGGGTTCAGTCGGCTTGCCAGAGCAATCGACTGGAGTTGATCCCGTCATTCTTCTCGATCGGCTATGGCGGCGGTGCGCTGTCAATTGATCCCAACCTTGCCGAAGGTCTGCCAGTCTCGGAGGCGCCGTTTGTGGTGGAAAATGCCGAAGGCCATTTTGTGTCCGATGCGTCCGCGCAGTTGAAAAATGGTGGTTTTGAAGATTTTGATGGGAACCGTTTCCGAAGTTTTGCCTTCGTTGATGATCCGGGCAAGGTCAGTTTCGTGGACTCGGAAATCAAACATTCCGGACGCGCGTCCCTGCGTCTGCAAAACTTTACGGAAAACCCTTATGGGCACGGACGGGTAATGGAAACGGTGCGGGTGGTGCCGCATCGTTGTTATCGAGTCAGCCTTTGGGTGAAGCCGGAAAATTTGCAGCCGGCCAGCGCGTTTCGTTGTTTTGCGCTGGGTGGGGATCGTGACCTGGCTCCGCGTGAATTTCATCTGCCAACTACGGGTGACTGGCAAAAAGTCAGTTTCATTTTCAACTCGTTGACCAATACTAC
The DNA here is from genome assembly GCA_021813325.1 of bacterium. Taxonomy (GTDB): domain Bacteria; phylum Verrucomicrobiota; class Verrucomicrobiia; order Limisphaerales; family UBA11358; genus UBA11358. Next base: position 10,764 of record JAKALA010000024.1, on the reverse strand, counting down.
AGTGAATTTGCATACCGGAATATGGGGCGGGAAGAGCGGGCGGCTCTGGCTGGATGACTGGCAAGTTGAGGATGCCGGGCCGGTGAATGTGCTGCATCGGCCGGGAACGCCCGTGCGGGTTTGTAGTGAAAATGGCGCCGAGAAATATGTCGAAGGGCGCGACTATGCGCCGCTGACATCGCCGGATTTTAACGTTTGGCGCGGTGATTCCACCCCCGCGGTTTTGAAAATTTTGCCCGGCAGCCGCATCCATGATGGCGACCATTTGCGCGTGAGTTGGTATCATCCGTTGTTGCTAAATGATTCGCAGGTGACGGTGTGCATGGCTGAACCGGAGCTTTATGAGATTTTCGAGCGCGAAGCCCAATTGCTGATTGAGCATCTGCATCCGCGCCGGGTTTTATTGGGGACGGATGAAATTCGCATGGGCGGAACGTGTCAGGCCTGCGGTCATCGCGACATGGCGGAACTACTGGGTGAATGCGTGACGAAGCAGGAACAAATTTTACGCCGCTATGCACCAGATCTGAAAGTTTACGTCTGGTCCGACATGTTTGATCCCCATCACAATGCTCACGGCGATTACTATTTGGTTCATGGCGATTTTACCGGTTCCTGGAAATACGTGCCTCAAGACGTCGTCATGGCGGTTTGGGGCGGCGAGCCCAATCCAAAGAGCCTCCAATTTTTTCGGGACAACGGATTTTCCGTTCTCGCCTCGTGTTATTATGACGCGGATAATCTTGACGCGGTGAAGGCCTGGATCGAAATGACCCGGCCAATGAAAAATGTCCGTGGCTTCATGTTCACAACTTGGGAACGGAAATATGATCTCCTGCCGGGCTTTGGCAAATTGTTGGATTGATCCGGGAGCTGGTCTTGAGGACAAAAAATGCGTCATTTAACTTCGTTCGTCGAACGAGGTCTGCTATGGATGGCGCCATGCGGAACCATTTCAAATTGGCGTCATGGCTGGCTGCAATCATCGGCCTGCTGGTTTCATCAGCGTTTTCACAGGAATCGAAACCTTCTTCAGCTTCAGCCCTGGATGAACTAAGCCATTGGCTGTCGCAGTCGCGAACCGAACGCACGGCACTGACGAACTTGCCTTTTGCTCAAACCGCGTTAACGAAAAGCGAGGCTTTGGCCGCAACCCAGGCGTTATGGAGAGACCGGTTAAACTGGCTGCGTGCCGCCCGTGCGAAGGAAATGCAGGCCAAAGAAATCGATCTGGATGGCTTAAAAATGAAATTTGCCTGGCTCTCGTTTGGAGACAGCAACGCGATTCCCGCGGGGGGACGCAGCCTCTTCATTTCAATGCATGGCGGCGGTGGCACGACCCGCGAAGTAAACGACCAACAGTGGACCAATCAGATTCGGCTCGGCAAATCCTATGCGCCAACGGAAGGCCTTTACGTGGCGCCGCGTGCGCCCAATGACGCTTGGGACATGTGGCATCAGGCGCATATCGACGAATTCTTTGCCCGGCTCATCGAGGATTTTGTGGCATTGGAGCACGCGAATCCGAATCGAGTTTATCTGATGGGCTATTCGGCGGGTGGCGACGGTGTTTATCAACTGGCGCCGCGCATGGCGGATCGCTGGGCGGCGGCGGCCATGATGGCGGGGCATCCGAATGACGCTTCGCCGCTCGGCCTGCGCAACGTGCCGTTCGCCATTCAAGTGGGGGCGCTGGACTCCGCGTATCATCGGAATGAGGTGGCCGCCGAGTGGGGGCGGAAACTGGACGGGCTGGAAGCGGCCGATCCGGAAGGTTATGTGCATTTCACCGAATTGCACGCGGGCAAGGGCCATTGGATGGATTTGGAAGATCGCAAGGCGGTTCCGTGGATGGAAAAATTCACGCGCAATCCGCTCCCGGACAAAGTTGTCTGGCATCAAGACGATGTCACGCATACCCGTTTTTATTGGCTGGCGCGGCCAAAAGACGAAGTGAAAGCCGGGCAGGAATTGGTTGCCGAAAGAGCCGGGCAGATCATCACGCTGGCTTCAACCAACGTCACCACCGTAACCGTGTTGTTGAACGACGCCCTGCTGGATCTGGATGAGCCGGTGATAATTCAGGCGGATGGATTGACGCTTTATTCCAACGTCGTCCCGCGCCGCCTTGCTTGCTTGGAAAAAACGCTTTCGGATTCTGGCGATCCCCAGCTCGCCTTCAGCGCGGCAGTAACCGTGACATTGCCTTCCGCCAGTGCGCACTGGTGGTCGCCGGCTGCGGAGGTCGCCTTGCAAAATGCCGGAACCAACGCGACGCAACTCCGGCTGGCGCTGGATCAAGTTCCCGAGTCGCACCGCGCGGGCATGGATTTTTTGATCGCCAACATGCCGCCGCCGGACCGCAAAGTGTTATCGGCAAATTATCTTCTCACCAACACGGCACTGGCCTACGAAGCCATCAACTCCGCACCGTGGCGCCAGCAGATTTCGCCTGAACTTTTCCTGAACGACATTCTGCCTTACGCGGTCATGAATGAAACGCGGGATGACTGGCGCGCTCGGTTGCGTGAATTGTGTCTGCCTTTGGTGCGTGATTGCCAGACACCGGGCGAAGCGGCCATGGCGCTCAATCAGAAGTTGTTTGGGCTGGTAAATGTGCATTACTCCACCAAGCGCGAAAGAGCCGATCAGAGTGCGCTGGAATCCATGAAGAGCGGTCTGGCGAGCTGCACCGGGCTGACGATTCTGCTGGTCGATGCGTGCCGCTCGGTCGGTGTTCCCGCGCGGTTTGCCGGAACGCCCATGTGGATGAATGGCCGGGGTAATCACAGTTGGACGGAAATTTGGGACAACGGCTGGCATTTTATCGGTTCGGCGGAACCGGACAAGGCGGGGTTGGATCACGCATGGTTTGTCGGTGATGCCGCGCAGGCGCGGGCCGACCAGGCGGAGCACGCCATTTACGCCAGCAGCTTTGCCAGGACTGGCGTCAGTTTTCCGTTGGACTGGGCTGCGAACATAGACTGGGTGAATGCGGTCAATGTCACCGGGCGTTATGCCAAACCCGCCAAGGTCGCTTCGGAAAAAGTGCGCTTATTGATCCAGGTTCTGGGATCGGATGGGAAGCGGGTCGAAGCGTCGGTCACGGTGGTCGATCCGGCCAACCCGGAAAAAAAGCTTCAGGGCGAAAGCCGGAATGAAACCGCCGATTTGAACAACATTCTTTCCTTCGACTGGCCGGCGGGAGCGATTTGCAAAATCGATGTGGACCGGGCGGGACATCATTTGGAGAAGACCGTGACCGCCCAAGCGAACGGCGAGCAAACTGTCGTCGTTCAATTTACGAACTGACCGAGGAATCCGGCATCTGTCGGAAATTGAATCATTACCGCCATGATTAAAACCAACACATTGCCCTGCGAAATTTCGCCCTGCGCTGAAGCGGAACTTTCGGCGCTGGCGAAGCTGGCGGGAGAGATCTGGCGGCAGCATTATCCCGGCATTATTTCGCGCGAACAAATCGAATACATGCTCGGCAAAATGTATGCGTTGGAAACCTTGCGGAGCGAGCTGCACGCGGGCGTTCGTTTTTATCGCCTGCTCGTCAATGAACAGTTTGTTGGCTTTGCTTCCATCGGGCCGCAGCCGGAGCCGGGCGTGGTAAAGCTGCACAAATGCTATCTGTTGCCAAAATTTCACGGTTGCGGACTGGGCGGAAGTATGATGCAACACTGCGAGCGCGAAGCCCGCCGGCTTGGCGCGCGCCGGATGATTCTGGCCGTGAACAAACATAATTCCAAGGCCATCGCCGCCTACCAGCGCAAAGGATTTGAGATTGCCGCATCGGTGATCACGGAATTTGGTTCCGGTTTTGTGATGGATGATTTCATCATGGCCAAGGATTTGACGAGTCCTGGCCAGCCGGGAGCCGCCTGGACGGCTGCTGGGGCGAGTGCGACTGGAATTGCGAAACCTGAATGACGGAAAAGCAGCCATACTAAAAAAGCATGAGTGCGCGGTGAAAACAACCGGTGTGGATTTTGCCCTAGCTGATCGCCGTGGTGGTGGCGCTGCTGGGCTGGTGGGCCAACGATCAGATGGAACAGAGACGGTCGAAAGGCAACTGCGGGATCAGCTCACGGCGACCTTGGATGCCAACGGCACGGCACTGGGGGGCGTGACTATCGCGGCATGATGGTGGTGGGCGCCTCCCGCTGGCTGCCGCAATTTGGCTTTGGCGTGGCCACCCAGATTGATGCCGCCGAAGGGCATCGTCTGTTGCGTGGTTTACCGCTGGTCTGGGCCAGTTTCACCGCTTGCTGGCGAAAGGTGGCGTCATAGGGCTTGTGGGTTCGTGGCATATACTTCGCTTTCTTTTCTACCACTCCACCCCCGTGTCTGCAAAATCGAAGAAACCTCAGCGCTCCGGTCGGGGCTATGCCCCTCCCTGCGCACGCCAGCGTGGAACAACCAAACGTGGCGGCCAGTTGCCGGCACCAGTCCAGCGGTCGCAACCAACCCCAGAACGTCGCGCCGCCAGCCTGGAGGCTGAGTCGCTGATCGATCCGATCGTGATTGCTTTCCCGCGCCTTTGATTTCAAATTTCCCAGCCACCGTTGGGTGAACCGGGCGCGTGCCCCACGATGGGGTTGTCTTCATCTACCACCAATCAATCCCCATTCGGTGGCGCGTTTTCAACTGCATCGTTCCGGCTCAGGCGGATCAAAGTGGTTGATTGGGGGGGATGAAAAGACGACTTGGCCGTTCACGGCGGCACCTTGCCGCCGCGCCAGGAGTTTGAAACCGGAACGCCGGTGTAACCGGCACTTGTGTCTCCCGGCCGTGCAGCCGTTCCGCAGTCTTGGTCACGTCGGCCACATTCGCCGCCGTGACAACCATGGTATGCACCCAACTGGCTGTTCCGGTCCGCGCCGATGTGTGCTTTTATCCCGAAATACCATGGGTTGCCCTTCCTGGTCGGGGGGCTTTCCGGAGCCTGAGCGCACTTGGCATTCTTGGTGGACGGCAACGGCAATGTTTTCCCTGGTTTCCCATGCTTGACCTCAACGCGATAACCGCCATGATTTTGGCGGCGTATGAACGCACCCATGGCCACCCCCAATCCACCCAATCTGCCCCGCACCACGCTGGCGGTGCTGTTTATCGCGATTATTATCATTGCCTGTTTCATGGTCCTACGGCCGTTTTTATCCGCCCTGGTTTGGGCGGCGATGACCGTAATCGCCACCTGGCCGATGTTCATCAAATTACAAACCCGTTTATGGGGAAAACGGTGGATGGCCACGACCGTGATGATCAGCTTGTTGCTGTTGGTGCTGATTATTCCCATCTGTCTGGCCGTGCTGACGATTTTGGACAAGACCGACGAAATCATCGGCTGGATCAAGTCGCTTTCCACAGCCAAAATGCCGCCGGCCCCGGAATGGCTGCATAAATTACCCATGGTGGGACAATGGGCGGTGGATCATTGGGAAAAACTAGCGACTGTGAGTCCGCAGGAATTGTCGAAAATAGTCGCGCCCTACGCCACCAAAACGGTCACCTGGTTTGTTGGCCAGGCGGGAAATTTCGGGTTGCTGTTGTTGCACTTTCTCCTGAGCGTGGCGATTTCCGCCGTGCTTTTCATGCATGGCCAAACAGCGGCGGAGGGCATCCGGCTTTTCTGCCGTCGCCTTGCCGGCGAACAAGGCGAAGCGGTGGCGGTGCTTTCTGCGAAGGCGATTCGCGGGGTCGCCATGGGGATTGTGATTACCGCTTTGGTGCAATCCGCGTTGGGCGGTCTGGGGTTGCTGTTTGCCGGCGTGCCGGCGGCGGTTTTGTTGACCGCAGTGATGCTGATTTTGTGCATCATGCAGATTGGTCCGTCTTTGGTGCTGGTGCCGGCGGCCATCTGGCTTTTTTGGAGCGGACACAACGTCGCAGGCGTGATTTTTTCCATTTGGACGCTGTTCTGTTGCACCATCGACGGTTTTCTACGCCCGATTTTTATTCGCAAGGGTGCGGACCTGCCGTTGCTGCTCATTCTCACCGGCGTTTTCGGCGGGTTGATCAGTTTTGGCATTATCGGTTTGTTTATCGGGCCGGTGATTTTGGCCGTGACCTACACATTGTTGAAAGCCTGGGTTTCCGGGCCGGAAACGAAATCCGCACCCGCTCCGGACGTGACTGAGCCAGCCCTGCCGGAAGCGAAATAACCGATCCTCGCGGCAGCCGGGGGATGTGGCGATTCGGTTACAGTCACCGGTTTAACCGGACTTGAAGCTGGTATAATTTATGTTCGCTTCGGTTCCGGGTTCGCGGGTAGATTCAATTCATGCCGTTCACCTTGCCGCAATTGTCCCGCCGTGAGTTTCTGCGCCGCGCCGCGTTGGCCGGTGCCGTAGCGGCCGCCTCACCCTCAGCCTATGCCGGGTTGTTTGGAAAGTCACGGGACAAGCATACCGTGGTCTTTTTTTCCGATCCGCACATTGCCGCCGATCCCAGGACGGTTTTTCGGGATGTAAACATGGCCGATAATCTTTCCGCCGTGGTAAAGGAATTACTGGCGTGGCCGGACAAGCCTGAAGCCGTCATCGTCAATGGCGACCTGGCCAAAACCGTCGGCCTGGCCGGCGACTACGCGACCTTTGGCAAATTGTTCGAGCCGGTTCGCGCGCTGGCGCCGGTGCATTTGACCGTGGGCAACCATGATGAACGCGCGCACTTTTGGCGGGCGTTCCCGCAGGATGCCAAAAAGCTGAAATCAGTTCCGGAAAAACAAGTGGCGGTATTTCCCACCGCGCGTGCCCATTGGTTCCTGCTGGATTCATTGGATATAACCAACTCGACTCCCGGCCTGCTCGGCACGGCGCAATTGGAGTGGCTGGACCGTGAACTGACCAAACATTCGGCTAAACCCGCGATTATCGTGGCGCATCATTCGCCGGATGTCACCGGCATGATGGGACTTAAAGACACCGCCGACCTGGAAGAATTGTTTTTGAAACACCGGCAGGTAAAGGCCTTTATCTTCGGACACACACACGTCTGGAGTGTGGCCCGGCAGGAAAATGGCATTCACCTCATCAATCTGCCGCCCACCGGATACGTTTTTGAAAAAGGTCGTCCGAGCGGCTGGGTGCGCTTTACGCTGACCGAGGAGGGCATGGATGTGGAGCTCCGTTCGTTGGATCCCCAATATCCCGATCACGGGCAGGTGAAGAAACTGCGGTGGCGTTCCGCTTAAGCGGCGGAGCGGCGGTCAGCTTTTGCTCAACCGTTCCACGGGCTTTTCGAAGAACAGAGCGTGAGCTTCTTCCAGAATCGCGGGAATGCGGTCGGCAAACGAACTGCCTTTCACCACCTGGCTCAAATCAAATTCCTTTAGTTTGCCGGCATTTTCACCGGGAAACCAGTGGTCGGCCTGACCGAGCAGATTGTAGCGCATCTTGCCCCAAGCCGTGAGTTCCAGCGGTTTGGCATAGGTCCATAGCCGTAAAATTTCGGAGATGTTGATGTGCCCGGGCACATCAACGTAATTCGGCAATCCTTCGAACCAGCGCGCGCACCAGTCGGCACCGAGGACGGTTTCCATGGCCGTGCGCCAACGTTTTTCTATGGGGGTAATGGTGTCGGAAATCTGGTCGTAAAATTCCAGCGCGGCCACGTGCTCGTCAAAATCAGTTGGCTTCGCCGGGCCGCAACTTAGCGTATGGACTTCCGGGCGATTGAGGCAATACAGGTCGTTGAACTGCATCGGCGTGAGCGGCGCGGAGAGGGCCTTGATTTTTTCACCGGGTTCCTGAAGCTTGCCGCCCTTGTCGTTCGGACTGATGATGAACACGCCCATGTCCAGTTTGTTGGCCGCCACGACGGCCGGCCAGTTCAAGTCGTTGACGAAATACCAGTGCAGGTTGACGTAATCAAATTCGCCGGTGTTGACCGCTTCCCAAATGACGTCGGTGGTGCCGTGCGTGGAAAAGCCGATATGCCGGCACCGGCCGGACTTTTGCAACTGACGCGCCACCTCCAGGCAACCGCCCTTTTTTAAGGACCAGTCCAGCAACTGCCGGTTGTTGATGCCATGCAATGAAAGCAGATCCACATGGTCCAGTTTCAAATAATTCATCGAGGTTTCAAACACCTTGAGAAATTCCTCCCCCGTGGCCTGCGGGGCGACCTTGGTTTGCACGATCATCTTTTCGCGTGGCAATCGGGGCAGCAGGTTGCCCAACTGCATTTCCGATGTGCCGTAGCCGCGCGCGGTTTCAATGTGGTTGATGCCCAGTTCCAATGCCCGGTGAATGCACGCTTCCAGATTTTCCTGGTTGGCGCGGGGAATATCTTGCGGCGGAACGTCCTGCCATTTGTGCTGGTAACGCATGCCACCGCAGGAAATCACCGGCATCTGCAACCCGGTCCGGCCAAAACGACGATATTTCATGCGCCGAAAATAAACTGGCAAGCTGGCGAACGCAACCGAATCGACAGTCTGTGCAATATGCCCGCCGAATTTGGTGGAAAGCGCGCCGCTTGGGCATTTTCCGATTGGAAAACTTGCGCTGCCGGACAGACCGGGGATTGGACTGGAACCTGACGGGATAAAAGTGTCGTGATCATTGGCGCACCGCCCGTCTGCCGGCAGCGGTAAATCGCTCGTCAACTCGCCAGACGCTGGATCTCCAGCCAATCAGCATGCCGGTGGTGGCGTTGCCAGCGGCGGATAATTTTTCGCAGACGTTTCATATCTCTACTTCCAATTTTTCATCGTCAGGACTTTGCAATAGTTTAGCGCGGATGCGCAAAATTCTCGGATGGCTTTGAACCTGAGAAGAATACTTTCCGTCGGGGCATCGGAATTGATGCTGTAATGAGATTCCGTTTATTTTGGCAGGTAGATAAAACGCCAAAACACTTATTGTTGCAGAACATTTGGGAATTGGCGTCTCAGTCTAAATTTTGTGCGATTAATCCTTTTCTATTCCGGGCGGGCAATCTAAAATTGAATTGCTTAACATTCTTTATAAAATATGGCCGCTGATACTTCTGTCGTTCAAACTGTGGAAGCTCCACCGCTAAAACCGTTGACTCTTAAAACGAAACTGGCTGCGACTCCCAAAGCTGCGCCCAAATACCCGGTGCAAATCAAAAATGCCGCCGGGGAAACTGTTACGCTGGCCGATCCGCGCGCCAGCCGTGCTTTGGTGGCTTTGATGGATTTGCATGCGGTCATCGGCGGCGCAGCCTCGCATTGGGGCGGACCGGCGGCATTTGCGGAAATCATGTCGGCCATTCACGGCGTGATGTTTGCTGTGAAAGGTCGCGAATGGCATCAGGCTTACAATTTTGTTAATGACGCGGGCCATTGTGAAAATGGAGTTTATGCGGTGCGTTCGCTGTATGGTTTTGACGGCATGACCACGGAATCGGTCAAAGGCTTTCGCGGCATTCATAGCAAGTTGACCGGCCATGGCGAATCGCATTTGAATCCGGAAGGCGTGCTGTTGAGCAATGGCCCGCTGGGAAGTTCGCTGCCGCAGGCGCAGGGATTGGCGGTAGGCGACAAGCTGGCCAAGAATGATCGTGTGACGATCTGCGTGGTGAGCGACGGCGCGAGCATGGAAGGCGAAGCCAAAGAAGCTTTTGCGGCCATTCCCGGGCTGGCCGGCAAGGGCAAGTTGAATCCGTTCGTGATGATTATTTCCGACAACGACACCAAGTTGTCCGGCCGCATTACCAAGGATGCCTTCAGCATGGCGCCGTCTTTTGCGAGCATGGCATCGTTGGGCTGGCAGGTGATCCATGTCGCCAACGGCAATGATCTGCAAGCGGTTTATCTCGCGTTGGAAACCGCCATTGCCACGGCGAAAGTCGATTCCGCCAAGCCCGTGGCCATCATTGCCAAAACCGTCAAAGGCTTTGGCGTGAAATCCACCATGGAAAGCGCTTCGGGCGGTCATGGTTTCCCGCTTTCCAATGGCGAAAAGATCGTGGCGTTCGTCGATGAAATTTGGGGCGGTCAAACGCCGGTGGAATTCGCCGATTGGACAAAATCATTCCGCGCTGATTGGGAAAAGAAAGAGGCCGACAAGAAAGCCAAAGCCGCTGCTGCTGCGGCGGCGGGCGCTGCGGCACCATCCAAGCCAAAGACGGACAAAGTGCAGGCGGGCCTGGCACGCGCGGCTGTTCGCGCGGCCACGGAAGGCTTGCCGGTTTTTTCCGTATCATCCGACGTGCAAGGTTCCACCGGCATCAGCCTGTTTCATAAGAGCTTTCCGGATCGCTGGATCGAAGTCGGCATTGCGGAATCCAACATGATCAGCACGGCGGCCGGGCTTTCCAAAGTCGGGTTTATTCCCATCGTCGATACGTTTGGCCAGTTTGGCATAACCAAAGGCAACCTGCCGTTGACGATGGCGGCCCTTTCGCAGGCACCAGTTATTGCCATGTTTTCGCATGTGGGCTTTCAGGACGCGGCGGACGGCGCGAGCCATCAGGCCACGACTTATTTTGCCGCAACCAGCGCCATTCCGCACACCATCTGCATCGCGCCAAGCTGCCCCGATGAAGCGGAATCGCTGATGTATCAAGCCATTCAGCAATTTGCCGCCGACCGGGCGGCGGGCCGGGATGGCAATAGTTACCTCTTCTTCGTGGGACGCGAGAGCTATCCGCTGACCTGGATCGAAGGCGCCAAATATCCGTGGGGCAGGGCGCAAGTGCTGTCGAGCGGCGGCGACGTGGTGCTCATCGGCTGCGGCGTATTGGTGAACAAGGCCATTGAAGCCGGCAAGTTGCTGGCGG
>JAKALA010000091.1 GCA_021813325.1 bacterium | reverse complement strand
GCCTAAAAAGAGTAAAGGATTTCCTGACGGCGAACCGGGTTGCCCGGCTTGTAAAATTTTAGAAATAATAAGTTTACATCCGTTTCCGGGCTTTGCCGGGATGTTGTTTGATCACGGTGACAATCCGGTCAATTTCCGGCAGGGCATGAGCAAAGAACTGCTTGAAGCCCCGACACAGGTAATTCAACCCCGGTTCGCCGTCCGGCGTGCGGATGAGCCGGTTCTTGGGACATTCGCCCCAGCAATCCGAGAGGAAGGGGCATTTCAAACAATATTGCGGCAGGGTTTCTTTCTTGGCGAAACCAAACTTCACCTGGTCACGCGAGAAAATCATTTCATCGAGCCTGCCGGTTTTCAGGTTGCCGATGCGATATTCGGGATAAACGTAATGATCGCAGGAATACACGCTGCCGTCGTTTTCCACGGCCACGGCTTTGCCGCAATATTCGCTATAGACGCAGAGTTGTGAGCCGAGGCCCATGTGCTGCGACACCAGGGTTTCAAAATGGTTGACCATGATTTTGCCGATGTCGCGATGGCTCCATTCATCAAACACTTTGCTCAAGAAATAGCCCCAATCATCCGGATCCACCGACCAGTCCGTGACCACGGAATCGGGCTGGCCGGGGCGGGCTTGCGGTTCGCCATCCTTGGGCAGCTTGGTGAGGTCCCAAAGCTGCGGCGCGACCCGCTCGAATTTTTTGTGCTCCACTATGGGAATGAACTGAATATAGGTTGAACCGACTTCGCCACGCAAAAAACGATAAACATCCAGAGGTTTGCGGGCGTTGTAGCGGTTGATGCAGGTCAGGGTGTTGAACGGAACGCCGTAACGCTTGAGCAGTTTGGCGGCGGCAAAAACTTTTTCAAATGTGGGTTTGCGGCCTTTGGTGACGCGGTATTTGTCGTGGATTTCGCGGGGGCCATCGATGCTGAGGCCGACGAGAAAACGGTTTTCCTTGAGGAATGCCACCCATTCCTCGTCCAGCAACGTGCCGTTGGTTTGCAGATCGTTTTGGACAACCTGAAATGGTTTGGCGTGTTTCTTTTGCAGGGCCACGACCTTGCGATAAAAATCCAAACCCAGCAACGCCGGCTCGCCGCCCTGCCAGGAAAACACCACTTCCGATCCGGTGATGCCCGCGATGTATTGCTGGATGTATGCTTCGAGAACTTCGTCGGACATGCGGGCGGCGCCGGGTCCGTTGGGCAGGGTTTCTTTGCTGAGATAATAACAGTAGTCGCAGTCCAGATTGCAGATGGAGCCGCCGGGCTTGGCCATGGCGTGGAACAGTTTTGTTCTGGAGTGGCTCGCCAGGATCGCGGCGGCGTATTGGTCGATGTTCGGTTTGTTTTCGGCGGACATGCGTTCAAAATTTGCGGTTTATCGGGAGCCGCGGCGAAAGTGATTTATTCGCGCCATGTGTGGAGGCATAGTCCGCACAGAAACCTCCGGGAATGGCTGTTCTGGGCTGGTTGGATTGGCCTGCTCGTGCATGGCGGGAGACTAAGAACACCGGTCCATGGCGGCAATGTCTTTTTCCGCCGCGGCGCATTAACACTTGCCCCTGGTCCGGTGGAAAAGTTAACGTGAATTTCGCCGGCAGTCAGGATTGGGTTCCGCTCAAGAACCGCATCGATGGCCGGCGCAAAAATCTCATGAGACCACCAATGCCATGCCGGTTTCCGGACGATCGGAAACGGGCACCGTGTTCAGTTTGCCGAACTGGCGCAAGGTGGAACATCACGAATACCCGATATTCCTGAATTTGAATGACCCTTCGCACCAAGTCTATAATCGTCTTTTCGGTCGTCTTGATTCTTTTGCTGATGCAGGGGATGATCGACTGGGAATGCGCGTCGCTGAGTATTGCCAACCTCCACAGTTTCCACGTCGTTCTGCTGGCAACCCTGGTTTGTGTCTGTGCGGCCATTCTGACGACGGGATTCATTTTCACCAAAAGTTTCGTTTTGCCCCTGGAGAAACTGGCCAAAACAACCAAGGAAGTCGCCGGCGCCAACCGTGAACAACGGCTGCCGGTGGATCGGGCGGATGAATTGGGCGGGCTGGCGGCATCCGTCAACCGTCTGCTGGAATCCGCTCAAGCCGCTCAAAACACCTGTGATGAGCAGGAAAAGTTGTTGCAAGCCCGCAACGCGGAAGTGGCCCGGGAGAAAGCCATCGGCCAGGCCGTGACCGCCGAATTGCGCAGTGGCAAAGTTTTTTGGACCGCGCTGCTGACCGCGCTGGGAGAAGGTGTCGTGCTTACCGACCCGGAAGGCCACGTCATGCGGATGAATCCGGTCGCGGAAAAAATCACCGGCTGGCCGGCGGAAGAGGCGAAGCGCCATCCGCTCAACGAAATCTTGCCGACCATTGACCCGGAACGCCGCGAACCGCTGCCCATTTCTCGAACGGAACCGCTGGCGGATGGCGGTGGCGGCGCGGAACCGCGGCGGGCCATTTTGGTAAGCCGGAACGGCCCGGAATTGTTGATTGAAGCCCGTTGCGTTTTGATTCGGGACGCCAACGGCATGGTCCTGGGAACCGTGCTGGTGTTGCGCGATCTCGAAGCCGAGCAAAGCGCCCGGAGCGCTGCGGCCAGACTGGTTCAAGACGCCAAAAAACTCGGGGAACTCGCGTCCCAAAATGCCGGTGAATTGGCCGAAATCCGTCGCCGTTACGAAACCTTGCTGGCCAATCTTCCGGGCATGGCCTACCGCTGTCATCCTGGCCGGACTTGGACGATGGAGTTTGTCAGCCAAGGCTGCCGGCCGTTGCTGGGGATGGAGCCGGAAATCCTCACCGATGGTCGCGTGGCTTTTGCGGATTTGATTCACCCCGAAGATCAGGAGCGCGTCTTGCGCCATTTGCAGCTCTCGGTGCTGGAACTGAGAGGATTCAATCTGGAATACCGGATCAAACACGCTGATGGCCGGTGGCGGTCGGTTCATGATCAGGGCTGTGTCATTTCCGGTCCCGCCGGTGAACTTTTGGCCGTTGAAGGCTGCCTGACAGATGTCACCCAGCGGGTGCAGGCCGAAACCGGACGGCGGGCTTTGGAAGAGCAATTGCGCCGGGCACAAAAAATGGAAGCCATCGGCACGCTGGCGGGGGGCGTGGCCCATGATTTTAACAATGTGCTGGCAGCTATTTTGGGCAGCGCTGAATTGATCAAAATGGACATTCCGGCGGATCACATCAGCCGGGAATTTGTGGATCAAATTTTTGTCGCCGGCCGCCGGGCGCGCGAAGTGGTGCAGCAACTGTTGACCATCAGCCATAAACGCGAAGGCGAGCGCAGCGTGGTCCATTTGCAGCCGGTCGTGAAGGAATGTGTCAAACTGTTGCGCGCCAGCATTCCGGCGATGATTGACATCAACTGCCAGGCGAGCCCCAACTGCGCGCAGGTCATGGCTGATCCGGTGCAGATTCATCAAGTGGTGTTGAATTTATGCACGCGCGCGTGGCAGGCGGTGCCGGCGGAGGGTGGTTTGATCCGGGTAAAGCTGGACTCTTGCCAGGTTGATGCCGCCCTGGCCGCGAAGAATCCGCAGCTAAAAATCGGTTCCGCCGTTGTGCTGTCAGTTTGGGACAATGGTCCGGCCTTGGATCCGCAGGCGTTGAGCCGAATTTTTGAGCCGGTTTTTACGGCTGATCCAGCGAACCCCGGCAGCGGGTTTGGAATGAGTGTGGTCAACGACATCGTCAAGCATCACGAGGGCGTCATCGTCGTGGAGAGTGAAGCGGGAAAAGGCACGGTGTTCAGCCTTTATTTTCCCGCCCAAGCGGTCCAATCCGACAAAATTTTCGCGGACATCGGCAGTTTAATGGCGGGCAACAATGAGCGAATCCTGCTGGTGGATGACGACGATATGGCCGGTCGCGTGACCGAAAAAACCTTGAAGCGGACGGGCTATCAGGTGCATTGGTTCAAGCAACCGGAAGAGGCCTTGGCACAATTCCGGGCGCAGCCAGACGGGTTTGACATTGTCGTCACCGATTTGGCCATGCCCATCATGTCCGGGGAGAAACTCGCGGCGCTGCTGCTGGAACTGCGCCCGGAAATTCCCATTCTGCTCACGACCGGATTAATTGATCCCGACATGGAAAAACGCGTCATGACCATGGGGGTCAAGCAGGTCTTGTTAAAACCCATTCCCTGCGAAGTGCTGGCCGGGGAAATTGCCCGGCATCGACCTAAACGCCGTCGCGTCTAATGCTGGTCGGCTCGTTCAGCCAACTACATTTCCATTCTGATTTTGCGAGCCGGCTAATTTTTTTCCAGATGCACCAGCGCGTTCACATCCAGAATCAGGCCCACGCGTCCATCGCCCAGAATGGCGGCTCCAGCGAGCGCCCGGTTCTTATGAATCATCATGTCGTTAAGATTTTTGATGACCACTTCCTGCTTGTGCAGCAGTCCGTCCACCAACAGGCAGCGTGAGTTGGTGCCGGATTGCGCCAGCACAATAATTCCGTCGGTGACTTCCTGGGACTTGGGCTGAACTCCGAACAATTCATGCAGGCGGAGCAGGGGAATCAACTGACCGCGCACGTTCACGACCTCGGCGCGATTTTGCACCTTGGAAATTTTATCCGCCTGCGGACGGAATGATTCGCGCACCGACAAGGTGGGAATGATGTAGCGTTCCTCGCCCACTTTGACGATGAGTCCGTCAATGATGGCCAGCGTGAGCGGCAGGGTGATCTTGAACAAGGTGCCTTTGCCGAGTTTGGATGAAATATCCACCCGGCCCCGGAGATGTTCGATGTTCCGTCGAACCACGTCCAAGCCGACGCCGCGTCCGGAAAGATCGGTGATTTTTTCGGCGGTGGAAAATCCGGCGGCAAAGATGAAGCCGAAAATTTCCTCGTCGGTCAGGCTGGTGCCGGGAGTGGCCAGGCCGCGTTCAATGGCTTTCTTGAGAATTTTTTCCTTGTCCAGACCCGAGCCATCGTCTTCCACTTCCACCACGATATTGCCGCCTTGGTGATAGGCGCGCAGGTGCAGCGTGCCGATGGGCGGTTTGCCGGCGGCCACGCGCTTCTCGGGCGATTCGATGCCGTGATCCATGGAGTTGCGGATCATGTGCAGCAACGGATCGTTCAATTCTTCCACCACGCCACGATCCAGTTCCGTGTCTTCACCGCTGGTGAGGAACTGGACTTTCTTGCGTTGTTTGGCGCTGATGTCGCGGGCCACGCGGGCCATTTTTTGGAAGACGCCGCGAATAGGCACCATGCGCAACGACATGCCCACGCGTTGCAATTCCTTGGTGATGCGTCCCAACTGGGCCACGTTCCGGGCGAATTCAGGGTTGATGTTGGCCAACTGGCTGAAATCCTGGCTGACCAAAGATTGGGCGATGACCATTTCGCCAACCAGATCCAGCAAACCGTCCAGCTTGTCCGTGTCCACCTTGACCATGGCGCTGCGTTCCACGGCTTTGGCGCCGGGCTTGCCATCGGTGGCAGCGGGTTGAGCCGGTGCCGGAGCAGCGGCTTCGGCGTGTTCAGGCGCCGCAGCGGGCGGCGGCGTTTCATGGGCGACCGGAACGGGGATGGCATCCGCCGATGGCGCGGTTTCGGTGGGTTCCGGGCTGGGCGCGGAAACTTCCGCGTGGGGGAGGGGAACACCACCCGAATTCACATTATCAATCATTTCCTGCACCTCGGCTTTCAAGGCGGAGGTGGGAATCAGGATGGTGGCGGCGGGCTGTCCGCCTGTGACCTGGCCTTGAATCTCATCCAGAAAACGCTTGAGCACATCGCGTCCGCGCAAAATCAATTCAATCACCGGCGCGTCAATGGTCAATTTTCCCTGGCGGGCCAGATCCAACAAGGATTCCAGCACATGCGCCAGACGGTTGATCGGGATCAGATTTAAAAAGCCGGCCCCGCCTTTGAACGTGTGGAAGGCGCGGAAAATGGTGTTCAACGTTTCGGCGTCAGCCGGCTGATTTTCCAGCACCAGGACGCCTTGCTCGATGTTGTCGAGATGCTCCCGTGATTCGGTGAGAAATTCCAGCAGCAAATCCGCGTCATCAGCGATGTTCAGGTTCAGCGGCAATTCCTCGTCCAAAACACTGGTCTCCGCCGCGGCCTCCGGCTGGCTTTGAACCGGAGTCGGTTCGCTTGCCAGTTCTGTTTTCGACGGTTCCACTACCGCTGGCGCCTCGCCGGTTGCCGCGAGCACTTGGGGGAGCAAATCGTTCAACCAGCGAATATCCGCCTCGGAAAAGGTGGTGCCGGATTCGACAATTGTGACCATCTGTTCCCAGGCTTTCGCGCACAGCGCGTTTAACGCCGCCAATGCGGGTTTGCCGGCGGCTTCATCGCGCAGGTTTCCCAGTAAATCGAGAATCGGGAATTGTCCGGAGTTGGAGCCGGCCTTGGCGGCCTTGATTTCAGCGCTCAGGGAGGTGGATAGCTGGGGAATCCGATTGGGGTTGTTCATGACTGATCAAAAAATAGCTGGCTATAAATGTTCTATGCGTTTATCGGCTGGGCTGGCTTTTACTGTAGCAAAAGCCGCAGTGATTCCGGATTGCGCCATCATCACGCCCGGCTCAAAAATCTTTAAAATCGCCTTCCAGCGGGATTTCATTCCGGCGAATCCCGTTTTGGGCACTGGCCAGTTCCGGGGCGCTGTTGACATGTCCGTTGGCCGCGCTTTTTACCGGTTTGACAACTTTATGAACGGGCGTTTCGGAGCGTTGAGCGCGCGCTGGTTTCACAGGTGCTCCGCCGGAAATCCGCGTGTCGGCTTTGCCCACCAAGGCCAAAAGTTCGCCGACGGAATGCCGCATGCACTCGGCTTGCGAATTGAGTTCCTCGGCGGCGGCGGCGCTTTCTTCGGCGCTGGCGGCGTTGCTTTGCGTCACTTTATCCATTTGCCCGACGGCGGAATTGATCTGGGTGATGCCGTTGGTCTGTTCGCGGGAAGCGCTGGCAACTTCCGCCGCTAATTCGTCCACCTCGCGCGCCTTGAGGACGATTTGATTCAACGTTTCAGAAACTTTTTGGCTGATACCCACGCCTTGGGCGGTTTTGTTGATGGCGCCTTCAATTTTAGCGGCGGTTTCCTTGGCGGCCTGGGCGCTGCGTTGGGCCAGCGTCCGCACTTCGTCCGCGACCACGGCGAAGCCCATGCCGGCCTCGCCGGCGCGCGCGGCTTCCACAGCGGCGTTCAGGGCCAAAATATTTGTCTGGAAGGCGATTTCATCTATGGTTTTGATGATTTTGGTGATGTCGTCGCTGGAATCCTTGATCGCGGCCATGGCGGCATTCATCGCAGTCATGTCGGTGACGCCTTTGTCCGCCGCGCTCCGGGCCTGTTTGGCCAATTCGTTGGCTTTTTGGGCATTTTCGGCGTTGCGCTTGGTCATGGAGGATAATTCCTCCAACGAAGAGCTGGTTTCTTCCAGCGAGGCGGCTTGTTCGCCGGCGCCCTCCGCCAACGTCTGGCTGGCCGAGGAAACCTGGCCCGCCGCTGAAGAAACCTGGTTGGAGCCGTCCTGCAATTCTCCGGCCACGCGATTCAAGATCTTGCCGGTGCTGCGAATGATTATGAAGGCAAGGGCAAAACCAATGATCAAAGCCAGGGTCAGACCTGCCAAAATGCCATTTTTGGAGCTAATGGCGGCGCCATTAATTTCTTCCGATGCCTGGTCGGCATGGGTGCGGCAGAAATTAATCATGGCATCCAGATCGGTGACGTATTGTGCCTGCGCTGGATCAAGCAGGGTGCGGGCCAGGTTGTAAGCCTGGACGCTATTGGTGGTTTGCTGGCTGAATTGGAGGACTTGGGCGCGGATACGATTGTTTTCGGCGCGGGATTTTTTTACTTTGTCAAACAGCGCCTGGCCTTGCGCATCGTTGACAAGCTGGTCGAGCTGTTCATAAAGTTTGGCGTTTTCAGCCGTGTTGGCACTCAATGACTTTTCAAGCATCGCCATGTCGGCCTTGTCATTGCTGCCGATGTGTTTGTAAATGAGCTGGACCTGTTCTTTGGCGACTTTTTGAATCTGGAACACGGTTTCAATTGTCGGAAGTGATTGGCTGGCAATTTCTTGCGAGTGTTCGGAAACGATGGCCAGCCTGGAGTAAGCGAATGTGCCCAACGCCAGCGCGATAACGAGGATGCTCACAAATCCCGATACGATTCGTTTCTGAATGGTCCACGTGCTCATAAGATGGTTGGGTTGGCGCGACCGATTGAGCTGCTGAACTGCCGCTTCGGCCTACACTTCGGCTGGGGCGGCCATGTTGGTCGGCGTATTTTGGCGGATGGTTTTGATGGCATCAGCCCCGACCACGCCGTCAATGTCGAGCAGGGTTTTGATCTGGCCCTTCACTTTGGCCATACCCACAATGTAGTCCGTCGCAATTTGCGAGCCGAAATCCGGTGTTTCCTCAATGTCTCCCGCCGTGATGTTCGTCACTTCTTCCACCCCATCCACCACCAAGCCCATTTGCGTCGCCTTCCCGTCCGGCAGTTTCACCTGCACCACGATGATGCAGTTCTGCTCCGAGCTTTGTTTCTCTTGAAACCCAAACCGGCTTCGCAGGTCCATCACCGGAATGATCTTGCCGCGCAGATTGATCACCCCGCGCACGTAGTCGGGCATCTGGGGCACGGCGGTGATATTGGTCAGCCGGATGATTTCCCGCACCTTCAACACATCGATCCCGTAGGATTCCTGATGCAGCGTAAAGGTCAGATATTTGCCGGCGCGCTGGCGCGCCTCCACCCCCGCATGTTCCATGACTTGAGTTGACATAAGTATTTAATGATTGGTCGGCTGGACGACATTCCAAATGGCGCCTTTGGCGCCGGGAATGATGGTTTTTAGAATGTCACCATTCGTTCGCTCTTTCATCGGCCATATTTTTTTTTACTTTAGTCACAAAATCCGAACCGGATCAGAACGGGTTTGGTGAATGTTTGTTTAACCGCGGAACACGCGAACCAGCCAGGGTTTCGGAACCATTCCTGTCAGCGGTCACTCAAAACCAGCCAGTGAGGGTCGAATGAAAACCGGCCACTTTGAGGACGAGATTGCGTTGGGTGCAACCGATGTTGCACAAGGACGCGATGAACGAACTCAACGTGAGCCTGCAACATTCGATTATTACCTTGGCCGGCAATGGCTGGTCGCAACGACGGATCGCCCGTGAACTGGGCGTCCATCGGGAGACTGTGGGCCGGTATTTGCGATTGGAGGATTTAAAACCGGCCAAAGTGACCCTCGGGTCTGTGGGTGATGCAGAGGCAAAACCGGCCATTTCGACCCCCGGCTCCGAACCCAGTGATTCCTCAAACCCAGCCATTTCGACCCTCGGCTCGGCCGGTCGGCAAAGTGTGTGTTTGCCGTGGTCACCGCAGATTGAAGCGGCCGTGGCGTTGGGATTGAGCGCGCAGCGCATCTATCAGGACTTGGTGGTTGAACAGGGTTTTGTGGGCAGCTATCAAGCGGTCAAACGCTTCGTGCGTCAGTTGCGCAAAATCCAGCCCGAAGCGTTTGTGCGGATCGAGGTGGAACCGGGCACCGAAGCGCAGGTGGATTTCGGCCAAGGAGCGTGGGTGTGGGTGAGCGGGCGGCGCAAACGGCCGCATTTGTTCCGAGTCGTGCTGAGTCATTCGCGCAAGGCATATAGCGAAGTGGTGTGGCACCAGACGACCGAAGCGTTCATTCGCTGCCTCGAAAATGCGTTCCGTTATTTTGGCGGTGTTCCCAAAACATTGGTGATTGATAATCTGCGCGCCGCGGTGACCCGCGCTGACTGGTATGATCCGGAACTCAATGCCAAGGTCGAAGAGTTTTGTCGGCATTATGGCACGGTGATTTTGCCGACGCGTCCGGCCATGCCACACCACAAGGGCAAGGTGGAAGCGGGCGTGAAGTATGCGCAGGACAACGCGCTCAAGGGCCGGACGTTCCAGACGCTGGCCGAACAAAATCTTTTTCTCTCAGCTTGGGAGAGCAACGTGGCCGACACGCGCATTCATGGCACCACGCGCAAACAGGTGGGCAAGGTGTTCAAGGAAGTCGAGCAGTCCAAACTGTTGCCCTTGTCGGCAAGTTTGTTCCCGGTGTTTGAAGAGGCGCCGCGCAGCGTGCATGGTGATGGTTATGTGGAACTGAAGCGGGCGTATTATTCGGTGCCGCCGGAGTATGTGGGCCGGCAGGTCTGGGTGCGTTGGGAGTCGCGGATGGTCCGCGTGTTCAATCAGCGTCGGGAACAGATCGCCCTGCATGTGCTGGCCGAGCCAGGCAAGTTCATCACCGATCCCAACCATCTGCATTCGCCACATCGGCGCGTCATTCAGCACAGCTTGGAACACCTGCTGGACCGGGCCCGCTGGATCGGACCGCATACCGGCAGTTGGGCTGAGGCAATGATCCAGCAACGCGGTCCCATCGGCACGCGCGTATTGCATGGTTTGCTGGCGCTGGCGCAAAAACATCCGGTCAAGGCGCTGGAACAAGCCACGCAGAAGGCGTTGCATCATGGCACTTGGCGGCTAAAGGATTTGCGCCTGCTGATAGAACAAAGCCAACCAATGCCACAAATGGATTTTTTGGAAACCCATCCCTTGATCCGGCCGTTGGAGGAATATAACTCACTGACCCCGGATTGCTTCACACTTTATGACCACACTTGAAACCACATTGAAACAACTTCGGCTCTCGGGCCTGATGCAAACACTGGGCGTGCGCCTGCAGGAAGCCGCCGCCAATCGGCTCGGCCATGCCGAGTTCCTGGAACTCATCTGCCAAGATGAACTCAACGTCCGGCAGGAACGCCAAATCAATCGCCGCACCAAGGCCGCCGACTTCCGCGCACTCAAAACGCTGGAGGATTTCGACTGGAGCTTCAATCCCTCCATTCACAAGAAAGATATTTTTGAACTGGCCACGTGCAAATTTATCCGCCAAGCCAAGGATGTTCTATTTTTAGGCCCGCCCGGTGTGGGCAAAACACACTTAGCTCAAGCCATCGGCTATGAAGCTATCCGCCAAAACTTTCAAGTGCTCTACCGTTCCATCTTTGATCTGGTCCGCGACTTCCTGAAAGACGAGGCCTTCAACCAGCAGGACAAAACCCTGCGTAAATATTTAAAACCTGAGCTCGTCGTCATCGATGACATGGGACTAAAAAATTTACCCAAACACTCTGGCGAGTATCTGCTGGAAGTCATCATGCGCCGTTACGAAAACCGCTCCACCATCATGACCAGCAACCGGCCGCTGGAAGAATGGGGAAAACTGTTGGGCGACGTGCCCACCGCCGGCGCAATCCTCGACCGCTTCCTGCACCACGCGCAGGTCATAGCGATCACCGGCAAAAGTTATCGCGTCAGCGAAGCGCCGGCGATGAGTCAGGAAAACAAGAAAGGCAGGAAGTCCAGTGAACCCGCGACCGCAACCAGCAAAGCCCAGACGCAATAATGTCAGAGGCAGCCGCATGCCGGTGGCAAAGGCCGGCTGCTACCAGGATCAACCGGTCTGGGCTTTGCCGGTTGCTCGACTGCCTGGATGCGAAATCACTTGCTTGATGAACACAAAATGATATGAACTCCTCACCTCAGAGTGGCTGGTTTTGATTCGACCCGGCCTGGCTGGTTTTCAACTGACCGGTGAC
>JAKALA010000090.1 GCA_021813325.1 bacterium | reverse complement strand
AACATCTTTTTTTATTTTGCTTGAGACACACAACTGGGCACCCGCACCGGAGCGCCGGCCGCTGGCCGGCTTTGGGCAGTCATCCTTCGAGGCGTTGGGCTGATGGCAGCGGGCTGATGACAGCTTTCTGGTTTAAGCCGGTGAAACGTCAGCCTCCTGGAGGGTGCGCGTGTTGTGTTGCGCCTTTCAAACCACTGTCACCCGGCGGATTCGCCGGTTCCTCGTGGGTCCCTGCACCAGAATGGAAAAAACCACGAGCACATAGGTCATGGCCAGAATCAATTCCCGTTCGCGACACGCCGGCAACTACAAGGCCAGCGACACCGCCCAGGACGCCCTCAACTGGTTGC
Source organism: bacterium (assembly GCA_021813325.1). Taxonomy (GTDB): domain Bacteria; phylum Verrucomicrobiota; class Verrucomicrobiia; order Limisphaerales; family UBA11358; genus UBA11358. The sequence goes on along the minus strand of JAKALA010000090.1, from coordinate 11,611 downwards.
CTCGTGCGGCTACATTTTTATTTAATTCGCTCTAGAATGCCGGCGAAAACGCGGGAAGTATTTTCGCATCGAAACTGCTACAACTGGAAATTTAAATCGCTTAACGCTTTTGATTATAACACGACTGGGAAAATTTATCCGCTCTGAGGCGGTTGGCCAGCGCCAAAAGTCCGGTGTCGGGATTAAACGCCGTCCACTTTCCATGCGAATCGGGTTCGCCGACGTGCGTCATGGCGTTTTCCCAATCGCACCGATTCAGCGCGAGCGGCGGCGGTTGGACGGAGCCTTGGATCAGCAGTCCCAGTTTGTTTCGGCGTTGCGCCGCGCCGGCGATTTTCTTGCCCTGCCAGAGCAGGTCGAATTTTTCGTAGCCGGCAAAGCACTGTCCCGGCAGAGTTTTTTTGCAGCACGGCGCCAATTCGGTTTCCACGCCCAGATGTTGAAAGGCCCGCCGCAACCAGTCGTGAATCCGGCGGTAACTTTCCTCGGCCTTGAGCAAATGCCATTCGTGGCCGTGGGGAAAAACCGCGCTGTAAGTCCAGTCGGCAGCATGCGGCACGATGCCGCCGCCGGTCGGACGCCGGATGAGCGGGCGGAGCTGGGTCGCCGTGGCAACGTCGGAAAATTTCTGAAAGTAGCCGAAGGTCGCCGCCGGTTCGGTCCAGCCATAAAAGCGCAACGCCGGCGCGCGCAAACGCGGCAGGGCTTCGAGCAGCGCTTCGTCCAGCGCCATGTTAAACGCGGCGTCGCACTTGCCGGAGCGGATGACCAGCCAAGAACTCATTCGGCCACAGCTAAACACAAACGACGCGCGGATGAAACCTTCATTTGCCCGGCGCGGATAATATTTCGGAAAACCGGGGTTCACTTGCACCGCGCTGGCGGCATCAATTCACGCTGTCAGTTCCGCGAGTTTGCGTTGGGTCGCGCCGGAATCGATGGTTTCGCCCGCGACTTTCCAACCTTCGGCCAGCGATCTGACTTTGCCGGCCACAAACAAGGCCGCGCTGGCATTCAACAGAACCGCGTCGCGTTTCGGACCGCGTTCTTCGGCCAGTAAAATCCGCCGCACGATTTCGGCGTTGGCTTTTTTGTCGCCGCCTTTCAAATCGTCGAGCGTGGCGGGCTGAAGCGGAAAATTCTCCGTGGTTAAAACCGAAGCGCTGAACCCGCGTTCCTGATAAAATTCGGCGAGGTGGCTGCATCCGAGAATGGACATTTCATCCAGGCGATGTTCGCCGGCTTCGCCGCAAACCACCAGGCCACGGCGCACTCCCAGAGACTGCAACGCATGCGCCATGGGTTCGCACAACTCCACGCGCGGCACGCCCACGAGTGCCGCCGATGGATGAACGGGATTCAGCAACGGCCCGAGAATGTTGAAAAGGGTGCGCTGGCCGCGTTCGGCGCACAATTTCCGCGCCGGCGCGATGTGTTTGAAGGCGGGATGAAAATTGGGCGCGAAGAGGAATGCGAATTGATGTTCGCGCAGGTGCCGCGCGGCATCCGCCGGGGAAAGGCCGACTTTGATGCCCAGAGCTTCGATCACATCCGCGCTGCCGACCGGCGAGGTGACGGCGCGGTTGCCATGTTTGGCCACGGTCACGCCGGCCGCGGCGCACAAAATGGCCACGGTTGTGGAAATATTGAAAGTGCCCAGGCGGTCGCCGCCGGTGCCGACGACGTCCAGAATTTCGCGGGTGCGCGTCTCGGCATCCAGCGGCAGTGGAATGGATTTGGCGCGCAACGCGGCGGCAAAGGCGGCGATTTCCGCGGGCGTCTCGCCTTTTTGCGCCAGCGCGACGAGAAAATCCGCCTTCACCGCGGCGGGAACGGTCTCGGCGGTCAATTGTTCGACCGCCAGCGAAATTTGTTCAACGGTCAGCGCCGCCGCTGAATTGAGTTGGGAAATGAACGTTTCCAGCACGCCGCCATCTTAGTCAGTGGCGGGGGTGGAATAAACTGAAATTGCAGTGCGGGTCGAATTTATCGTAACTTAACGACTGCAAAATCAGTCTGAAATGCGGACTTAATGTAATTTTTAATTTATGCAGGAAAAAACAGGCAGAAGTTGGTGGAAGTGGATTTTATTCATGTTGATTCTGGCGCTGATCGGTGGCGGAATTTTTTATTTCCGTCACAAAGGCACCGCTTCGATGAGTTATAACACGGTAACGGTGGCCCGCGGTGAGCTGATTCAGACGGTGACCGCCACCGGCACATTAAACCCGGTCAAAAGCATCCAGGTGGGCTGCCAGGTTTCCGGCCGCATCAGCGACATTTACGTGGATTTCAATTCGCAGGTGAAGGCGGGCGACCTGATTGCGGAAATCGAGCCGCGCACATATCAGGCCCAGGTGGAATCCGCCCAAGCCGATCTGGCCAACGCGACCGCCAATCTTGAATTGCAGCAGGTGCAGACGCGGCGGACGGCGGAACTTTACACCAATAATCTGGTTTCCGCCGCCGACTACGACACCGCCGTGGCCACGCTGCATCAGGCCGAAGCCGTGGTGAAAATCAAACAGGCGTCGGTGGACAACGCCAAGGCGAATCTCGGATACACCAAGATTTATTCGCCCGTGGACGGCGTGGTGATTTCGCGCGCGGTGGACGTGGGCCAGACCGTGGCCGCCAGTTTCAACACGCCGACGCTGTTCCTCATCGCCAACGATCTGGCCAAAATGCAGATTGACGCGGCGGTGGATGAGGCGGACATCGGCGGCATCAAGGAAGGTCAGAGTGTGGACTTCACGGTGGACGCGTATCCCAATCGCACGTTTCACGGGGGCGTAACCCAGGTGCGCAACGCGCCCACCACGGTCAATAACGTTGTCACTTACGACAGTGTGATTGGGGTGACAAACGCCGATTTCAAACTCAAACCCGGCATGACGGCCAGCGTCAGCATTATCGTGGCAAACCATACCAACGTGCTGGAAGTTCCCAACTCCGCGCTGCGTTTTCAGCCGCCGGAAGCGGCTTTGGCCGGCGGGTCGTCCGCCGATAAAACCAACAATGTCGCCGGTGCGGGTGCCGGCGGTGGCGGCCAAAGATCCCGCGAGCGACACGGGCATGGCCATGGCGATCAGCCGGTGGTTCATACGGTTTATATTTTGAAAGCCGGCAACGCCGGCGAAACCGCCAAACCCGTGCCAGTTCAGGTTCAGGTTGGCATTACCGACAATATTTACTCTGAAATTCTCTCCGGTTTGAAGGAAGGCGACGAGGTGATCACCGGGCTGGCGCTTCCAGACGCGGAAAACAATCGTCAGACTTCCAATCCCTTCAGCCCGCGCCATCGGTTCTAACCAATGAACCCCGTCATCAAACTCGACAACATTCGCAAAACCTACCAGACCGGTGAAGTGGAAGTGCATGCGGTGCGCGGCATTTCCCTGGACGTGATGCCGGGCGAATTCGTGGCCATCATGGGCTCCAGCGGTTCGGGTAAATCCACGCTCATGAACACGATTGGCTGCCTGGATCGCCCCACCAGCGGCGGTTATTTTTTGGATGGCGTGGACATTCTGGCCCAAAGCCGCAACGATCTGGCCGACATTCGCAACCGAAAAATCGGCTTTGTCTTCCAAGGATTCAATCTGCTCTCCCGCACCACGGCCTTGGAAAATGTCGAGATGCCGATGCTTTACAGCCATCGCGGCGCTTCCGCGCGGGAACAGCGGAAAAACGCGTTGCGCTCGCTGGAACTGGTCGGCCTGGCCCAGCGGGCGGACCACAAGCCCAACCAGCTTTCCGGCGGCCAGCAACAGCGCGTGGCCATTGCCCGCGCGCTGGTCAATCACCCGTCGCTGCTGCTGGCCGATGAACCGACCGGCAACCTCGACAGCCAGACCAGCATCGAGATCATGGGTGTGTTCCAAAAATTGAATGACCAGGGCATCACCATCGTCATGGTGACGCACGAACTGGACATCGCTCGCTACACCAAACGCAACCTCATTTTGCGTGACGGTCTGGTGGTCAAAGACGAACCCGTGCCAAACCGCCTGAACGCCGAATCGGAATTGAGCCATCTGCGGGAAGCGCATCAAGCCATCAAGCTCACCGCATGAGAATTTTCGCCACTTTTCGGATCGCGCTCCGCGCGCTGCGCCGCAACAAAATGCGCACGGTGCTCACCATGCTGGGCATGATCATCGGCGTCGGCGCCGTGATCGCCTCCGTCAGTATCACCAGCGGCGCCAAACAGCAGGTGGAGCAACAGATCGCAAGCCTGGGTGAAAACATGCTGCTGATTTTTCCCGGCTCCTTCAGCTCCAGCGGCGCGCGCCTGGGCTGGGGCAACTGGCATAGTCTTAAACTGCCGGATGCCGTGGCCATCCAGACGCAAATTGACGGAGTGACCGCCGTGAGTCCAGAAAACCGGACGCGCGCCCAGATCATCGCCGGCAACCAGAACTGGAATACCAGCGTTCAGGGCGAATCGCCCGAATACCTGCAAATCCGCCAATGGGGGCTGGCGGAAGGGGAAATTTTCGGCCCGGAACAGGTCCGCACCGCCGCCAAGGTTTGCGTGATCGGACAAACCGTGGCCAAGCAGCTCTTTCCCATGGGCGATGCACTGGGCCAGATGGTGCGCATCCGCGATGTCCCCTGCCAGATCATCGGCATTTTGAACCCCAAGGGACTTTCGCCGATGGGTTCCGACCAGGATGACGTGGTCATTGTGCCCTACACCACGGAACTCAAGCGCATCAACCGGGAAACCTGGCTGGATGTCATTTTGGTCCAGGCGGTGTCTTCAGCCGCCATGCCCATTGTGCAACAGGAAATCAGCTCGTTGCTCGTGCAGCGCCATCATCTCAAGCCGGAAGGCGAGCGCGACTTCGTGGTGCGCAGCCAGGAAGACATTGCGCAAGCCGCCACGACCACCGCCCGGGTGATGGGCGTGCTGCTGGCCGGCGTGGCGGCGGTTTCGTTGATTGTGGGCGGCATTGGCATCATGAACATCATGCTCGTGAGCGTGACCGAGCGCACCCGCGAAATCGGCATTCGCATGGCCGTGGGCGCGCGCGGCGGCGACATTCTGGTGCAATTTCTCATTGAAGCCGTCACGTTGAGCTTGATCGGTGGCGGCATTGGCATTGCCTCGGGCATGGGGGTTTCCACGCTCCTGTCATCTATTACCGAATGGCCCACCGTCACGCCCGTGCTCTGGATCATCATCGCGTCCCTTTCCAGCGCGGTAGTCGGCGTGGTCTCGGGCTTTTATCCCGCGTGGAAGGCGTCGCGGCTCGATCCCATCGAAGCGCTGCGCTACGAGTGAGCCGGGCTTGCCGGTTCGTTTTCTCCCAGGGTGATGCCGGTTGAGCTTTGAAAGTTGCCGCGCGGACGGCTATCCTTGCCAGCAGCCGAACGGCATGAACACGGAAATTTTATCAACCCACACCAAAGAATTATTCCAACTGGCCGTCCAGCGGGCGGCACAGTTGCTGCGCGCGGGCGAACTGGTGGCGCTGCCGACCGAAACGGTTTATGGACTGGCGGCCAATGCGCTGGATGAAGGCGCGGTGGCGAAAATTTTCCAAGTCAAGGGCCGTCCGTCACACAATCCAATCATCGTGCATGTGGCTTCCGGCGAAATGGCTAGGAGCTGTGCGGCTGAATGGCCGGAGGTGGCGGAACAATTTGCCAGGTCGTTCTGGCCGGGACCGATGACGCTGGTCCTGCCGCGCGCGAAAAAAATCCCGAATATCGTCACGGCCGGCGGTGAAACCGCGGGCATTCGCTGGCCGAGCCATCCGTTCATGCAGGCGGTCATTCGCGAGTGCGGTTTTCCGCTGGCGGCTCCGAGCGCCAATTTGTCCAACCAGATTTCACCGACCAATGCCGGGCATGTTCACAGCCAGTTGCGCGGGAAAATTCCCCTGATCGTGGACGGCGGCCAGTCGCAAGTGGGCATTGAATCCACCGTGGTCGATCTGGCCGCGAGGCCGCCGCGAATTTTGCGACCGGGCATGATTCATGAAGAGTCCATTGTGGCGGTGGCGGGGAAAATTCAGTCCCCGGCCGGCGCTGGAACTGCAACCACGCTGCGCAGTCCGGGGCTGTTGAAGAAGCATTATTCGCCGAAGGCCAGATTGATGATCGCTTGCTGGCGGGATGACGCGGATTTGGCGGCGCAGATTAAAAACTGGAACTGCAAAATCGAGCACGTCCAAATCGTGGCCCACACCAAAATTCCCGTGGGATTGGGGGCGGCCAACGTGAGCGTCATTCCGCATGACGCCGAAGCGTTTGCCCGCGCTTTGTATGCCGAGCTGCACCGGTGCGATGCGGCGGGCGCGCAATTAATCGTGGTGGAGACCCTGCCGGACAGGCCGGAATGGACCGGCATCGCCGACCGGCTGAAGCGGGCGGCGGCGTGAATCAATCTTTGGCCGCATTGCTCCAGCGGTCCTGATCGGCGAGGAACACACGCATCGGGAACAGTCCTTCCGGCATCTTGGTCAACGGGAATTTATCCGGCAGCCGCTGGTCCTTCAGGATTTTGTAAACAAAATTTCCCCAGCCTTGCTTGCCATCCTGCATCCAGTCGGACAGAAATTTCCCGTCCATGGTCAACGAGGTCAGATAGAGCGCCTGCACGGGTTTGATTTTTTTGTGCAAGGCATAGAAATCGTCCTGCGTGTCGAGGGTGAGCCACACGCTTTGCCGCTGGCCATACCAGGCCACGGCCCAAGGCATGTCGCTCATGATGAGGGCATCGGGCGTGGTCCAACCGCTGACACGTTGGATTTCTTGGGGAGAGTAAGGCGGATAAGAAATGGGTGCGGTTTTGAACATGATGCGGGCAATCAGCGGCTGGCAGGCCACAAGCACCAGCAGCGCAATGATGCCATAGCGCACGGTGATGGCTGGCAGCGTGAGCTGTTCCAGCAGAATCAAAAAGAACGCTGTTCCAAAGATCACCACCAGCGGGGTCAACAACACCAATAAATTTTCCGTGTTCAGGATCGGGGATAATTCTGACACCGGAGTTTTGCCCAGAGCCTGGGCAAACATAAACACCGCCAGGGACATCAAGGCAAAGTAACGCAGCCGTTGCGCCGTGGCGTTGCGAAAATTCAGCATCAGGCCCACCAAGAACAGCATTCCCAGCCAGCCGCCGCCCAGGGAGAAAATGCCCGTGTGAAACAGCGTGTCGAGATTGGGAAGAATTTTATAAGCGTAGGGCTTGATGCCTGCCGCCAGGGACAATGTTGGATTGATGGATTGCATCAAACTCGAATCCGGATACAAGAACGTATTTTCGGCAAAGGCATACCCCGCCGTTCCGAACCATGTGCCGCTTACGGCTACGTTGCGAATGATCCAGGGCGTCAGGACGACCGCCCAGGTCAGTCCCGAGGCCACCGCCAAACCCAGCCGGCGCGGGCCGCCAAACAGGCCGATAAAAATAATAACGGGCACCATCACCGAGCCAAACGCGTAGCGCGTCAGGGTGCCCAACCCGGCCATCAAACCCACCCCCATCGCCAGCATAAACATGGAACGCACGTTGGGAGTTTCGGCCCGCCCGAGTTCTTCCATTTTGATCAGGCCCCAGATTAATCCCAGAAAAACCACCAGCAACAGCAGGGTGGACAGGCCGGAGGAACTAAACTGCCAGAGCAAATCCGAGCCGAGGGTCAACAGCGCGGCAATCCACGCGGCCTGGAGATCAAACAATTTGCGGGCAATGACAAAGGTCAACAGCACAACCAGCAACAGCAGAAACTGATTAAAGACAGCAATGGCAAACTCCGGCCGATAACGCAAAAACTTGCCGCCTTCAGACCAGAACGGTTTCTTCAATTCAATCTTCCAGTCGGGCGCTTTAATTTTCATCAGGCCGGCCAGCACCGTCGGGTAGAGCGGCGGATTCGCCAAATCGGGATGGTTGCCGTTCAGCCGGGCCAGATCGGCGGCATTGGTGCTGGTGGAACCGCTGGCCTGCTGCACGGCGAGGTTGTGCTTTTTGACCAGGTAAATGCTGAAGGGGCGGATGCAATCAGTGGTGTAACCCTTGCCTTCGGATAGATTGCGGGCCACCTGCGCGGCATCCATCGCTTCGGGCGAGGAAAAATCCTTATACGCCCGCACATCGTAAAGCACGGCCAAGGCGATGACCCCGGCCACCATCGGCAGCCATTTTATCCAGCGGGACAAGGTTCCCTGTTCCAGGTTGTGGATCGTCCGTTGAATTTGTTCGGTCGTCAGCATAAATCAAAAACCTTCCAAATGATATTCGTGCAATTTGCGATGAAACGTCCGCCGGCTCATGCCGATTTTCCGAGCCGCGTGCGTGCGGTTGCCATTCGTCTCCTTCAAGGCCCGAATGATCAACTGTTTCTCGGCCGCCTTCACGGTCAGATCCTTGTCCGCCAGCGGGACGGGTTCCAGGCTGCCGCCAAACCGGGTCGAATTGGGCAGATCACGCACCGTGACCCGGTCCCCGCGGCACAACACCACCGCATGCTCGATGGCCGTGCGCAGTTCGCGGACATTGCCCGGCCACGCATACTTCATCAGCGCTTCGAGCGCATCCACCGTGAAATCGTTCACGTTTTTGCGGTTTTCCCGGGCAAATTCACGCAGGAAATTTTGCGCCAGCAAAGGAATATCCCCACTCCGTTCGCGCAATGGCGGCAATTTTATCTCCACCACCCGCAATCGAAAGAACAAATCTTCGCGAAACTCTCCCTCTTTTACCAGCACTTCCAGATTTTTATTTGTGGCGGCCACCAGCCGGACATCAGCGCTCAAAGTCTTGTTGGAACCGACGCGTTCAAACGTGCGTTCACCCAAAAAACGCAGCAGCTTGACCTGAATCGTGGCGTCGATTTCCCCAATCTCATCCAGAAACAGCGTGCCGCCCTGCGCCTGTTCGAAACGGCCGATGCGCCGTTCATGCGCGCCGGTGAACGCGCCGCGTTCGTGGCCGAACAATTCGCTTTCCAGCAGCGTGGGCGCCAGCGCCGCGCAATGAACCGTGACAAACGGCTGCCTGACGCGCGGACTCAACTGATGCACGGCTTTGGCAATGAGTTCTTTGCCGGTGCCGCTTTCACCGCCGATCAGCACCGTGGCGCGCGTCGGCGCGACTTGTTGAACGAGGTCAAAAATCTCCTTCATCACCGGCGATTCGCCGATGATGTTTTCCATGCCAAACTTGGCGTCGAGCTGCTTGCGCAATGAAACATTCTCCACTTCGAGCGTTTGCTGTTTCAAGGCCCGCGCAATGCGCATTTCCAGCTCGTCAATTTGCAGCCGCCCCTTGGCAATGTAATCATCCGCGCCCTGTTTCATGGCGTTCACCGCCAGCTCTTCGGAGCCGTAAGCGGTCATCAAAATGCAGATGGGCGGTTTGGCCAGCGATTTGGCCCGGGCAATCAGCTTCATGCCGTCCTCGTTCGGCAGGCGAAAATCGGTGAGCAGCACCTCAAAGTTTTCCGATTCCAAAAGATTCATCGCCGCCTTCGCATCTTCGGCGATGTAAACGTCGTAACGTTCTTCGAGCGCCGCCCGCAAACCTTCGCGGGTGGTTTTCTCGTCATCCACAATCAAGAGTGTTGGTTTCATTTTTTAGGGCCGCAGATGGGCGCAAATGAAACACAAATCATTTTGTCCATCGCACGGTTGGCGTCTTTTAATCTGGGTTTCATTTGAGCGAATCTGGGGCTAGTTCGTCCGGGCTTCCAACAGCCGCGGCTTCCGTTCATGCAGCGGCAGCCAGAGGCGGAAGGTGGTGCCTTTGCCGACGTTGCTTTCGAGTTCAATGCGTCCGTTATGGGCGCGAATGATGCGTTGCACGATCATCAGGCCAAGGCCGGTCCCCTTCTTTTTGGTGGTGTAAAACGGCTCAAAAATGCGGTTGATTTGTTCCTGCGGAATGCCGCCGCCGGTATCGGTGACACTGACCCACACGCTTTCGCTGTTCTCGCCGGTTTGCAGTGTCAACGTGCCGCCTGTGGTCATCGCTTGGGAAGCGTTCTTGATCAGATTCACGAGCACCTGCTGGAGTTGGGTCGGATCGATATGGGTGGCCGTCAACCCGCGCGCGAGCTTCGTTTGAACCGTGATGCCGCGATTCTCAATTTCCGGTCGCAACAAATCCAGCGTCTTGTTCACCACGTCGTTGAGCGAAGCCATTTTCAACTGCACGGGCGCGGGCCGGATGGCGCCCAAAAACTGGGTGACAATGTAATCCAGCCGGTTGATTTCGCCTTTGGCCACCGCGAGATATTGCTCCAATTTTCCGGCGGCATCCGCCGGGGGATACGCTTCCAACCGGTCCTTTTCCCGCTGTTTTTTGGACGGACTACCGGCTTGTCCCAATTTCAGTTTTTTCACCTCCCGCTCCATGAGCTGCAGGTGAATGTGCAGCGCATTGAGCGGATTGCCGATTTCATGGGCCACACTCGCGGCCAGCAACGTCAGCGCCTGGACGCGTTCACTTTCAATGGCTTCAAAGGTTTTCTGCCGGGCTTCCGTGGCGTCGTGAAAAATGAGCGCCACGCCCGAGCTTCCCGTGGCCACGCCATCCAGCGGCGCGGTGTAAAGCCGGATAAAACGCGGACGCGGATAATGCACCTCAAATTCGTGTCGCGTCACATGCGCTCCGCCCGCCATGTCGGCATGCGAAATCATCTCCCAATCCAGTTCGGGCAGAATTTTGGTGACGTGCAGTTCTTCCTCACTTTGTTGCAATCCGATCAGCCGCGTTACGGCCTGATTGAAGTAAATGACCCGGCCATGTTCATCCACCACCAAAACGCCGTCTTCAATGGTGTTGAACAGCGTTTCGAGAAAACTCCGTTCGCGGGCCAGCCGTTGAACGACCGTTTGGAGACCCTCGGTATCCAAACGTCCGATTCGGCCAAGCACTTTGTCGAGAAAACTGGATTTCGGCGCTGCCATTGACTGGAATCAACCTTTCAGAGTGGCAAAATGGCACAATTAAAAGAAACGTCAAATCTTAATTGTGCTATTTTTGGCACAGCGCGCGCCACTTGCCAGCACCCGGATCGGAGCGCCGGCCTCTGGCCGGCTTTTGGCTGCAACTTTTCGAAGCGTTGGATTGGGTTGCATCGGGTTGCTGACATTTACCAGGTTTAAGCCGACGGAACGTCGGCGCTCCGAAAATAGAGAGCGTGGCAAATTGCGCCCTGACAGAGGCAATTCGCGAGGAGCGAGGTTCCTTTTTTTGCCAAAATTCAAGCCATGACACTGCCAATGGCGATGCGGTGCTTGAGGCAATATTCGGCATTATCGACATATTTTTGCGCCCACCATTTCAACCCGGCGCGTTCTTCCTTGGTCAGTTTGCGCACCACCTTGGCCGGAGCGCCCAAGACCAGCGAGCCGGGGGGAATTTTGGTGCCTTGCGTCACCAGCGCCTTGGCGCCAATGATGGATTCTTTGCCGATGACCGCGCCATCCAAAATGACCGCGCCCATGCCGACGAGGCATTCGTCGCCCACTTTGCAGGCATGGACGATGGCTCCGTGGCCGACGGTGACCCAGTTGCCGAGAATGCAGGGAAATTTGTCGGCCAAATGCAGCACCGCATTATCCTGCACGTTGGAGTGATGCCCGACGACGA
>JAKALA010000023.1 GCA_021813325.1 bacterium | reverse complement strand
ACTGGTGGCGGGAAATGTTGGCCAAAATCTCCGCGCTCCCCAACTGCCATGCAGTTGCCTCACTTCAGGCATGAGCGCAAAAAACACACGGAAATTATGCGCTCAACTGCATCGTTCCGGCTTAGATCACATCCGCCCAATGACGACTCCTTGTTTTTGATATGCGCCCACTACACGACACAGGAGAAAACCTCCATTGGCTCCACCAATGAATAATGATAAAGTGCCCGTGTTCATTGCCGATTATTGCGGCGAGCAAACCTTGCGGATGAGCAAGTTTGAGGTCCAACTCCTCATGGAGGCGCCACTTCAAACCTTTTTGTGTAAGATCGCGATTAAGCGGTGCGGAAGGCGCTTGCGAGTTTGTCATGGGCATTTTCCACCGACTGTCAATTCCTGAAGGAAATAATTTCAAAACACTCCTCTACTTGGCGCATTCCGCCATGCGGCCTCAGACGAGTTCAAGAATTTGACAAAATTAACCGGGAAATGCTTTGAATTATTTTACCCCAATTTTTCCATCCCGGCGGAAGATCAATTGGGCGCGGCCAGCCGGAAGAAGATGCTGCCGTTGGCGGGATTGACCGGCATGTCGAATTGGACCGCCGCACCGGAATTGGGGACGGTGATCCAGTTCGTGCCCAGACCAGTGCCCGGATCATTCGTTTGACATTGCAGCAGCCAGCCGGTGTGATCGGTCGGCCAGGAGAAATGCAATTGTCCGGCGGCCAGCAAAACCGTGAGTTGCGGCGGAATTCGCGGCGCGGGCACCGCTGAAACTTCGGCGGAACGGGCGCTTTCCATGACCGGATTGGTGGCGGTAACCACGTAAAAATACCGGATGCCATTGGTGACAACGCCATCGGTGAATTCCGTGGCGGGCAGGTTGCTGGCAATGGTGGTGTAAGGGCCGCCGCTGACGCGCGCGCGCTTGACGTTGAAACCCGCCGCGGACGGCAGGGCATCCCACGTGAGACCCACCGCCGCATCACCGCTGGCGGCGGTCAATCCGGTCGGCGCGGCCAATGGCGTGACAAAGCTGGCCACGTCTGTGAGACTCAGCGCACCCTGATAAATACGGAAATCATCAATGGCACCGTTCAGATACGGGTCGGGATATTGCGAGCGGCCAATCCAGTTTTGCACGGTGTTGCCCAGATCAGCGGGCGCCAGCGACAACGTCTGATTGGTCGCCACTGGAGCGCCATCCACGTAGAGAATGCCGATGCCGGAATCCAGAGTAACGGCGAGGTGATGCCACACGCCGGAAGACAAGGCACCCTGGTAATCGATCCCTTGTTCACCCGCCCCGGCGGTGGTGGTCATGGCAAAGCGAATGATGTTGCCGCCGCCGACCGGTGACAAAAACAGGTAATTCGTCGGGCTGTCACCAAAATCAAAAATCCGGGACCATGTGCCACTGTTGTTCGGTCTGACCCAGGCCGCCATCGTGCAACTATTCAAGCTGCCCGCCACGCCGGCTGGCAGGCTGACGTAGTTGTTGGCGCTGGCATTTAAATTGACGGCCAAGCCGGTGTGTCCGGCAATCCGGGTGGGACCGTTGACCAACGTGCCATTCCAGCCGTTGCCGGTGGAATCAATGGCGGTGGTGGCGCTGGCTTCATCAAATTTCAACCAAGCCAGCAGGGATGGCTGGGTTGCCAGTTGCGCAATGGTGTTCGTGTCGAGCCAGTTGTTGTAAAGCCGCACCTCGTCGATCACTCCGTCGAAATATTTTCCTGAAATTCCATTTTGGATGCTGCCGATGCGCAGGACGGGAGGATCGATTTTCGCGCCGATTGGTCCCGGCGCATTGGTATTCAAGAGGCCGTCCAAATAGATGGCCATCCGGCCATTGAAACCGTCACGCATGGCGACGACGTGGTGCCATTGGCCGTCATTTACCGGTAGGGTGGACTGGAGGGTGGTTTCTGGATTGCCCACGCCAAAGGCAATTTTTCCGTTCAACAGTGAAATGCCGAAATCATTTTTGGAACCCCAAACATCTCCATCGACCAATCCACTGCCGCCAATCCAGGTGGAACTGCCGCCGCCAATGGAGGTGGTTTTCATCCAAAAAGCGATGGCGAAGCAGTTGCCGCCACCGATGGAACGAGGGATTTGCACGTAATCATTGGTGCCATTGAAGCGCAAGGCGTAACCGCCAAAGCGGCCTGTCACATAGTTCGTGGTGCTGGCGGCCGGCGATCCATCGTTGCCGTGACCGGTGGCATCCTGCACGTTGCCATCAAACGTGTAATGCGCGGCAAGTCCAAAGTCTGGTTGGGACGGCAGCCAGTTTTGTTCAGCGGTCGCCGCGTTGCTCCATTGAATGATGGCCGCGCCGGCGGCGGTGGCGGCGTTGGTCACGGTAATGGCCAGGCCGGAATACACATTCAGAAATCGCCAGGCGCCGTTGCCCACGGGGCGAAGTTTCCATTGCTGAACAGGCAGACCATTGTAATCCCACTGTTCAATCTTGGTGCCGGGCGCGACGCTCCAGCCGGTGTTGTCCCACGCGAGCCGGTTGGCGGAATTGATAACCGTCCAGACATTATTTCCGAGATCATTGAAACGCCATTTCTGCGCCGGCCCGCCGTTGACGAGGCCCTGCTGAAACCCAACGCCGTGCGTCGGCGAATTTCCGGGAATTTCCAAGGCCAATCCGCTGTTTTGATTGGCGACGACGTAGGCATTGCCCGGCAGAATGAGCTGGGCGCGGCCCACGAGCATTTCATTGTTGTTCGTGTTGCCGTTGAGGGTGATTTGGGAGCTGGCGAGCTGAATGACACCCTGACCGTCGGCGGTGGGAATCATGCCCTGGCTCCAGCCGGCGAGCACATTGCCGCCGCCCTGCCACTGCACCGGTGCGGGAATCATGGTCCAATTGCCCTGGCCAAGATGCGTGTTGATGAGCAATTCGCGATCCGTATTGGGACTGTTCACGAGAAATTGAGCGGCCAGCACCAACGTTCCATTCGGACCGCCGGCGGGAACCCACACGATATACGGACAGGCGCCGAGGTAAGCGCCGCTGGCAGTTTGGACCGGGGTGCCGTAATCCGCCGGGCCGCTGCCCCAATTAATGCCATCGTCGGAAAACTTGATGTGCACCTGGCTGCGGGCGCCGCCGTTCACGGCTTCGAAGCTCATCACATATTTGCCGTTGCCCATGCGCGTGACCACGGCCATGCCGGGACGTTGCACGCCGTCGGGAATGGCGCAGGCGAATTGTTCGGTGCCCCACGTGAGGCCGCCATCCGGTGAAACACGTTCGCTCAGGACCTGATTGTAGGTGGCGGTGAACCGTTCATCGCTATAGTAACAGATCAATTGTCCGGCGCTGGTCACGCCCAGATACGGCTCCCAAAGATTAATGTGCGTGGCGTCATTGGATTGCACCACGCTGCGAAACTTCCAGGTGAGTCCATGATCCAGACTGTAATAAATTTCCAAATTCCGGCTGGACGATGGCCCGGGCGCATTGCCGGCCAGCAGGACGGTTCCGGCTGGCAAATTTCCCATGGCCACGGGCAGCTCAAACAAGTCCGGTTCCACCTTGAATTGATAGCCGGCGAACTGCGTTTCACTGGTGGTGGCGATTTGGGTCCAATTGACGCCGTCGTCTGTGCTCCGATAAATCCCGAAATTATTTGGCCACGCTTCAAACGTGGCGAGCAGGGTGCCGTTGACGCTGCCGCTGTGTTCCAGCCGGAGGATGCGGCCGTAACGCGTTCCAGCAATGGCCGGCGAACTGGGGGTAATGCGCGTGCCGCAGGTATAAGGCAGAACTGTGCTGGTATCAGAGTCGGCCAAAACTGGCGAGGTAAACGGAATAATACCGCCCGCGAGCAGCAGGCTCCCGATGGTTTTCAACCGGTTTCCCATGGAACGAAAGGTCATCATTAAGTTGATGGGAACAAGCTAGTGTATGACGCGCCAACTGTCAGGTGGCATGAAGTGGCCATAACCTGCGGTCGCATGATTCGCTTGGCCATAAAATTAAAAAGCTGGTTGCCACAAAAAGCAACCAGCTTTGCGCGACGAAATCTAGCTTCGCTTATTGAACTCCGACGCGATAGAAGCGGGTGGCGTCCGTCGTGGTGTCCTGGAGGAAATTGGTTTGTCCGTTGCCGGTCACGCTTGTGGAAAGCGCGGGCCAGTTGGCGGCCGGCGCGGTCAATCCCGCCGAGTTGGTGTAGTAAAGCTTGTAGCTGAAATTGCCGTTGGTGGTGGTGAAGAAAACGGTCGTCGTGCCGCCCGCCCGGGCGATATTAACAATGCGCGGAGCGGGTGGTGTGGCCACTGTGGTGACGGTGCTGAAGGTCAACGTGCCCGTGCCGTTCAGGGTGAACGTGCCCACTTTGACGGCGGCGGAACCATCGGCCACCATGCTGTAAAACGGGGTGGAAGTTTTGCCCTGCCCATTCGGGTCGGCTTTGACGCTGACATAAGAACTGGGACTGCCCAGGCCGTTGAGGGTTTCCTGATTCCAACTGCTCGCGTCGGTGGCATCAATGGTGGTGGATTGCCCGGCGGCGGCAGACGGAAAGAACTGATACAAGGTCTTGGTGGCGGTATCGATCTTGCCCCAGGCGGACGTGCTGGGAATGGGGTCGGGCACCACCGTGCCATCCGTGGTCATCCATGCGGTGCGGACGCCGCCGATGTTTTTGTCGCCGATCACGCCCCAGTAAACCACGTTGAGATTGTAGCCGGAGAGCAGGCTGGATAAATTCCAACTCTGGCCATCGGTCAAGGCAGATTGAGGACCCAGATCATAAATCAAGTCGTTGCCCGACTGGGTCGTGAAGCCGACGACCAGGTCGCCCGTGTAGGTGGCGGCGTGGGTTGAAGTCAGGGCGAGTCCGGTGGCGAGCAAGGCCAGTTTGATGGGTTTGATCATGTTGTCTTGGTTGTGGGTGGTGTCTTGATCTCGGTATTAAATGTTTTAGCAGTCTAGCCGCCCGTCGGCAGCGTTTCATCCTGTTGGAAGACACGCGGAACCGTTTTAAGGACGCGCCGGTTTTGGAGAATAAAGCCTGAATTTGCAGAGGTTTAAGGAAATAGTGCGTCATCAGATTGAAATCCGGTTGCAAATGGCGACAACTTGTAACACGCGTTGCCGGCCCGTAACTGATTTGTAACGATTGTCCCACTTTCTTCACATGACTTCATGGGCCGGCTGCGCTAAATACTTTCCGCGCGTCCAAATTTTTATGACAAAGCAGACAATTCTTCCCCTTTTGTCCGGCCTCCTCCTGGCCATGACCCTGGCGGGCGCCGGGGCGGTTCACGCGCAGGATAACGGGGGGCTGGCCACCGCCGTTGCAGCCGCCCAAAAAGGCGATGCGGCGGCGCAATATGCGCTGGCCAAACATTACGCCAAGGGCGACGGCGTGCCGCAAGACTACGCGCGGGCGGCCGAGTGGATGCGGCGGGCGGCGGATCAGGGCTTCGCGTATGCGCAAAATGATCTCGGGGTTTTCTACGCCAAGGGACAGGGCGTGCGCCAAAACTTCACCAAAGCGGCCCGGTGGTATCGCCAAGCCGCCAAGGCTGGCGATCCGCTGGGCCAATACAGTCTGGGCCGCAGCTACGCGGAAGGCCGGGGCCTGCCCACCAATGCGCTGGAAGCTTTGAAATGGTATCAAAAAGCGGCGCGGCAAAAACAGTCCGACGCCATGCTCGCCTTGGGCTTTTTGTATCTGGACGGGCGGGAATCCATTCCGGTGAATTTTACCCAGGCGCGCGCCTGGTTTGAAAAGGCCGAGGCCCTGGGCCGGGCCGAAGCGCTGAATCCGCTCGGCTACATTTACGAACATGGCGGCAACGGCGTGGAACGCGATCCCGCGCAAGCCGCGTTTTATTATCGCAAGGCGGCGGAGAAAAACGATGCGCAAGGACAAATGAATCTGGGCTGCATGTATCGCGACGGCTCCGGCGTGAAGACCGATTTGGTGGAGGCTTACAAGTGGTTTGACATCGCAACACAAAATGGCGAGCCGATTGCCCGGCATTACCTTGAAGAAATGGAGGGCAAAAACCCACTCAACCGGCCGATCCTCAGTCCCGCGCAAATCGCCGAAGCCAAACGCCGGGCGGCGGCATTTTTACCCTTGCGCCAAACGTCGCCGTAAAGCCGGTCCGTTCAACCTCCGGCCGGCGGATTCCATGTGGCGACTTGATACGTTTCCCACGCCATGACCCCCAACATGCCTTGCAGCAATTTGTCCACGTCGGGCTGGGCTTTCAGCCAGCGTTGAAGATAGGCCGGGTCGCTCGGATCTTGATTAGGACCGCCGACCTCATCGATGAATGTCTGGCGTAAATCGTTGATCGTCTGCACCTGCTCCGGCGTCAGACTCATGACCGTCGGATCTACTTGACGAAAAACCATGGGCAACACCGGCGTGGCGGCCTGGGCTTTCGCGCCCGTGGCCGTGCCCGCAGCGGTCAACTCGCCGCCGGATGAAGTCATCAGCGTGGAAGACTGGGAAAGCGGCGTGGCCCCGGCGGTCGCGCTGGCGGCAGAGGCCGGGCTTGCCGAGTTGGCAGCAGTCGTGGCAGCCACCACCCCTTGCGGCGGGCTGGTCGAAACTCCCAGAAGGCTGGCGATTTCCGCCGCTTTGGTGTTGGGCATCTGTTGCAATTCATCCAGCCAGGCCTGGCGCGACTTGGCCGAAGTCAATTTATCCGCCCACGAGCTGCGGTCGAAATCGGCCAGCTTGGCTTCCAATTCGCCGGCGCGTTTCTGATACAGCGCGTTCACGTCGGCGGTGACAATGGCGCGCAACGCGGCGGCGGGACAATTGATGGCGCGGAGGTTTTTGACATAAGTCCGGTAATCGGCGGACTCGAGTTGCGCCCAGTCAAAGGCGTTGGTTTTGGCGGTTTGCGCGGCGGCGGTGGCGACCGGAACCGGTTGGGCCGGCAGGGCGGCCGGCGCGGGCAGCGAAGGTCCGGCGACTGGCCGGGCTTCGCCGGTCTGGCGCGGCGCGCGCCCTTGGAGAATCAGGGCGGCTAGGAGAAAGAGATTGGCAACGAGGGAAATTTTAAAGGCGATTTTCATGGACGGTCTGGATTCCGCCGGTTTGGCCGCTGGCCGCGCTTTGACTTGCGGCCCGGGTTTAATGCGAAAAGGCCGGCGTGAACGTGAGTCCACGCCGGCGTGAATCAGTAACTAAATTAGTTGTGGGACGGATCAGACGTCGGACCCGTGCGCGTGCAATGCATGTCCGTCAGTTTGATGGCCTTGGTGCCGTCGCAGAAGGTGTTGATGCCCGTGTTGGCGGAGAGCAGGTTGAAGACCGCAAGCGCTTCAGTGTTGGCGTTGTTGGCGGCTAAGATGTATTCATTGCCCCAGAAGCCATATTGACCTTCCTTGATCGCCGCCGAACTGAAGGGAACGCCGTTCAAAGCGAGCGGCACGGCGCCGTAGGTGCCAATGGCACTGCTGGCGTCACCCACGCCCATGTAGGAAATGACCGAGTAGCCGGTTTTGCCGTTGAACAAATCCGCCGCCGTGGTGGTGTTGGCACCCATGGTGCTGGCGAGCGTGCCGCCGCTTTCGTAGCCGTAGTCGCCGGCGTAGGTGCCGAAACCGTTCAAATCCTGCATGACACCGGAGGCGTTCATTTCAACCTGGTTCGGAATGGTGAAGATGCCGAAGCCCGAGGTGCCGAAGGCATTCACGCGGGTGCCGGATTGGTTGTTGCGGCCGGAAACATAGACATAATCATTCACATCCGCCGCATTGCCGGAAAACACGGCGCGCGGGCAATAGCCGCCCAGCGCCTGGCGGACCTGGGAATCGGTCACGTTGGTGCCCGTCCAGAGGCCGTGGTTGCGAACCCATTCAAAGGTGATCACGCCAACCGCCGCCTTGGTGGCGAGCGTCGGTTTTTTGGTGCGGGAATAGGCCTGGGAATTGTCCGCCATGGCCAGATTGACAAAGGCATTCTGGGTGGTGGCCGGAAGGGCGGAACCGTGATCGGCGCCGTCAACCAGCGAAGCATCAATGAAATCCACCTGTATTGTGGTGTTGCTGGCCACGTTTAAAATGCCGGCTTCGGAGCCGCTCCAATGACAATACAGCGTGGTGGTGCCCGAACCGCCCACCAGCGTGCCGCGGAATGCCATGTAATTGGCGCCGCTGCCGCCGCCGTTGTAGGTCGTCACGGAGGGGGCGGATTGGAACACCGTTCCGGCGTTGATCAACGCCGCGTAAACCGTGCTGCGCATGGCGGTGGAACCGCTCATGAAGACGTCGCCGGCTTGGCAAAGACTGGTCAGGCTCAGACCGAGAACGGCGGCCACTAGGGATTTATTCAGTTTCATTTGAGTTTATTGGTTATGTGTAGTTGTTTGGTTGCTAATTTTGTTGGTGATATTGAGAGGGATCAGGACTGTGAGTTTGGCCGACGAAACTTGTTGCGGAACACCAGCAACAGCGCCGCGCCGCCGCCGATCAGGGCGAAGGTGCCGGGTTCGGGCGCCGGAGTGGCGGAGTAGGTCAACACGCTGCTGCTGTTCAAGCTGAACGTGCCCAGCAGAGAAGGAGTCGAGCCGTCGCCCACGGCGCTGAACAGGCTGGCTGAAGTGAGGCCCACCACATTGGGATTGCCATAGACGTTGGCATATTGCGTGGTCAGGCTCGGGCTGACCGTCTGGTGATTCCAACTGTTGTCGTCCGCCGAGTCAATCGAGAGCGACTGGCCGGCGCCCGCCGCGCCGAAATTTTGATAAATAGATTTTACCGCCGTGTCAATCTTGCCCCAGGCAGCGGTGCTGGGAATCGAACCGGGCGTGACGCCTTCCGTCGAACTCCATGCCGTGTGAATGCCGCTCAAATTCGCATCGCCTATGAGGCCCCAGTTGACGGCGTTCAAATTATAGCCCGTGAGCAGCGCGGTCAGATTCCAAGTCTGTCCGCTCAACAACGAGGCCGTGCTCCCCAAGTCGTAGATCAAATCATTGCCCGATTGGGTGGTGAAGCCCACGAGGAGATCGCCATTGTAAGTCGCAGCCTGGGCCGACAGCACGCCGGAAAGTCCCAAGGCGGCCAGCAAGGTTGCTTTGTATATTTTATTCATGTTGTTAATTGTTTGGTTTTGGTTGCGGTTTCACGTCAAGCCACCGATGTGATTTACCAAGGCCAAGGTTAGAAAAACCGGAACCGAAAAACTTCATTTCCAAGGACACGCGACAGCGCTTTTGAGACCTGCAATTCCGCATCGCAACTATTTGTAGCCAAGCGACTTGTGTGTTACATTTTCAAGAATCGCGGTGAAAAGGACGTTTCGTTTCCAAAAGGTTACGCAACGCGGCGAATCGCCAGGTTAAATTTTTTGGCGACCTCATCCGACAGTTATGGAACATTGAATCGCCGCCAACAGACCGTCCAGAAAGCGCGCCGACTTCGACCCTTCGCGTCTCCATCTGAATTTTGTCCGACCTTCGAGTGGCCGCTTTACGGAACGCGGCCGTCGCTGCGGAGTGCGTGTTGATGTTGTCCTTGGAAGGACCACGCCGGGTTGCGGCAAAAGGGCAAATTAATTTCACCCCTCCCCGCAAAGTTCCGCCGTCCGACAGAGGTTGTCGGACAGGCGTCTCGCCTGTCACTGACGCAAAAGATCTCCCCTTGAGCGGCCAGGCAACTCAAAGCGGTTCAGACGACGGGCGCATGCCCAGAGATCATAAATCCTCAAACGCGGGGGACAGCCTCGACACCGCCCGTGACACGACGGCGCCGCGAAGCTGGCTTGTAACCGTTTTGTAACGGTTGCGACATTAATCTGTCGCTTTGAGCTTGCATCATTTGACGCATGCGAATTTTCAAGAAGCAGCGCCGCGCTGAATCCGTCCGCGATATTCTGTGGGTATGCTCCATTTTGGCCGCCGGCACCAGCTGGTGTGCCGAGACGCCGGCTGACACCACGCCCGATCCGTTGCTGGATTTGTTCATTCAAAAAGGCTACGTCACCCAGCAGGAGGCCGCGAAAGTGAAAGCCGAGGCGGATCGTCTGCGCACCAATGAAATGGCCGGCGTGGCGGCGCCCGAGTCGTTTTGGAAAAGCAAGGTGGGCGTGAAGAACATGGATATTTTTGGCGACGTGCGGTTGCGGTATGAGGCGCGTTCGGCCCATGATCCCAGCGGCGGCAGCATTAATTTGAACCGGCTGCGCTATTCGGTGCGGTTCGGGGTGCGCGGCGAGGCCTTCGACAATTTTTATTACGGGATACGGTTTGACACGTCCGCCAATCCGCGCTCGGCTTGGGCGACCTTCGGTCAGACCGGCCAGACCAGCCCGTTTGGCAAATCCAATGCCGGAATTTATGTGAGCCAGGCGTATATCGGCTGGCATCCGGAAGATTGGGCGGAGATCACGCTCGGCAAAATGGCCAATCCGCTTTACGCGACGCCGATGGTGTGGGACAGCGATTTGAACCCGGAAGGCGCGGCGGAACGTTTCAAAACCACGGTGGGCGAAGCGGATTTTTTCGCCACGTTCGGCCAGTTTTTGTATCAAGACACCAATCCCACGAAGACGACGGCGGGCTATTTCAATCCGGTTTCCGTCAACAGTTCGGATTTGCCGTTCCTGCTGGCGTTGCAGGGCGGGGTCAATTATCACCTCACACCCAGGTTGAATTTCAAGTTCGCGCCGACGCTGTATTTATACACGCGGTTTAACGTCGGCAAAAATCCGGCGGCCAGCGGCGACGGTTACAATCCTGATTTCGCCGGCACTTATGTGGGTCAAGGCTCGCAAAACGGCGTCAGCGGCACACCGGCAAATTACAACCTGGCCAGCCCGGGCTTTGACGGGTTTTACGCCAATCAGGACGGCGTCAACAAGCTCATGGTGTTCGACGTGCCGTTTGAAGTGGACCTGAAGCTCGAAAAATACAAGCTGCGGTTTTTCGGCGACTACGCGCAAAACCTGCAAGGGGCTGCCCGTGCTCAAGCGGCTTTTGAAGCGGCCAATTCCTATTATTTTTCCACCAGCGGTCCCGGGGCCGGCACCATCGATACCAAGTCATTTTCATCGCCGCAGACCAAGGATATTCACGCCTATCAAATCGGCTTTGGCATCGGCAGCACCAATATCGACTACGGTCCGATGCAAGGCGCGGTTTATGGCAACAGCACCCGGCGCCATGCCTGGGAACTGCGCGGTTATTGGCAGCACATCGAGCAATACGCGCTGGACCCGAACCTGATCGATTCCGACGTGTTTGAAGGCCGCGAAAACATGCAGGGCCTTTTTGTGTCGCTGGCCTACTGTTTCACCGACAACGTTTACGGCGCGGCCCGCTATGGCTATGCCAGCCGCATCAACCACAAACTCGGCACCGGCGGCAGCAATGGCGATCTCCCGCAGATGAATCCCATGGACAACTTCAGCCTGTTTCAAGTGGATTTCGGTGTCCGCTTTTAAAGTGTCCGCGGAGTTTGAGTGGAAAATCCAAGGAGGAAGTGAAGCCGGCCGGTGGCGCCACCGGCAACGCGCCGGATTGGCGGGGTGACACTTTCCGGTCATGCCGCCCGGGGTTGTTTCCAAAACGTGATGTTTTAGAAACTAGAAAGACACAGTGCATGGACATTATTAATCACGGCTGATGAATACCGAACGCCATTTAATTTTGCAGACCATCGTCCTGCCTCCTTCCGAGGAATGGACGGTGCCGTTGCCGGGTTGGGTGGCGGCCCGGATCAGCGAAGGCATCGGTTACTGGATGCACGGCGGCCATGTGAGCGAGCTGAAAGAAGGCGATGGATTTGTGGTTTGCAGCGCGCCCAACATGGTCGTGCGGGCCAGCCAGTTGGGAAAACTGGCGCTGGAATTTTACCTCATTCAAATTCCGCTTTTAAACGGGTTGCTGACCGTGGCCGAGGGCAACAAGCTGGAACAGATGGCGCACAGCCTGAACGGCCAGATCATTTTCTTCAAGGCCACCGAAGCGCTGGGGCAGAAATTTTCCCGCCTGGTGCATCAGGCCCGCCCGGAAAGCCTGCCTTCGCGCGCGGCCTTGTTTCAATTCTGGTCGCAGGCCGTGGGCGGCCTTCTGGTCCGCCCGGTGACCGATGAAAGCGGACACAAGTTGCGCCAGCGTTTCCGGCAGCTTGTCGAGCAAATGCCGGACGCCGAACTGGCCCGGCAGTCCTTGAGCCGGCTCGCGGGCATGCTGGATTGCAGCGAGCGCCACTTCAGCCGGTTGTTCCGGCTGGAATTTGGCGTTTCGCTCCGCGCGCGCCAGGCGGAATTGCGTTTGCAGCGGGCCAGCCAGTTGCTGGCGGACCCCAATGACAAGATCAGCCACATTGCCTTTGAAAGCGGCTACCGCCATCTGGGCTTGTTTAATTCCATGTTTAAAAAGCGGTTCGGATTGACCCCGCGCGAATGGCGGCAGCTCCACTCCAGCGCCATGCCGGCGACGGATGCAGACCCCACCCCGGAATCCCAACCCAATTCGTAACGGAAGTTTTTAAATTATGACCATTATGATCCAACCCCTCCTTGCCAGTAATGCCGCGGTTTACGCCATTCAAAATGCGACGACCGAAGGCAAGGTTACCGTCATTTGTCTCCTCCTGCTTTCTTTGTTCAGTTGGACGATCATCATCACCAAGTTTCGCCAGCTTACCATCGCCCGCCGGACCACCAAAAAATTCATGGCGGCCTACTCCGCCACGCGCGATCCGCTCGACGTCAAGAAACGCGGTGAAGAATTCGACGGCGCTCCGGCCTGGATGTTGTATGACCGCGGCGCGGACGAAGTAATGTATCACCTCAAAAACAACCCGGTCAGCGTGGCCGAATCCGCCAAAGGCGTCAGCAGCGGCGACGGCAACACCGACCACCTCGCACGTGCCACCACCACCAAGATCAGCAATTCCGCTTTTGAAGCCGTGAAGGTGGTTTTGGAAGAGGCGGCGGCGGCGCAGGCCATGTCTTTGGAAAAAGGCATGATCGTTTTGTCCACGGCCGTGGCGGGCGGACCGTTCATCGGCTTGCTGGGCACAGTCTGGGGTGTGATGTCCACCTTCGCCGGCATTGCCGCCTCCAACTCGGCCAGCCTGACTGCCATGGCGCCCGGCGTGGCGGCGGCCCTCGTGGCCACGGTAACCGGCTTGCTGGTGGCCATTCCGGCGATGTTTGCCTACAACTTCATGGTGACCACCATTCGGGCACTCACGCAGGAACTGGACGGTTACGCTTCGCGCTACGCAAACCAGATCGAGCACACCTACGTGGACAACCGCGACATCGAAGACAAAATCGCCGGCGCCTTGAAACGCCATGAACAGCCGTTGGCGCAACGTTAATTGACCGGCCATCGACCGATGAAAAAGTGCTCGCGCACAGCCCACGAATCGCTGACGGAACTGAACATCACGCCGCTGCTGGATCTGGCGTTCGTGTTGCTGGTGATTTTCATCATCACCACCATCCCGCCGGTCAAGGAAACCGAGCTGAAACTGCCCACTGCGGCCAAGCACTTAAAGGATCCGCCGCGCAAGGCGAATTACATCTCCGTGCAGGCCGACGGGAAAATCTATCTGGATCGCGAAGATGTCGGCGTGAACGACCTTCTGGCCAGGCTCATCAGCCGGCGAACCGACAACCCGGATTTAAATGTCATCGTGCGCGGTGACGCCCACACCAAATACAAGCAAATCCGCGAAGTGCTCGACATCTGTCAGCAGGCCAACATCGTGAAAGTGGATCTCGCCACGGAAGTAAATAAATGATCCCGCAATCCCAGCCCAAAGCCCGCAAAAACTCGTCGAAGGTAAACCTCATCATTTCGGCGGTGTTCCACGGCATTTTGGTGGCGCTGTTGTTTTACTTCGCAGCCCGCGAAGGTTTGATCGGCAAAAAACTGCAAAAAATCGCCGTCGAACTGGTGAAGGAGAAGAAACCCGAACCGCCCAAACCCAAGCCGGAGCCACCGAAGGTGGAACCGCCCAAAGTCGAGCCGCCGAAGGTGGAACCGCCCAAGGTGGTGGAAGCCCCCAAAACCGCGCCGCCCGTGGCCGCGCCGCCCGTGGTGGCGCCCGCCGCCACCGAGCTGCCGAGTTTTGATTTCGCCGGCGGCAAAACCGTCATTTCTGAAAGCGATCCCGTGCAACTTTACAAGGGTTACATGGAGTATGAACTGCGCTCCAAATGGAACCGCCCCGAGGACATGGACGATGATAATTACGTGGCGGAAGTGCAGGTGGGCGTGGACAAAAAAGGCGATTTAAGCCTGTTAAAATGGCTCAAAGGCTCGGGCAATGAGCGCTGGGATAAAAGCGTCAAAGACGTTTTCAAACTCGTCACCAACATCAGCCGGAATCCGCCGACGAATTTTCCGTCCACCGTCACCATCCGGTTTGACGTGCAGGAAGAACCCATCGAATCCGGGTTGATGCAATGAGCCTCAAAAAAACATCCCGTTACGGTCACAGCACCATGAACGAGCTGAACATCACGCCGTTGTTGGATTTGGTGTTTGTGCTGCTCGTCATTTTCATCATTACCACGCCGCAAATGATGAACAACTTGGAAATTAACCTGCCTTCCGGCAAACCCGCGACTCAGAAGCCCAAGGTGGAACCCACCCGCATTGAGATTGACGCGCATGGGGGAATCACCTTGAACCAAGCACCCGTGACGCAAGCGCAATTACGCGAACAGCTCAGTGCGCTCAAAACCGCGGACCCGGATCTTGGCGTGGTGGTCAAAGGCGCCGATGACGCGGATTATCAGTCCATGGTTTCCGTTCTGGACATTCTGCGTCAGCTCGACATCACCAAGCTCGGCATGGCCACGCAATGAACGGCGCCTGCTGGCCCGTGTTTACCCGCCGGATTAGTAAGCGCCAAAACTGATCGTGGTAGCGCGGCCTCAGAAATACTACAACCGATTTACAGACAGAACATTTGGGCTGACCAGCAGGCCAGCCCTACCAGATAAGGGTAGGGCAAAGCTGTGACTCCAGACGGCAGCGACGTTTTTAAACTCTCAAGTGGGCTTGTGGCAAGACGTTGCCTGATTCGACTTATCCTGAGACGGCGTTCCGTTTAAACTTCGAAATTTTCCCATTTCACCCCTTGCGCATTTGCCGGACGGGCGTAGGTTCTCGGTGGGCTGACATGGCTGCGCGATGCAGAGTTGGAAGCTGGTAGGTGGCGCAACCAATGCCAGCCCACTTTGCTTCTTGGTTTCCCCCGCCAAATTGTGGTTTAATGCCCGCCGTCACTTTTATGGAAGACACGAATTCACTCATCGAACAGCGCCGCGCCAAGCTCAAATCGCTGGAAGTCAAGGGTATTTTCCCGTTCCAAAACAAGTTTACACCCGACCGCGCCTGTAACAACGCCCGCAGCGGCTTTGAGTCCGGCGCCCTGCCCGAGAGCACGCGCGTTTCGGTGGCCGGCCGCATCACCGCGCATCGCGAAATGGGCAAATCCATGTTCATTGACGTGCGCGACCAGAGCGGCCGCATCCAGGTTTACGCGCAGAAAAATGTGCTTGGCGATGACGGCTTCCATACGTTCACGCATCTCGACCTCGGCGATTTCGTCGGCGTGACCGGCACGTTGTTCCGCACCAAAACCGGCGAACCGAGCATCAAGCTGGAATCGTTCGTGATCCTCGCCAAGGCGCTGCGTCCGCCGCCGGCCAAATGGCACGGATTGGAAGACACCGAAATCCGCTATCGTCAGCGTTATCTCGACCTCATCGCGAATGAAGATGTAAAAAAAATATTCCTTAAACGCAGTGACATTATTCGCGAAATCCGGAATTTCTTCCATGATCGCGGCTATGTGGAAGTGGAGACGCCGGTGATGCAAGGCATTCCCGGCGGCGCCGCCGCCGCTCCGTTCATCACCAAGCACAACGCGCTTGGTTGTGACTTTTACCTGCGCATCGCGCTCGAACTTTACCACAAGCGCCTGCTCGTCGGTGGCATTGATAAACTGTTTGAAATTGGCAAGAACTTCCGCAACGAAGGCCTCTCGCGCCGGCACAATCCCGAGTTCACCATGCTTGAAGCGTATCAGGCGTTTGGCGATTACGAGACGATGATGGAAACGGTGGAGTCGCTGGTTGTTTGTATCGCGGGCAATGTGTTTCCTGAAAAGAATTACAAATTTCCTCGGGTGCGTCACGGGGAGGTAACACGAGAAATTTTGCAATCGCTGGTGTATTGCTGGACGAACTTGGGTCGGTTCATTGAGATGACATCGAAATCGCCGTCAACTGAGCTTGAATCGGCAAAAACGTTGCTGAGTGAAATTTTCAAAACCCGCGACAAATATAATTCCAGCAGAACCGATCAGCCGCATTGGGAAATTGCTCGCGCAGCCCTAGATGAGGTCAAACCCTTATTTGAAAAAGCCAGAACAGCTCTCCAAAACTGGAACGATCCCGACCATCCAACTGGGCATAATTCTTGGGCTCCGCAAGTTTCAGGGCATCTAGCCACACTAGAAAAATTAACGGCTGTAGAAATCATTGATTTAAATCGACCGTGGAAGCGCGCCAAATACAAAGACCTCGTTCGTGCGGTAGCCGGGCAGGATTGGTTTGAAGTCACGCCGGAAGAACGTCGTCGTCGTGCGATGGAAGATTTGAAGCTCGCGGGCGACATCGCCAAGGGCTACGAAGATTTCGAAGTCACTGGTGCGGTGTTCGAGAAGCTCGTTGAACCGACGCTCATTCAGCCGACTTTCGTCACGCATTTGCCCAAGGAACTCGTGCCGCTGGCCAAGCTCACGCCGGATGACCCGACGACCGTCGAGGTTTTCGAGTGCTGCATCAACGGCCAGGAAATTTCACCCGGCTACACCGAACAGAACGATCCCATTCTGCAACGCACCACGCTGGAGCATCAGGCCGGCGGTGAACAACAGAAGCTGGACGAAGATTTTCTCGTGGCGCTCGAACATGGCATGCCCCCAGCCGGCGGCATCGGCATCGGCATTGATCGTCTGTGCATGATGCTGCTCGGCCAGGAAAGCATCCGCGACGTGATTTTGTTTCCGCAGTTGAAGCCGAAATGAAGATAGGGACATCGCACTGCGATGTCCGGACGGCCCAGCGCGCCGTCCCTACCAATGTTGTATCATGCTCACCGTAGCCGGACTTTCCAAATCTTTTGGCGGACGTGAATTGTTTGACGATGTTTCGTTTACGATCCAGTCGGGCGAACGCATCGCCATCACCGGCCCGAATGGCGCGGGCAAATCCACCTTGATGAAAATCATCCTCGGTCGCGAGGAGCCGGACGCGGGCGAGGTCACTTTCATCCGGGGCACGCGCCTCGGCTATCTGCCGCAGGAAGGCGAGGCGGTTGCCAACGAAACCGTGCTGGAAATCGCCGTGCCGCACGAACACGAGCACGACGGACAGTTCGTGGCCAAGGCCAAGCAACTGCTCGCCAGCCTCGGCTTCAAGCAAATGGATTTTGACCGTCCGGCGCGCGAGCTTTCCGGCGGCTGGGTGATGCGGGCGCATCTGGCGCGGTTGCTCACCGACGAGCCGGATTTGCTGCTGCTCGACGAACCGACCAATCATCTCGACCTCGAAACGCTGCTGTGGTTTCAGGACTATTTGAAAAGTTATCCCGGCGCGATTTTGCTCATCTCGCATGATCGGGAATTTTTGAACGAGCTTTGCACGCACATTGCCGAGCTGCGCGCGGCCCAGATCATGCGCTACACCGGCAACTACGATTCCTATCTCACGCAGCGTGCCGCCATGGAGGAAAACCTGGTCGCCACTGCCAAGGCGCAGCAGCGCAAGATCGACCAATTGCAGGTGTTCGTGGACCGGTTCCGCGCCAAGAACACCATGGCCGCCCAGGCCCAGTCAAAACTCAAACAGATTGACCGGCTCAAGGAAGAAATGGTGGAGCTGCCGGAAAGTGCCGGCCCCACCATGAGCATCCGGTTTCCGCAACCGCCGCGCAGCGGACAACGGGTCATCACGTTGGAAAAGGTCAAGTTTGGGTATCCGGTAGCGGCGACACCCTCGGCGCACGATACAAGCGGCGCGGCGCCGCTGCCACATTCCGGCGACGGGGCGTCGCCGCAACTTAAGCTGATCTACGAAAACTTAAATTTCGAAGCCGAGCGCGGCCAGCGCACGGTGCTGGTCGGGCCGAACGGCGCGGGCAAGTCCACCTTGCTCAAGTTGCTGGCCGAAGTGCTCCAGCCATCCGCCGGCGAACGCAAGCTCGGCCACAACGTGAAGCACGGCTATTTTGCGCAGCACCGCGCCCAGATGCTGAATCCGCGGCACACGGTCTGGCAGGAAGCCAGCGACACGCCGCAACGCGTGACGGAACAATTCATTCGCAATTTGCTGGGCAGTTTTTTGTTTCGCGGGGATGACATCTACAAACCGGTCAGCGTATTGAGCGGCGGCGAAAAATCCCGGCTCGCGCTGGTAAAATTGCTGCTGGACCCGCCAAATCTGCTGCTGATGGATGAGCCAACCACGCATCTTGACTTGGCCAGTGTGGATGCGCTGATCGAAGCGCTGCTGCAATTTGAGGGCACCTTGATTTTCATCAGTCACGATGTGCATTTCATCCGCGCACTTTCGAATCATGTCGTGCGGGTTGAGGCCGGTCAGTTACGGCATTTTCCGGGCGGTTATCAGTATTATCTCGATAAGACCGGGCAGGCGGCGCGGGCGGCGTTGACGAGTTCAAGTTCTGATGGCGGATCCGCGCCATCACGCGGGCCGGCCGACCAATCGGCCAGCTCAACCATTGATCGCAAAGAGCAACGTCGAATTGAGGCCGAAGAGCGGCAGGCGCGTTCGCGGAAGCGGAAAGAACTGCAACGTCAGGTGACTGAATTGGAAAAAGAGATCGCTCAGTTGGAAACCCAGCAACAAGAGCTGGCGGCTGAATTGGAAAAACCCGAGACATACGCCAATGGGAAGGCGATGCAAATCAACCGTGATCTGATGGATGTCCACGATCGGTTGCCGGAAGTTACCGCCGCTTGGGAATCTGTTTCCTTGGAATTGGCGGCTCTCGACGATTAGCCAAATCCTTGGGATTATTTTAGTTGGGTCGGAACTTGGATTTTTGAGCAATCAAATAACGTTGGAATTTGTCTAAAGTCCTTCTGAGATTGATACGATAACTTGGATAAGTTAAATTCGGGAACTTTTATGACCAAACCTCGCCCAAATATCAAAAAAGGGCATTCCGCTCGTCAATCAATTAACCTTCGGGTAGCGCATTAATTATTGGTCAACGGCTTGTTAGACCAATACCTCCATTCAACCTATCGTTCTATGAATCTAATTATAAAAACGTCAGGAAGAACCGAAGCTGATTTCTGTAAGAGCAGGATGGGCGTTCGACACCTTTGGTTCTGGCGGGCAATGCTGGGCATTTGTGGTCTTTTAATGACGACCGGAGTGCCGGCGTGGGGGTGGAATGCATTGGATCTATCCAATGGCACAAATTACGTGGCATCCCCGGGCGGATATACCAATAACGTCTATTTTTCCTCCTATTTTGTAACCAACAACTCGACAACCATTTATAGCAATATATGGGTAAGAATGGGCACTTTTACCAATGGCACGGGGCCGGCAAACATTGGATTGGGAGGCGGTTCCTTGAATAAGAAAAGCCTTGGTTTGATCAATGCGTTCGGTTCCAGCCCATTCTACTTTTGTCTGTCCGGAACAAACAGCACTACTTCAGCGACCAATACCATCGGAGTTTACAATGGCGATCCAGATAATGGCGGGGTGTTGCTTACAAACATTCTGTTTACGAAGAATTATGTGATTTTGGTGACTGTTTCCGCCAACGGCGGCGTTGGGGGCACGAATTATCTATCGACTCACAGTCCCATTCTGGGCGGGTTTCTGACCATTACCTCCACCTACACGTTGGGGAACAATTCAACAAAGCCCGGCTTGTATGCTTCTTATCCGGCGGTATCCAATAATTGGGACGCCAGCACTTTCTCACTGGTCACCAATTCCTTCATCGTGGACTCCACTGTATTTACCAACCAAACGGTTGGGAACATCACTTATTCAAAAGCGGCGACGATGACCAATATCGCCACATTTCGCATCATCAATGCCAAGGCAACCACTACCGTGATCAGTGCCGGTGGGTTTGTTAATACGGGTGGCGGAGCGACGCCGAATTACATTCTGCCGGGCAATGCCGGCGCATTAAGCCCCATCCCGCCACCGACCAATTCCCTGGTGCTGACCAATTGGGCCAGCGCACCAGTCGCCTACACAAATACACTGGTTTATTTCACCAACGAACTGTCCAACTCCGGTTCCGATGATGCGACGGTGGCTGGCGTGATTTGCAAATTGCCGGCCGGTTTCATTTATGCCGGGAGTCCCACTTACAACGGAGTGCAGATTGACAATCCGGCCACGAATTCTGTGTCGGCCACCAATTACGTGCTGTCGTTTTCTCAAGGCTATCTGGTGCCGGCATTGAGCCGAGCTTCGCTGGTGTTTGCCGCCATCCCAACCAATACCGTTGATGCTGGCGGGAATCTCACCAATCGCACCGTGTTGGCCACTTATTCGGCGTATGGCCTCGTCGGCACTAATCATATCGACCTGACCTATGACACCGGTGACAACGCCACGCCAGCAACCTCCCTTCAGGTGCTCTTGGAACCGACGGCCGTGGATGATGCCTACAGCGTAAATGAAGACACCCAATTGAACGTCGCGGCTCCGGGTGTGCTGGGAAACGATGGCGAGTTAAATGGCTTTACGTTGAGCGTGATTAGTTACACCCAACCGGCCCACGGTTCGGTGAATGTCAATGACGATGGGAGTTTCACCTACTTGGGGGAGACAAATTATTTTGGAGCCGATAGCTTCACCTACACCATGACCAACGGCAATGCCCGCGCCTCGACTGCGACGGTCAGTTTGACCATCAACGCGGTGAATGATCCGCCCACTTTAAATGCCATTGGTAATCTTTTCACCAACGAAGGCAGCGGCACCGTGGTGGTTGATTTGACTGGCATTACCGCCGGTCCAGCCAACGAAAGCAGTCAGACTTTGAGCGTCAGCGCCACCTCCAGCAACCCAACATTGATTCCCAACCCGGTGCTAAATTACGCCAGTCCGGCCACCACCGGAACCTTGCAGTTGACGCCAGCCGCCAATCAATTTGGCACGGCGACGATTACGGTTGTCGTGCAGGATAATGGCGGCGTGGCCAATGGCGGTGTTGATTCAATAACCAACACGTTTGACGTTATCATCTATGCCATAAACGTGGCGCCCAGTTTTACGATCGGAGCCGACCAATCCGTTCGAGAAGATTCCGGTCCGCAGACGGTGCCCAATTGGGCCACGAGCATCAGCACCGGTCCGACCAATGAATCCGGACAAATTCTCACTTTCCACTTGGACAACAATAATAACACCCTGTTTGCCGTGCAGCCGACCGTCTCCGCTTCAGGCACGCTGACTTACACTCCGGCAACCAACGCCAATGGCACGGCCACGGTGACCATTTATTTGCAGGATAATGGCGGCACCGCCAATGGGGGCAGTGACACCAGTCCGACAAATACCTTTGTCATCAATGTGACGGCGGTGAATGATCCTCCCACCTTGAACAGTTTGACCAATTTGTATCTTGTGGAGGGCGCGGGCCAGCAGACGATTAATTTGAGCAGCATCACTGCCGGCCCGCCGGATGAAGCCAGTCAGACCTTGAATGTTTCTGCCTTTTCAGACGACCGCGGGATCATTCCCGATCCCACTGTGAATTACACCAGCCCGGATGCAACCGGCACGTTGATATTCACTCCCGTAACCGGGGCGCTCGGCACGGCGACGTTGTCGGTCCTTGTCCAAGATAACGGTTCCACAACCAATGGCGGCATCAACGCGGTTACCAATACCTTCACCGTGACCATTCTGCCGAAAACCAATGTTTGGAACGGTGGCGACAGCTTTGCGTTGAACGTAAACAACGCCAGCGGGCCGGCGGGCACGGGCTATACCCAAACCAATTACATCGGTTATCTCAATTTGCTGGCCGACAGCAACAATCCAATAGCCATCAATTTGGCTTCGCTCAATGGTGGTTCTGCCGGTCCAGCGGCGAATTTTGATTTTGACACGGGTTATGCCTGGACGATTGCCGCCACCACGCGTGGCATTCTCAACTTCGATCCGGCGCAGTTCGTAGTGGATACAAGCGCCTTTGAAAACGATCTCGCCGGTGGGATCTTCAACGTTACCACCAATGGCACTAATCTGGTCGTCGCATTCTTGCCCAATCATCCACCGGTAATGCAGCCCTTGGCCTTGGGGCGTGCCTGGGGAACCGCGATGCGAATTCCAATTGCATTTGTTCTTACCAATGCCACTTCCGATCCAGACAACGATCCAACGGCGATTGACAGCCTCGGCTCCAGCACCAATGGAACATTTATTTCCACAAATGCGGCTTTGATATTTTTTGCCCCCACGAATAACTTCACTGAAAGCTTCAACTGTGTCATTCGCGACGTGCGTAATTACCGCCCCGGTGACACCGTGCGCACCGCGACCAATTGGATTACCGTCACGGTAACCAACGCCATCGGTTCCGCCGTTTCTGTGGTGCCCAATGGCGGTGCTCTCAATATCCAATTCGCCGGGATCCCTAATTTTGCCTACGACGTGGAACGGGCGACGGATATCAATGGTCCCTGGCAGGTGCTGCAAACGACCAACGCACCCTCCATTGGAATCTGGATTTTCACCGACAACAGTCCGCCGCAACCGGCGGCATTTTACCGGCTCCGGCAACATTAATTTTAAACACCGACCAAAACTGACCATGAAACTTCTAGCTTTCTTTGTGGCATTGGGCCTGAGTGTTGCGGCGCCGGCCGATACCGTTACCAATGTTTTTCAACGTAGCGAAGGGTTGGCCATTCCTGATGCCAACCCGGCGGGGCTAACGTCAACCAACATTATCTCCAACATTCCTGGCAATATTCAAAGTATCAGCGTCACCTTGGACATCACGGGTGGCTTCAACGGCGATCTCTATGCCTACATTGTATTCGATGACGGTTTTGCCGTTCTGCTCAATCGAATTGGGAAAAGTGACACCAGCCCATTTGGCGCCGACAGTTCCGGCATGACCATCACCTTGAGCGACTCGTCGGCCACAGATGTTCATTTGTCACTCGATACTGGCGGCTCACTTTTGACCGGCATTTGGCAACCGGACGGGCGGAACACCAGTCCGCAAACGGTTTTAACCACCGATCCGCGCAATGCCATGTTAAGCACGTTCAACAACAAAAGTCCCAATGGCACGTGGACTCTGTTTGTGGCGGATTTGGCCTCCGGTTATCAGGCCAACCTGCAAAGCTGGGAAGTGACGGTGGTGGCGGATACCGGTTCGGTTCCTGAACCCGGAAGCCTATCGATTCTGACAGTTGTTCTGGCTGGATTTTGGGGATGGCATTTCTGGAGTTCCCGCCGCCGGCAAAAACGCAAAGCAGCTTTATAGCCAATTTTTCAGCCGTTCTCGCAAAAGACCGCGCGCCCGATAGAGCCGGGACTCCACCGCTTTCGGGGTCGTTTCCAAAATCGCGGCGGCTTCGGCCACGCTGCGTTCTTCCCATTCGCAAAGCACCAGCGCTTCGCGCATTTCTTCCGGTAATTTTTCCACCGCGGCGCGCACGGCGGCGGCACGTTCGTTCGCCAGACTGGCTTCGCCAGGATTCGGCGTGCTGGCCGGCAACGTATTGGTCAGCGCCTTGTCCGATTCGGAATGATCCGCATCCAACGACAGGTTGGGATGCCGCGCCCGCCAGCGAAAATGGTTCCGCGCCAGATTGGTGGCAATGGTGAACAACCAGGTGGAAAATTTCTGGTCGGGATGAAAGCTTTTGCACGAACGATAGACGCGAACGAATGTTTCCTGCGCCAGATCATTGGCGTCGTCCTCATTGCCAACCATCCGGCACAGGTAATGAAACACGGCGGTGGCGTGGCGTTCCATCAAGAAATTCAGCGCCTCGGCCCGGCCGCTTTGCAGCCTCATCATGTTGGCGCGATCCCGGTCTTCCGGGGTGGATTGGGCGTCAAGGATGATGCTCATGGCCCATTGCACCTGACATGGATTGTTCCATTTGTTCGTGATTGCCGAGCGTCAGTTTGCGCATTTCAGCGAGGTAACGCCGGCCTTGATCGGGGGGCATAACCTGGCTGACGGCCGCAAAATGTTGCAGCATCTGCGCCTGGCATTGCGCCCGCAGGGCGGCGATTTCGTTCAGCTTGGCCTTGGCCTCGGCCGTGAGATTGGTGCCAGTGCCCAGCAGGGTTTTGAACTCCTGTTTTTTGGCGGCGATTTTGGCGCATATTTCGGCGCACTTGGGCAGGTAGCCTGCGTGCAATTGCCGGACGCGGGCCATCTCCGCATCGGATAAATGGAATTCAGTCTTCAACCAGCTTAAATCATCACGGGCGTCGGTGCAGCACATGATCGTGGTGCGTTGAGCAATGAAATAGGAGCCGGCAAAAATGGCGGTGGCCAGTGCCAGCGCGCCCAGGAGGATGACGAGCGAACGATTCATTTCATCGGGCGGAGTAGGGCGCGACGGCGGCCAGATAATTTATTTGGGCTTCTTGCCGGGCGAGTTGACGTCCCTCAAAAGCGCCCGCAAAGACCCCCAACAATATCAGAGCGGTGGTGGCCCCAATCACAATGCGCGGTTTTAAAATAAGCGCGGCCAGGGCGTCGAGCCAAGAAAACGTCGCAGTGGTCCATTCGGCGGCCTCAATCCGCCGCCAGACGCTTTCTTGAAAGCGCGGCGGCCGAACCGGCGACACGCGCGCGGTTCGCAATAATTCGGAAAGCTTGTTATCGCTGGGGTTCATAATGTTTTTGGGCTGGCGTTAGGCGGCGGAACTTGTCCGCCGCCCGTATTTACCACCTTTGTCCGGCCAAAACAACCCGGATGGCGGGTGGATCAGTTGCTTCAGCGCGCCATGGCGGGTGCGGTGTCCTTCAGGGTTGTCCCCGCTGGCCAGTTGCCGGGCGATTGGCGGGCAACCTCAGACCCCGTCCGGCATCCGGTCATGGTGCCGCTTTCAACGCACGCCTGTTTGGCTTTGGGGCTGCCAGTCATGGTGCTGAGGCATACCAGCGCCGGGTTCATATCGTGCTTGGTGCCGCGGACAATTTTCGTCAGGTTGCTTTGGGCGCGCGGCGAAAGCAGCACCGGTTCAGCGGGCGTTTTATCGCTGATGGCTGTGGCGGAGCCACTCTCATCAGTGGTGATAATCTTAAGCTGATTTTCTTTGGCCCGCGGCGAGAGCAACAGGTCACCCGCAAAAGAGGTGTAGGTGAGGGCCGTCGCAATCGCGCTAAGAAGGAGAAGTTTGGTGGTTTTCATATTTTTTCTTTCAGTGGTTAGGCATCGCTTCATTGCGGTGCTCATGCAGGTGATACCCCGCAAGGTTGAAAACCCCGCAAAAAAAATAAAAAGCCCCCCCCGGGTAGGTTGCACCGCCGGTTGGGACTGGAACAAGAAGCTATCAGAGGATGTCTGGCAGTCTAAACTCGATGAAATCTTTATTGCAAATGACGTGCCAAAAGTTGATTTTCGCGGGCTTTTGATTCAAGACTCTGATTTCCAATACCATGCGAAAATATTCTCAATTGGGGCGATTGGCCATTTTTGCGCTGGATGGGCAAAAAGGTTGCCACCGATGGTAAATTTGGCATCTCCCGTCACGGCGATTTTAGCTGATGGCTGGCCGCCTAATGGTGGTGAAACACAGCCATCGAGTATTTCGACCACGAAAAATTTGCGGGGTTTGCCGCTCGACGGGGTATAAACCAAAGCCGTGCTGGTCTGGCTTTGTCGCAACCATATTGCTACATGAAAATATAATCAATCTGGTGAGAAATGACATCCGGCGGCGGCTATGCCCAAAGTAAAACACTCAAAATATTGAACAAACAGCTATCATTATGAAACTTGCTCTTCCCAAAGCCATTCCCCATTTTTGGGGTCAGATGGCTCTACTCACCGTCGCCTTGACACCCGCCTGGGCGCAAAATTATGCCGTCACGGACCTGGGCGCGTTAGGCGGCACCAACAGCAGCGCCTATGGCATCAACAATCACGGCGTCATCGTCGGCGATGCGATGTTGCCCGACGGACGCACCCATGCCTTTGCCTTCACCAACGGCTTGATGATGGATCTTGGCGCACTGGGGGGAACCAACAGCCGCGCCTACGGCATCAATAATCAAGGACACATCGTGGGCATGGCGGATTTAACAAACGGAATGCACCATGGTTTTTGGGACGCGAATGGATCGAATGGTTTCACCATGATGGATCTCGGCACACTAGGCGGCACGAACAGCCTTGCCTATGCCATTAATGACCACGACACCATTGCCGGCCAAGCGGACCTTCCGGCGGGCCTGTCGCACGCTTTTATATGGACGAATTCATCAGCCGGAATGATGGACATTGACTCGATCGACCTTTCTTCCAGCGCCGGTTATGGCATGAACAGTAGCAACCAAGTGGCCGGCTTTGCTCATTTCGGCGGGGTTATGAGTGCCTTTACGACAGCGGCGGGCACGATGGGGGGTGGCATGAGCAGCATGGGCACAATGGGCGGCGGCTCAAGCGTCGCCTACGGCCTCAGCGACGGCGGCATGGCGGTGGGCGCCGCAACGATGAGTAATGGCGGCTTGCACGCATTCTATTCGTCATCGGGCGGCATGATGGGGGGGGTGAAGTTGAGCGACCTGGGAACCTTGGGTGGCACCAATAGCCAGGCTTACTGCATCAACGCCTTCACCAACATTGTGGGCACAGCGGACACGACCAATGGCATGCCGCACGCCTTTTTGTTTGCCGGCGGAATGATGCACGATTTGAACAATCTCATCCCCACCAACAGCGGTTGGACGCTGATGGAGGCGCGCGGGATCAATGACACCAACCAGATCGTCGGCACCGGTCTGATGGACGGTCAAATGCATGCTTTTCTGCTGACGCCGGTTTCCGCGCCAGTCCAAATCAGCGTCGCACCCACAAACTTGATGCTGGGCGCGGGTGCAACCGTGCCGATGAATGTAGCCATGAGCACCGGCGACACGTTGCGTTACCAGTGGATGCTTAACGGCAGGGATCTGCCAGGCCAGACCAATGCCACGTTGATGCTATCCGCCATGCAACCGGCTATGACTGGCGAATACAACGTCGTCGTGAGCAATCCCTCGGGAATGGTCGCCGATTTGCATGCCGGAGTGGCGATGTTGACGATACAAAGGCCGGCTGGAGCAACTCCAAGCCTGATGCTCTACGGACCGATGAACGGTCATTACCGCGTTGATCAAACGACTGTGCTTGGAGACGGAGGGACGTGGTCCACAATGACAAACTTTTCGCTGGCCACCAATATGTTCCAGGTCATGATCAACAACCATTCGGCGATGCAATTTTTTCGGGCGGTCCCGCTCCCGTAACCCGACCGTGACCAAGAGCCTTGGGTTTGAATCCCCAAGGCTCAATTTTAATCCATTTTTCACCACCCAGTGGGAGGGCAGAATTTTTGCTGGCGATGTCAAATTTAGCCGCGCGCGGTTTTGTCATATATTATGAGCCACCCGGGCCGGCATATGTTGCAGTTGACACTATGTTTTTTACATCTGAGCTTGCTTGCCAAGGCCATCATCAAGGCATGCAACTGTCTGAAAAGTATTTGACCAGCGCTCGGCTCGATAAAAATAATGTGAGGGGTTTTGGATTTTACGGTGTAGTAGTCATTGTTCGCTCAACCAATAAAATAAACCAGGAACTGAATTAACATTTTATGAAAAAAATTACTATGTCCCTTGCCTTGCTCGCCGGCGCTTTTGGCGCGCTCGCGTTTTCACCCCAAGCCCAGGCTCAGGCCTGCGCCGCCAACGGCCCTTGTGCCGCCGCCATGGCCATGCCGGCGGCCGCCGACGCCGGCACCAATGCCATCCCGGACCGGCTCGCGACCTGTCCCGTTTCCGGCGACAAACTCGGGGAAATGGGTAAAGCCTACACGTTTGTTTACAAAGGGCAGCAGGTGAAACTTTGCTGCAAGGGCTGCAAAAAGGATTTTGACAAAGATCCCGGAAAATACCTGAAACTCATCCGCGCCGCCGACAAGAAGTCTGATCAAAAGTAAATTGGCGGCGCTCCGGCCCTGTCACCCGCGCGCGGAACCGGAATCCCGCGCGCCTTTTTGCGGCCAATTCATGAAACCCATCTTTCAACTCTGCGGGGCGGCCCTGGCAATTGCCGGGCTGGGCACCGGCTGCCGGGGAATCCCCGCCCCCGGCGAACAGGGTGCGCGGGATGATTTGGCGGCGATTGGCGGGCAACTCGCGACCAATCATTCAGGGCTTCAAACCCATGCCACGTTGCCGGAAGTGGTCATGTTCGCGGTGAAAAACCACCCGCAAGTCGCCGCCGCTTACGCCGATTGGGCCGCGTCCGTCGAAAACATCACCGTGGCCCGTTCGCTGCCCGACCCGAAACTCACGTTCGAGTTGGACATCAACGACGCGATCCGGTCCATCATGCCGGGGCTTATGGCGGATTTCCCCGGTCCCGGCAAATTGCGCGCGCGCGCCGCGCTGGCTTCGGCGGATAGCCGCGCCAAATATTTTCAATTTGAAGCCGCCGCGTTGCAGACCGCCTTTGCCGTCGAGAAAAGTTTTTATCCGTTGCATTTCCTGGACGCCCAAATCCGCGTGAACCGCCAGTCCTTGGACTTGCTGGCCAGTTTGGAAGCGCTGGCCCGCGCCCAAAATGAAGTCGGGCGTGCCACCTTGCAGGACGTGCTCCGCGCGCAGATTGAGCAGGAAAAGCTCCGCACGGAAACGGAAAATTTGGAGGATTCGCGCCACGTCTTGATGGCGCAATACAAGGCGGCGCTCGGCCTAAGCAACGAGCAACCCGATCCACCCGTGCCGGCGCAGGCGGAATTTTCGCCCATCACGCTGGACGACCAGCAACGGCTCGCCGCCGCCCTGAAACAAAATCCGCAGCTCAAGGCATTGGAGGCCGACATTCGGGCGGCGGACGCTTCCATCCGGGTCGCGCAAAAGGACCAACTGCCGGATTTTTCCGCGGGCGGCCGCGTCGATGTGAATGCCAATCCGATTCTTTGGAATCCGCAGATCAGCATGACGCTGCCCATCTGGCGCGACAAACTGGCGGCGGAACTGGCCGCCGCCCACGCCGGCAAGCGGGCGGCGGAGGCCCGGCTCTCGGCCGGACAAATCCGCCTCGTGGTGGATTTTGCGGAACAGACTTATTTGATTCGCGCGGCGAACCGCAAACTCGACCTGTTGCGCGAACGGCTCCTGCCTCGCGCCCGGCAGTCGCTCGAAGTCGCCCGCGCCGCCTATCAATCCGGCCAGGTGGATTTCTTGAACGTGATTGATGCCGAACAAACCTTGTTGAATTTCCAGCTCGACGAAATCGCCGCGCAAATCCAGCGCGAAGTCGCCCGCGCCCAACTGGTCTTGCTGGTTGCCGGGGTGCCGCCAGATGGCGCGCCGCTGCTAAAAACCGAAACCTCGCAAGCTGCCCGTTGAATTATGAAATCGCTATTTTCGATCGTGTTGGCCGCCATGACGCTGGTGGGATCGGCATTCATGGCATCAGGCGAGACGGCCAAGACGCTTTACACCTGCGGCATGCACCCGCAGGTCATCCAGGACCACCCCGGCAATTGCCCGATTTGCGGCATGAAACTGACGCCCCTCCGAAACACGGCCGGGGCTTCGGCTGGTGGCGAGCGCAAAATCCAGTTCTACAAATCCACGATGATACCCGGTGAAACCAGCCCAGTGCCGGCCAAAGACAGCATGGGTATGGACATGGTGCCGGTATATGCAGAAGCCGCTGACGCCGCCGCCATCGCCGTGGATGCCGCAACGCAGCAAAACATGAACCTGCGCACGGCGCTGGTGGAGCGCGGGCCGCTGCGCAAAACCATCCGCACCGTGGGCACGATTGATTACAACGAAACCGCCCTGGCCGACGTGACCACGAAATTTCGCGGCTGGATTGAAAAACTGAACGTGGACGCCACCGGCCAGTTGGTGCATCGCGGCGAACCGATGTTTGAAATCTATTCGCCGGAACTTTACAGCGCGGAAGTGGAGTTTCTGCTCGCATTGAATTCCAGTTCCACCAACGATCCCGGCGTGACGGCGTTGCGCGATACCGCGACGCAAAAATTGCGTTTTTTCGACGTGCCCGCCGCGCAGATCGCCGGGCTGGAGAAATCCCGCAAACCGAGTAAAACCTTGCCCGTGGATGCGCCAATCTCCGGCTTCGTCATCGAAAAGAACGTCGTGCAGGGGCAGATGGTGGACGCCGGGATGAAGCTCTATCGCCTCGCCGATCTCGGCATCGTTTGGGTGCTGGCGCAGGTTTACGAGCAGGATTTGCCGTTCGTGCGGCTGGGCCAGGAAGTCGTGGTGAAGGTGGCGTCGTTTCCCGACCGCGAATTCCGTGGGCGCGTGACGTTCATCTATCCGACCGTGGACGAAAAAACCCGCACCGCCACGGTGCGCTTGGAGTTCGAAAATCCGGGTTATTTTCTGAAGCCGGGCATGTTCGTCTCCGCGCAAATCCACGCGCAACTGGAGGCATCCGCCATCTTGGTTCCGGATGAAGCGGTGCTCCGCAGTGGCGAGCGCAACACCGTGTTCGTCGCGCTGGCGGGCGGCAAATTTGAAGCACACCAGGTGACGCTGGGGGCCGAAGCCGCGCATGGCATGATTCAAGTCCTCAGTGGCCTCGACGCGGGTGAACGGATCGTGACATCGGGCCAATTTCTGCTCGATTCGGAAAGCCAGTTGCGCGAGGCGATTGAAAAAATGCGCGGGCCTACGAAGGCGAAAACGAGTTCGGTTACCAATGAAGCAGCGACCAATACTTCGACGAACCCCAGCGCGCCAGGCCCGGCGGCACCGGAACCCGTCGTTTACGTCTGTCCGATGCCGGAGCACGTCTCGATTGTTTATAACCATCCCGGCAACTGTCCGATTTGCGGCATGGCATTGGTGCCGGTGACGCCTTCGGCGCTGCAAAAAATTCAGCCGGGCGGCAAGGTGCTTTATTACATGTGCCCGATGCCGGAACACGCGAGCGTCCACGAAGACAAGCCCGGTAAATGTCCATTGTGCGGCATGACGCTGATTCCGGTGATGTCGCAGCCGGCGGCGCCGGCCAATGCGGCACCGGCGAAGCAAATGTATTATTGTCCGATGCATCCGGACGTGATTTCCGATCATCCCGGGAAATGTCCCAAGTGCGAAATGGATTTGGTGCCGATGCCGGCGGCGAAGAAATAAAAAACTTCCATGCTTCAACGCATCATTGATTTTTCGTTGCGCCACAAGTTCCTCGTGCTGCTCGGCACGGTGGCGGTGGCGTTGGGCGGCGTTTATGCGGTGCGCCACACGCCACTCGATGCGATTCCCGATCTGTCGGACACGCAGGTCATCATCTACACGCCGTGGGAAGGCCAGGCGCCGAACATCGTTGAGGACCAGGTCACTTATCCCATCACGACGAAAATGCTCTCGGTGCCGCGCGCCAAGGCGGTGCGCGGCTATTCGTTTTATGGTTATTCGTTCGTCTATGTGATTTTCGAGGACGGGACCGATCCGTATTGGGCGCGGAGCCGCGTGTTGGAATATCTCAGCAGCATCGGCGCGCAACTGCCCAAAGGAGTTACGCCCTCGCTTGGTCCCGATGCGACCGGCGTGGGCTGGGCCTTCATGTATTCCTTGAACTCGACGAATCGCGATCTCGCTGAACTCCGCACGATGCAGGACTGGTATTTGAAATATCAACTGACCGCCGTGCCGGGTGTTTCGGAAGTCGCCAGCGTCGGCGGTTTCGTGAAGCAATATCAAGTGACGGTGGATCCAACCAAGCTGCGCGCTTACAACCTTGCGTTGAGTGACGTGAGCCGGGCGATTGAACGCAGCAACGGCGAAGTCGGCGGGCGTTCGCTGGAATTGTCGGAACGCGAGTTCATCCTGCGCGTGAAAGGTTACATCACGCAACTGGACGATTTGAAGAAGATCGCCGTCGGCGTGGGCGCGCGCGGCGTGCCGATTTTATTGCGCGACGTGGCCACGGTGCAATTCGGCCCCGACATGCGACGCGGCATCGCCGAGGCCAATGGCCAGGGCGAAACCGTCGGCGGCATCGTCGTGGTGCGCTATGGCGCGAATACTTATCAGGTCATCCAAGACGTGAAAACGCGGCTGGCGCAGGCGATGAAAGCGTTGCCGCCCGACGTGAAAGTGACGGTAAACTACGACCGCACGCAGTTGATCGATCGCGCGGTCAAGACGCTGGAGGAAAAACTGATCGAGGAAAGCATTGTCGTGGCGCTGGTGTGCGCGGCGTTTCTGATGCATCTGCGCAGCGCGCTGGTGGCCATCATCATTCTGCCGGTCGCGGTGCTGGCGTCGTTCCTCGTGATGTTCGGGCAGGGATTGAGTTCCAACATTATGTCGCTCGGCGGCATCGCCATCGCCATCGGCGCCATGGTGGACGCGGTCATCATCATGATCGAGAACGCCCACAAGCATCTCGAACACGACCAGGGCAAAAAGCCGCATTGGCAAATCATCCGCGATGCCGCGGTGGAAGTTGGGCCGACATTGTTTTACTCGCTGCTCGTCATCACGGTTTCGTTTTTGCCGGTGTTCACCCTGCGGGAACAGGAAGGCCGCCTGTTCAAGCCCCTGGCGTTCACCAAGACCTATTCCATGGCCGCTGCGGCGCTGCTTTCCATCACACTGGCGCCGGTGCTGATGGCGTGGTTCATTCGCGGCAAAATTCCGGCTGAGGAGAAAAATCCCATCAACCGTCTGCTCATCTGGATTTATCATCCG
Organism: bacterium; assembly: GCA_021813325.1. Classification (GTDB taxonomy): domain Bacteria; phylum Verrucomicrobiota; class Verrucomicrobiia; order Limisphaerales; family UBA11358; genus UBA11358. The sequence goes on along the minus strand of JAKALA010000023.1, from coordinate 18,474 downwards.
ATTTTGGATTTCGTGGTGAAATGGCGGCGCACGGTGATCGTTGGCGCCGGGATCATCATGGTTTGGGTTTTTCTCCCGTGGAACTGGCTGGCGGCGCATGCGCTCCCCGAGGGCAAACTACGGGATGCGGCGTTCACCGCCGGCAAGATTTTTCCCTTCCAAAACCTCGGCTCGGAATTCATGCCGCCGCTTTATGAAGGCGATTTGCTCTACATGCCCACGACCTTTCCCGGCATCTCGCCGACGAAGGCCCGTGAAATCTTGCAAGTCACTGACCGGCTCATCAAGTCGTTCCCGGAAGTTGAGCAAGTGTTTGGCAAAGCCGGCCGGGCGGAGACCGCCACCGATCCCGCGCCGTTGGACATGATCGAAACGACCATTCGCCTCAAACCCGAATCCGAATGGCCCGCTGTGGACATCAAGGATGACGCCGGCAAAGTCATCGCCCATCGCAAACGCACGCCGGATGAATTGGTCGATGCGATGAACAATGTTGTGCAAATTCCCGGCCTGAATAACGCCTGGACGATGCCCATCCGCACGCGCATTGACATGCTTTCCACCGGCATCAAAACGCCGGTCGGCATCAAGATTGCCGGCCCGGACCTGGCCACGCTGGAACGCATCGGCATCGAGGTCGAGGCGGTCATGCGCAAAGTTCCCGGCACCACCAGCGCGTTCGCCGAGCGCGTGATGGGCGGACGCTATATCGAATTCAACATTGATCGCGATGCGATTGCGCGTTACGGCCTGACCGTCGGTGATGTGCAGGACGTTCTCTCCGTGGCGCTCGGCGGCATTCCTCTGACGACGACCGTGGAAGGCTTGCAGCGTTACACCATCAATCTGCGTTACGACCGGGATTTCCGTTCCGATTTGCGGGCGTTGCGCGAAGATATCGTCGTGCCCACGCCGACCGGCGCGCAAATTCCGCTTGGCCAGCTCGCGAGCATCAAAGTCGTGGACGGCCCGATGAGCATCAAGAGCGAAGGCGCCGTGCCCAATGCCTGGGTTTATGTGGACATCCACGGCGTGGACATCGGGACGTATGTGGAGACCGCGATGCGCGCGGTGAACGAGGCCATTGCCCAAGGCGAAATCCAATTGCCCAGCGGCTACAACCTGTTCTGGAGCGGTCAATATGAATACATGCTGCGCGCCAAGGAACGCCTGATGATCGTCGTGCCGCTAACGCTGCTCATCATCACGCTGATTATTTATCTGAACACGAAATCCGCCATCAAGACGGCCATCGTGATGCTCGCGGTGCCGTTCTCGCTCGTCGGCGCGTTCTGGGCGATTTATCTGTGCGGCTACAATCTCAGCGTGGCCGTATGGGTTGGCATCATCGCGCTGGCCGGGCTCGATGCCGAGACCGGCGTGGTCATGCTCCTCTATTTGGATCTGGCTTACGAAGATTGGAAGCAACGCGGCGCGCTGAATTCCGCCGTCGATTTGCGCGACGCGATTTATCACGGCGCCGTGAAACGCGTCCGGCCGAAAGCCATGACGGCGTGCGTCATCATCGCCGGCCTTGCGCCCATTCTTTGGAGCCACGGCGCCGGTGCGGATGTGATGAAACGCATCGCCACGCCGATGGTCGGTGGTGTCATCACTTCGACCATCATGGAACTGGCGGTCTATCCGGCAATTTATTTCCTCTGGCGCAGTTTTAGTTTGAACCGGGACATCAAAGCTGCCGCCAAGTTGTAATTTCTATGACGGCTGGAATCTGCTTTAATTTGGGGAATGAATGAATTTCTGACGGTGCTGACGGCGGTGTTGCCGGTGTTTGGCATCATGGGCGTCGGTCTCTGGCTGCGCCGCTGGGATTGGTTGTCGGCTGATGCCGACCAAAGCCTGATGCGGGTTTGCATCAACCTGTTGATTCCCTCGCTAATCTTTGATTCGGTGCTGGGGAATGCAGCTTTGCGCCGGCCGGAAAATCTTTTGCTGCCGCCGCTGGCCGGCTTTGTGATGGCGGGCGTGGGCGTGACGATTGCCCGGCTTTTTGCCCGGGCCGCCGGGCTGCAAACCAAACCGGAACAACGCACGTTCGGTTTTTTGGCCGGATTTCAAAATTACGCTTACCTGGTCATTCCGCTCAGCATGTCGCTGTTTGACGAAGGCACGACGGGTGTGCTGTTCATGCACAATGTCGGCACCGAGATGGCCTTGTGGACTGTTGGTGTGATGACGTTGACCGGAACAGGCTTGGCTGGCGGATGGCGCAAAATTGTGAACCCGCCATTGATTGCCCTGACGCTCGCGCTGGCCCTGAATTTTCTGGGAACAGGGTTCGTCCCACCCGCGCCGCTGGTGCTGGCCGGCAAACCGGTCCTGACCATGATTCACTGGTTCGGCCAGGCCGCGATACCTTTGGGTTTGCTGTTGATTGGCGCCATTGTGGCCGATCACCTGGAAGATGCCCGTGGCGGCCGGGCCGCCCGCGTGGTGGCGTTGGCGGCCCTCGTGCGGTTGCTGCTGATGCCGGTGTTGTTTTTGCTGCTGGCCAGATTCCTGCCCTGCTCGGTGGAACTGAAGCGCATTCTCGTGCTGCAAGGAGCCATGCCCTCAGCCGTGCTGCCCATTGTCATCACCAAACACTATGGCGGCGATCCGCGCACCGCCTTGCAAGTGGCGCTGGGCACTTCTGTCCTTGGCCTGTTGACTATTCCTCTGTGGATCCATTTTGGCGGGCGGCTTACTGGTTTGTGGTGATATCACATGCGTTGCCATGCTTGAGCTTGTCCAAGCATGGGACTCCGGCTCCCGCATAATTGTTTTAACATCTCACATCTTTTCAAAAGCTATAACCGAAGAGCAGGCGAATGTTTAAGCGTTCGTGACCTTCCAATTCAAGGTGCGTGTTTTGGTCAGGATTCTCAGATTGGTTCCAGCCGTAAATTTGAGGCATGACGCTCAAAGCGGCCCACCATGACACGCGATGATAGCTGAGCGTTGGACCGAAATAGACAGCCGAGTTTTCCCACTGCTGATACATTGGTAATTCATTGTGATCCCGCATTTCCACACCCAGCGTCCAACGGCTGGTTAAGTGACGCGCCAGACCAGCGGACAATTCCAGTTCACCTTCGTAGTTATTTATGTTTCCTTCCCATTCGGTAGCGTGAGTAAGATTCACAGCCCATTTCCAATCTCCGTGAGTTTGTCCGAGGATGATCTTTTGCTCCAGTTCAGCGTTCTGCCCGTCCCACGTCGGCTCGAGATAAAGTGTCAGCCCAACAGGATTTTCCACGGGGTCCAACAAATTAAAGCGGTTTTCTGAGGAAATGCCTGTAAACCGGTTAACGTTGGAATTCTTGGAGGTTTCCGAATTGTGGAAATGCTCAAAATTATCCGAGATTTTTACGGAGGCGGTATAACGGTCTGCTACGCCATATTCGACCTCCGAACTTAACTGCCACAACTGGTATTTTTCCTGTCCCACGGCGCGATTGCGAGTGAGGCGTGAGGTGATGGATTGCTCAAATTCCCAGTCGCCCTTGGGTTCGGTTTCTGGCTCGTAAGTGTAGGTGAAAATTCGATTGTCAGCCATCGCCGTTCCGGCCAACAGCAATGTTCCAAGCATTAATGTTTGTTTCATGCCGGCAGTGTATGAGAATGGTGTTTTATTGCTGCTGCCGGTTTGCGGAAGATTGTCGGACGGTTGCAAAAGCTGACCCGTCCATTCAATTTTAAAAACTCACGTTCTTACAGGAACTATTTCGTGGTCGTGACACGTTTAAATCTTCACAGTCACGTGCCCCAGTTCCTCATGCTCGCGAAACAAAGCTCGAGAGGTTTCCATGGATTTAGGCTGGCTGTTTACAACGAATACGATGGCAGCAAATTTACCTGCGCCCACCTGCCAGATACGCAGTGCGGAAGGGATTGTTGGCGGGATAAACCACGGGCGGCGATAAACCCAGTTCGGCAAAAAGGGAGCTGGCTTCGTCGTCTGATTGGTGCCGGCCAGTTTGTTGCCAGCGAATTGCGACGATTGTCGGCGGCTTGCGATTTAGTTTTTTGTCTGAAGAGGTATTTTCAGGGGATACAAACCCGGGCAGCAGCCAAACGTTTCATGAAACGCTGCGCTGAAATGGCTCAGGCTGTTGTAGCCAACCTCCAACGCCGCCTCGGTGACATTGTATTCGCCGGACTTGAGTAATTCTGCCGCCCGTTCCATGCGCAACTGGCGAAGATGTTGCGTAATGGTGTGGCCGGTTTGGGCGGAAAAAATCCGGCTCAGATAAAAATGACTACAGCCGATTTTTTTGCCGAGATCCTCCAATGCCGGCGGCTCGGCCAGATTTTGTTTCAATAAAAAAATCACCTGCTCAACCCGCTCCTGCGCCAGCCGTTGCTGGCGCGTGCAGAACATTTCCTGTTCCGCCGGCGGCTGGAGAAAAAATGTCACCGCCAGCTCCAGCGCCTTGCATTGAAACCACAGCGGCTGGGCGGCGGCATACACAGGCGGCTGGCGGAGGGTGGAGATCAACTGCTGTTGCGCGGCGGTGAGCCGGACGGTGGCGCCGGAAACCCGCTTGTGCGGCTGACCTTCGATGGCGGCGGAAACGAGCGGATGGAGCATGGTTTCCAAGCCGGCCAGATGCCGGGCCAGGAACGGCACGGAATATTCCACCGTGAGAAACTGGTGTTGCTCATTCGCCGCGCGCCGGGCATTAAGCGGTTCGTCTTTACGACGGTAAAACCCGACCGTGTTGGGTGAGAAATCCATACGCCGCTGCTGGCATTCCACGAAGCCGTTGCCACCAAGATTCAAGCAAAGTTCCACGCAATCCGGATGAAAACTGGCGCCCCAGTCAAATTCCCGCTTGGCAAAAAAATCGTGCCATTCAATGCTGTATCCCGCGCCATGAAAACTGCCGAACAACGGCTGCCAGCCCTTGCCCACGTCGCGCCAGACACCCGCCTCGGTAAAAGGCGGCGTGGCGCGGACGGAAGTCTGCGGAGCACCGGACATGCAGTCAGTTGCCGGTGAGCTTCTTTTCCCACTCCGCAATCTTTTTCAACAGTTCAGGCAGACGTTGCAGCGCAATCATCACGCGCTTGGCCTGTTTGTCGGGCTGCGCGGGAATGCCCAGCCATTGCTGGCCGTCCGGAATGTTGTGCATGACGCCGGATTTGGAACCGATCGTGACTTGATTGCCAATCTTGAGGTGGCCGGCAATGCCGACCTGTCCCGCCAGCACGCAATATTTTCCCAGCTTGGCGCTGCCGGCAATGCCGACCTGCGAGCAGAGAATGCAGTGATCGCCAATCTCGACGTTGTGAGCCACCTGCACCAGATTGTCAATTTTCGTGCCGCGACCGATAACGGTGGAGCCGAGCGCGCCGCGATCGATGGAGGTGTTTGAGCCGATTTCCACATCGTCGCCAATGACGACGTTTCCGATCTGCGGAATCTTGCGGTGAACACCCGCGTCAAACACGTAACCAAAACCATCCGAGCCGATGACGGCGCCGGAGTGAATCCGGACCCGTTTGCCAATCTGCGAATGCGAATAAACCGTGGCGTTTGGAAACAAATTGGTTTCATCGCCGAGCGTCGAGTCGTCGCCGACAAAATTGCCGGATTGCAACACGCAGTTTGCGCCGATCTTTACGCGTTCGCCGACGGTGCAATGCGGACCGATATGCGTGGTCGGATCAATCTGGGCTGATGCCGCAATTACGGCTGACGGATGAATTCCTGGCGCGAATTTTGGTTCCGGGAAAAACAGGGCGAGCGCCTTGGCAAAGGCTACCCGCGGATGGGCCACCCGGATGAGCGTCTTTTTGTCTGAAGTTGCTTTCTGATCACAAATAATGGCGGTGGCGGCGCTGGCTTCGGCCACCGCAAAAAAATCGGCCGTTTCCGCAAACGTCAGGTCGCCGGGCTTAGCGTTGTTGGCCATGGCAAAGCCGGTCAGCGTGGCATTGGCATCGCCCTGGACTTCACCGGCGAGTTGTTGGGCGATTTCAGAAATTGTTAGTGTCATTGACTTGATTTATTCGGTTAACTATAAAGCCGAACACATTCAGTTCAATCCCTACTTTTATGCCAAAGACATTTCGCGTCGGCCTCATCGGTTACAAGTTCATGGGCCGGGCCCATTCCAACGCGTGGCGGCAGGCGCCCAAGTTTTTTGATCTCAAGGCCAATGTCGAATTGCACACCCTCTGTGGCCGCGATGCGGCAGGCGTGCAGGCGGCCCGGGCCAAGCTGGGCTGGCAGTTTGCCGCAACGGATTGGCGGGAAGTCGTGGAGTCGCCGCTCATTGACATTGTGGACATTGGCACGCCGACGTTTACCCATGCCGAAATGGCCATTGCCGCGCTGAAGAACGGCAAACATGTGCTCTGCGAAAAGCCGATGGGCCGTGATCTGAAGGAATGCGAAGCGATGTTCGCCGCCGCGAAAAAAGCCAAAACCGTTCACATGATTTGTCACAATTACCGACGCATTCCCGCCATTGCGCTGGCCAAACGAATGATTGCGGAAGGTGCGCTGGGAAAGATTTATCATTTTCGTGCGCGTTACGCGCAGGACCGGCTGGCGGATCCGGAGTTTCCACTGGACTGGCGGCTGCAAAAAGAAACCAGCGGCAGCGGCGTTCACAGCGACATCAATTCCCACATCATCGATCTCGCGCGGTATCTTGTCGGTGAATTTACGCAGGTTTGCGGGGTGGTGCATAACTTTATTCCGGAACGTCCGCGGGCGGATTTGCTGGCCAAGGGCAAGCGGCAGTTGGGCAAGGTGACGGCGCCGGATTCCGCGGTATTCATTGGCTGGATGGAAGGCGGCGTAATGGCGAATCTCGAAGCCACACGTTACGCGTTGGGCCGGCGCAATCACATTGAAATTGAGGTGAACGGCAGCAACGGTTCGATCTATTTTGATTTCGAGGACATGAACCGGTTGAAGTTTTACAATGGCGACGATCCGAAAGATCGGCAGGGTTTCCGGGACATACTCGTGACGCAGCGCGACGGCGTGCAGCCTTACGTGGCGAACTGGTGGCCGCCCGGTCACGGCATTGGCTACGAACACACCTTTGTTCATGCCGTGGCGGATTTTGTGAACGCCTGCGCCGACGGCCAACCGGTGCATCCGACCTTTGAGGATGGATTGAAAAATCAACGCGTGCTCACGGCGGTTGAGCAATCATCCGCCAAGGGCAAGTGGATGAAAGTTTAGCCCGGTGAATTTTAATGGCAGCTAAACGCCGGCGGCTTAGGCCGAGGCGGCTTGGTGCGCGATCGCTTTGGGCGGCGTGCCGCGAAAATATTTTATCAGGAAAATCTCGACCGGTTTCAGCCTGCAAAGTAGCCATCAACCATACGAACCGCGACAGAACGTCGTATCGCAAGACCGATCGGTTGCGTGACTATATAAGGGATAAGCTGTCCATATCGTTATGAAACTCAATTTTCCTTCTGCACCTGTTCCATTCATTACGCGTTACCCCATGGCTGGCAGAATACTACATTTTGCGGTTGGGATTTTGTTTTGCGGCTTGATTTCAACTGTTCCCATTCGCGTCAAAGCAGACAATGACACGCCCAAAGTTGAGGCGCCAGCCGCGGGGATTGACTTGCGGCAAAAGTATCCGACGCAACTAAAAACCGGCGATGATAATCCGGAGCGGGCCAGGCGATGGAAATTCACAGGTGCGGACGTGTTTCGAGTCTCGCAGTTTCATCTGAAAGCCGGCAAATCGGTGCGAATCGATGTCGGCCAGGCAGATTTGGGGATTGGTCATTGCAGCGACGGAGCGGTGTGGGCCGTATTGATTCCCAGGAAGGAAGGCGAATTGACTTCCGCTCTCACCAACCAAGCCGAGAGGATCGATCACATCTGGCTTCGCTTTCATCCCGGGACAATCACCACCTTGTTTCCACCGGACACGGTATTGGCTGACGGGAACACCAACCTGGTTTCCCAGATGCGGTGCATTGCCAATCACAAAATGACTTCAAGCTGGCACGCCGGCGGACGCGCCATGATCCCCGAACCAAAAGACATGACGGTGGATGTGGACATTAAGGATGGTCTGCGACGCTTCTTCTCAGTAGATACCGAAGCCGGGACGGCCGAATATTATCATGCCTTTGAAAAGCGGGGTGTCCGACCACCGCCAGCCTTAACGTCTGACGCAGCCCAAGCGGCTTTTGACCAACTCTGGGAAGCCTTTGACCGCACGTATGCGATGTTTGTGCTGCGTCCGGAGGTGGACTGGGCAAAGTTGCGCGATGAATTTCGCCCCAAAGCACTCGCCTGCCAGTCCACGTTGGAGTTTGCCGAAGTATGCGCGGAAATGCTTAAGCCGCTCCGCGATTTGCATGTTTGGCTGACCGTGGCGGGAGATCATGTGCCGGTGTTTAACCGGCCGCGCGCGGCAAATTCCAATCCGTCCGCGCATGAGGCCATTCTGGGAAACCTACAGCGCGAGGGGCGCGAGGTGGAATGGGCCGTGACGGATGATCAGATTGGATATATCGCCATTTATGGCTGGTCCGATTCTGACACGCCGAAACAATGCCAGTTGGCGTTGGAAAAAATGCGGGCCACACGCGGTTTAATCGTGGACGTGCGTTTGAATGGCGGCGGCAGCGAAGACCTGGCCATGGAATTTGCCGCTCGTTTCCTGGAAAAGGATTTTGTTTATGCTTACAGCCAGTTCCGCAATGGCTCCAGCCACACAAATCTGACTGAAAAGTTTGCGCGCACGATTGCTCCGCAGGGTCCGTGGCGCTATGACCGTCCGGTCGTTTTGCTGATCGGGCAAAAGTGCATGAGCAGCAACGAATCGTTTGTCGGCATGATGACGGGCGACCCGGAGGTGACGACCATGGGCGACCACACTTGTGGTTCCAGCGGCAATCCCAAGATCATCCACCTCCCGCTCGAAATGACGGTCAGCGTGCCGCAATGGATTGATTATCGGCCCGATGGCACGACGCTGGATGAACATGGATTTCAGCCACAGATTCCGTTTATTCCTACGTCCGGCGCTTTTGAAGGAAATCGGGACGACTTGCTAACGGCGGCGTTGGCGAGGCTGCGGCCAGCGCCATTGCCGGACAAACCGATTGCCGGTCCCGCGTTTTTACCGGAAGAAGAAGCCGAGGCACAAGATGAATCACGCCCCAAGGTGATTGCTGTTTTCCCGGCGGATGGTGCAAAATCCGTTGCGCCGGCCACGGAGATGCGAGTGCGATTTGACCGGCCCATGGATCCGCTGGCGCTGAAGCTGGATTGGAAATCGGGCGGTTTTCTGGACTGCGAGTTTCCAAAATATGACGCAAAGCTGCACGAATTCACCTTTGCCGTTCATCTTGCTTCAAGCGCCAATCATGAAATTGTGTTAAACAATCCGACCGGATTCGGCGGAACGATCGGCAAACGACGCGCGGATTTTCCCCGGGATGGCTTTCAATCTTTGGACCATCGCCTGGCCCGATTTTTCACCTGGAAATTTCAAACCAGCAGTTCAGCGTCACCGACCAATGGCCAGCCGCCGAAAGTTGTGAACATCTCACCTGCGCCCGGCAGCACGGTGCCGTATCGGACGTTTCTGGAAGTGCAATTCGATCAGCCCATGAAACCGCCAACCGAAGTTTTGCCTTACTTGACCGGCGAACACGACCTGAAAGGCGCCGCATTGATTTGCCAGATTCAATACGATGCCGCCAGCCATACATTTCGGTTGCCGCTGATACTGTATCCCAAAGCGCATACCGCTTTTACGTTAGCCGGCTTTTACAGCGCCGCCGGTTTGGCCGCCGAACCGATCCAAGTTGATTATCAGGTTTCGGGTGAAGCGTTGTCCCGCAAAGACCGGGAAAGCATCGAAGCGGATGAAAGGAATCCCCGGTTGCTAGCCGCCTTGGAGACCATGAAACAGCAGCGAGCCAAAATGACGTCCATCGCCGAGCAAGTTCAGACATTGTCCATGTCTGACTTCAAAGCGGGTTTGTTCACGAGGCTGTCAGCTCAGAGCGCTTCGTTCAAATGGCAATCGCCGAACCGGTTCTATGCCGACATCACTGATAAGATGCTGATGTGCCGTGCCTTTGTCATCGGCTGTGACGGGCAAAACTGGTGGTGGCACAATGAGTCAGCGCGCTGGACAAATTTTTCCGTATGTCCAACCAACGAAATGCAGCAACTGAATATTTCACTTTGCGATCCATTTGAGCTTACCCAAAAATCCTCGTCGCAAAGCGCCACCGATCTGGCGCTGAATGATGTCGGCACCGTAAATCTTGGGCGTTACAAGTGTGAACTGATCGAGGGTTGGGATGTCGAGAGCATACCAGAAATGACAACAATCGGCCGTCTCAACCGTTGGGCGATTGACACCCAAACTGGGCGCCCCTTGGAAATCAGGAATTATTCTGACAATTCCCAGATGCGCACCCGGTTCTTATATGACGAAATCAATCAGTCGATGCCGGCGGAGGCTTTTGCCATTCCCAAATTGGACGGTCTTTCTCCCAGTCCAGCTGAGGCCTTGGACAAAGACTATACGAAGCGCTTCATTGATCTCCGCGATGGCAGCGACGGCACCATGAGCCTGCGCTGGGGCAAGGAAGGCCCCAAAGGTCGCAGCAGCAGCGGGCTCAATTAACGTTTGTGGTAATCGGCAAAGTTTTTTTCGGAAGGGCAAACGCCGGTTCCAACGCGCCGCATTTGGTGCATTCCAAGCAACGGATGCAGCCGGTGACGTTGACATTTTGATCCACCTTCACACCCATCGAGCAACGGCTGCGGCACAAGTTGCATTCGACGCATTCATTGGGCTGGAACCGGATATGGAAAAGGCTGAAGCGATTGAACAATGCCAGCAGTCCGCCGAGCGGACAAAAGATGCGGCACCACGGGCGATGAATGACCATCGCAGCGGCGAAGAACACAATCAAGATGCCGGTCTTCAAACCGCTCATGATCCAGCCATGATGCGCCATTACGCTCTGCACGGAATACGGCAAGCCGGCTTCCACCGCACCGGCTGGGCATAGGCGGCAAATGGAAATAACTTGTTCTTCAAATGGAATGCCTTTGAAACCGAGAATCGCCGGCAAAATCAGCACCAATCCCAACAGCACGACATAGCGTGTGTAGCCAATCCAACTGGGCAATGAAAGTTTCCACGGCACGATTTTCGCCAGCAGATCTTGCAAGTAACCAAACGGACAGGCCCAGCCGCAGATGAGCGAACCGGTCGTGGCACCGGCCAACAGCAGAATGCCAATCAGCAGATACGGAATTTCGCCGACGACCGGGAAAAGCGCGGCGTAGTTGGCCATCACGCCAATCGGACAGGCGAAAGCGGACAGCGGACACGAATAACAATGAAAAACACAGCCCGGGATACCGTGCAGCCAGCGTCCCAGTGGCGCGAGCCACACGCCGAGAAATCCAGTCTGCACCCACGGGCGAAACTTGGCGAGCTTGCGTCCGAGGTTTGTCGGTTGCCATTCTTGGCAGTTGGGATTGGAACAATCCATTTGGAAATCGGCCACGCCATGTGACCGGGAAATTTATTTTATTCAGGTCGGGCAAGCGGCCTGCGCGCTAATATCGACACGGATTTTCCAGGCCGGCGGCTGGCGATTTGCCTGCTCTTTGGCCCAGCGATCCAGCGCTTCGGCCGGGTTGGCCACGTTGTCCAGATTGGGCGGCGGTGGCGGCGCCTGCTGGTCGGCATATTGCACGCCGGCAGTGGAAAAAGCCTTCATCAATTGCACTTCCGACGCGGCGTTGCCGTCGGTGGTATCCACGCCGGTCAGATGGCGGATGCCGCCAAACAGCACGGTCACACCGGCCAAAGTCATCACCAATCCGGGCCAGAAAAAATGCCGTTCCAGCCCGCGGACGGCGGGATTTATCGGCGGTTGTGGCACACGGCGCATGGGCAAAAGCTAAGGGCTGAAGGCTAAAGGCTGAAGGGTGGGAATGCGATGGCTCATGGTTTTGCCTTCAAGCTTTGGCTTTTTTATCAATCGTGATGAAGATGGCGAGGTTTCATCCAGCAATTCCGTCATCCGTTCTGATGGAACGCAGCCACTATCCACGAGCAGTTCCAACCAATAATCGGTTTCTTCTATTTCCTTCAAGCCATCACCGGTTTTGGAAATGAATTCTGCCTTGGAACGCGCCCGCGAGGCCTCACGCTGGTTCGCGTCGACGGAAGCTCCTGACCGCAACACCTGTTTGCCGAGCACTTGGGCCACGATATTATTTTTCGGCAGCTTGGAATACATGCGGATGACCCGCAGCGCGAAGGCTTTTGTTCTTACCTTCAAATCTGGCGGCGCATCGTTCATGCTACTTTAGCATTTAGCTTTCAGCCTTTAGCCTTTCAGATTGGCGGAGGTGGATGGGAATCGAACCCACCTGGGACTTTGTTGAGCCCCACACTGGTTTTGAAGACCAGGAGCGCCACCAGGTCGCCCCACACCTCCAAAATGCCGACGGCGCCGGCAAAATCGGACACGGCCCGCGCGGCGATCAATTGGATTATTTCCATTGACCCTAATCCAAACTTCTAACGGCCGGCTAACCATTACTTGGCGATCTTTTGAACCTGGCTATCCAGCTCATCCAGCGAAAAACCTTCCGCGACGACCTTGTGATTCGCATCGGTCAGCACCAGCCAAGGCAAGGCGCTGGTGGATGTGGCCCAGCGGGTTTTATCCGATTTGGCCGTGACGCGTCCCAGCGGAATTGTGATGGAACTACCGTCCTTCCACGCCTTGAAGGTGTCGTCACTGATTACCGTCGCCTGCACGCCAATCACCGCAATGCTTTTTTGCTGGAGCGCCGCCGCCTGTTCGTTGAGTTGTCCGAGAACATGGCGCGAAGGCCGTTGGGCCGCGTCAAACAAGCAGAGCAATATCGGGCGACCGGCCGGCACGGCATCGGCGGCGAGATTGACGGTGCTCAAATCCGGCAACGGTTTGTCTTTGAGCGAAGTCCGGCGGGCCGGTTCGCCAAAGCCGCCGTTCGAGGTCAGGTTCAGCACAATATTCGTGTCGCCAGCCTGAACCGTCGCCTGCGCGTTGCCGCCGCCGAATTGCGAATAGGCAAACAGATTGATTTCGCCCGCGCAGACCTGAAAATGAAACCGGCCTGATTTGTCGGTGGTCATGTAACCGTCGGGCTGGCCTTGGCCATTGAGCTGAACATTCACGCCGGCGGCCGGCTGATCGTCGCTCTTGAGCACCTGACCGGCGATGACACGGTCGGCGACCTCGAGAGCGAAGGCGCCCAGATCGATGCGGTTGGTTTCGTATTCGGGTGAAATTTGTTGCTGATGTTTGCCGTAACCCTTGGCCGAGGCGGAAATCATATAGGAGGCATCCGGCGGCAGACAGGTGATTTCAAAACGGCCTTCGGCATTGACCGGCACGGTGCTCTGGTTGTCCAGGAATTCGTAGCCGTTGCCGGATTTGATCCAAAGCATGATCTGCCCGGAGGCCAGCACCTGGCCTTCGGAATTTTTCACCTGACCGGACACGGCCAGCGCGGGTTTCAGTTTAATGTTCAGGCTGGTGGCATCCTCGGGCAACTCCTCGGTGCGGGCCTGATCATGCGCGGTGTCACGGGCGGCGAGATGAACTCCGTTCTGCAACTGCCAGGGTTGAACCGACCAGCTCAATTTGTATTCGCCATTGGTGTCGGTCTTGACCCAGCGATTGCCGTTGTTGGGCAGCACGGCCACCGAAACGCCCGCCGCCGGCTGGCCGTTGCTGTCGGTAACCTGGCCATGCAACTTGTGCAGGCTGGTGCCGGCAGACCCCATATTTTCTCCCAAACGCAAAACCACATTGGTATCACCGCCCTCGGCCGTCACGTTGCCATAGGCTTGCTGGCTGTTGGCCGAAAGATGCACGGGACCGTCGCAAGCGTGCTCAAAGAAGAAGCGCCCGTGCTCATCGGTCTTTTTATTGCCGCTCGGCTGGTCGTCGCCATACATCGAGACGTAGCAATCGGCCACGGGTTGATCATCCGCATCCACCACTTGCCCGGCCAGCGTAAGGTTGGCGGGTTTAAGCTCGATGGGATCAAGTTGCTGCCGGCCAGGATTGGAGAAGATTTCCAAATTGTGATTTTGTTTTTGCCCGAAGCCCGGGCCGGAAATCACGATGCCGTATTTTCGCCCGGGCGGCAGGGCCGGAATTTCGTATTGGCCGGGCGTGTTGGTCCGGGCGAGGCCTTGCAGCCACATGCCGCGATTGCCCGTCCAGAAAATGACCATGGCATTGACATTGGTGACCGGTTGGCCGCCGGATTCCACGCGGCCGTAAAGCGTCAGTGCCGGCGCCAATTTCAGATCGAGATGAGTGGGGGTCTCATCCAAATCTTCCGCCACCGCGAGATCGTGATCGGCGTCACGGGCGAAAAGACAGTAGGACATATCCGCCTGGCCGGCGAATTGTTGCGGGTTCCAGGTCAGTTCATATTTCCCATTTTCATCGGTTTTTACGCCGCCGTTGTGCGGGCCGTAGTTGCCGACGATCTGGACGCTCACGCCGGCGGCGGGCTTGCCGGCGGCGTCGGTTACCATGCCGCTGACGGTGGCTTCACCCGCGGCCGGCTGGCTGGGCAGCAGCACCAGGGCTCCGGTCAGCAGGGAAATCATCGCCGCCAGGCGGCTGATTCGTTTGGTATTCATGTGAGTTATGGGGACGGTTTGGTTAAAATTAAAAGCCGACAACCGCGCACTGGACATGCACGGTTGCGACAAATTCTCCGTGAAGGCTATTTTCGCGGCTCCAGCTTTACAGGGCTGGTCTCCACCTGGAACGGGCTGAAAACCTGAATGCTGCCGGTCAACGGATACTGAACATTTTTGGGCTCCCGCCATGAGAGCGAACAAACCCCGCCTCAGCCAAATTCAAACGAATTGGTGTAACACAGCGAACCATCTGCGGAGGCCAGCGACAATTTCGGCCCGCGCGGACGCTGACTGTCCCGCAAGATTTCGATGAATTCTTTTTGTTTGCCGACAAACTTGAGATTGAAGTTGATCTCCCGGCCACGATCGGCCATGGAAAGTTCGGCCTGCACCGGCTCGCCAATGTCGAGCGTTGTGCGATTGGTGGCGGTCACGTGAAAATCGGATGATTCGGGAAAGCTGTAACCGGACATGGTCCAGGGCGTGCCCTTGTCATCCTTGCGGGAAATTTCCCAGCGCACCATGCGATATTTACCGGCTGGCAGGGTGAAATCGCCGTTTTCGGGTTTGCGCGTGAACTGGCCGTTTACGCCATACGCCGAAAACAGACTGATGTTTTCCGGCACATGCACCGCTCCCAAGGCCACGTTTTCCGCCGGACGCACCTTGATAAACGCCCCGTCACGAGCCACTTCGATCTGATAAAATTTTCCGTCCAGCTCCAGCATTTTGCCCAGGAATTGCTCATCGCCGCGCCCGCCATCCAACTGAATGCGATCGGATTGATAGGGATTGTCCGACTGGTCATTGAACGTGCCGTTGACATTGCCATCCTGCAACACGATCCGCTTTTTGATGTCGCCGAACTTCACCATTCCCTCATACCAGCCCGCCGAAGACGCCATGAATTGCGGATCGCCCTGGCCGAACTGGTAGATTCGAAAGGCCAGGTGATACGTAATCGGCCCGTCACTTCCCTTGAAAACCACGGGCGTGGCGGGAAACATGCCCATGTTGGACGTAATCCGCGCCCGCACCGGCGGGTCGTCATCCAGTCGGCCATTGCCATTGCGGTCGATGAACAGCCGGTCATACGGGCCGGACTTGTGCGTGCGATCCAGGCACAGCCAGCGCCCGCCGGACGGGTCCATCGGGGTTTCCCAACGGGCGAAATAAGGTGCGCCGTTGGCCGCGTCCAGTTTGGGCAGCACGACATCCGGGGGCGGATTGGTGGTTAACTTTATTTGCGTGTAGTAGAATCGCCCTTCGGTTCCGGTGTGATATTCCAGCCATTGTTCCGACTGGGACCAGGCCGAGCTGACAAAAAGCAGCCCGGCCAGAAAAGTTGTGGTTGCCAGCCTCATAGTGACTCCTTGGGGTTTGTGGGTTCAAAATTTAAATCTGTCGTGGGCAAAACGGGCGGCGGCGCGTCCGGCGTCATCTGCAACAACGCCAGGAGTCGCGCGCGGAAGAAAGGCGCGGCGGATGACAAAATCAGGAAGGGCAGCAACAGGATGAAATGGCCCGCAGCCACGGAAAGCACGGGAACGAAAAATTCGCCCCAGCCCATCCGCCAATCGTTCGTGATCTCCGCCAGAATGAAAAACGGCGCGGCCAGCGCAAACCACAACCCTCCAAGCGTCAGGAGCAGCCACACATAAAATGCCACCGGACGGAAACCCCGCCGACACAACCAGCCGCCCAAGCTCAAAGCCACTGTGGTGATCAAGGCCGATAAGGCGAGCCATATCACCAGCACCAAGCCTTCTGAATTCATGCCCTCCCAGCCTCGCCAAGCGATCAACGCCAGCGCCGCAAAAGCCAGCAGCACGGTCAGCACACAGAAAAATGTCAGCACCCGATGCGAGCGGCGCAGCCAATGCGCCAGCAGCCAGACGGCTGCCAGGCCAAAACCCATGGCCGCAACTGCATCCATAAAGAAATCGGTGCCCGGCGGCAAACTGGCACGCATGGACGACAGCAGCAACACAAGCCCGATGGGCAGCCAGATCAGCCAGGCCGCAGCCCTCCGGTTGGCTTTCAACGTCAGCAGCGCCAGCACCATCAACCACGGAATAAAGAGGGGAGCGGCGCTCGGCAAAACCCAGGTGAATTCCACTGGCGCACCCGCTTTGGCACCCAGCCCGCCCAAATCGGCTGAAGCCACAGTCCTGAGCTTGCCACTGGCGCTGAGAGGCACTCGCCATGAGTGCGAACAGGTGCCGCCTCAGCCAAACTCGAAGTTGCCGGACGTTAATTTATTTTCGCCCTTGTAAACGGCGAATTCCGGCGGATGCGTCCGGTCCTGGTTGATGAGTTTGTAGGACATGCCGCCGGCGCCAACCAACTGATAGTCCAGGCGCAGATCCGGCCCGCGTCGGGACGCCAAGACGGAATTGGTCAGCGGTCCGCCGATATTCAAGATGACCGGGGTTATTCCATCCACATTGACCGCTTTGCTGATCCGCGGCGAGGAATGCACGCAACTGGCGGCCACGCCCCCTTGCTCCAGCAAAACATCGGGTGCGGCATAGCTGCCGGTCGGAACCGGCACCGTATCAGCCGGCTGATCCAGCACCACCAAATATGCGCCACTGGACAAAACCATTCGGCGAATGAATTTCCCGTCGATTTTCAAACTGCCCAGGGCGGCGACCTGTTTTTCCAGTTGCACCGTAGGCTTCCATTCGCCGGCGACGGCGGCGCCTTGTAGGTCCAGTTCAGCTGCCTGTCCGTTGATGAAAAGTTTGTTCTGGTAAGGCACCGTGGCGAGCGATCCGTCGAAAACATTGAACGCCTCGTTCCTTTTTTCCCAAGGACGCAACAGCAGCCTGGCACCATCGGCCGGCTTATCCGGATTTAAGGCGACTGGAACCAGTCCAATCTGATAATCCCGGCCATTCAGATTGATTTCGCCCTGCCAGAACGAGCGCAAGGAAAGATTGCACGTCGGGCGCGAACCGTAGTTCCAAAAAAGCAAATCCGCGCAAACGGACAGGTGGCCTTGAGCGGTGTCAAACCCCAGATGAACATTGGTGAAAGTTTGATAGCTCGAATGGTTGGCCGAGGCGGAAGAGAACGCTCCCGCCGGATCATCCGTCAAATCGCCATCCCGGTTCAGGTCGAGAAACAACCGGCCTTCGCTTTGCTGCCAGAGAAATGAAATACAATTTGTGGCCTTGCTGTTGAACTCCAGATGGCCGCGAAGCGTCTTGCCGGAAACCGCCGGTGGCTCCTTGGCAAACGGCGCGTTTTGCAGAGTGACGGACACGTTGCGGCTGGCGACGGCGTTGGCGGACTCCTGATACTCCAGCGGCACCGATATTTTTTGCGCGTTGAAGGAAGGGTTGATTTCCTGCCCAAATGAATTGCCCGCAGCGACCAGCCAGGCAGTTGACACCCCAAGCATCACGGCTTGAAACGATTCAAGCCTATGCCAACCCCGACCTATGGTCCGCCGGTTTGCCATCCCAGCGCAGCTTAATTGCCCGCCCGCCGCATTTCAACTGGAAAAGCGCCGCCCGTCTCGACTCGATGAGAATGTCCCCCTAGAGACGGAGTTGCGGTAGCAACTCTGGCGACAATGGAGACATTAACAATGAGTCAAAAAGAACGGCGGCGAGTGGGGATCGTGACCAGCGTCAAAGCTGGGGAGTTGAGTTTGGTGGAGGTTTCCGAAGTGCTGGGGTTGAGCTGCCGTCAGGCCAAGCGGATGTGGCAGCGGTATCTCCAATACGCCAAGCAGAAGACGCTGGAGTTTTTGACTCATTGTTAATGT
>JAKALA010000022.1 GCA_021813325.1 bacterium | reverse complement strand
CTGTTGCTGTTGCTGGCGAGAAAATCGCTTCCGTCGAGGTCGAAAAACTCTATTCATTCCCCCATTGTGCCAGCCTGCATCAGCTACCGATAGTATGCACCCCTGAAGACGCTTACAATAAAACAACCTGCTTGGCGAGATGGAATCTTCGTATGTTTTGAAAACCAACGCACTGGGATTTCGCATCACCCCAAACTCCGCCGTTGCAACCGCGAAACACCCGAAAAGGCCATGGATCCCGGATAGGCCGACTCCACTCGATGGGTATGGCCGTTGGAGGAGAAAAGCCGGCGGCAAACTTCCTGATTTTGCGCGGTTCGTTTGGTTTGCGGCGCGTTTCCCCCGCGGAATTTCGGTTTGCAACCTTGGCCGGGCACTTCGCGGCACGAACACCAGCACAAAAAAAGAAGGCCGGGCTTTCGCCCGGCCTTCGGTGAACTTACAGATTGATATTTTACGGGGTCTTGATGAGATAGAACAAGCCGGCATTAGTGGTGGTAACCGGCAGACTCACCGAGAAGTTACCACTGCCGTCGAAGGTTCCGGTCATCGCGGTTCCCCAGTTGGCCACCGGAACCTTGAGATCCGAGTTGGTCAGAACCGAGAAGGTGCTGCCAGGCGAACCGCCGGTGCCGCTCAGGCTCAGATTACCGCCGCTGATTGACGGAGTGGTAATCGTCGGCTGCGAGGGCGGATTTACACCCGCTCCGGGCACACCCAGGAATTCCACTTCACCAACGGACAGGAAAGAAGTGGTGCTCGGATCCACATTGCTGGCAAACGTCAACTTGTAGCTGGTAAATCCGCGCGTATTTGAAAACAGGATTTCCTGAACCGCTGACAGGGTGGGATCGACCACCAGCGAGATGTCGTTGCGTGATAACGGCAAGGACAGCGAACCGGAAGCAATGGTGGTATAGGTGCTGCCACCATTGTTGGAACCTTCCAGCACAAAGCTGCTGGGATCGTTCACGGACGGGTCAGCCCCGGGGTAAATGCGAATGCCCGTCAGCACCGTCGATCCCACTGCCGGCGTCAACACCACGCCCACTGGTCCCACGAAGGGCGGGAAGCCAGCGCCAGCGCTATCACCGCTGCCACCATTTTCCCAAACGGTGAAGTCGTTATTGATGACATAAGACGCATTGGTATTTGCACCGTAGCGCGAACCCGTCGTATCCCCGAAGCCCGTGATCGGATCGGTCGGAACAGTCACATCCGTATTCGTCGTGTAGATATACAGATGGGCGATGGAGCTCGTCACATAGCCGGAAGCGCTGCTGGCCACGGCGATATAATCCGCCACATCGGCAAACGTGGCCGGATTAACAGTCAGATAAGAGGTCTGCGAGCCGGAAATATTTCCGCCATCGGCCAGCGGAACATAAACCCCGTTCGTGCCCTTGAACCAAGACTGGCTCGTCGCGTTAATCGCATAGCCATTCAAACTCACCGTGCCGCCATTAAAGGCCTTGCCATCCGCCGGCTGCGGATAGAAATAAACGGCCGAATAATCATTCACCCCCAGCAATTCCAATTCTTCGAATTGAACCTGCGTCGAGGTCGCATTTTTGTAAGTCGGGAATGACAACTTGTAGGTCGTGTAACCGTTGGTGTTGGCAAAACGCACCTCAGTCACATACTGCGTCAGCGGATTGGGGGCGCCACTGATGCCGCTATTGCGACCATTCGGGAGCGTGATGGAGTTGGAGGAGATCAACGTGTAGGTGCTGCCGCCATCGCGCGAACCTTCCAGCTTGTAGGAAGCCGGGTCACGGCCCGTGGAATCATTGCCCGTGTAAATGCGAAGGGCATTAAGAATGGTGAGTCCGGTCGTTGGATTAATCACCAATGCCGCCACGCCGCCGGAGATGTTGGCGCCGAATTTCGTGCCCATGTCGTCATTAATGGCATTAGCCGGAGGGCCGTCGCCGAACGGGCTGACATTGAGAGAAGTAATGCCGTCGCCAGGCATGGTGACGTCCGTTTGAGTGGAAAAGACCGTCAAACTGGCCGCCGCGCTGTAAACGTAACCCGCTGAGTCGCTGGCGACGATGCGGTAGTTGGCCTGCTGGGTGAAATCAATATTGTTGAGGCTCAGGATCGTGGAGGTGACGCCGGAAATGTTGGCGCTATTGGCAAGATCGCTATAAACCATGTTCGTGCCCGAAGCGTCATTCGTGCCCATCTGCCACTTGTAGGTGATGGTGGTGTTCGCCGTGGCGGTCGAAGTAAACGTCACACTGGAACCTTGATAGGCTTTCACCGCCGTCGGTTGGGTGGCAATCACGGGCGGCAATGGCCCAGTCGAACCAGAAATGGCGAAGATCGAGAAACGACCGCCGCTGGAGTTGGTATTTTCAAGGTAGATGCTGGTCACCGGGTTGACGGCGTCCTGCAACACCAAGTCGGTCTGGAGCAAACGGGGATTGTTGTTCTTCACATCCTGCAACTGGGCTGAAGGCACTTGCACCCGGCCATTGGCAATAAAGGCCACCGGAGCCGTGCTGTTATACCAGTCGGGAATGGAAAGAACCGCCGTTTCCGAACCGCCGCCCTGGTGATTGATCACGATGTTCACGTTGACCGGGCCGCTGCCGGCCGCGCCCATGAACGAAAGGCCGGAAAAAGCCGCCGGCGTTGTCAGCGTGATCGTGTCGTTGGTCACGGTGGTGCTGATGTAGATGGCGTTGTTGGTGGTGTAATCGGCTGGCATCTGGAAGATATGATCCCCGGTGGAGTTGGTGACATACGCGCCGGGATGCGGCAAACCGGTCCAAGACATGTCCGCATTCGGGCTGTTGTAAGTGCCCGAAGCGGGATTGCCCAAATTGTAGCCCTGTTCATACCAGGAAGCCCCGGTGTTATCCGTGCCGTCCATGGACTGGCTGGTGGCCCAGAGGTTGGTGCCACCCACCATCGTCTGGCTTAGAACGCGGCCGTTGTGGGGAGCCGTCGCTTCCACAATGAAATCGTAGTCATAACCCGTCACGTCAATCGGCGTAATGGCTCCGCCGGCGGTGGTGGCGCCGCTGACGCAGAAGACGCCACTATGCGAACCGGCGTTGCCGCCCGTCCACGTCAAGACGATTTTGGTCACCGGACTGGTGGTGTTGGACAGAGGAACCTCCTTGTGATACATGCGTGGATTGCCAAGTCCGTCACCGCTGTTGCCGTCCGTCTCCGTGTTCAAGTTATACACCTGGCTGATCCGCCCGCCCATGATCCTGGCGATGCCAACCGTGCCGCCGAACCAGTCGGAAGTGGAAAAATTTCCATTTTCAGTGCTGCCGTCCTGGTGATACACGGTGACGGCAATCGAGTTGCCGCCGTTGCCGCCGAGGCCAATGAAGGAAAGCGTGGCGTAGGCTGCCGGGGTCACGAGCGTAAAGGTGCCGTTCGTAACCTGAGAATCCATGAGAATTCCATTGGGACCGACAAAAGTCGGCGCCATCTTGTAGGAATAATTGGGGTTGTCATAAGCAGCAAAGGTGCTGCCATGAGCGGGCACGCCGTTAGCCGGATTATTCGTGTCCAATCCCACTTCAAACAACGTGGCGTTGTAGTTGTTTGTTCCCTGGTCGATTGACGCGCTGGTCAAAATCGGCAGGTAGGGGGTCGCGGTCTTTTCCACGATGACGTCCGCGTTGTAACTGCTGTTGTCAATGGCCACCGGCTGGTAGGCCGCTCGTGCGACCCCGGCGGCCGCCAGAGTCAGGGCACATAGCATTATTCTTTGTTTCATAGGTTATGGTTGAGGTATGGGTTTGTTGGTTATTTGGTTTGGCTTTTGTTTGTTTGCTGATTTTGGAGGGTTTAGGCAGACATTTTGGTTGGTTTTTGGCCGTTTCTTTTATTTAAAACTCAATTTAACAATTTGCTTTGGCGCGCCAGCAGGCAACTTTCTTTCCGCAAAAATTAGGCCGAATCAGCCGCCATGCCACCGGTTCCTCAACGCCGGCTGATTGGGCGGTTATTTCGGAACGGATGTATGTGACGCCAAGTAGTTGAAATCAAAGGCGTCGCCGGCCGTCATGGACGTCTTTCCACCGGATAAAATAACTCCCCCCGTCCACTTGTGAATTTCGGCATGGCCATCAGCGAACGAAAGACCGGCGGCCTTGTTATGGTAGATCGCCGGCAGGTCAACGATCGTCTTGGTGCCGGGCACACCACTGCCGTCCATGCCGTCGCATTGGACCGCAAACGCGGCATCATTGATCGAGGAGGGATTTTCATCAATGAAGACAAACGTATCCACCGGCTTCTTGATGTTGTCCATCTTGGAGTAGATCATCCAATGAGCAGGTGTCAACCATTCACCAAAGTCAAACACCTGACTCATGGAAATACTGCGCACCCGGGGATATGTCTGCCCGGCAACTGTAACCATGCTTGGATCCGCCGGACATTTAAAAAGGGTTATGTTCTTGCCCACATAATTGAACAACGGGCTTTTCATAACATCCACGCGGACATCCCAACTGCTGGGGCTGTTCCGAATATCCCCCGTCATCCACACCGGCCGCCCATTAAAAGTATTGGCGCCGTTTTGCCCCAAGGAAGCGACCAAATCGCCGTGATTATCATCGGAATACAGGCGCCAGCCCAACATGAGCTGCCGGTTGTTGTTGATGCACTGAATACCCTTGGCCTTGGCCTTGGCCGACGCCAGCGCCGGCAACAGCATGGCCGCCAAAATGGCGATAATGGCAATTACGACCAACAGTTCAATCAAGGTAAATCCACCTTTGCGGTTTTCGCTTTGAAGACCGGATACTTTTACAACTTTGTGTTCAGACATTTGCTTGGGGGGGGTTAAGACTATGGGTTTTTCGCTTATGAGTTAATGGCTATTATGGGCTTACAGTAAGCTCCTTATCACTCAGAAACCTAGCCCGTAAAAGCAGAATCGACTTGTCTGGAAACCAAACAAGAAATGTCTGGTCGCGAGACAAAATCCAGAACCGATAACAATCTGGCGTTTTCTTCAAAATATCTTGGCTTTGTTGAATTTCCACACTCAACACCCATTGATTTAGATGCTAAATTTAATTAATTAAAGCACTCCAAACTTTGACGTGCTTGCCCGCCTCAGTCGGTCGCAATCAGCGGCGGCCCAATTGGCGGGTTGAACGTGCCCCCCCACCAAACACCTTTCCCAAGCAGAGTCCTGGCGAGTTTAACTCGACTTGCCGTGCTGCCTGCCAAACTCCAGACATCACAACTTTGGAGCCGGGCCAATGGTTGAACCCGCAATGTGCTCCAACGGTATTTTAACAGACTTTTGGGTCACCACGCCCGTGTTCGCCAGTTCAAGCACGCGCTGGGCAATGTCACGTGAAAACGCCTTGGTGTTCGGTTCGTAATACGACAACGGCGGATAAAGCTCGGAATACCAAGTGTCATTTGCCAACGCCACCACCGACACGTCCGCCGGCACCCGGATTCCCTTGGAAACCATCCAGGAAAGCGTGGTCAACACTTGCATGGCCCGCGAAAGCACAAAGGCGGTGGGTCTTTCCTTGAGCAGAAAAGCCTGGTTTAGCGAACGCGCCACCGACGCCGGCGACAAGTCGTTTTTAAAAACCACAAACCGGGCATTATTATCCGCCGTCGAAAGCGCGCGTTGCAGGCCGCGTTCCACAGCCAGCAGGCCGGGCCGGCGTTCCTCATATTCAAAAATTCCGATGATCTGGTGTCCCTGACGAATTAATTGCAACCCGGCGTGGAAAGCCGCCGCTTCCCAGTCCGCCACCACATGGGGCAAATCAATATTCGGATAAGGCCATTCGTAAAGAAACGTCGGAAGGCCTTGATCGGCAAACCAGCGCTGAATCGGTTCGCTGGTAATATACAAAATCCACGCCGCCGAGGGATGGGCATGCACCAAACGTTCCAACTGACGCTCCGGATGCTTCAAATGAAAAATGTCCGGCGACAGAAAACGCAGGCTGCGCCCCTGCTCGGTCAGGCGAAGCTGCGTGTCCGCCAGTTCCAGCAGCGTCACCCGATGCTCCACGCGATGAGGCGACAAAAAAGTCACCGGCAACAATTCTTTCACCGCGGCCTGCGGCGGCACCTTGTGTTTGGACAATACCCGCCGTTGGACGCCTTTGGATCCCGGTTCAATCCAGCCCTCGTTCGTCAACAATTTCAAAGCCAGCCGCAAGGTGTCGCGCCCCACTCCCAGGCGGTTCTTCAACTGCAATTCGCCCGGCAGGATTTCGCTCAACATGCCGGTGCGAATCCACTCTTTCAGCGTGAGGGCGGTCTCATGCACCAAGCTCGACTTTTTGGGCAGATGTTCCATTGCCACGATACTAAGCCAAATCAGCGCAATCCGGCAATGCCTTCCGCCAGGATCGCCGCCGGCTTTTTCCCGGCAAAAAAACTCCAATCCGCGGCCACCAGCGATTCAAAGGCTGGCGCGGAATCCCAAAACGAGCAGGCCGGCTTCGCGGATGAAGCGAAGCCGGCCCGAATGTGACAATATTCCCGACCGCTTATTGGCCGATGATGCGGTAAAACGCCGTGTCATTGGTGGGCGCCACCACCAAAGTGGGCGTGGCCAAACCGGTCACAATGGTTGTCCAATGGGTTCCGTCAAGATTGGTGGACATTTGCACTTCGTAAGGCCCCACCCCGCCGGTCCAGTTCAACTGCAAATTTGGCCCCTGCAATGCCATGCTGGCCGCAATCGGCGCCGCCACGTTGATCAACATGGTGGCGGTGCTGGAAAGCCCGGCCGGATCGCTCACGCTCACGATGAACGTGTTCGTGCCGACATCCCCCGTCAACGGAATACCGCTTAACTGGCCGCTGCCAGCGACAAACAGCCACGCGGGACCGCTGACCTTGCCGTAAACCACAGCATCCCCGTTCGGATCAACGGCGCTGCCGGCAATGGAGGCCGAATAGGCCTGCGTGGCGCTGGCCACCGCCGCAATTAAAGGATTGTTCGTGAACACCGGCGCGCGATTGGCCGCCGCCGCGTAATGCGCCTGAATCTGGGAAGCGCTCAAGGCATACCGGTAAATGGCCACATCCTGCAGGCTGCCAATGAATTGATCGTCGAAATTTCCCGAACCCGACTGGCGCGAACCAAACGCCACCGGTTGCACCGAATTGAGAATTCCGGCGCTGGCGCCGATGGTGGTGCTGGCGTTCAATTGGCCGTCGATGTAGAGCGACACGGTGCCGTTGGTCTGGTCGCACACGCCTACGAGATGATGCCATTGGCCGTTGGGCGCCACGCTGCCATTGGCCAGGCAGGCGGTGCCGTCATACTGCCGGACAAAGAAACGGAAGGCATGTCCACCCCCCGAGCCACAGTCCAAATTGAACTGTTCACCGCCGCCGCCGGTGCCCTTGGTCATGATGCCCGCATCCGTGGTTTGCGAACCGCCGTTCACCCAGCATTCGATGGAAAATTCGCCGTTCGTGTTGGCAGTGTAATTGGTGGTGCCGAAGTCAAGCGGGATGCCGCCGACATAACTGTTCATCGAAGCCAGCACGCCGAAACGCGCCACTTTATGCGTGTCCACCAAGCCATTGCCCGGCTGGTTCAGCAGGGCGTTGTTATAGGCGCCATTGTTGGTCGAGAAGTAATCATGCGCCACATTGCCACTCGCTTCATCCAGCCGCCAGTAACCCACCGGATGGTCGTTGATGACCAGTTGCGCGTAGGGATAATTGGTGGCCACCACCGCAAGGATCGCGGGACTGCTGGTGACGGAACCGTAGGGATTGCTGATCAGGCAGGTGTAATTGCCGGCCTGGGCCAGTTGCACATTGTTGATGGAATAGGTCGAAGCCAGTGCTCCGGGAATATTTGTGCCGTTCAACTGCCAGTTGTAGGCCAGAGGCGTGGCCGCATTGACCTTGATGGCGAAGGTTATTTTCTGCCCAACAAACAAGGCTGAATTCGCCGGTAATGGTTGCTGCACAATCTGCGGCTCGCGATACACCACCACCGAACCCGCCGCGCTGGTCGCCGAACTTGTGCTGTTGGTCACCACGGCATAGTAATTTCCCGCGTTGTTTGTTTGCACCGGAGCAAACGTCAGACTGAAATTGGTCGCCCCGTCGATGGGCGTTCCGCTGCCGGGATTGCCCTTGAACCACTGGCAGGCCAAAGGCGGCGTGCCCATGGCCACCACGGTTAACGTGCCGGACTGTCCCGCCACGCTGTTGGTAATCGATGACGGATTTCCGGTAATGACCACCGCATCCGGCATGGGCAGTCCGCCCAAGGCGAAGATCGCGGAATTTTGATTTCCGCCCACGGAAGGATTGATGAACGTGATGGACGACACCATGAGATTCGATCCCAGATCCGACAGCTTCAAAGTTGTCTGATAAAAGTTGGGATTGCTGTAACCGGAATCCTCGGTGCTCAAGGTGGATTGGCCCAGTTTGATCCGGCCAAACCCGTTGAGCGCCACGTTGGTGGTGGTGTTGAACCAATCCTGATCATTGAAGTTAAAGCTTTTGCTGCGCAGGCCGTTGGTAAACGTCACAAAACACGTGCCCACGCCACCGCCATTGGCCGAGGCTGCGATAAAAGTCAGGGAACTGTAAGCCCGCGGCTGGGCCAGCGTCAGCGTGCCCACCGACGGAAACGTGCGCCCCAGCACGAGCGCGTTCGTGCCGCCGTAAGGACCGAAACGAAACGTCGAACCGTCGAACCGGCTGATAAACGTGCCGCCCGCCGGCAATCCCTGCAAACCGCCGCTGTTGCCGACCTGAGCATTGCCGAACAAACCCGCCTGGTAGAAACAGTAATTGTTGGCGATGTCAAATCCCGTGGCCTGCGGCGCCGCCGCGGTGGCGTTGTAGGGCACAATCACGCCGGCGTTCCAGCCGGTGGCCGTGATGGGATAACTATTGGAAACGCTTTGCACGGAAACCACCACGCGCCGGTTCAGTTCATTCAAGGATGAATCGTGCAAATTCAGGATATTGACCGACAAATCGAACTGCGCGGCCAGGCTCGTGTTCGTGGCCAGCCGCAGATAGTCGATGGCGGTGGAATTGTTCACGCGCAACACGCCGTTGGTATCGATGCTGAACGCGCTGCTGGTATTGCCGGAAACAATCGCGTAACTGAGCGGACTGTTGGTGTCCTGCGCCACGACGGTTCCGACCACCGTGCCCGTCGCCGCATGTTCCAAGACGTCAAACCGATCCGGCACGCGGCCACCCGTGACAAATCCTGAAACCGAATAATAGCCCAGGCTCGCGTAACTGCTGAAACCGTTCGTCACGGGATCGAGCCGCCCCGTCCCCGTCACGCGAAAAGTGTAGGTGCCGGCAGGCAGGTTGGTGCTGATGGAGGCTGAAAGCGTCGTCTGCGGATTATTGCTGGCGATAATCACATCCGTGGAATCCGCCAACGTGGCCATCACGGCCAGATCCGCCCAATCGCCCACCGGCGACGCCATCAACGAAACATTACCGCCAGTGGTGGTGAATTTGAACGCGTCGGTATCACCCGCCCGCTCAATCACGCCTTCAGCGGCGGCCGAATAATCCGGATACAAATCCAGGAACCGGGCCGTGGCCAAAGTGCCGCCGGTATCATCCGTGCGATAGGCCACGTTGTTATTGGCCGTGGAAATGACATTCAATTCATCCTGTTTATTGCCGGCGTATTCATATTCACCCTTCGACCAGGTGGTCACCGGTTGATAGTAACCGGCGCCCATGATCGGCGCCCAACCCGTCGCGCCACTGCCGTGGCCGGTGTCATATTCCACATGCGTGGTGCCGCCCGAACCATCCGGAACTTCCTGCGTCATGTGCCCCAGGCCCAGCGTATGCCCCGGCTCATGCGCGGCCACTTCGGCCCCGGCTTTGCCCGTCGTGTAAACCGACCAACAGGGCACGTCCGAGCCCCAGTTCCAAGAGCCAACATACGCCACCCCGGCGGCGGTGACGGGCGTATCCGTAAAACAACAACGCTGCCGGCTGCTGGCGGGCGCGGCTTGATACACCTTGATGTCCGTGGTGACGTTGATGTTGAACGCCATGTAATCCTCGGCCACGCGCTTCCACAAATCTTTGATGGTCGCGTTATTGGCCGCCGCCGGCACCGAATACGGCACCCCGCCCCAGGAAGTGGTATAGCCGCCAAAGAAATCCAGCAGTAAAACCGCCTTGGAACCCGGATTGCTTTGCAGCGAAATCACCGCCACGCCGTTCAAGTTGGTATTGTAAGCCGGCGCCGTGCCGCCGTCCGCATCCGGACGCAACGGCGGCATGTCCATTGTCGTATTCGTGGCGGCCGCCTGGGCGGGCGGCATGCCGACGCAGAGCACTTCATCCAGCCGGCGCTGCCACAACTCGGGGTCGCCATTCGGGCCGGTCGGCTCGATGCGATAGGCCGTCTGGCTGCCGGCAAATTCAATGACGCCCACCGCCTTGCCCGCTTTGCCGCCCGCCGGCGGGTCGATGAAAAAGAATTTTCCAGTCTCCGGTGCCGTCAACACGCCGGACACATAACTCAGCTTGCCCTCCGTGAATTGCATGATTTTGACCGTGCCAACCGCCTGGCGGCCTTGCGTCAGTTCAAACTTGATGGGATCGCCGTCCTTGGCGTTTTGCAGCGACTTCATGAAATCCGCATCCCAAGCGCGATGCGATTTGCCAGGCTCACGCAAACTGGCCGCATATGGATTCACCGCCAGATCAAACTGCCGCGCGGTCGAATCGTTGGTGCCCGCGCCGGCCACGGTCATCGGGCTGGCGGCGGCCAGCGCCACATTGGGGGCGGCGGACGCCGCGGTTGGCGGCGGCGAAGCCGGCGAGGCGACGGTCGCGGTCGGCTTCAAACTCCGGGGCGAAACCGTTTTTTTTACAGATTTGGTCAGCAATAATCCGACAACGATGACGGCCGTCAGAACGGCCAGCCACAGGAAACGTTTCAACATGATGCGTGATAGGGTGGTGAACTAATTTGGGTTTTACAAGCGGACTCGGAAAAACTGTTTGGCCTGGGTTGGGCTGATCACATACGGCGACATCCCTTGAACATCGTGGTAAGGCCCGGTGATTTCGCTGGCCGACTGCAGCGTGCCGCGCGGCCAGGCAAGCTGCATCTGCTGACTGCCATTGACTTCAAATGAAATGGTCGGCGGCAGATAAACGTATATCGCAAATGTCTTCGTGTCGCTGAGGCTGGGCGAGCCATTATCCGTCACCACAATGCTCACCGTATTGGTGGCCGGCGCGATGGTGGGCGTCCAACTGAATTGCCCGGTGGTGGCATTAATGAAAGCTCCCGCCGGCGCGCCAGCGGCCAGGCTGTAAGTCAGTGTTTGGGCCGGCTGGTCGGCGTCGGTGGCCACGGCCGCCAAGGTGAGCGTCTGGCCGAGCGTCACTTCCCGGCCGCTGATGGCCGCCAAAACCGGCGCGGTGTTCGGCACCACATTGGGCGCAGCCGGCGTGGGCGCCGGCATCGAGAGCATGGTGCTGGAACCATCCGGATAGCGGCCTTCGCTGACATCCGTGGCCTGCGCCCCGAACGTCACGGCATCAATGGCGGTGCCATCCGGACTGAACAGGCCGATGGCATCGCCGGCCTTGCTCAACTTGAAGTTCACATGCAATTCCGGCCGGCTGGAGCTGTTGGCCGAACTGTTGTTGTCGGCCCAAACCACCATGTAACCATGCGGCGGAATCTGATATTGCCCGGTGTTGGGCACCTGAAACTGGGTCTGGTTGGTCAGCGTGCCGGTCAGGTAATAGCCGCCCAGATCCATCGTGTTCGTGGTGGGATTATACAGCTCAAACCAGTCGTCATATTTGTCGTTGTATGGATTGGCCAGGGTGGCGACGTTGTCGGCCATCCACTCGTTGATGAACACGGTCAGCGGCGGCAGCGCGCGGTTGTTGGTGGCGCCCGGCGTGGCAAAGAACATTTGCTCACGATAGAACGGCTGATCATCGGGCACATCGCCGTAGGTCCAGTTGTTGGGCAGATTCGTGTAATTCAAATAATCCACCACCTGCAACGCATTTCCGACCATAGTGCGGACGAGCGCCACACTGCCGCCGTTGGCGGGCAGCGTGAAGCCGGCGTGCGGCGCGCCGGCCGTGGACTGACTGGTCTGGCCATCGCACCAGACCACCAGAAATCCATGGGCCGGGATCGTCAGGTTCGTCGGGAAGGCCCACTGGCCCAGATTGGTGTAGTTATTGCAAAGATAATAGCCCGCCAGACTCACCCCATTGCTGCCGGCATTGTGCAATTCCACCCACGGCGTGTGCTCGCCGAGATTGTTCGTGGGACCGGTCAGATTGCCAGCCTGCACTTCGTTCAACCACAAATCCGGAAATGCGGGCAACGACGCGGCCACCGAATTCGCCGCTCCCGGCGTGGCCGTGGCGAGATAATTGCCGGTGAACGTGGTGCCAAGCTGCAACCCGAACGTAATATCCGAACTGCCGGCCACGTTTTGATGCACTTCCACCGCGATGACATTGGTGCCCAGCGTGAACAAGGACGGATCCAGCGTGAATAGATCCGGGTTGACGGCATCCCCAGTTGGCGGCTGGCCGGTGGTGAAGGTCTTGTTCGTCACCAAAATGCCGGCGGCAATGCGCACCCGCTGCGCTTCGACCCCATTCACATAAAACACCGCGCCATCGTCAATATAGGCACTGGCGTTGATCGTGTAGCCGGACAGTTTGTTGGAGATGACAATCTGGGTGCGGAAATAGTCGGCGTGCCCGGCGGTCACATTATTGGTTGCCATCCCGGGCGGATTCAGCGTGGTGCCGATCAACGGCACAATCAGCGAATTGACTTCATAAGCGAGCAAGCCGGGGCCGGAGGGCCAGGTGGAATCGTTATAACCCGGCGCGGTCCAGTTCACGCCATCCAGATTGGAAACCTGCATGAATTTCCAAGCGCTGTTGTAGGCGAGGAACGACAAATTCTGCGGCAGATTGGGCGGGCTGCCCACGTCCCAGTTGGCGGAACGGCTGTTGTCCTGCTGGGCGTCCACGAGCTGCAACGCCAGCCCGTTGGTGGCCGCCGCCCATGGCAGATTGTCTTCGTAACGCACGCGATCCACCACGTTATACTGGTCCGACACGCCCGTCGGTTGCAGCAGCGAAAGCGTTTCGCCATTCAACTGCAGGTTGCCGGAAAATTCATCAAAGACCACGGGGCTGCCGCCATAAGCCGCGTCGAACGCTGTGCGATTTTTGGCCAGCGTCAGATAACTGCGCGGGGCCAGCACGCTGCCGCCGGGGAAGGTGTAACCCAGGCCGTTGATGTTCCAGCCGGAAAGGTCAAACGCCGTGTTGCTGGAGGTGTTGAACAACTCCACATATTCCGCATCCGGCAGGGCCGGCGAATACATCAGCTCATTGAACACCACCGCGCCCACCGGTGAAGGGGTGACCGCATTGTAAACCACCTGAACCGGATTGTCCGCATTGCCCACCAAATTTCCGCTGGCGTCGTAAGCCAGGACATTGAGCAGATTGCTGCCGGTGTTGAGCGCCACCGTGGCGGTCCAGTTACTGACACTCGTCCAGGTCACCGGCCAGGGCTGCCCGTTGATGGTGATGGTGGTCACCGAAACCGGCGCGGTGCCCGTGAGCGTAATTAGATTCGTCGTCGCCGTAAAATTCGTGGAACCGTTCAGCGCAAAATCAGCGGCGACCGTGGCCAGTTGATTCACCAAAAACACCCGGCGGTCGGCAAACCATTGCTTGACCGGGGACGGATCCTGCAACGCCTGGCCATCACACCAATTCACGCCGTTCGCCCGCAGCGATTGATATTTTGCATCCATGACCGGATCACATTTGGCCGACAGCATCGGGCCGTTCACCGCGTCCTGCACCGCCCGCCAGTAGGCGCGTTGAAAGGCCGGAAACGCATACATGGTCGCGATGGTCGTATCTTCGGACGTGAACAGCGGCGCGGCGCTGGCGGTGCGTCCCGTCTGCGCCGCCGCGAGCATCAGCCAATCGAGATCAAACATGTAAAGCTGCCATTTGCCATCTTCTGGCTGGTAGGCATACATGTTCTTGCCGATGTCATGACCGTAGGCGTCGAAGTTGGCGATGATGTGTTCCGTCGCGAAAATCCGCATCCATTCCTCCACGTCCACCAGGCCGAAGGTTGAAGACGTGTAGGGCTCCGGCGCGGTGGCGTTCACGGCGTCCACCAGCGCGAAAATATTCGTAAAATCGTCCACGCTCGTGCCGGCGCGGGGCAGGAAATTCCAGCGGTATTTCTCATGTTTCTTCGCGCCGCCCGTGGTGGTGTAGTTTTGCAGGCGCGGCTCGGGATCGGCGGCAAGGCTGCCGGCGTCACTGAACTCAAACGCCCGTTCGATTTTGTAAAACCGTCCGCCCGTATCGTTGGGCGACCATTCATCCACAAAACTGCCGCCCGGCTGCATGACCGCTTCAAAAATGCTTTGCCGGTCGTCATCCGTCACACCGTTCACGTGCAATCGAACATGGTAGCGATGGCTGAACGGCAGGTTGAGCTGATCGGCAATCCAGTAGCCCATTTCCTCCTGAATCGCGCTGGTTTCGGCGCCGTGACCGCCCGGCCAGTCGAGCACCAAATCCGTTTCACCCAGAAACAAATCATCATCCGGCGTGGTGACGGAATAACCGCAACGCCCGCACGCCGGGCCGCAATAACCCGGCGCAATGTAAGGACTGCCCGCATAGAGCGCCGACGTGTTGTAAATCACCCGCGAGTTACCCAGGACAAAAGTCACGTCCAAAGGCGTGTTGATTTGCGTATTGCGGCTGGCCCACGTGTTTTGCGTGGCCTGGGTCATCCAGATGCGATACACAGGCAGGTTGCCGGTCGGCTGCACTTCGCCCACGCGCGCGAGACATTCGCGGGCGGGCGCATCATTGGGAAACGTGTCCGTGGCGGCGGGGACATGCGCATCGGATGCCTGCACGTAAAAAGCCACCATCGTTCCGGTCGTTTGCCCGGGAATCGTCGCCGAATAGATGCCGTCGCCCGCCACCGCGTCACCGCCCGTGCCATCGTCCCGCATGATCACCGTCGAATAACTGATGGCTGGGTCCAGCCGATATTGGAGAACGACGAGCGAAATTCCATCGGAATCCATCACCCGCGCCGTCACCACAATCGGCTCGCCGGCCGCCGGCAACACCGGGGAATGCTGCACTTGCACAATTGCTGGCGGCGCATTGGTAATATATCGGCTGTTGCGGGCGCCGGGGGTTCCGGGATTTACCGGCAACGCCATTTTTCCCGCGCAATCGAGCCAGTTCCCGCGCAATCGCAGCAAAATATTTCGGGTGCCTTTGAGCCAGCGGACATCCGCCGACAAGGTGACATTCGTTGTGCCGGAGGCCAGCGATGTGGACAGCGGCGTGCGCACGCGGTTCACCTGGTTGTCACCACGCGTGACCGCGCGAATGTGATAGGATTTGCTGCTGCTGGAACCTTCCGTGCTTTCCAGGCTGGATTGCGATTCGGTTCCTTCCGCCGTCCAGCCGGTGGCGCTGGATTCAAACGTGGAATTGGCAATCAGATTGTTCCCGCTGGAAGTCACCTGGACGTTGTCGATCAGGCATTCGCCCGCCGCCTGGAGCAGCACCTGTAATTCGTCAGCCGTGACATCGCCATTGTCAATCGTGCCGGTGGCCGAAATATGCGTCCACGGGGCCTTGCGCGTTTCATCGCTGTCGGCCCAGTTTGAAGGCAATTGCGGATTGCTCGTCGGATCAATCAATTCCAGGCTGCTGCCGCCGCCGGCGGATAATTCCGGCCAGCGCCCGCCATGCGTGTAGGTGAGTTCTTCCATCACCACGTCCAGTGGATTTGTCACGGTCACGCCATTGTCCAATACCCGATGCGGCACAGATTTTGCCAAGGTGAGATGCTCCCCGCCGTGCGCCAGCTTGCCGCTGAAATCCCCAAAGCAATTGGTCGCATTGAGTCCCGGATAACTGGCTTCCAACCGCGCGGCATTGCGGGCCACGACGACATAACCGTCCGGGCGGATCAAGGTGTTGGTGGGAAAGCGGTAGCTGATCGCATCGCCCAGGCTCCATCCGCCCAGATCCACCGTGTTGGTGCTGCGGTTGTAAAGCTCCACGTATTGATCGTCATCATTGCCACTGATTGGATCATACATCAATTCGTTGATGACGATGTCGCTGACCAGAATCGGCGCGTTGGCACTGCCAGGCGTTTTGCCAGCCAGCCGATAAAATCGATCGCCGCCATCCGGGTAACGCCCCGTGGCCACACCGTTTTCCTGGCCATCGAAGCGCACCGCGTCGATCACCCGCGTGTCGGCGGCGTTTTTGAAATAAATATCCTCGCCAGCCGCATTCAAGTTGAAACTCAGGTTGGGGCAGGAATAGGCGACCCACTGGCGCGCGCCCAGAATGGTGCCGGCGGGAATGACAAACCGGTTGGTGGAAAGATCGTCCGTGAGAATGCACCCGGAAATATCGACCGGCTGCGAACTGTGATTGTAAAGCTCCACGTAGTCGTAATCCGGCGGATCGGTATGGGCGAGGAACTCGTTGATCACCACGTTGCGCACAGGTTCCGGTGTGTAGGAATCCAGACGGCCAGGTGAACCGCCGATAACGTCGCTGATCGACCACGCCAGCGGATTATTTTCGCCGTAGGACGGATGGGCCAATACCAGCGAATGGCCCGAACCATCCGCCGCCACCGGCCACGGCGAATGGTCGGAATAATCCACCTGCAAGAAAACAGCGCCGGAGTGGTTGATCAATTTTACCGTGCCGCTGTCATTCGGCAAATTGCCGGAATACGGCCCCAGCACGCCGGTCAGCCCATAGGCATTTTCCAAATCACCCGGCGAACGAGCCACCACCAAAAAGCCGCCGCCCGGAAGAATCGTGCCATCGGGGAAAATGTAATCAATGCTGCCCGCCAGGCGGTATCCGCTCAAATCGGCGGGTTCGCCCAGCGAGTTGAACAGCTCCACGTATTCCACCTGGCTGTTGGTGGGATGATACATGATTTCCGAAATCACCAGGCTGGTGCGCCGGCTGCATTGGGCCAAAGGTTCAAAGGGCGGCAAACCCGCCACGGTCGCAGCCGTAACATTGCCATAATCGCGAAACGCTGCGGTGGAAGCCTGGCTGAGGTTGTGACTGGACACCGCAAACCCAAAATAAATCGTGGAAGGCATGGCTAATGTCGCCGTGCCCAGTTGCGTCCAGCCTTGCCCATCAACACTCGCATAACCGGTAAATACATCACCCGACCGTTTCAGCCGCAGCCAGGTGTTGGGATAATTCGCCGGGTAGGAACCGGTCAGCGTGGTCGTTCCATTCGTCAAAGCCCGCGTCTGAAAATAACAACCGCTGATCGAGGGCGTGCCCATGATGCTGGCTAACCGCGATCCCGGCGTGAGATCTTCGCGCGCAATCAGGCCCGCCTCCGACCACGCCTCCGCCAGGGTGATGGAATCAATCCGCACCTTCACATCAAAATCGCCGGTGGTGGGAAGGTAATTGAATTGGAACTGGTCATTGGTTCCGCCCAGATCCGCCCCGCCGCCGGCCATATCAAAGCCATTGGCAACCGTGGTGAAACCGCCCGCCGGCACGGCGCCGCCGATGGCCACCGGCGCGTAGATTGAAGCGATGAAATTGGTGTGCGAATTGGCCGCAATCACATTGGCGGCCGCGGATTGATCCGCCACATTGTTCACCGTGAGGGTGTAGGTGGCGCCATCGCTCAAGGCCGCCACGTTCAGCACCACATTGCTTTGCGTGCCATCGAGAACGGCGCGGGAAATCGCCACCGCGCCGCCGGGGCCGGCGAGGGAATAATTGGCCAGATTGGTGGCGGTGGAAGTTTTGACACGTTCAGAAAACATCACCTGCGCCTGGCTCAACCCCAGCGATTGGGCGCCGGTCAACACCGGCTTGATGGTGTCCGCAACCACCGTCAACTGGGCCGGACTGCTCGTCACGGCGCAAGCCACGCCGCTGACCAGGTTGGTGGCCACCAAACGGAACAACGCTTGATTGTCCGCCAGTGCTGCCGAAGCGATGGAATACATGGCGTTGGTCGCTCCGGAAACGGGACTGCCGTTCTTCAGCCATTGCAACGCCGGATACGGATTCCCCGCAACTCCCGCTGAAAAACTGGCGGGCGACAGTTCCGCCACGGTGGCGTTGGTTGGATTTACGGCAATCACCGCTGGCGACGGGGCTGCGCTTTCGCCGCTCACGGCATAAATGCCCGTGGAACCGGCCCCACTGGCCTGATTAAACGTGATGCTGACCAGTTGCTTGTTGCTCACGCCCAGCGACACCAAATCCAATGTGGTCTGGTAAAAACGCGGATTCGTCGAACCGCCGCTGACATTGCCGTCGGAAATATTGATGCGCTCCATGCCCAACAAAGCGTAACCACTGTTGTTAAACCAATCCGGCGCGTTGTAGGTCGTGGTCAGCGAACTGGCGTCGCTGAAATTCAGGGTGAGATTGGGACTGCCGCCGCCGCTGGCTGAATTGGCGATCACCGCGATGCGCGAATATGCCGCCGGCGTCGTCAGGGTCAATGGGCCGGAGCTGATGCCCGTGCCGCTGCTCAACACCAAGGCATTGTTGGCCGTGTAAGGCTGAAACTGAAATTCAGTGCCGTCATCGCCCGTCAAGGCGCTCGTGAACAATCCGGTCTCCGGCAACCCGCGGGTCGTTCCCGCAAGCCCCGCCTGATAAAAACACAAATTCTCCCCCGGATTCAATTCCAGCGCCGCGCCGGTGTAAGGCGGGCCGGGAACGGTGTTTTCAACGACGACATCACGGTTGAAGCCGGTGACATCAAGTGGAGTCATGCTGACAGCTTTTGAAAGCACGGCCATCATGACCAAAGCCAGCACGGAGTAAAAACGCTTTTCCAGCATGGGAATAGGCACCATCTGTAGCATTTGCGATGAAAAGCGAGACTCAAAATCACTTGTCTGCAAACCAAACACGCTGGTTTGAGCCAATAAATTCGCCATCATTGATGAAACAAGCCGGCAGCAACTGGCCGTGGCCGGACGCGCCGGCGGCGGACCAAAACTTCGGCCCGCCAGCGCAAAAACGCTTACCACCAACGGCTTGGTTTTAAGCCCGCTGAATGGCCCATCAAGGCCCCTCACCCAGCAATTTTCCCGAAAGGATTAATCCCGTTGGGGCCGGTTGTTCGCCATGAAGTAAAGCAGCGGCACCACCACCGGCGCGGTGAACATGGAGATCAAACTTCCGGCCATCAAGGCGATCGCCAGACCTTGGAAGATCGGATCGGCCAGAATGACAGTGGCCCCCGCCACGACCGCCAGCGCCGTGAGCATGATGGGACGGAAGCGCACCATGCCCGCCTCCACCACCGCGGCCGCCAGCGGATGCCCCTCCGCCAATCGCATCTCGATGAAGTCCACGAGAATAATCGAGTTGCGGACGACAATGCCCGCGCCCGCCATGAAGCCGATCATGGACGTCGCCGTGAAGAACGCATGTAACATGCCGTGCGCCGGCAGCACGCCGATGAGCGAAAACGGAATCACAACCATCACAATGAGCGGCGTGAGGAACGACTTGAACCAGCCTACCATCAAAATGTAAATCAGCACCAGCACCGCGCCAAACGCGAGGCCCAAGTCGCGGAACACCTCTATCGTAATATGCCATTCGCCGTCCCATTTCAGGGCCGGTTGATGATCGTTGAACGGCAGCACCGCGTTGTAAATTTTCAAGGGCGAACCGTCGCCGCCAAACTGTTTCGTGTCCAGCTTTGCCAAGGCTTGGTTCATCTTGAGAATCGCATACACCGGACTTTCCACCACGCCCGCCACGTCGCCGATCACGTAGGTCACGGGCATGAGATTTTTGTGATAGATGCTCTTGTCGATGATCGTGTGCTTGACCGTGACCAGTTCGCGCAGCGGCACGAGCGGGGAGGAAGAGGCGGCGGCGGCCGGTTCGGGAAGCGCGTTCGCATCGCCGGAACGCACCCGCAACGCGAGCAATTCCTCCGGATTGCTCCGGCTGGCCAGCGGCAGTTGCAGGACAATGTTCACGTCTTCCTTCTCTTTGGGAACATGCAACAAATCCACCGAATCGCCGCCGACGGCAATCTGGAGCGTTTGCGAAATGGTTTCGGCACTGATGCCGTGCAGCGCGGCTTTTTCCTTGTCGATCACAAACTCGACCTTGGGTTGATCCGCTTCGATATACCAGTCCGTGTCCACCACGCCCGGCGTGCTGTGGAAAATATCAATCACCTTCCGCGCCAGCGTCAGGCGGTCTTTCTCGGTCGGCCCGTAAATTTCCGCCACCAGCGTTTGCAACACGGGCGGTCCGGGCGGCACTTCAGCCACGGCCACGCGGGCATTGAATTTCGCGGCAATCTCCGCCACGCGCGGGCGCACCCGTTTGGCGATGTCGTGGCTCTGAAATTTGCGCTCGCTCTTGGGCACCAGGTTAATTTGCAAATCCGCCACGTTGGCGCCGCGCCGCATGAAATAATGACGCACCAATCCGTTAAAATTGAACGGCGAAGCGACGCCCACGTAAGTCTCGTAATCGGTCACCTCCGGCTCGGAACGGACCGCGTCCGCGATCTCCTGCGCACATTGCGCGGTGCGTTCGAGGGAACTGCCTTCCGGCATGTTGAGGATGATTTGGAATTCGCTCTTGTTGTCGAACGGCAGCATTTTCACCTTCACCCAGCCGAGGCCGACCAACGCCATGGAGCCG
Source organism: bacterium (assembly GCA_021813325.1). Classification (GTDB taxonomy): domain Bacteria; phylum Verrucomicrobiota; class Verrucomicrobiia; order Limisphaerales; family UBA11358; genus UBA11358. Next base: position 30,800 of record JAKALA010000022.1, on the reverse strand, counting down.
AGCAGCAGAACCACCAGGATGCCCAGAAAAATAAAACGCCGTTTCGCGCTGGCGATAAGCGGCAGCATCAGACCGCGATACAGCCGACCGAAGAAATTTTCACTCGCCGCCTCATGATCCGGCGCGTGGCTGCCGGCAGCATGAATCTTCTGGCGCCATTGCAACACCCGGACCGCCGCCCACGGCGTGACGATGAATGAAATCGCCAGCGAAAAGAACATCGCCGCGCTGGCGCCGATCGGAATCGGCCGCATGTAGGGTCCCATCAGCCCGCCGACAAACGCCATCGGCAGCACGGCAGCAATCACCGCAAACGTCGCGAGAATGGTCGGATTGCCCACCTCGCTCACCGCCTCGATGGCCACGCTTGAGCGGCTGCGTCCCTTGTTTTGCGGCAGATGGAAATGGCGGACGATATTTTCCACCACGACAATGGCATCGTCCACCAGAATGCCAATGGAAAATATCAGCGCGAACAGCGTGATTCGGTTGAGCGTGAACCCGTAAAGATAAAAGACCAGCAACGTCAGCGACAGCGTCGCGGGAATGGCCAGCAACACGATGAACGATTCGCGCCAGCCGAGCGCCAGCAAAATGAGAAACGACACGCTGACCACCGCAATCAGCATGTGCCACAGCAGTTCGTTGGATTTTTCCTCGGCGGTCAGGCCGTAGTTGCGCGTCACCGTCACCTGCACATCCGCGGGAATGATGTAGCCCTTGAGCAGATCCACTTTCCTCAACACCTGGCGCGCCACGGAAATGGCATTCGCGCCGGGACGCTTGGCAATGGAAAGGGTCACCGCTGGCTGCGCGGGACTGATGCCCGCCGCCGCGCCGGTGCCGAAAAACACATACTGGTTCGGCTCTTCGCCGCCATCCACAATGGTCGCCACGTCGCGCAAATAAACGGGTTTGCCGGCATAAACGCCCACCACCACATTGCCCACATCCGCCGCGCTGCGCAGAAACGCGCCCGTTTCGACGACGATAGCGTGATCGTCGCTGGCCAGGTCGCCGGCGGAATATTGGCGGTTCGCCTGTTGCAGCATCGGCACCAGACCGGCGGGCGAGAGATTGCGCGCCGCCAGTTTCACCGGATCGAGCAACACGCGAATCTCGCGCTGTTCGCCGCCGATGATGGTGGTCTCCGCAACCAGGGGAACTTGCTTGATGGAATCATCCACCTGCGCCACCAACCGGCGCAGCATCAGATGATCGTAACGCGGGCTGTGAAAGGTGAGCGCCAGAATCGGCACATCGTCAATGGAGCGCGCCTTTACCAGCGGCGCGGACGCGCCATGCGGGATTTTATCGAAGTTCTGCCGCAGTTTCTGGTTCAACTTTACCAGGCTTTCTTCCATGTTCTCGCCCACCTTGAACCGCACGATCACCAGCGACTGGCCTTCGCTCGAAGTCGAATAGATGTATTCCACGCCGGGAACTTCCCAGAGCAGTTTTTCCATTGGGCGGGTGACGCGCTCCTCGACCTCTTTGGCGCTGGAGCCGGGCATGGAAACCATCACATCCACCATTGGCACCTTGATCTGCGGCTCCTCCTCTCGCGGCAGCATGACCACGGCGAAGACGCCCAGGAGCAATGCGGCAATGACGATCAGCAGGGTCAGTTTGGAATCGATAAACGCCTGCGCAATGCGGCCCGCGATGCCAAGGTGGGCGCCCGGTGGATTGTCGTTGGGGGAAGTCACGGCTTGACAGTCAGAGGTTGTCCATCGGTCAATTCCGCCGCGCCTTCGGTGACGACTTGCTCGCCCGGATTCAAGCCGGAAACCACTTCCATTTCATCGCCGACGCGGCGACCGGTTTTGATCAGGCGCAATTCCGCATGGCCGTTGGCCGCCACAAAAACCAGTTCCATCTGGCCACGCTGAATGACTGCGGTGGCCGGCACACGAATCGCCGTCACCTCACCCACGGGCACCGCCACCCGGCCAAATTGGCCGGACCGCAATCCCGGCGTGTTCGGCAGGTTCAGCTTGACCAAAAAGGTGCGGCTGTTCGGATCGGCGGCGGGCGACATTTCGGCTACGGCGCCCTGAATTTCATTGGGGATGGTCGCCACCCGAACGGGGAATTTGTCGCCCAGCCTCACGTTGTCAATCAGGGCCTCGGGCACATCGGCCTCCAGACGCAACGCATTGGGATTTTCCATTTGCAGCAAGGTTTTGCCGGGCGCAGCCAGGTCGCCGACATCGGCCAGTTTACGCGTGATAACCCCGTCAAACGGCGCGGCTATTTGGGTGTAATCCAGCATGGTTTTCGCCTCGGCCTCCACGGCGGCGGCCATGCGATACTTGGATTGCGCGCTGTCGAATTCCGATTGCGAAAGAATTTTCTGGTCATGCAAATCGGTGGCCCGCTTGAAGTCACTCTCCGCCTGCTGCAACGCGGCGGTGGCCTGATCCAGCCGGGCCTGAACTTCATGCGCGTCCAACGTGGCCAGCAAATCGCCGGCTTTCACGGATTGGCCGGAGACCACGAGCATTTGTTCGATGCGCCCGCTGATCTTGGCTTCGATGGCGGCGCTCAACTTGGGGCGCACGGTGCCGACGACATCTTCCGTGGCGGCGCGCGTTTTGCGTTCAACCGCCTGCACGCGCACCGGGGCCGCCGGCAGCAACGCTGACGGAACCTTCTCCGCGGTTTTGTGGCAGCCCGCCCAAAACGGTCCCGCCGCCATTAAAGTTAAAAATAGAAGCCGTTTCATGAAGCGCTTTTACTGTGTCAGGAACCCCAAGAACCGCCAGATTTATTTTCGTCCCGGCCAAAGCCGAACTTCTTCAAAATCAGCTCCAGCGGACAGAAGTTGGTGAACGAAGACTGGATCAGGTTAAAGCCGACAAACGCCGTAAACCAAAGCCAATTCGGGCTGTGATAGTGCGCGAGCAACAGGCTGGCCAGAATAAACGTGCCGGCAAATCGACGGATGAGCAGATGCATTTTCATTTGCCCATACCGAGCCGCGAAACCACCAAAAGTTACAAAGGAATTTGCTTTTGTCGGCGGCGGACCGGCGGAACCCCTCAGTTTATTCCGCCTCGCACCACACGAACATAGTTTTGAATTCGAATCACATCGCCCTGCGGTCCCCGACCATACGAAAAACGGGCGGGATTACCCGCTTTGAGATCGCTCCGTCAATGCGCAACAAATGCGCCCCCACTGTCCTTGACTGAAACTTCAAACGCAAGTTGACCTTTAGCCCCTCAATCCAACCGCCTGGTTCCGGCTAAAAGGCTAACGCCTGGCCGAATTTCCCACGATGGCCCGCGCCCGGCCCAGGGAACCCAGGTTGTAAACATTGGCATATCCCATGCCCTTCAACTGATTTTTGGCCACGCCACTGCGCATGCCACTTTGGCAATGCAGCAACAAGATCCGGCTTTTATCGCCCACGCGTTGGGGCAGGCGGGCGGTGATTTCATCCAGCGGAATGTTGATGGCCGTTGGCAAATGCCCGGAGTTGAATTCGCCCGGTGTGCGCACATCAATCACCAAAGCGCCCTGTTTCAGGTAAGTTTGCGCGGCTTGAGCCGATACCTGGCCGGACCGTTTCAACAAAAACATGCCCGCCACCACGCCGCCAAAAATCAAAATGGGCGTCCAATTTAAACCGGCATTCATGGTTGATGTTCGCTCTTTTCCTCGTCGCCGGTTGTTACCGGATGTTTTTCCCGCCATTTCTGGCGCAAAACTTCATGCAAATGGGCGCGAAATTTCACGGGCATCGTGTAAGGCTGGCCGTCCTTGTAGAGCGTGATGGTCTGACGAATGTTATCCACCACCACCTGACACGGATTGCACCCCGCCATGTGCTCTTCAAATTCGGCGCACACAGTCGGATCCACCGTGCCATCCACGTATTCATTCAACATTGCCAGCAGTTCTTCGCACTTCATGGTTCGGACCTATGCACAATTTGAGCCACCGGACGGCGGAAAGTTACAAAAATTGTCAAATGGCGCGTCTTCATTCGTGGCGGTGATGGGAGCGGGGCAATTGTTTGCCCGGATCGCCGAGCACCCGGGTCAGTTCCTCACGCAGTTGCAACCGCGCGCGCAGCAGGCGCACTTTCACATTCGCTTCGCTTAATTCCAACGCCTCGGCGGTTTCCCGGACGGACAATCCCTCCACATCGCGCAGCAGAAAAATCAAGCGATGCTTTTCATCCAGGCGCGTCAAGGCCTCGTCCAACAGGCGCCGCACCTCATTCTGCGCCGCCAATTGATCGGGCGACCGGCTCCAGTCGGCAATGTATTCGGGATGCGGCACCGAGTCATAGCCATCCGGCTCCGTCGTTTCTTCCAAGTAAACGGTCGGCAACCCTTTGCGTTTGCGAATAATTTTCAGGGCGGCGTGGGCGGCGATGCGCAGCACCCAGGTGGAAAAACTGGCTTCGCCGCGAAAGCTTTCCAAATTTTCCAATACGCTCAGAAAGGTCTGTTGCGTCACGTCCTCGGCGTCGTGTTCCTGCCGCAACATGCGCATGGCCAGGGCAAACACCCGCTGTTCATGGCGGCTGGTCAGCGTCTCGAATGCTTCCAGTTCGCCCGCTTTGGCGCGGCGCACCAACTCGGCATCGGTTATTTCTGTGTCAACAGAGTCTGGCATGAAAACCGCAGGCATGATCGGGTGTGGGCGTCCCAGCGGCAAGCGGAAGTTGCAGCGGCCAGCCAAGCCGAAGGTGGGACGGGATTTAGCCTGTTTGTCGGTTTTTAGTTAACCAATCACGATCCGATAACGTCTGAACGGAAAACAGTTGCGGCTTTTGCTGGCCTCTAAATTCACTTATGACGAAGAAAAATTGGTTTCTCATCAGTCTGGCGGTTGTGCTGGCGGCAACCTACCTGGTTTTTTTTGTGAATTGGAAGCCGCAAACCGTGCAAATCTTCCACACCATCCGCATGATGCGCCACCGGCCGATGCCCGCCGGCGAAATGTCCGGCTTGATTTTTGGCCTCAGCCGCCAGTTGAAACTGACCGACATCAAGGTGGTGCCGCTGGCCGAATACGAGACCAACAAAAATGTGCTGCCGGTATGGCACCTAACAACATCCTCCAACTCCATTCCCGTGAAGTCGTTTTTCTACGGACAGCACATTCGCGGATTAAAGCCGGCAGTTCCTGGCACCCGTCCGCAACTGTTGGAACCCAACACCGCCTACCGGATGTTTGTGGAAGCCGGCGAGGTTAAAGGCACGCACGATTTTGAACTTAAATGAGTGAACCGGGCATTGGTCCAGCCCGGTTCCTCACATTAATCTTCGCTCAAAGCCCGCTCACGCCAGCTTCCACGGCGCGCGATATTCGCGGGTGAGCCAGGCGGCTTCGCCCGTGCCATCGACAAATTGTTCCGTAGCCGGATTCCACTTGATCAGTTGGTGGTGGAAATACGCCAGATTCACCAGATTGCAAATTGTGGCGGTGCGCTGGCCGGTTTCGGCATCGCAGATCGGCTGCTTGCGCGTGCGCATGCTTGTCAGCCAGTCGCTGAGGTGATTATTGCTGCGGTAAAGTCGCACCGCATTGGGCGGGAGCAATTCCTTCAACAGATTGGCATAACTATCCATGGTTTCCGCCTTGAGCTGATCGCCCAGCCACAACTGGAATTTGCCCCGGTTCACGTAGATTTTCCCCTTCTCGCCAAAGAACGTGATGCCGTTGCCATCGATATGCGTCACTTCCTGGCCGGTGGCGTAACGATAGCGCACGCCATGCGTGGCCTCCGGTTTTTCGGCGGGAAAAATCTCCACCGGCCCGGTGCGATCAAAGCCAAACGCCCATTGCACAATATCAAAATGGTGCGCGCCCCAGTCACCCACTTGGCCCGCGGCATACTCCTCATAATTGCGCCAATTCGGGAACCCTTGATGCACGCCGCGCGGACTCAAAACGGAATTGTAAGGCCGCATCGGCGCCGGCCCGAGCCAGAAGCTCCAGTCCAATCCCGGTTCGTCCGGTTCGCCGGGCAGATCGCACGGTCGCGGCGGACCGCCCACCGCGACTTCCGCTTTGTTCACCGTGCCAATCGCACCATTACGCACCAGCTCACAGGCCGCGCGAAATTCAGCCGAAGACCGCTGCATGCTGCCCACCTGAAGCACGCGCTGGTGGGCATTCACGGCGTTCACCATACCCCGGCCCTCCAGAATGGTGTGGGCCATCGGTTTTTCACAATAGATGTCCTTGCCCGCCTGGGCGGCCGCAATGGAAATCAACGCGTGCCAATGATCCGGCGTCGCAATCACAACGCCATCAATGTCCTTTCTGGCCAGCAATTCGCGAAAATCATTGTAAGCCTCGCAGCCCTTGTAAGTGCCCGCCGCTTTGGCCTGGGCATAATGCTGCTCCACCTGCGACTTGGCAAATTCGCGTCGGGTGGTGTCAACATCACAAACCGCCACCACCTGGGTGTCATCCCGGTTCAGGAAACCGTTCATCAGCCCGCGCCCTTGCGTGCCCATGCCAATAAATCCGAGCACGATCCGGCTGTTGGCCGGCGTATCCGCCGCCCAGAGACGGGCAGGCAAAATGAGGGGCGCCACGGCGGCAACGCCGGCACATTGAATGAATTTACGCCGTGAAACCGGAAGCGAGTTTTTCATGCGTGATTCGGGGTAATTGGTAATCGGGTTTTCTCTTCCAAGGCCAGCCGAATCCAGAAGATCTGTCTTTGCCCGAAACCGGGGAGACCATAATGCAACTGTCCTCGGAAAGTTGACTAGACGCCAGCCCACCGCGTTTCGGTTACACTCCGGCAAAAAAATCACGCTTCGAGAACAGGGTTCCATTGCTTCCGCCAACCCAAACCGGCAAATCCTGCTTTTGCCCGGCGTAAACCGCATCATTTGAGACCTCTGAAACAGTGTGGAAGCGACGCCCCGTCGCTTGGGTAACAGGGTAAAAACATGGCGGAAGTATGTAGCTAACGCAAATAGCGGCGGGATAACCGCCTGCGTTTGTTCCAGCGCCGGCACCAGCGCGTCTCCGTCGTAAAGATTTTCCGGGTGCGCCACCGCGCCCACGATCACGCCACCGGTCTTGGTCAGCACCACCGAGGCTTTGCTGCCAAATTCGTATTTCTTGTGCTCCTTGCCCTTGGCGAGACAGTAAACCTGCGGCTCGTGCAAGGGAGTAAACTTTGTCCCGATCCGCCGGCTGTTGAGCCAGCACGCGCCGATACAGCGCAAAGTTTTCTGGCTGTTCCGGCCGCACGCGGCGGGCGGCTTGCGCTCCAGTTCGCGCAGCAAACGCCCGGCGATGGTTTTCAGCTACCGCAACGCCCGGTGCGCCAGCTTCCGTTTCCTCGGATCCTTCCGCCAGCGTTGCGCCCGCACACCGTGCCGCACCGCCTTGCGATAACGCCGCCGCAGTTTGACCCCGTGCCGGTCGGCCAGCTTCCAGCAACGCCCGATGATCTTGTGCGCCAGCTTGCTGTCGGTCGGACAGGTGATGTTCTTTTCCTGCACCGTCGTGTCCACCACCACCTCCTTTTCCTCCGCCTTGTCCCCGTGCAACTGCGCGCTGACCTGAAAGATGCGTTGCCGGAAGTAAACCAGATCGCTGGGATCACAGGGCGCGGCCCACTGAAGCTCCGGCATCCCGCAAAAGTATTGCCAGTGAGGGTTCTGCCCCCAAGCCGCCACCACCGTCTCATCGCCCTGGTTGAACCTCTGCTTGAGCAACCGCAGCCCGACCAGCAAACGCACCGGCTTGGCCGGACGCCCTTCCGGACTGTAATACTTCCCAAACGTCGTCTCAAACTCCGTCCAAGGCATTTGATCCGCCAACTGCTTCAGCGCTTGGCAGGGATCCAGTTGCTCGGCCAGCGTTGGCATCAGAAAGGAAACTTGGTGAAAACCCGAAGCCTGGTTTTGCCTCGCTCCTTTCGACCGGTTTTTTTTCCCAATTATTCAATGCGCTAGTCGAAAATCTCCACCCCTTCAACCGCTCCCATTCAATAGCTTCAATGTAGTTCCCGTTTTTCAGGACCGACTTTTTGAATGTGCCCGTCTGATTTTCATCCCGAAACTATCGTGCCTCAACCACAAAGCAAGCGGTATTCGCCGCCGTCCGCCAATTCAATTTCCCGGTGCCAAAGCCACCGTCACTGGCGCACGCTCAAAGTCATTCGCTGCCATGAGCGGCTGCGGTTTCATGGCGCCCAAGGCGGCGATGAATTTTTCCGGCACGGTTTCCAGGCGCGTGTTGTAATGGGTGGCGATGTCGTTGAAATAGCTTCGCGCCAGCGCGATGCGCTGTTCGGTGTCGGACAGGGTTTTCTGCAAGGCCAAAAATGCCTCGCTGGCCTTGAGTTCCGGATAGCGCTCGGCCATGGCAATGATCCGGGAACTGACCGCGCCGTGATCCGGACCGGCCACCCCCGGCGGCGTGGCGGCAAGCTGACTGCGCAACGCCGCCAGTTCCGTTTGCAATTGCGCTTCGTGATCGCGATAGCCTTTCACGCAATTCACCAGATTGGGGATCAAATCCGAGCGGCGCTTGAGTTGAATATCCACCAGCGACCAGGCCTGCCGCACACGGTTGCGCACGTCCACCAGACAGTTGTAAACCATCAACACCCAGGCCAGCGCGCCAGCCAGCAAATAGCCCGCGCCAATGGCCAGATAAATTGCCACGTGCGCCGCCAGATCCTGATTCATGGCGGCATCCCGGCCCATGGAAAAACCAACGGCGGCCAGCAGGCCCAAAATCGCCCAGCCGCGCGAACCCCATTTCATGCCGCGGCTCACCTGCTCCTCGGAGCGCGTGGAAATGAGAAACATCGGCGCTTGCGCGTCAGCGGCAATTTCCGGAGCCACGAGATCCTGCCGCTCGCGCGCCTGACCAACGATGAATAGCTCCGCGTGCATTGGCACCGCCGTTTCCACAAATCGCCGCCGGTGATCTGAATTAGCCACGGAGGTGGCCGGTCCTTTGCCGTAGTAAAGCGGACTCAAAGGGGTGCTGGTTTCGTCAAATACCGTGACCGGCTCGATCTTCGCACCACGGGGACGAACGAGAATCACGCCGCAATCATCTTGCAAATAAAAGGGAATCATCTCGTCGCCCTGATCCACACGCGTCCAGCCGCTCTCCTCCCGCGTGCGCATCTGCGTTTTGCCGTTGCTGTCCGTGTAAGTTTCCGTGACGGTGCGGGACCAGTGCTCCTCCACCAGCCAGGAATAATAAACACAAGCGTTCCCGGCGAGATAACTGGTCAGGGGCTGGACGGATTCCGCCGTGCCTTTGAGTTCCACCAGGCCGATGAAAACCCCGGAGGTTTTGGAGGTGGGCAAATTGTCGATTAGCCGCCGGCGACGACCGTCCCGAAACGCCATCACCAAACAGATCAGCCCGATCAACACGCCCAGGAACGGCAGGAATGGAGCAAAATCGCGCATGATTCAGGGGCTTGCCTGCCAGACCAGCCGTAATCCTTCCAGGGTCAGGTCCGGCTCGACCGCGGAAATTTCCGGCAATTTAGCAGCAATCAGCTTGGCATAGCCGCCAGTGGCCACCACGGGTAATTCCTTGGCCTTTAATTGATACTTTAAATTGCCGATGAGTTCCCGCACCAGACCGCGATACCCCTGCACGGCGCCGATGAGCATGGCTTCTTCCGTGCTTTTGCCGACGGATGTTTTGATGTCGCGAATTTTGATTTTCGGCAGCAAGGCGGTTTTTTCATGGAGATAATTGGTCATCGCGGCCAACCCCGGAGCGATGATGCCGCCGACATAATTTCCCCGGGCATTGACCACATCAAACGTCACCGCCGTGCCGAAATCAACCACCACCACCGGCGCGCCAAATCTCTGCTGGGCGGCCACGGCATTGGCCAGACGATCCGCACCGATGGAGGCCGGCTTGGGATAATCCACGCCCACGCCGCGAATCGTCCTGGCATTGATCTGCAAAGGCTCCAGCTTCCAGCCCGCACGCACCGCCCGGCACACGCGCGGCGTCGCGCGGGGAACCACGCTGCACAAGACCGCCCCCTGGAGGCGATGGCTGCCCACAAATTGCCGCACGCGGGCCATGGCCCCGCCGCCAAACCAGGCCAGAGTTGGAATATCAGTTTGCTTGAACACCCGGCTTGCATCGGCGAGGCCGAGGTGGGTGTGCGTGTTGCCGATGTCGAAGAGGAGAATCATTTTGAATTTCCAATGGCCAATTTCCAATTAAAACACAAGCGCCGACTGCCCATCAAAAACCGCCACTGGGAGATTGGCAATTGGAAATGTTTCATTTTTCCAGAATTACGTCGCCGCCGGTAATGCGCTCCAGATGTCCGTGCTCGCTACGCACCAGCAACGCGCCATCGTCGTCCAACGTTTCGGCGCGCCCGGCGAATTTCCGGTCCCCCACATGCACGGTTACATTGCGTCCGATGGTCGCGCACGCCGATTCCCATTCATCGGCCACGGCGGCAAACTTGCCGGCGCCGATGCGCGCATAATCCTTGTCCAGCTCGCGTAGAATCTGCGTGGCCAGGTCGGCCCGCGACACAGCTTCACCCGAAGCGGCTTTCAATGAAGTCGCCAATTTGCGCAAATCCGGCGGAAACTCATCGGCGTCCTGATTCACATCCACGCCGATCCCGAGAATCACGTAACGCACACGATCCACTTCCGCGCTCATTTCCGTCAGGATGCCGACGACCTTTTTCCCGCCGACCAGCAAATCGTTGGGCCACTTAATCTCTGCGGAAATTCCCGTGACCGTTTGAATTGCGCGGCGCAAAGCCGTGGCCGAAGCCACGATCAGTCGCGTGGCCTCTTGCGGCCGCAAATCAGGCCGCAACAGAATCGAAAACCAAAGTCCTTTGCGCGTGGGTGAAAGCCATTTCCGTCCCAATCGCCCCCGGCCTTTGGTTTGCGATTCAGCAAACACGACGACGCCTTCTTTGACGCCGTCGCGGGCCAGTTTTTCCACCACATCGTTGGTGGAAGTGGTTTGCTCAAAAACCTGAATATCGCGCCCGATCACCCTGGTTTTCCCCAGGCGGGCCAGCAGATCATCCGCGTGCAACGCATCGGGCGCGCTGATCAGCCGGTAGCCAAAATGCGGGCTGGCCTCGATGTCATAACCCACTTTGCGCAATTCATCAATGCGCGCCCAGATCGCGGCGCGGCTGATGGCAAGGTGCGCTGCCAGATCAGCCCCGGAAACGCCGTCCGGATTTGCTCGCAAAGCGGTCAGAATTTTGGCGTCCGTGGTCATCTGTTGACAAAATCCAGGCCAATGTCCACCGCTCGCGCGGAATGCGTAATGGCACCCACCGAGATAAAATTAACACCAGTTTTGGCAATGGCCGAAATGGTCTTCAAATTCACCCCGCCACTGGCCTCGGTTTGCGCCCGTCGGTTGACGATCTTGACCGCGCGACGCAACTGCGCCGGCGGCATGTTATCCAGCAGAATGATGTCGGCACCGGCAGCCGCGGCTTGGGCAACCTGCTCCAGCGTGTCCGCTTCAACTTCAACCTTCAGTTTGGGATATTTCTTTCGCGCCCTGGCCACCGCCGCCGCGATGGCATTGGGCTTTTCGTGGCGCACGGCAACCAGATGGTTGTCCTTGATCAGCACCATGTCAAACAGGCCGATCCGGTGATTTTTCCCGCCGCCACACCACACGGCATATTTCTCAAACCGCCGCCAGCCCGGGGTGGTTTTTCGGGTGTCGAGAATTTTTGCCCCGGTGTTTTTAACCCGGTCGGCAAATTGCGCGGTGGCCGTGGCCACGCCCGAGAGGCGTTGGATAAAATTCAAGGCGACCCGTTCCGCACTTAAAATGGCGCGGGAATAACCGGAAATTTCCAGTAAGGTTTGGCCGGCTTCCACCCGCTGCCCGTCGCACGCCAACGCTTTGATTTGGATGTTCGAAGAAAGTTGCCGAAATGCGCAAATGGCGAATTCCAGTCCCGCCACGGCCATGGGTTCGCGCGCATTCATGCGGGCGATGGATTTTGCGGTGGCCGGCACGGTGGCCAGCGTGGTGACATCGCCACGCCCCAAATCTTCGGCCAAAGCCGCGCGCACGGCCCGGCGAATTTCATTTGCTGTGAGTTCCACGCGAACAAGATGGCGGCGAACGCAAAAAGGAAAAGCAAAAATGCGGCGGTCAGGTGGCCGTGGCAAACCTGGAAGCCATCGACTCGAAGAATTCGCCGGCTTCCGCGCCCCGCCGCGTGATCAGACAAAACAACGCACCATCCGATCGGGTGGTGGCAAATATTTGCGCATGGGCGAATTTCCACGTGACCCATTTGCCTGAGATGTCGTGGTTGGCCATCAAAGCGTTGGCGTTGGCCAGATGGAGCAAGGCTTTTTCGAGCGCCTCGCTGGAGAATTCCTTGTGAAAACTTTGCACATGGCTGGGCCGCCCCGGCTGGCGCACGCCACACCCGATGGCGCCGGGCGCGGCGGCACAGCCTTCCAATAGTCGTGCCAAGGTTTCGCTCATGGGGCTGCGGTCAGATTGAGGACACGGACAAACACCCTGCGCTCCGGCGTTGCTTGCGCAATGGTGCGACCGTTGGCCTGCTGAATTTCCAGGCGGTCAAACTGGCCCAATGGCAGCCCTTTTGCCAGCAAGGCCGCCTGCTGTGAAATGGTTTGCAGCAATTCCTGCCGATCCGACAACGTCTCGCATTGCCACTGATACAATGGCTCGCCATCCGCCTTGCAAATCAAGGTTTCCGCCACGGCCACCTCGGGCGGGGCTTCTTGCACCACGGGAATTTCCGGTGCCGGCGACGTCGGCTCTTCCACAGGCTGCGCGGCCAGTTCATCACGCACGCGCGCCGCTTCCATCAACAAAAATTCCCACGAGCCTTCAATCGTGCGAACTCCCGGTGATTCGAACGGATGGAGGCCAAAGGCGCCACCGGACAGCGCCAATATTTTTTGAAACGCCGCTTCGCCCTGTTCTCCGCCCAGCGTCGCGTGAATGATGTTTCCGTCCTCAATGTAAATTCGCCCGCGCTGCTGCTGATTTTGCACTTCCAGCACGGAGGAATTGCGCCCGAGGCATTCCATCTGAATGACATCGTTCAGCCCAACCTGCCGCAACATGCCTTGGAATCCTTGCTGCGGCGTCCACGTCAGCAGTTCCTCCAGCATGACAAAAATGGATTTGAAGCCTTGGGCCGTCCGCGGTTTTTCAATGAACAGTTCCGCCCCGTTGGCCAGACATTCGGATCGCTTTTCCTCGGTGGCATAACCGGTGAGCGTCACCTTTTTGATCCCGGCATGTTTGCGGTTGAGGATGCGGAGAAATTGCACGCCATCGAGCATGGGCATGTTCACATCCACCACCACCAAATCCATTTTCCGGCTTTTGAGCAGATTTAGGGCGGCATCGGCCGAAGTGGCGCGATGCATCTGCCAGCGGCCTTCGCTCATGGCACCGAAGGTTTCGGTGACGGCCTGCAAAAAGTCCGGTTCGTCATCGACAAACAGAACTTGATATTGTCTGGCAACAGTGCTCACGAATTAACAAGCATTCCCGGTTTGGGTTTTCCAATGTTCATTGCGGCTTCAGCTCACGTCGGCCAGCGCTTGGCGGGCCGCCAGCCGGACATTATGGTCAAAATCATTTACCGCCGCGCCCAAAATGAGCACCGCATTGCGCTCATGCAAATGTCCGAACGCCTGGGCGGCGGCGAGGCGCAAATCGCGGTCGTGATCAAATATCAAATCCGACAAAACCGCGAACGCGGGATGCGGCGGCTCCGCGTTGGGGTCTGCCTTGGCAGCTCCAGAAGCGCCAGCCGGCGCCTCGGCCACTTGCTCCGGATCAATTTTCAACTGTTCGAACAACTTGGCGGCGCTGTATCGCACCCAATATTCCGAATGCGACAAGGCGGCTTTCACCCGCGGCAGCACCAGATGCAAAATCGGGTTCTTGGTCCATTGCCGGTCCACCGCCGGCAGCGCCGCGGCGGCGGCCGCCCGCACCACGCTTTCCTCATCCAACAGGGCCAGCACCAGCGACGGGACCGCGCGACGATCGCCAATCCGGCCCAACGCGATCGCCGTGCTTTCGCGCACGTCCCGATCCGGATCCCGCAGCAGTTCCGCCAGGCCATCTACCGCCGAACCATCTCCCAGCGTCCCAAGTTTGCGCACTGTGGACTGCCGCACTTCCCAGAATGAATCTTTCAACATTCGCAACAACAACGACACGGCTTTCTGCTTGCCGCAACTGGCCAAAGCCTCCACGGCCGCGCCCCGGACACTCGGCTGGGCGTCTGCCAGCATTTTTTCCAAATAACCCAACGTATCGGGATCAGCCAGGCGTTCCAACGTGCCGATTGCCGCGATGCGAATGGCGGCATTTTCCAGTTTCAGCGCTTCCAGCATCACCGGTTTGACCCGGGGATCATCGATTTCGCCCAAGGCTTTGATGGCTTCAAACTGCTTGTTTGGCGGCCCGCTCTGGACCATTTCAATGAGGGGGCCAACCGCTTCTGATCCCAGGGAAACGGCCGCGCCCAATTTGCCCATGGCCAGAATCTGCATGACGCGCTGAGAATCGTCACCCGGACGCCAGCCTAATTTTTCCAAACTCCGGGAAACGGCGGCGCGCACGGCTTGATCCGAGTCCACCAACAGTCCGACCAGCGGATTGACCGCCACGGGATCGCCCTGTTTTCCCAAGGCTTCAATCGCGGCAACTCGCACTTCCGGCTTGGGATCGCGCAACACGACAACCAGCGGCCCGATCGCTTGCGGATTCTTAAATTTTCCGAGCACGCGCGCCGCCGCCCGCCGCACTTCGGGCGCGCGATCTTTCAGGGCGAAGATGAGGGATTCCACCGCTTCCGGAGAATCGGAATCCGCCAGTTTTTGCACGACGGCCAACCGGGTCTTCAAACTGCTTACGCGAAGCTGCTGGCAGATCCACCACAACATATTTGAACTTAGAAAATTGGCATTTACAGACGATAACGCCTTATTGACTCAAAATCTGACGGAACCAGCGGCGATTTGCCAGCCGTAAATCAAATCGGACCAGATTTGGCCAGACGATTCAGACCGCCGAAGCCTCTGACCATGAGGACTGAAGGGCTTTTATCCAGGTCATTGCAACAGCCGCTCAAATCGGACTGCCGCCGCGTCCCATTCGGCGGTGTTTTGCGGCTGGTAAGTTTTCAATTCGAATGAATCACGCACGACCTGCCGCGCCGCTTCATGGGATTCCAGATGGCCCAGCGCGATGGCTTGCACCAGAATATTGCCCAGCGCCGCGCATTCCGTCGGCCCTGCCAACACGGGAATTTTCAAGGCATTCGCACTAAATTGATTCAACGTGCCATCTTTGCTGCCACCGCCAACAATGTGCAAACGCTCCACTTTTTGGCCGGTCAGTTGTTCGGTCCGGCGCAGTGTGACGCGATAAAACAGCGCGAGGCTTTCGTAAATACACCGGACACAGGCGCCCATGTTGGCCGGTTCAGGCTGGCCAGTTTCGCGGCAAAAGTCGGCGATCTTTTTGGGCATGTCATCGGGGCTGAGAAAACGCGGATCATCCGGATTGATCAGCGACACAAACGGCGGAGCGGCCAGAGCCATTTTCTCCAGGGCATCAAAACCAAGCTGGTTTCCATGTTTCTGCCAGTAACGGCGCGATTCCTGAATGAGCCACAAACCAATGATGTTTTTCAACAAGCGGACCGAGTTCCCATAGCCAATTTCGTTGGTGAATCCCAGGCTCCGGGCTTGCTCGGTCATCACGGGCTGGGGACGTTCAACGCCCATCAACGACCAGGTGCCGGAACTCAAGTAAGCCCAGTGGCCGCCTTGCGCGGGAACCGCCGCCACCGCCGCGCCCGTGTCGTGCGAACACGAGGCGATCACTTCGATCTGCGGCAGGCCGACTTCTGTGGCGAGGCTTTTCTTCATCGGACCCAGCCGCGTTCCGGATGGACAAATCGGCGCGAACAAGTCTTCGCGCAAACCGAGAACAGAAAATAAATGCTGGGACCAGGAACCTTGAGTGGGATTGTAGAGTTGCGTGGTGCTGGCCATCGAAGCTTCGTTGCGCGCCACGCCCGAGCAGAAATAATTAAACGCATCGCCAATCAACAACAGGAATCGGGCCTTTTGCAAACGCTCGGCTGGCTCGGTCACGATTTGATAAATGGTGTTCAAAGCCATGAACTGGATGCCGGTTTCAGCAAAAACCACCGGCCATTCGACCTTTCCCTTGACGATCTCCACGCCCAACGCCGTGCGCGCATCGCGATAGCACCAAACCGGCGAAGCAGGCATTCCCCGTTCGTCGTAAACCACATAGTCCACCCCCCAAGAATCGGTGCTGATGCTCGCAATAGGCAACTGGCGGGCGGCGGCTTTTTTCAGGCCGGCCTTCAATTCGTTGAGCAACCGGTCAAATTCCCAATGCAGCGCGCCCGAAACCTTGGTGGCGCCGGTGGGAAAACGATGCAGTTCCTCCAGTGAAATCTTGCCATTTTCGAGCGTTCCGAGGATCAGCCGTCCGGTGTCCGCCCCGAGGTCGCAACCTAAATAATGTGTAGCCATGGGTGTTTGCGACGAATTTTAAGCCATGCCACCACCGTGTCAAAAGGGTTCTGTCCAATTCCATCATCGGAGACCTGAGTTAAGGCAAAACTGTCGGGCCAAACGCCGGATGGCGGGCTATTTTCCGAAGCGGCACTTTAGCCAGGAGCAAAAATTGTCACGGGAACCACAATTTGCCGGTTGCAGCGGAGACGGGTTTCGTAGATTTTGTCACGCGTGAAAATTCAACGCGCTCTTCTTTCCGTTTCCGATAAGACCGGCCTCGTGCCTTTCGCTCAAATTCTCGCCGCCAACGGCGTGGAACTCATCTCCACCGGCGGCACGGCCAAGGCGCTTCGCGAAGCCGGGTTGGCCGTCAAAGACATCAGCGAGCACACCGGATTTCCCGAAATGCTCGATGGCCGCGTGAAGACGTTGCATCCGCTTGTTCACGGCGGACTGCTCTACATCCGGGGCAATGCCAACCACGAAGCCGCCGTCAAAGAGCACGCCATCCAGCCAATCGATCTGGTCGTCGTGAATTTGTATCCGTTCGAAGCCACGGTCGCCAAACCCAATGTCGCGTTGCATGACGCCATTGAAAACATTGACATAGGCGGGCCGTCCATGCTGCGCAGCGCCGCCAAAAATCACGAAAGCGTCACCGTGGTGGTCGATCCGTTCGACTACGCCGAAGTGGCCAAACAAATTGCGGAAAACGGCGACACCACGCTCGAACTGCGGCGCAAACTGTGCGCCAAAGTCTATGCCCGCACCGCCGCGTATGATGCCGCCATCGCCGCCCATTTACAGAAGGAATTTGCCGCGGACAAGAATGCGCTGCCGCAGGTGCTGACCGTTTCCGCACCGCTGGCACAACCGCTGCGTTACGGCGAAAATCCGCACCAGACCGCCGCGCTTTACGGCAAATTCCACGACTACTTCAAACAGCTTCACGGCAAGGAACTTTCCTACAACAATATACTCGACCTCACCGCCGCCACCGCGTTGATCACCGAATTCAACAACGAGGCGCCGACACTGGCGATTTTAAAACACACCAATCCGTGCGGCGTGGGACAGGGCGCAAACTTGCGCGAGGCGTGGGACAAAGCGTTTGCCACGGACAAACAGGCACCCTTTGGCGGCATCATCGCTGTAAACCAGCCGCTGGACGGCCCCTGCGCCGAGGCCATTGCCGAAATTTTCAGCGAAGTCATCGTGGCGCCTGATTTCACGCCCGAAGCGCTCGCGATTTTGCAGAAAAAGAAAAATCTTCGCCTGCTCCAAATCACCAAATCACCGCTGGCCGCGCAGCCGTGGGACATGCGCGGCGTGGGCGCGGATTCGTTCCTGTTGCAACAACGCGATCTGAAAACGACCACGGCTGCCGACCTCAAGATCGCGACCAAACGCCAGCCCAGCGAAGCCGAGTTGAAAGCCATGCTGTTTGGATGGCGCGTGGTGAAACATCTCAAATCCAACGCCATTCTTTACGTGGGCGAAGGCCGCACCTTGGGCACCGGCGCCGGCCAGATGAGCCGGGTGGATTCCAGCCGCATCGCCGTTTGGAAAGCCGGTGAAGCCAGGCTGGATTTGAAAGGCAGCGTGGTGTGCAGTGATGCGTTTTTCCCCTTCCCCGATGGGTTGTTGGCGGCAGCGGATGCCGGCGCGACAGCCGCCATTCAACCGGGCGGTTCCGTCAAGGATGCGGAGGTTGTCGCCGCCGCTGATGCCTGCGGAATGGCCATGGCCTTCACGGGCACCCGCCATTTTCGCCATTGATTCACATTGCCACTTCCCCAACCCACAGGCGGAAGCGCTTGTGGGTTTTATTTGAGCAGATGGTAGATCAAAAAAAACTGAAACGCCGTGACCAGAATTAATATCAGCCAGACGCTGGTTTCGCGCAGTTGCAAGCCACGCTGACGCGGCGGGGCAAGCCAGAACTGAATTTTTACCGAGCCCAGAGTGATGCGATCTCCGTTCCGAAGCCGGCTGGCATTGGTGGGTTCATCGTTGACGGCCGTGATGGCATCCTTCGCTGAACGCAAAATAAACCCCTCTTGTTTTTGAAAATCCAAGTTGAGGTGGCAATCCCATACGCCTGGTTCATCCAGCGCCAGTCCATTATCCGGTGCGCGTCCAATCCTAAAAGGAAACTGGCGGACAACACACATGTCGCCCGCCCGCCTGCCTGACAGAATTTTCAGTTGAATCATTACCAAGTGCGACGACCGACAACGATTTGGTCGCCCGGAAAAACCGGCGGATCCTGGTCGTGGCCCGCCAAAATACGCCGAAGGTTCAATTTGTAGCGGTCCCCGTTGGCACGCGTCAGAGTAATGTCGCCGTAATCGGCAAAATCAGTAACATCGCCGGACGCGGCGATCGCTTTGCTGACGGTCAAAGCGCCCGAATACATGTTGACTCCAGGTCGATGCACTTCGCCTGCCACGTAATAAACTCGCTCGTTGGATGCCTTGACGGTCACTGTAAGATGCGTGTAAACGGCAGGCACATATTTGGCATGAATTAAATCTTCCAACGCTCCCGGAGTCATGCCGGCCGCCATCACACTGCCAATAGCCGGCAAGGTAATGGTGCCGTCGTCTTTGATGACTTTTTCCTGAGGCTCAATTGGGTCCGGCGGTCCATTAAGGGTGATGGTAATCGTATCCCCGACGTGTAGCCGAGCCACGGTCGTGGCGACCATGTCGGGCTGATCCATGACACTAGGTTTGTTTTTTTGGCGCGGCAAATCAGAACACCCCGCAAACATCACGGCCAGCAACGGCAACAAGGTTAATGCGCCCAAGCGCAGCAATGAAGACGATTTGAATTTCATCGGCAATACTTTCTAAAACGCGTTTTGGCCCGTTAATATTTCGGTTTGATTTTAATACCCGCATCGCCTTCGCCAGCTGCGGCCTCGGTTTCAGCCTTCGCTTCGGCTTCCTGTTCACTGGGATTGCGAGAATAGTAATAGTCGTGATAGTAACCACTGTAGTAGTAGTAGCCTTCGTCCTGAGACATGTTGATGTTGTTAAGGACAATGCCGATGAAGTTGCCCCCGACCTTTTCAATCATCTGTTTGGCCCGAATGGTCATCGGTTGCGGATAGCGGCGATATTGAATCACCTGCATGACCAGATCCACTTCGCTGGCAATAACCGAGGCGTCGCTCACACCCAAAATGGGCGGTGAATCAAAGAAGATGAAATCGTAACGCTGTTTGAGTTCAGCAATCATTTCCTTCATCTGGGCCGACCCCAAGATGCCCATCGAACTGTTGGGCAGGCGTCCGCTCGCCATGAAATCCAGTCCCGGAACCGAAGTTTTTTGGATGATCTCAGGAATTTTATTCTGCTTGAGCAAATAGTTGGTCAACCCGAGATTGTTTGCGACCTTAAAACGCTTGTGCAGCGTGGGGCGACGCAAGTCGGAATCCACGATCAACACACGATTGCCGTTCTGGGCAAAAATGGTGGCCAAGTTGATGGTGGTGGTGGACTTGCCTTCACCGGCCCCGGCACTCACCACGACGATGGTGTTGAAAGTTTCCTGCTTTCGGGAAAACAACAGGTTTGTGCGCAGGACGCGGTAAGCCTCGGCATGTTGGCTTTCCGCACCATCATCAAGCAAATAACCGATGTTCTGCGGAATGACTCCCAGCACGGGCGCCTGGAAGGTCCGCTCAACATCATCAATGGTCTTAACGCTGGTGTCGAGGTATTCAATAAAGAACGCCAGACCGACGCCCATGATCAAGCCAAAGACCAAGCCCAAGACAATGTTAACCGTTTTGTTCGGCTTGACAGGTTCTTTGCCAGGCTCGGCGGGGTCGGTGACTTGAACCAGCGTATTTCTCGGCATGTTGGCATCAATCCGCTCCGCCGCGATTCTGGCCCCAAACAACGCGTGCTGACTGCGCAATTGCTCTAAAGCCCGCTTTTCGTCATAGTAAGGCTGATTTTTGGCAGCATCGGCCTGGTCTTTTTCCTTGGCTTTTTCCACCTCTAGGGTAATCGCATCGACTGCGGCCTTTTTGGCGTTTACCTGGCTTTCCATGTAAACCAAAATGCCGTTTACGCGGTCATCGATTTGGCGATTTAACTCATCAATCAGCGTTTGAACACGCGTGACCGTCAGATTGTTGGTTGAATAATCGATTTTAAGGGCAGCGATCCGCTGTTGAGCGTCGTGCAACTTGTTCAACAAATCTGTCAGCGAGGAATCATTGACTAAATTAGGCAAAACATCCCGCAACTGCTCGGTGGTTTTAGATTTCATTTCATCGAGCTGCGCCGCCAGTTCCTTGTAATTTTTTTCCCCTTCGATCATTTGGTCATGATATTTCTGCAACGACTCGGCGCTAAGCGTCGGCATAAAAACTGTGGAATCAGCCGAATCCCCACTAATTCCGAGTTTGGTCCGCAACTGTTCAATTCTAATTTGGGCCAACTGGATTTGGTTGGATTCCTGCATGAATTGGTCTTCCAGAGACTTCAAACCCGTCGTGCTCGCCTGCATCCGCGAGTCCAACCGATACTGTTTATAGGATTCGGCAATTGTATTGGCGATTTGCGCCGCTTCTTTGGGGTCTTCACTATACACCGTGATGGAAATCAATTTGGTGTTCCGCACGGGGGCCAAACTCATGCGATTCTTCAGAATCTCCATGGTTTCGGTCGTTTTCAAGGTGTCGCCATTGAAATATTTTTTACCCCAAACCTCGTTCAGATTTAATTTGGCAATGACATTACTCAACACCACTTGCGACTGCATGATTTCAAACGTGGTCTGAATAAAGTAGGGATCATACGGCAATTGGGATGTCGCCAGCGAGGTCATACCCGCAATATCAGCCCCATCATTCTCCACTTTAATGCGGCATGTGCTGGCGTAAGACTCGGGCAAAATAAATGTCACCGCTGTCGCAATAATGGCGGTAATCAGGAAGACGGTAATAATGATCGCCTTGCGAATGCGAATGACGCGCCAATAATCCAAAAAATGCAGCTTGGACTCGGGAGCTGGAGAATTTTGTTGTGGATCCATATGTTATAAATAAAAATGGGAGCCTGTCTTTGACTCGGCTCCCAGCGTAAATGTTCAAACCATGCTGTGGAAATCGGCCTCCGGCATCTTAATAGCTCGCTCCCACACCGATGTAAACACGGTTGCGGGAATATTCGCGGCTACCAAAGTCAGAAAGCAAATCCGTAAAGTTATAGCCAACGTCCGCAGAGAAATTGCGGGTAATCTGATAGGACAAGTTCGCACCGGCATCCACTTCATTATCAGCATGATTACCATAGTAACCATCTTTAAATTTCGAATAGGCATACTGAGCCGTCAACGAACCGGTCAGCTTGGCATCGAATTGATGACTCAAGTTCATATAAAACTGCGACATTTCTTGATATTGCGTTAACTGCGTGGCACCATCGTGATATGCCGCATCCGTCGAACGAGTATCCTGCCTAAATCCGGCCAAAACATAACTGCCCGGCATGAAAGTCCATGTTGCCGACAAATCGGCATACGGAGCCGTGCTGTTTTTACTGGCAGTCGGATCATTATAAAGATCCACAAGAGTCATACCCCCTTTGGCCGTGGCGCTCAAGTTGGGACTAAACTTATGCGTCGCCCCAACATAAACATAATGAGAGCGCTGATTTCGCGAATCGCTCCGGAAGCCGCCACCAATATTTTTATCCGCCGTGTAATTCACCCAGCTAAATTTATAACCAATAAATCCCGTGGTCTCTTGTTCAAACAACCAACTAAAATCCGTGCCCACGTTCTGTTCAATACGACTCAACAAAGCATCATAACTCACACCACCCACACTACTAGGAGAACCGCTAGAATAATGAATGTAATTATTCCCGTAAAAAGTTTCCGTGGAAAACTCCCGCGTCCAATCCTTGGTCAACATCACATTGGCGCGGTTGGCCAAATTGTTGCCCTGAACACGTATGGTCGCACCACCATCCATCAACTTCGGATCCTGCGCAACCACCAAGGAATCACTCACATTCGCCTTCAAGGATTCAGTAAAGGCGTGATCCAGCCACACATCAGCCTGATGAGTATAGTCAATCGGCCCACCAGATTTACCAGCTTGATTGGCGCGATCTTGGTAATAATACAGCCCAAATGTATAACGCACACCAATGTCCGTCTGGCGCATATCCATGTTGGCAGACACCGACGGAGCCACTTCAAAACCAAAACTGTCACGTTTTGTGCTTGTAGCCGTATAGTTGTCGTCATAAAAACCGCGCAGTGTCGCAGACACATTCCAGAGTTTTGACGGAGCCGCGTCCATGCTCTGAGCATGCACGGAAGGAAATCCAACAGCGATTGCTGCCAGACCAGCAGAGATAAAGATTTTTTTCATTTTACGCCTGAATTTGTGTTTCCACTGACACCTGTTGCTAATCCATTACGGATTTTCTGACGGACGATTTCCCCGCAAAACTACCAGTCCAGCAAGACATCCGTCAAAACATTTTTTAGTTTTTTTTTTATCACTTGTCACCTCTAAATTTCTGTAATTAATGCCATTCCATATCAGAGCCGCAAGCATCAATTTGCCAGTTCCAAACGCAATTCCGCCAGCGGAAGCGTATTCACAACCGCCTTTTTGCTCAACCCACCCTTCCGGGCGACCCCGGCGCCCAAACGCAAAAAGCCAGCATGGGCATTGCGATGCGCATCGGAATTAATCACGCATTTGCCCCCTTTTTCGCGGGCATACGCCCAATGACGCCAGTCCAAATCCAGCCGGTAAGGATTGCAATTCAGTTCGATCCAAGTCCCTGTTGCCGCACAGGCATCAATGACTGCCGGCACGTTCACTGGATATGGCTCCCGCTCCAAAAGCAACCGCCCGGTCAAGTGCCCAAGAATGTGGACATGTGGATTCTCCGCTGCCCGGATCAGACGTTTGGTGTTTTCAGCCTCGCTGTTGGATGGAACATGCAGGCTGGCCACCACCACTTCCAATTCCGCCAAAATATCATCCTCGAAATCCAGCCGGTCCTTGAGAATATCCACCTCGCTGCCGGTCAGGAGGCGAAAGCCCCGGCCCGCCGCCGCAAATTTTTCATTGATCCGCCCAATCTCTTTGATCTGTTCCCGAACACGTTTGGCGTCCAAACCATTGGCCTGATAGGACGCCTTGGAATGATCCGTGATCGCCCAGTATTCCAACCCCAGTCCGTCCATAAATTCCGCAATTTCCTCCAACGTATTGTGGCCGTCGCTCCAGTTGGAATGATTGTGCAGCGCGCCTTTCAGGTCCGACCATTCCACCAATTTCGGCAAAGCATTCTGCTCGGCGGAGGCGAATTCTCCGTGATCCTCGCGCAGTTCCGGCGGCACAAACGCCAGATCCAATGCCGCAAAAATTTCCTCCTCGGTCCGGCACGACACGAGCAGTTTTGGATCTCGCGTTTCTTCTTTGGATTTGAACAGTCCATATTCATTCAGCCGCAAACCGCGCTGAATCGCCCGTTGCCGCATGACGATGTTATGCTCTTTGCTGCCGGTGAAATAAGCCAAAGCAAACGGGAATTCCGCGTCGCTCACCACGCGCAGATCGCTTTGGATTCCCCCCTCCAGAATCACGCTCGCCTTGGTTTCTCCCTTGGCCAGCACTTTGACCATGCCAGGTTGCGACACAAAAAAATCGATGACCGCCACCGGATTCTTGCTCGACGCCAGAAAATCAATGTCACCAATCACCTCCTTGAAGCGCCGCAAACTCCCGGCCGTGCTGCAACGGATGACATCGGGCTGTTGCCGCAAACTTTCCAGCAACGGTTCCGCCGCCAGCCAGGCGTCGCTGAGTAAGTGCTTGCTGGCATAGGTGCGCTTGAGCGCGATGCCTTCCAAAATATTGGCCTGCGTTTTCTCGCCAAACCCGGCCAGTTCAGCCACTTTGCCGGCCTTGCAAGCGGCTTCCAATTTCTCGATGGAATCAATCCCGAGCTGCTTGTGCATGGCCTGGATTTTCTTCGGCCCGAGACCCGAGATTTGTAACATCTCAATCAACCCCGGCGGAATGGACGTTTTCAATTCCTCGTAATACTTCAGTTTGCCGGTCTCAACCAATTCCGTGATTTTCTGCTCCAAAGCTTCGCCGATGCCTTTGATTTGTCCCAAGCGCTTCTCCTTGACGATAGTTGCCAACGGCTCACTCAAGCCTTCGATGATGCGCGCGCCATTCGAATAGGCGCGCGTCTTGAACGGATTTTCGCCTTTCAATTCCAGCAACGTGCCGATCTCCACCAAAATTTCCGCGACTTTATCTTTGTCCATGCGCTCAAGATGAGGCCG
This sequence comes from bacterium, assembly GCA_021813325.1. Lineage (GTDB taxonomy): Bacteria > Verrucomicrobiota > Verrucomicrobiia > Limisphaerales > UBA11358 > UBA11358. The sequence goes on along the minus strand of JAKALA010000022.1, from coordinate 5,898 downwards.
GGCGTAAATCGTTCAAAGTTAAAAATTGCTTCAAACTTGTCCCAAGCCACGGGGGTGTTAATTTGCCTGGACGGACCACGCGATGAAAACTGCCGGCCAGGTAAGAATCCATTCGCCCACGGCGTTCACGCTGATTGAACTGCTGGTTGTCATCGCCATCATTGCCATCCTGGCCGCACTGTTATTGCCTGCACTGACCCGCGCCAAAGCTCAAAGCTACCGAATCCAATGCCTCAACAATCTCAGACAATTGGAGTTAACCCGGCAGATGTATTCCGACGACAGCAGCGAAAAATTGGTGGCCAATGGTTATAGCACCGACGGCAGAAACAAAACCTGGGTGGCAGGCTACTGGCACAATGACCATGAGGCTTACACCAACGTGAATTATCTACAGTCGCCGCAATACGCGCTGTTTGCGGACTACCTCAAAACCATCGCGGTGTATCGCTGCCCGGCCGACCATAGCACTTTGGAGGTTAATGGCACCTTCCAATCGCGCGTGCGCACCTACGCCTTGAATTCCTATCTCAACTGGGAATTCGGCGAAATGAATGAAAACAATCCCAATTACGTCGCCTTTCGCAAAACCTCCGACCTGGCCGCCCGCCGCGCCAGCGAACTGTTTACCTTCGTTGACACCTCGCCGGTCAGCATCTGCTTCCCGGCCTTCATGGTTCAGGAAAGTTCAGCGTTCTTTTACCATCGCCCTTCCGTGGAACATGAGCACCTTGGAACCATTGCCTTTGCCGATGGCCATGTGGAATCGCACCGATGGTCAAATCCTCAGACCTGGGATTTGGCTCACACCGTCACCGCCACCGGCCCTTCCCCGGATCCTGCGTGGCTCCGTTCCAGCGGCGGCGACGGCGATCACATCCGGATCATTTCCGGCAGCAATAACGAGGACTTGCAGTGGTTGAACCAGCACGCCAGCATTCACAAATAAATTTACGTCTCAATGCCCGTCTTTTAACAAACCTCGCTCATGAAATCATTCCCAAAACTTCCCATCGCCTTGACGATCGCCGGTTCTGACAGCGGTGGCGGCGCGGGCATTCAGGCGGATTTAAAAACGTTCGCCGCGCTCGGCGTGCATGGAACCAGCGCCATCGCCTGTCTCACGGCGCAGAATCCAAAAACCGTTTTAGGCGTGGAATCCTGTTCGCCCAAAATGCTCCGGCAGCAAATGGAAGCGGTGTTTGCCGAACTGCCGCCGCGCGCCGTCAAAACCGGAATGCTGTTTTCCGCAGAGAACATCAGCGTCGTCGCCAAGTTTTTTCAAAATTCCGAATTCAAAATTCAAAATTCAAAATTGGTGGTGGATTCGGTGATGGTCTCCACCAGCGGCGCCCGTCTGCTCAAACCAACAGCCGAAAAAGCGTTGAAAGAAAAACTCCTGCCGCTGGCCACGCTGGTCACGCCCAATCTCGACGAGGCGGAAATTTTAGCCAGACAAAAGCTCCGTTCACCCGAAGACTTGCGCCGCGCCGCCCGTGAAATTGTATCCACTTACGGTTGCGCGGCATTGGTGAAAGGCGGACATCTCAAAGGCTGCCGCGCGGCGATTGATGTGTTCTTCGACGGCGAGACGGAGTTATTGCTTTCGGCGCCGTTTGTGCGCGGCGTTTCCACGCACGGCACCGGCTGCACTTATTCGGCAGCGATTTGCGCCGCATTGGCCCTGGGCCACGATTTGCCGGCGGCGGTGGAGATTGGGAAAAATTTCATCACCGAAGCCATCGCCAGCAGCTACCGCATCGGAAAGCATTTCGCGCTAAATCCATTGGCCGGCCAATCCACCGCTCCGGCCAGCGCCCATCCTCACCACGGGGATGCCTGTGGTTGCTGTCATTAATTCGCGTTCACGGAAATAATCCGCGCTGGCGTTTGGCTTCATACACGCGACGAATGCCCGTGCTCAACGCCGCCAGCCGCATGGAAATATTTTGTTTGCGGCTGCAATTGAGAATCTGCGCCCAGGAATTCTCCAGAATCCGGAACAGCTTGTCTGCGATTTCTGTTTCGCTCCAAAAGAAACTCTGCAAATCCTGCACCCACTCAAAATAACTCACAATCACGCCGCCCGAATTGGCGAGCACGTCGGGAATGACAAAAACTTCCGGGCGCTGTTCCAAAATCGCGTCCGCTTCCGGCGTGGTCGGACCATTGGCGCCTTCCGCCAAAATGCGACATTGAATTTTGCCCGCATTTTCCGCCGTAATTTGCCGTTCCAATGCGGCCGGCACGAGAATATCGCAGGGCAACAAGAGCAGTTGTTCGTGGGCAATCGGCTCCGCGCCGGGGAAGCCTCCCACCCGGTGGTTTTGGGCGACGTATTTTTCCAAGGCCAATAAATCCAATCCCATCGAATTGTAAATCGCCCCGCCCACATCGCTGACCGCGATCACCTTGGCGCCGTAACGTCCGAGCGAATAAGCCGCAACCGACCCCACATTTCCAAATCCCTGCACCACCGCCGTGGATTTCCCCAGGTCCAGGCTCAACACATCTGCCGCGCGATTAATGAGATAAGCAACGCCGCGCCCGGTGGCTTCGCGCCGGCCCAGCGAACCGCCCAACCCCACCGGTTTGCCCGTCACCACGCTGGGCACCGTATATCCGGCGTGCATGGAAAAAGTATCCATGATCCACGCCATGGTCTGTTCATTCGTGCCCACATCCGGCGCCATCACATCCATCTGTGGGCCGATGAATGGAATCATTTCCTGCGTGAAGCGGCGGGTGAGACGTTCCACTTCACCCGGCGAAAGTTTGGACGGATCACACGCAATGCCGCCTTTGGCGCCGCCAAAAGGCAGACCGGCCAATGCGCATTTCCAACTCATCCACATCGCCAGCGCCGCCACCTCGCCAAGCTTGACGTCAGGATGATACCGCAAGCCTCCTTTGGTGGGGCCAATGGTAAGATGATGTTGCACGCGGTAACCGCTGAAGACCTGAGTGGTGCCATCGTCCATATGCACCGGCAGGGCAACGGCCAGGGAGCGTTTGGGAAATTTAAGCCGTCCGCAGTCGCTTTCGGGAATTTGCAAGTGATCGGCCACGCGATCAAATTGCCGGCACGCCATCTGAAACGTTGGATGTTCGTAAACTTGCATCTCTCCATTAAATCGACCAGCTCGCCCGTTTTTGCAAGTCGCCACCCAGCGCATCAAGGCAATTGCTCGAGCCGGAAAAAGCGCGCGGAATTGGTGGCGTTCACCCAAAGCCTGTTTTGTCCGTTCGTAATGACCGCCGCCGGAAATCCATTGGTGCGCCACGAACCGGCGACGAGATTCGTGCCGGCCACCACCTGAAAACCAGCCGGGTAAAGCGGCCAGGCGAGCGCGGCGCTGGTCATTCCCTGAATGGACAGAACCGGTTGCGGAACAAATTGCCACGCCAGCGCGTAAGGTTCCGCCGCGCTGACGATGCTCGCACCGCCCGCTTTCCAAACCTGCAAATCGTATCGGCCTGGGGACAATTGCGGCACGTAGATGTGTTCCACGTTGTCCACCAGACTCGTGCTGCACGTCACGAGATTGCTGTTGGCGCAGTTGTAAAGAAACAGATTCAGATTGTTGATGGCCGACTGGTTGCGTTGCCGGTTCCAGACCAAAGTCGCTGTGGCCATGAAGCTGGCCGACGAATCGGCATTGGTCACATTGAAAAAGTAGTGGTGAAGGCAATCGTTTGGCGGACCGTTTTTACCGCTCGAATTCGTAGCAAAATTCCATCCCATCAAGGTGCTGATCGCGCCGGACGAACTGATCGGCGGATGTGCGGCGTTCAATGAAACCGTATTGGTGGCCATGCTGTCGTGTTTGCCGCCCGCCAGTTGTTCGTAGGAATTGAAGACATTCAGCACGCCCGCGCCATACCGCAAATCCAGGGGCGAAAGACTTGAATTCGTCCAGTCCACCGGCTTGACCGCACCGTTCAGCAGCAGCGCCTTGACGGTGCGAAGATCACTGGCGGAATTGGTATCCGCGCCCGCATCACCGCGCAAAGCCGCCTGCATCAACAACACCGCCGCGCCGGCCACTTGTGGGGTTGAAAAGCTGGTTTCGGAAGCCGGCGCCACAATGTCCGGCTTGCAACGTCCGTTATCCAGTGTTGGACCACCGCTGGAGCCACCACCGAACGCTCCGACGCCAATGCCATTGTAGCAGGTGGCCGGAGGAAAAACGATCGCCTGGTTGGTCGGCCCGCCGTTGCCGGCGCCTGAAATGAACAAGGTGCGGTATTGCGCCGAGTAATTGTCGTATTCGGAATCCGCACTTTCCTCGGCGGCGAGATCCAAGTGGCTGTAATCCGCATTGCAAAAAATGAAACTTTGATTGGCCACCACCGCGTGGATGTCAGGCGTATTTGATACCACAATGCTGTTGAAGAAATAATCGGCATCATAGTTCAGCACATGGTCCACATTGGTGGCAATGCCTGCGGATATGCCAAAGCAAATTTTGGCCACGTTATCCGCGTGGCCGGACTCATTTCCCACCAAATTCGGAAAGGCATTTGTCGATCCGACACTGGAAATATACGTAAAAATATTGGTCGCTTGCCCAGCCGCCACCGGATTCACCTCAAACGCCGGCAGGCTCGCGCCATCACTCGCTTCGATCTGCGCCATTTGGATGCCCGCGCCATTAAGATTCGTCACCGCCGACAAGGTCGTCGCGCCAATGCGGTCACGATATTGCGCCGACACAACCAGTGCCTGGCTCAAAATGATCGCAGCGACCCAACACCATCCTCGTCGAACAAAGAAACGCATGTGTGAAAAAACTTTTTATAATTATACCGCACTGCCGCCGAAAAACCAGCACGCGCAATCCCATTTCCATTTTATCCGCTGCTGATTAAACTGCGTTCGTGTCCGAAACGCTCGTCGTCAACGAAATCTATTTGAGCCTGCAAGGCGAAAGCACCTTCGCCGGGTTGCCGTGCATCTTTATCCGGCTCACCACCTGTGACTTGCGCTGCTCGTATTGCGACACGGCCTACGCCTTTACCGAAGGCAAAAAACGCGAGCTTGCCGGGGTAATAACCAAGGTCCACGAACTGGCCAAACCCTTTTTCGGAGCGGCGAGTTCTGCAAGCCCAAAACTTCCGCTCGTGGAACTGACCGGCGGCGAACCCTTGCTCCAGAAAAATTCCCTGCCGCTGATGCAGCAACTTTGTGACGACGGCTTCACGGTGCTGATTGAAACCAGCGGCGCGCATGACATTTCCCAAATTGATCCGCGCGTCCATCGCATTATGGATTTGAAATGTCCGTCCAGCGGCGAATCTGGACGCAATCTGCTTTCCAACCTCGCGCATTTGAAAGCGACGGATGAAGTGAAGTTTGTCATCGGCACACAGCAAGACTATGACTGGGCCAAAGCGCAAATTGCGGAACACCAGTTAACCAGGAAATGTCCCCTGCTCTTTTCCTGGGTGCATCCGCTGGCGCCAGGGCAACAAAACAAGGTGCTCAAGCCCATTCCCACTAATCACACACCGATTTCGCGTCAGGAACTGGCGGAAAAAATCATCGCCGATGCGCTGCCCGTGCGCTTCCAAATCCAGCAACACAAAATCATCTGGCCACCGGAACAACGCGGCGTGTAGCGGCGGTTGCGGCAGAGCGCCGCAGATTAAAAGGATGAGCATCCTATACCCAAGGGGGGGGGCTTCGCACGCCTTTTACACCAATTCTTTGTGATAATTGTTACAAATATGATGGTGTTTTAGCATGGGAGATAAAATCAGCAAGGCCTTGGCAAGCTCCCCTAAAATTGAGCCAGGAGTTATGAGCGTTGCTGGCGGCGCTTCGCGCCGTCAGGAACACTGATAACCAATGAAACGAACGAGACACAGTCCGGAACAAATTGTCACGAAACTGCA
>JAKALA010000089.1 GCA_021813325.1 bacterium | reverse complement strand
GCGGGTGCCAGTCCTTTGTCGAACAGGGTGGCGGCTTTCAGCCGCCGCCGTTGCAGGGCGATAAAATCGCGTTTTTGTCCTTTGGGAAATCCCATGCAATATCAGACAGCTCAACCTCAAAACCGTTCACTATATTATGCAGGTGTCAATAGGTCGCGTCATTCATGGCTATCAACCGTATGCTGGCACCTCATATCTTAATTTTGAATTTCCGCTGGACGCTCGGCGCATTAAATCCATCGAGCGACACAGACAAGGCGGCTCATTGCAATTCCACCTCGATGTGCAAATTTATTTTAAAGAATACGGTCTGCTCCCTGCTCATCCCGAATTGAAGCGTCCACAGGTATGAGGAGTGGGCCTAACCCGGATTGATGGACACTTTGAGGAGGCGGTGCGCATGGATGTTTTAGTTTAGTTGGAGTTCAAAGTCCACAGGGGATTGATAACCAAGTGCGCTGTGGCGCCGCACCCGGTTGTAATATTTTTCAACATAGTTGAAAAAATCATCGGCCGCTTCCGCGCGGGTGGCGTAGCCGCCACCGGCTTGGGCCAGCCCCACGCATTCCCGTTTGTAGGTGGCGTTGAAGCTTTCCATCGCCGCGTTGTCGTAAGGATTGCCTGCCCGGCTCATGCTGGGATCCAGGCCCGCTGCCGCCAGCCAGCCGCGATATTCGCCGCTGGCATATTGCACGCCACGATCACTGTGATGTAGCACGCCACGGGCGGGTTGACGATGGCGCACGGCCATCTGCAAGGCTTGGGTTGTCAGCCGGGTGTGCAGCGTTTCGGCGGTGGCCCAACCCACCACTCGCCGGCTCCACAAGTCCAGCAGCACCGCCACATACAACCAGCCTTCCGCCGTCCAGACATAGGTCAAATCCGTGACCCACGTCTGGTTCGGCCCCGTGGGCGCTGGCACTTGGGCCAGCCGATTCGGAGCGATGGGCTGGTCGTGATCGCTTTGCGTGGTGCGGGGCACAAACCGCCGGGGCACAACCCTTGAAGACCTTCGCTGCGCATCAGCCGGGCAATACGTTTGCAGCCGTGTCGGTCGCCCTGGGCGGCCAGTTCCCGCTGGATGCGGGGAGCCCCATACCGCCCCCGATGCCGCGCATGCACGGTGTGGATTTTCTTCCGCAACACATGGTCGGTGCGTTCCCGCTGACTGGCCCCGGCTTTGACCCAGGCGTGATAGCCGCTGCGTTTGACGGCAAACGCAGCGCAAAGCTGGCTTAAGGAATGTTCCGGCTTCATGCTTTCGATGACTTCGTAGCGAGCTTCGACGGTTCGCTGAAGATGCCCACCGTTTTTTTTTAATATGTCCCGTTGCTCCCGCACCCGGTCCAGTTCGGCCTTCAAGGCACGATTCTCCGCCGCCAGATCATCGCGTTCGGGCGTGGCGTCGCCATAGTAGCACCGCTTCCATTCTTTGAGGCTGGGATAGCTGATGCCCAGTTCGGCGGCAATCTGGGTCCCGGACTGGCCCGTCTTGATCCAGTTGGCCACCGCCGCCTGCTTGAAGGCTTCGTCGTAGCGTTTGGTCTGGGGAGCCGCATCGGCTGCTGCGGTCATCGTCGTTTCGTTCTTGGTCTTTGGCTTCATGTGCGCTTTCGTTGTAGCGCACCGCCTCCAAGGTGTCCATCAATCCGGGTTTGGCGGACCGCCAAACACCGCAGGCAGCGGCCGGCGCTCCCCAACTTCGGAGTTCGGGTTCAATGTTATGACGCTGGAGTCGGTCGCATAATCAACTGCTTGCGGAAAATTGGTTTTCTCAGGTTCAGTTTTCGGTATGCTGCGGGCATGAAATTGTTGCCCTTCGGCCAGCTCGCTCCTCACCGTCCCAGATCGTTCGTTCCTCAAACCGCCAAGTTGGGTAAGTGGCCAGAAATCGCACCCTTATTTGATCACTTGGAAGCAGCGGCGCAAAAGGCCAATTCGCCCGCCGATTTGGCGCAATGGCTTCTGAAGTGGAGCGAACTCAACGCTGCCTTGGACGAAGAAGCCTCCCGGCGCTACATCGCCATGACTTGCCACACGGACAACGCCGAAGCCGAACAAGCTTATCTTCATTTCCTGGAAAACGTGGAACCGCAATTGAAACCCCGGCAATTCGCGCTCGAACAAATTTACGTCGCGCATCCCTTGCGGAACCAATTGCCCAAGGCGCGTTATCAAGTTTTTGATCGTGATGTGGCCAATCACGTCGAACTGTTTCGTCCGGAAAATGTCGCGCTGGAGACAGAGGAAGCCAAACTCTGCCAGCAATACCAAAAATTGATCGGCGCGCAGACCGTCAACTTCCTTGGCGAGGAAAAGACGCTGGTGCAAATGGGGCGCTATTTGGAAGAACCGGAGCGGGCTTTGCGTCAGGAAGCCTGGGAACTGGTTGCCAAGCGCCGTTTGCAAGACGCGGAGAAGTGCGAGGAACTTTTTGATCAGCTCATTCAGTTGCGGACACAAATCGCCCAAAACGCCGGCTTTGAGAATTACCGGGATTACGCGTTTCGCCAGAAATGCCGTTTTGATTATTCGCCCGCCGACTGTGGGCAGTTTCACGAGGCGGTGGAAAGCGAAATCATGCCGGTCGTTCGGGAAATTCAGGCTGACCGCCAACGCCAACTCAAACTCGATTCATTGCGTCCATGGGACTTGGCGGTGGATCCGCAAAACCGGCCGCCGTTGAAACCGTTTGCCGCAGTGGATGACATGGTGTCGCGCGCGCAAAAGATTTTCAATCAGTTGGACACCGCGCTGGCCGCCGGTTTTCAGGAAATGCAGGATTTGAAACTGCTGGACCTGGTCAACCGCAAAGGCAAAGCACCTGGCGGCTACCAATCCACCCTGGCGGAGGCGCGCGTGCCGTTTATTTTCATGAACGCCATCGGGCTGCAGCGTGATGTGGAAACCATTTTGCACGAAGCCGGACACGCTTTTCACGCCCAAGCCACCAAGGAAGAAGATTTACATGCCTATCGCAACGCGCCGATCGAATTCTGCGAGGTGGCGTCCATGAGCATGGAATTGCTGGGCAACGAATATCTGGAAGCATTTTACGCCACCGCCGAGGCGAATCGCGCCCGAAAAACCCATCTGGAAGGCATCATTGGCTTCTTTCCCTGGATGGCCACTGTGGATGCTTTCCAACATTGGGTTTACACCCATCCGGGCCATTCGCGCGCCGAACGCAAAGCCGCGTATCTCCAATTGATGGATCGCTTCGGCGGCAACGTGGATTACGCCGGGTTTGAAGAGGTCCGCGCGTATTCCTGGCATCGCCAGTTGCACATCTTTTTGCATCCGTTTTACTACGTGGAATACGGCATTGCCCAGCTTGGCGCCCTGCAAGTCTGGCTGAACTCCAAAACCAACAAAGCCAAAGCTCTCGCCGATTATAAATCAGCGCTCGCGCTCGGCGGCTCCCGTCCGTTACCCGAACTTTTCGCCGCCGCCGGCTGCAAATTTCAATTCGATGCTCAAACGATCAAACCGCTGATCCAACTGGCGCGAACGGAATTGAGCCGGTTCTAAACCGACAGTGTCGTAGGATAGGCGTCGCGTGTCTCTGACTTGAAAAACTCCCGCTTGAGCGGTCGGTCGCTCCAGAGAAGTCCGGAAAACAGGGGGGGGCCAACGATGATCAAATTCGGAAAAGGTGCTGACAGGCGCGACGCCTGTCTTACGCCGGATTGGTTGCCGTGGGCACCCGTTTCAACTGCATCGTTCTACAAATGGCCCCTGACAGTTGAACAGACCTGACTGAACGAGACAAAAGGCAGTTTAACGTAAAAAACGCAGCGAAGTCCCGCAAGCAGGGAACAACTTTTCGGGCAGAGTAGCCGAAATTAATTCAGCCTCAAAGCTTACGTCTCGATGCCGTAAGCCTTGATCTTGTTGTAAAGCGTCTGGCGCCCGATGCCCAGCCGTTTGGCGGTTTCAAGCTTGTTACCACCGGTTTCACGCAGCATTTGGATGATGGCATTGCGTTCCACACCTTCTAACAAGGTAAACGCCGTATCGTGACCTTCCGACGGCACCATGCGAATATCGCTTACTGACAAATCGCTGGCGTCGATGTCCGGACCTTCGGACAGCAACACCGCGCGTTGAATTTCGTTTTGCAACTGGCGGATGTTGCCGGGCCATTCAAAGCTGGTCAACCGATCCGCCGCCTGGAGCGTAAACCCGCGCAATACGCGATTGGCCTGCGCGGAAAAGCGTTTCAAAAAGGCGTTGGCCAGCGGCATGATGTCATCCCGGCGCTCCCGGAGCGGCGGCAAATAAACCGAGATGGCGCTGATGCGGTAATACAAATCTTCGCGCAGCTTGCCGTCTTTGATGGCTTCTTCAGGCTTGCGGTTGGTCGCCGCCAGAATCCGGCAATTGGTCTGGTAGTCCGCCTTGCCGCCGACGGGCCGCACTTTCTGATCCTGCAACACGCGCAGCAGTTTGCTCTGCGTGTCGATGGGCATTTCCGAAATTTCATCCAGAAACAGCGTCCCGCCTTCCGCCTGTCGGAACAAACCTTCGCGATCCGAGTGCGCACCGGTAAACGCGCCTTTCACCGATCCGAACAATTCGCTTTCAATCAGTTCGCGCGGCAAGGCGGCGCAATTCACTTTGACGATCTTGTTTTTGCACCGCGGGCTCATGGAATGAACCAGGTCCGCAATCACTTCCTTGCCGGTGCCGCTTTCGCCGGTGATCAGGAGGGTGACATCACTGGGCGCGATGCGCTCGATGGTGCGAACCACCTGTTGCATTTGCGGGCTTTGAAATACCGGGGCCGAACTCCCGCTCATCGTGGAAATGGCGCGACGCAGGGAATTATTCTCCTCCTTCTGGTGCCGATTCTCCATGGCGCGGTCCAACGTGACCAGCAGCATCTGCGTGTCAAACGGCTTGTTGATGAAATGATAAGCACCGCGTTTGGTGGCTTCCACCGCAGCTTCGAACGTGGCTTCCCCCGTGACCACCACCACTTCGGTATCCGGCCAAGCCCGCTTGATTTGCGGCAGGAGATCCAGACCATTGGCATCCGGCAGTTTCAAATCCAGCAGCATCAAGTCCGGCGCATCCTCGGCCAGCAGGCGTTTTACGTCCGCCCCGCTTTCGGCCTCCACCACGAGGTATTCGGTCTCCAAAACCGACTTGAGCATAATGCGCAAATCCGCTTCGTCATCTACGACTAGAATTTTACCTTTCATGATTTTGCTTGGCGATTCCGGGCACAGGCGGCAACAAACGCCTTAAAAATTGCGCGATGTGCCGTAAATTTCTGAGTCAACCGTTCCGGGTGAAACTGCACACTCAACATAAATGGCATCCGCAGGCCGGCTTGCGGCTTCAGCTCCATGGCCTCCACCAATCCGTCCGGGCTGATGGCCGTGGCGACCAACGGGTCGGACGCGGTTTGCACTGCCTGATGATGCGAACTATTGACACCCAGAATCCGCTTTCCACAAATCTTGGCGAGCAAAGAGCCTGGTGTCAACGCCGCTTCATGGACTAATTCACCCGCCAGGTCCAGCCGTTGATGGTTCAACGCTTTGGGCACTTGCTGGCGAATGTCCGCAATCAACTGTCCACCAAAGGCCACGTTTAACAACTGATGGCCGCGACAAATGGCCAGCAGCGGCTTCTGCTGTTGAAATACTTCTTCGATCAAAATCAACTCTCTCAGATCGCGTCCGCCGCCATCGGGCGTCTGATCCACCGTGCGACGAATCTTCCTGGGCAGTTTGGGGTCGTAGAGGTCGGAATTAATGTCATCGCCCCCTGTCAACATAACGCCGTCAACGGATCTAACCGCCTCGGCCAACACCGCACGGTCAATGGTGGCCGGGGCCGTCAACGGAATTCCCCCGCCCTGTAACACGGCAAAATCGTATTTCACCGAGAGGCTGGCGGACAAATCATGAAACTCCACACCTCGCTTTTCGATACTGGGAGAAACTAAAATCAACGGCCTTCTTGCCATGCGCAGAATGTAAGCCTAAACCGCTGGAAACCAAATAAATTCTCTCAAGGCCGCACCCAAGCCCAGGCACACCACAAAATGGGCGCCTGACCATGCAAATCGCCTGTCTGCCGCGGCCGGTCCAGATAAAATTGTTTGTCCCGGCTCTGGTTCGTCCCCACGCAAATATCCCGCAAATTTCCCCGGGCATCGATCTTATCGCACAACGCCAGCCAGCCCCGGCGGGCACAATCACCGTAGTCAGCCGGCAGCCAGCCCTGTTTCACCCCCACAATCATGGCGTAAGTAAACATCGCCGAGCCGGAAGTTTCCTCCCACGATTGCGGATCATCCAACAACTGCCGCCATAAACCCGAGGGCGCCTGAACTGATTTCAGCCCGGCCATCATTTTTTTATACCCTGCCATCAAGCGCGAATATTGCGGATGACCGGTCGGCAAGGTTTGCAGCACTTCAGCCAAAGCCGCCGCCACCCAGCCATTGCCGCGGACCCAGTAAAACGGCGCATTCGGACCATGATGAAACAGCCCGTTCGGCTCCTGCAACCGATCCAGATAGGCCGCCAGCTGGCGGGCGACGTGATCCGCATATTTCGGTTCGTGCGTGGCGCGATACGCCTGAATTTGCAGACTGCCAATCATCCAGGCGTCATCCACCCACCAGCGCGTCTCGCGCGTCAGCCCGTTCGTCAGCGGATTGGCCCATTGCCGGTCCGCCATCATCACTCCCAGCGCCAGAAAATTTGTGTCGCCATTTAATAAATAAATTTCCAGCGGCACAGATCCAAAAACATTGTTATCCACGTGCCCATCCGGCGGGATCAGCCGTCGGTTGGACGGTGACAGCACCGGTTCAAAACGGGTTATCAACTGCTGTTCGCGGCGGGCCTCGCCCAAGGCCGCCGTGAACCGCAGCGCGCCAAAGCCAGCACACACCTCGGGGTAAACGATGAAGCCGGTTTTGTTGGTGCGGTAGGCGCGTTCCAAATAATTGTCCGTCACCCGCAAACCAATGACTCGCGGATCCGCCGTGGCCGGAAAGCTGGCAAAGGCATCAGTCTTCTGCGACCCGCCCTGCGGAACCGAACACGCGGCCATCAACATCACGCCCGACCACAAGGGCAGCAAACGGAGCAAGTTATTTGGCATGAACTGATTTAACCGTGAATTGGCCGTTTGCACCATCGCCAATTTAGGGGAATCAAATTGCTCTGTAGAAAAGATGGCTGGCGAAGTGGCGGCGACGCCCTCGTCGCCGTGCGGATCGGTTATTTCCGACTGCGACGAGGCGTCGCAGCCACCATTCCGACATGTTTTCTACAAAGCAGAATCAAATCAAATCCGGCAGCGCCACCTTCCGGTGAAGTTTTTTCAGGACTTTGGCCACGCAGTCGCCAACTGAAAAACGATCCGTGTGCAATTCAATTTCCGGTTGGAGCGGCGGTTCGTAAGGCGCGGAGATGCCGGTAAAATGCTTGATTTCTTGCCTTCGCGCCTTGGCATAAAGCCCCTTGGGATCGCGGGCTTCGCACACCGCCAGCGGCGCATTCACATAGACCTCAAAAAAAACGGCCCCGCGCCATCATCGCTCGCACCTGATCCCGATCGGAACGGTAAGGCGAAATGAACGAGGCAAGGCAGAAAACCCCCGCCGCGGCAAACAACCGGGCCACTTCGCCCACGCGCCGGATATTTTCCCGCCGATCCGCCGGCGAAAATCCAAGATCACGACACAACCCGTTCCGGACCCGGTCGCCATCCAGAACAAAAACCTGGCAGCCACGTTGAAACAGAACCGCTTCAAGTTCATTGGCGATGGTGGATTTGCCGGCGGCGGACAGGCCGGTAAACCACAAGACCGCCCCGCGATGACCGTTCCGCTTTTCGCGTTGCCGCAAGGAAATGTGACTGATCGTGGCGACGATATGGTTCGATTTTGGCAGGCGTTGGCCGCGTGTCGCAGGATGGTTCTTGGAGGTCATGGTGCAGTTGGTTTTGGCGGCGAAATTTCACCCGGCATGCGCATTCGGAATTTGCCTGCCGCAATTCCTGGGACTACAACTGATCGCGGCACGCAAAAATTTCGATCCAGCGCATGGGTTCGCCCCGAAAATTGGCCGGGAATCGCCCCAGGCTTTTAACACTCTGAAATTTGGCCGCCAGTTCCGGCGGCGGTTCGGGGGACTCGGGCGAAGGCACATTGGAATGTTTCACGAGCGGAAGAACTTCCCAGTAAATGGCGTTGTCTCCGGTGCGTTCCCAGAAATTATATTCCGGCCAGTAATGAAACTCGGTAATGGGCTGGCTCGAATCCCAGCAACAGGCCACCGGATGTTGGCCCAGGGAGGACTGCGCCGCCGGCAGATAAAACGACACTTCGCTGGCCGCGCCATACTCGGGAGAAATAATGAAGACCGGCTTGCCCTCCTTCAACAACTCCGCGCGCGCCTGGCCGACCAGTCGCGCGGTTTCACGCCAGCCGCGGATCCGATGCAGCGGGTCCATCCGCACCGGAAGCGGATGTCCGCTCACCATTTTGACGATGCCCGTGTCCGACAGAAAAATCATGGCAACCAGTCCGATGCCCAGCCCAACCTGGAACGTTCTGCGGAACCAGGCTTTTTCCCAGAACGGCTCCCAATAAATCAGCATCACGAACATAAACGGCAACACGGCGGGCACAATCCAGTTGGGCAAAACGCGGGCGTGGAACGATTGCAGCGTGTAGGCAAACACCAGCGGCGCGCCCATGGCGAAGAAATAGACCATCCGCAAATCGCGCGGTTTCCGCCACCAGAAGGCAATGCCAGCCCAAACCATGCCGAGGAAAAACACCGGGTTGAGCAAACCGGCCTCAACCCCGATAAACTCAAAAAAATAGCGGGTGGTGAAGTGCAGCGTGTCGGCAAAATCCGCCCGCCCGCCGACGTGCGTGACCGTGACCCAATCGTGCCCGGCATTCCAGATCAACACCGGCAGGGCCAACAGCCCATTGACCAGCAACGCCAGATACGGCCCGCTCCGCCGCAAATGGATTCGCGACGGTTTCCACAACCAAAAAAACACCGCCCAGCAGAGCCATTGAAACAACGCGGTGTATTTGGTTAAAAACCCCAAACCCATCCACACCCCGACCCACAGCCAGTCTTGAGTTCGCCCGTTGGCTTGCATGGCACGCCACCCGGAAAGCATGGCCAGGGTCCAGAACATCACGCTCAACGGGTCAATGGTCAGCAAGGTCGAGCCTACCATCAGCAAGGGCGTGGCGTTGGTGATGAGGACCAGCGCAAACCCCAGCCGCGCGTTCAATTCGCGCGCACAAAAGCGAAGGCAAACCACCCCGAGAACGGCGGAAATCACCGGCGAAAAGCAGCGCACCCCAAAATCATTGTCGCCAAACAAATGAGTGCCCAGCCACATCGTCAACGCCGTCAGCGGCGGCTTGGAATAATAAGACAGCGCGAGATGTTTGGATTGCAGCCAATACAGCGCCTCATCCGGGCTTAACTCGATCAGGCCGCTGGCCACGTAAAATAAACGCCACAGCAGCAATACGCCCAGCACCCAGTAGCCCCGGCGCAGCCATTTTTGGGAATCAACCTCGTGATTCGGAAGGTTCAGGTTTGACGACATAATTTCAATTCAGATTGGAAATTTCACGGTTGATCCCCGGTGGGTAATTCGGCTGGTTCATTTCGCATTCCCGGTCGCACGCGGTTTCCTGCCTCACCCAATCCAGCCACTCGCTCAACACCATCAACGTCCACAGGGCGCGGGCGTGATCCGCGCGTCCGCTCAAATGCTCGGCGAAAATGCTTTGGGCAACCTCGGTGCTGACGCCGATCTGCTGAAGCTGCGCGCTTTGCAAAGCCGTCCCGGCCCAGTCGCGCAGCGGTCCGCGCAACCAGGCGCCAATGGGCACCGACAACCCGCGTTTGCGCCGCCGCACGATCTGCCGGGGCAGGTAACGCAGCGCATACTGTTTCAGAAAAATTTTGGTCTGGAACCGTTTCACACGTTCGGCGGCGGGCAGTTGTCCGGCAAATTCCATGACCGCGGCATCCAGGAACGGCGCCCGCAGTTCCAGCGATGAACTCATGCTGGCCCGATCCGCCTTGGTCAACAAGCCTTCCGCCAGCGTGTGCTCCAGATCCCAACGCTGCAACCGATCCAACAGCGCCAGATTTTCCGCATCAGAGCCGGCGAACTTGGCAGGTATTCCCGTCAACCGTTCAATCATCGGCGGGGCCAGGTTGGCCACCCACCATTGATGCCGTGCCAAACCGTCCAATTCCATGCCCGAAACAAAACGTTTCAGCAGAAATGAAAGCGTCATCTTGCGATCCGAAACCGGCCACAGTTCGATCGCGCGCCGGACCATCCGCCTGATTCCGGACGGGCATCGATTCCACTGGCTGGCCAGGCCGGCGCCCAAATACGTGGGGTAACCGCCGAATAGTTCATCCGCGCCCTCCCCCACCAGCGCCATTTTGACATCTTGCGCGGCGCGGCGCGACAACAGCGCCGCCGGAATCCAGGCTGGATCCGCCAACGGTTCGCCCACCAGCCGGATCAGCGATTTCAGGCCGTCGCGCACGGCCTCGGGCGTCACCAGAACTTGATTGAGTTCCAGTTTGAATTCTTTCGCCACCATCTCGGCATAATGCCCCTCATCATACGACGCCTCCTGAAACCGAAGCGTAAAGGCCTGGAGGCGGCGTTGCGGATGCAGCGAGCGGGTAACGGCGGCGATGAGTGACGAATCAATGCCGCCGCTCAAGAACAAGCCGAAATCCACCTCCACATCCGTCTGACGGGCCACCGCCTGGCGAAAAATCCGGTCAAACGATTCCAGGCTGGCCGGCGCGGATGACGGAGCGTTTACGGCACTGCGCCAGCGCCAATAAATTCGGCGTTTCAGGCCGGCGGCATCAAATTGGATCACCTCCCCGGGCGCCACTTTTTGAATGTCTTGAAACGGTGAAGCCGGCGCAAAAAAACACCCGTGTTGCAGATAGTTTCGCAACGCGGAAACATTCAGTTTGACCGGCAAGCGATCCTGCGATACCAGCGCCGCCAGCTCGGAGGCGATAATGATCTCGCGCCCTTGCGTCGTGAAAAACAACGGCCGTTCCCCGGCGCGGTCTCGGGCCAGCAACAGGCCGGGCCGGCGCGGATCCCACACCACCACTGCAAAGGCACCGATCAACCGTTCCACAAATTGCTCCCCCAGTTCGAGATAAAGACCGGGGATCACCGCCACGTCACTTTCCCGCGACACCGGCCGGCCTTGTTGCGCCAGCCAGGTCCGCAATTCCCGGTGATTGTCAATTTCCCCGTTGCAAATGGCGATCACGCCACTGGCTTCGTCCACAATCGGCTGGTTGGTATCGCCAAGGCCGCGAATGGCCAGCCGGGCCACGCCCAAGACGGCGGATTGGGTGGCAACCGCACTGATGGTATTGGGTCCGCGATGTGCCATGGCCCGCAGCATCGCCTCGATCCGATGCCGGGCGATCTCAGGCTGCTCCAACGTTTCCAGATTGATGCTGCTGCAAATACCGCACATATCAGCGGGGCGGCAACGAGAGGTTTGCCCCGGACACGTCGTGGATCATTGCAATATCGGTGGCTGCCCGGTGGTCAAACATTTGCAGAGCATACGAAATCCGCTTCCATTCAGGCAAAGGAAATTCTTCCGCCGCGAACCGGATCAGTGAATAGCGGGTCATCCATATTTATTACCCTCCAAAGATGAACAAATGATTAACGCCGCATGAAAGTTCCGTCATTCTTCACGCTCAATACGTTCCGTGTCGGGTAAGCGGGTTATGTTGCCATCATGGAGTCGGTTTTATCGACGCTGCCTTTTGATTGCCAATCATCGTGAGATAGTTCGGATCAGGGGGTGTCCGGTTGAGGAGTTGTTAAGGTTGTAAAACATAATTAAAATGAGCTGGTTGCGGACAAAATTGGATGTGACGCTTTTGAATTCAAGGCAAGCTTTGGGTCATGAATTCCACTGTCATCCAGTTAGAACATATGGAGAGACAAGTAGTTGTGTAAGCGGGGTGTTTTATTTTGCGGTGTGGTTTTTGTTGCCAGTTCAGCCAGAGGCATTTGCTCAAACACGTTAACGCTCAAAACTTGCAAAAGTTGCGACAAGCTAAGTTCCAAGCCAAGTTCTTTGCGCACGATGGCCACGAGCACATAAACGCAGACGGCGATCCATACTTGCGTCTTGACCGCGTTGTCGGTGGTGCCGAAAAAGTGCTTGATGCGCAGGTTTTGCTTGAGCCACTTAAAGAACAGTTCTACCCGCCAGCGGCTTTTGTAAAGTTGAGCGATGGCAAGTGCCGGCAGGTCAAAATTATTGGTCAGAAAGACCAACCCTTTATTCGTTTCCGGGTCGCGACAACTCACCCGGCGGAAGCGGTCGGGGTAACGCTCCAAGCTCCGGCGCAACGTCAGCCAGACGATCTGACGCTGCGCACGCCGGTGCCTTCGGCCAAGGGAAGTTACGAATACGATAGTTGCCTTGGTGGCATTGCACACAACGGCGAAATTGTTCAGGGTGAATCCACTCCATGATTTGGGAAAAAATTGTCTTTCCGGCACGCATTCGGCCAGTCTGGCAGCCGTTTTGCTGGCCGAAAACACCAATTTGAGTCCATATCGCTCACATCCAAAAAAACGCAATC
>JAKALA010000122.1 GCA_021813325.1 bacterium | reverse complement strand
TTCAGCCGCCGCCGTTGCAGGGCGATAAAATCGCGTTTTTGTCCTTTGGGGAATCCCATGCAATATCAGACAGCCCAACCTCAAAACCGTTCACTATATTATGCGGGTGTCAATAATTGAAGATTCGCCGAAGAACTTCACCGCATGAGCTTTTTCTGGGACAACGTGTTTGAATACGTCAAGGAACGTCGGCGCGGCGCCATTTTCTTCTGCTCGCTCGGCCTGATCATTGTGGGATTGCTGCTGGGCAGCGCTTTTGCGAATGCCGGACAAGTTGAGATGATGCTCGCCGCCGGGACTGGATTAACCCTGATGTTTATCCTGTTGAACGGCCTGCGACGGTTGCGCGCCTGGCGTTTAAACCGGTATAAATCCTCCCCGCTGTCGCGTGACGAACTGATCAAAGCGCGGTCCAAACTCATGAAGCGCTAAGTTTCTATGAGCTGCGTCTGCATCCTGACCCCCGTGATCATCGCGTCCTGGCCGCAATTCAGCGCGGCGATCGTCGCGGCGGCCACCACGCTGGGCTACACCGTCGTCAACGGCAGGAATACCCATACCGCGCAGGAACAACCGCGGCAGATTAATTTGGAAATAGCCCAAAGCGAAATCGTCACGAATCAACTTGGCCGCGACCAGAAGATTTGTGTGACGCGCGGTGGCGTGAAGGTGACGTTTTCGCGCGATGCCCGGGGCAAAGGCAGCGTTTGCGTCACCGGCGAAGGTTACAGTGATGCTGAATTGCGCACGTTCGGCGAGGAACTGAGCCAGCGGGTCGTTCAGAAATACGTCCATCAGCGACTGCTCGACGAAGTCCGGGCGCGCGGGTTCAACGTCGTTGAAGAGGAGGTGGACGAAAACAACGCCATCCGCTTGAAGGTGCGGCACTGGGACAATTGATTTTATGCCACAACGCGAATTTGACATCACTATCGCGCCGGACGGTAGCGTGGAGATCCAGGTGAAAGGTTACAAAGGCAAGAGCTGCCTGGAAGCGGTGAAAATTTTTGAGCAGGTCGTCGGTGAAATGAAGGCCCAACGTGAAACGAGCGAATTTTACGAGCCGGACGAACAGGTGCGGTTCAATCAGGACTTGCGGCACTGACAGCGGTGTGATTCCCGTGGCCAGACCTCACAATGATCGTGCGATGTCGCCCTTCTACCCGCCTCGGGCGCGGTGGTGGAGCGGCATTCTTCGTCCGTGGTTTTGTTTTCACCGCGCCCTGCATCTGGAACGAATCCATTGTCCGATCGGCTTCAACGCCGGTCAAACCTTCGTGTCATTGCTGGTGCCCGGATTTTCGTTCATTGCGCTGGGCCGCCGGATGCTGGGTTTTTACGTCATGGGAATTTATCTTGTGAGCTTGCCGGTTTATCTCATCCGGCTGGGTTTTCCCGAAGCCAATTTCGCCTACGGCCTGATGCTGGCGGCCCATGCCACGAGCGTCTTCTACCTGCTCGCCCACCGGCTCGGGGAAATGGAGTTTTTCAACAAGCTGCTGCTCGCCATCGCCTGTTTGTTCGTGGTCTGGCTGGCGCTGTATTTTCCGGTGGTCAATTTCGTTGAAAGGCATTACGCCGTGCCGTTGAGCCTGCACGGACGGGTGGTGCTGATGTATCCCCGGATCGAACCAGCTCAACTCAGCCATGGCGATCGCGTCCTGTTTAACTTTCGTGGAGGTGAAATTGGTCAGACGCACGGTGGCGGCGGCATGGTTTTGGTGGAGTCAGGCCTTGGCTGGGGGCCGGTGCTGGGCTTGCCCGGCGATAAAATTGTCTTCGCAGCCAGTCGTTTTTCGGTTAACGGGGAATGGCAAACCAATCTGCCATACATGCCGAGCCACGGCGAATTTCTGGTGCCGACAAACCGCTGGTTTGTCTGGCCGGAGTTTGGTATCAACTCGCATGGCAATGTCAGCGAGGATAATATTTCGGCATTAATCCAGCGCCTGTCCATCGTATCCGCCACCCAAATGACCGGGCGGCCGTATCGGACATGGTTCGGACGCAAACAAATTTTACCATGAGCCGTTTCATCAATCTGGAATTTGAAAGCGATGCCAATCAGCCATGGCAGTCCGGCGGCAAGGAAGTGGTCAAAGACGAGGCGTTTTATCTGGGAGAGGCCCGCACTGCCTTTGAAAACGGCAACTTCGAGCGCGGCCTGCGCATGTATTCCAAGGTGCTGGAATACAACCCGAAAAACGCGGTCGCGTGGACCGGTCAGGTGCGCATGCTCATTGAGCTGGGTGAATTCCGAGAAGCCAAATTGTGGGCCGACAAAGCTCTGGAACGCTTTCCCAACGAGCCTGAACTGCTTGCCGCCAAAGCCGTCGCCCTCGGGCGGAGCGGTGATTTGCAGGGAGCCATGGCCTTCTCCGATGCTTCGATTGAAGAGCGCGGCGACACTCCCTATGTCTGGCTGGCGCGCGGCGATGTGCTGCTGGCCCGAAAGGAAAGCCGGGCGGATTACTGTTTCGAGAAGGCCTTGCTGCTGGCGCCGCACGACTGGTTTGTCGCCTGGCTAGCGGCGCGCATCCGACTGTATTACCGGCAATTTATTCTGGCGCTGCAATGCATCCAAAAGGCGCTGGAAATCAATCCCGCCCATTTTCTGCTCTGGCTGGAACAAGGTCAGTGCCAGCAGGCGCTGGGGTTGGTGGCCGCCGCGCAAAATTCCTACACGCAGGCGCATCAATTGAATCATGACTGTCAGGAAGCGGATCACGCGCTGACGCGCCTTTCTCAAACCGGCCTGTTCGCACGTTTGTGCGGACGGCTGAAAGCCCTTTTTCGAAAATGAGCATGGAAACCTTGAACCGGCTGCTCTCCGCCGTAAATCAATTTGAAGCCTCCGACCTGCATCTCGTGGCCGGCGTTCCCCCCGCGTTTCGCGTGAACGG
>JAKALA010000021.1 GCA_021813325.1 bacterium | reverse complement strand
GCCGGTTGCTCGACTGCCTGGATGCGAAATCACTTGCTTGATGAACACAAAATGATATGAACTCCTCACCTCAGAGTGGCTGGTTTTGATTCGACCCGGCCTGGCTGGTTTTCAACTGACCGGTGACAATTCCTGTTTCTGCTGCCCAAGCTGTTTGGCGGTGGCGAGGACAATTATCTGGAAGGTTTTAAAACGCTCGCGCTGACGGCGGATTGGGTGATCAAACTGCTGCTGCTCGGCATCGGCTTCCGTCAGTCCAAAACCTGGCGGGCGCTGCTGCCAGTGCTGCTCTATGGCGCGGCGGTTCTGTTCCTCCATTTTTTCATTCTGCAACGCTACGACCTCTGGCCCGCGCTAATTAGTCTCTTGGCAATCTGGCTGTTTAGTTCCAAACGCTATCTGGCCGGCGGGCTGGCGATGGCCATTGGCATTGGCGTGAAACTTTATCCCATTTTGTTGGTGCCGCCGCTGCTGGTGCTGGCCTGGCGACAGGCGAAAGCAAAACCGTTTTTCACCGGTCTGCTCTTGGGGTTGTTGCCGCTGGGGTTATTGAGTTTTTATCTGCCGTGGTGGCGGTTTGCGCAATTTCAGGCGGATCGCGGTTTGCAAGTGGAATCGCTTTACGCCTCGATGTTGTGGCTGGGACATCTATTGGGAGTCGCGGATGTTCACTGGATTTACACCAACAAATGGTATGAGGTGCGGGGCGCGGCAGCCACAGCCGTTTTGCCATGGGCGCACACCTGTTCGCACGGTGCAGGAACTTTTGGGGCACAAGGATGTTTCCATCACGCAGATTTATCCCCATGTCATGCAAAAGCCGGGAATCAGCTTGGAAAGCCCAATGGACCAACTTTAATTCTCCCAGTCGCGCCAGGCAACGCCCTTTCCATCTCCGCTACCCACGTCCTGCCCGGCCGCAAGACCGAAAGCGGCGACGCCGAATGGCTGGACGCCATCTCCGGAATCATCCCGTTGTTAACAAAACTTCAACAACTGCGTCGTTCCGAGAGACCGGTGACATGAAATCAGTCGTTCCGGACGCCCGGATTTCCAGACTCACATGTTTCACGGCTACCGCTTGCCCCGTTCCGCCTCGTTTTTATTCAAGGCTGTCCTCTTTATTGGCGGGTGAAACAAACGCCGTCCAGACGGCCAAGCGGTAAAAGTTTCCCGCCCGTTCCGAAATCAGCGCTGCTTGCCTACCGGCGTCGCCGCGCGCAGATCGATCAGGCAATAATTTCTCCTGAAAAGGGCGCGCGCCGGAATCCCAATTGACGACTTAATTTGATTTGATTGGTTCGCGGATTTTGCGCGATGTGGCACCACATTTGCAAATGCCTTAACCAAGCTGGTGCCAGTTCACCGCAAAATTTTTAAATAATCGTCAAATCACCGAAATGAAAATACAACTCCTTCTGCCGATGCTCGCGTTGCCGTTCCTGTTATCTTCCTGTGCGACGCCGCCGCCACAAGCTTTTCACAACACGGATAACACCGCGTTGGTCATCAAGTCCATTGACCAAAATACCGGGCAACTGCTCTTGCCAACGGCATCTTCGCCCGCCGACAACCGGGATTTGTTTTTGCAGGCCAAGCACCTGGCCCAACACCAAACCGCCGTGGTCATCCTTGAAAATTACACGGAGTCGCGGCCCGGCGACCAATTTCGCGACCGGAGTTTCGTCTGGTTTGCGGCATTGCGCGACCTCGGCTACGAGCACATTTATTTCCTGCGGGGGAAGGGGACTTCAGATCCCAACGGATTGCCCACCCTGGCGCGTTACGACTGATTTTTCCGACAAGGGTTGGGGTTGACACCGCCTGCCGGCATGCACCGCAAAGCATCCGGCGGGTTTGTTGTTTATGGTCAAAGGCCCATCGCGGGGCAACCGGGCCAAGTCAGGTCATTTCCGGTGACACCATGACCACGAATTCCCCTTTCAAACTTCGCTTTTGGCAAAGCTCCAGCAATGGCTTCGGCTGTCCGCGCAGAAACTCCTCAAATTTCTTGGTCAATTCACGCGCCAATACGACCTTGCGCGCGGGAAAAACGTCATTCAACTCCGCCAGCAGCTTTTCGACGCGGTATGGCGACTCGTAAAAAACCAGCGTGCCGGCACAAGTCTTCAGGGCTTCAAGGCGATTCCGGCGCTGCCCGGATTTGTGCGGAAGAAATCCGACGAAATGAAATTCGTCGGTTGGCAAACCACTGGCCGTCAAGGCCGCAATCAAAGCGCACGGGCCGGCCACAGATTCCACCCGGAACCCCGCCGCGATGGCCGCCTTCACCACCCGCTCGCCCGGGTCGCTGATTCCAGGGCTTCCCGCGTCTGTGACCAGCGCGACTTTTTCGCCGCGCCGCAGCCGCTCCAGAATTTCCTCGCTGCGCTTGGCTTCGTTGAACTGGAAATAGCTCAACAACGGCTTGCTGATCTCAAAATGCTTGAGCAACTGCCCGGACCGGCGCGTATCTTCCGCCGCCACCACATCGCACTCCCGCAGGACCCGCAGCGCCCGCAGCGTGATGTCCTCCAGGTTGCCAATCGGGGTGGCAACCAGATAAAGCGTGCTGGCGGTGAGTGGCGGCAAAGCGGAATCCATGACCCGATTGAACCGAATTTCCCCGGCGAATGAAATTCAATTCTCCGAAAACGCGCGGCGCTGTTTATCCACCTGATTCGCCAAATAAAAAAACGGCAACCTGTGGTCAGGTCGCCGTTTGAAATGCCGCTGGAAAATTAAATTCCCTTGTTCGCGATGTATTGCACGAGGTCAACCACGCGGTTGCTGTAACCCCATTCGTTGTCATACCAGCTCACGAGTTTGAAGAAGCGCTTTTCACCCTTCAGGTTGTTTTGCAGGGTGGCCAGGCTGTCATAGATGGAGCTGCGGTTGTCATGGATGAAGTCGGTGGAAACCAGTTCCTCGTCGCTGACACCAAGAATACCTTTGAGATAGGTGGCGCTGGCTTTTTTCAACGCCGCATCAATTTCCTCGATGCTGGTGTCCTTCGCGGCGCGGAACGTCAGGTCCACAACCGAAACGTCCACCGTCGGCACGCGGAACGCCATGCCGGTCAACTTGCCCTTGGTGCTGGGCAGCACTTCGCCGACGGCCTTGGCCGCGCCGGTGGTGGAGGGGATGATGTTGATGCTCGCCGCGCGCCCGCCGCGCCAGTCTTTCTTGGACGGGCCGTCCACGGTTTTCTGCGTGGCCGTGGTGGCGTGAATCGTGGTCATCAAGCCGGTTTCGACGCCGAAACCTTCCTTGATCAAAACATGCACCAGCGGCGCGAGGCAGTTGGTGGTGCAGGAGGCGTTGGAAATGATGTTGTGCTTGGCGCCGTCATATTCGCCTTCGTTGACGCCCATGACGATGGTCTTGACTTCGCCTTTGCCGGGCGCGCTGATGATGACTTTCTTGGCGCCGGCGGTGAGGTGGGCCTTGGCTTTTTCGCTGTCGGTGAACAGGCCGGTGGATTCAATGACGAGGTCCACGCCAAGTGCCTTCCACGGGAGCGTGGCCAGGTCTTTGACGGCGGCAACGCACTTGATCTTGTGGCCGTTGACGACAAGCGTATCAGCTTCAGGGAGCGCGGCATCGCTCTTTTCCGTGCTCACAGCGTGTTTAAATTTGCCATGCACGGAATCGTATTTCATCTGATAGGCGAAATAATCGGCGTCGGTGGAAACGTCCACGACGGCGACGACGTCGATTGATTTGCCCAGCAGCCCTTGATCACAGAGCGCCTGGAAGACCATCCGGCCGATGCGGCCGAACCCGTTGATAGCAATTTTAACTGCCATAATTTTGTCTAGTTCCTTTTGGTAAATTGTTAATGAAACCGAGCTGTTAGTTTAACTGGCGGGACCAAACCGTCAACGAAGATTTCTGGAGCAAAATTGCCAAAGCCAGATCGTTTATTGACACGCAATCCCCGTTTTTACCGTTCCCTTTCAATACCCCAAAATCCGTCTTTGGCAATGAATCGCACATGCTGCAATCTCGCGGAAAGTGAATTTTGCCTTTTCAAAACGCTTCTTCAAGTGGGTGGGACGCAGCGCATTTGCTGGTTTTGTATCGGTCTGGTAATGCGCGGATTTGAATGGGGATTCGGAATGAAACCGCTTCAAATTAATTTGAAATTTCAAGCCTGGGCTTGGAAGTGTTTGGTGCTTCGTGTAGGTTCAACGCCGGCCATTGAGTCAGAAAAGAATCGATTAAAATGCTGATTTGGAGCGAAAAATACGAAACCGGACATCCCGCAATTGATGCGCAGCATCGCGAATTGATCAACTATATCAATCGCCTGGAGGGATTGCTAAACATCACCAATATCACCCGTCAGGATTGTGAATTAATCGTCAGCTTGGTGAATTTTGTGGAGGATTACACGAACACCCACTTCAGTTTCGAGGAACAGTGCATGGAAGATTTCAAATGCCCGGCCCGCGAAATGAACCAGCAGGCGCACAACGAGTTTCGCCAGTTTTTCCGCGATTTTAAACTGCGGTTTGACCGGGAGGGCTTTCACCCGGCCATATTGCGCCAATTGCACCAAAATGCCAGCAGTTGGATTTTGGGGCACATTTTGAAAATTGACCGGCAAATCCGGACGTGCGTTAAAAATCAGGAGCTGTCGGGAACCCGGACCGCCGTTTCCTGAACCCCAAACTTTGCCAGCGCATGGTTAAACGGCAAATTTCAAATAATGTTGAGCCTTCCAGCTTTGGCAACCATGGAAAACCTTCCTTGCCAAAGGTTTGGCTCAAGAAGGCAACCCAGGATTGAATGAAACAACCGATTAGCTGTCAAAAGTTGCATT
This sequence comes from bacterium, assembly GCA_021813325.1. Classification (GTDB taxonomy): domain Bacteria; phylum Verrucomicrobiota; class Verrucomicrobiia; order Limisphaerales; family UBA11358; genus UBA11358. The sequence continues at coordinate 50,137 of JAKALA010000021.1, read as the reverse complement.
AGAAGTATGATATTCGATTTAAAATACATTTTGTTCGTCATGTTGCCCGGCCTGGCGCTCGGACTCTGGGCGCAAATGAGGTTGCATCATGCCTTTAATAAATACAGTCAGGAATCCGTTTCCTCCGGTTTAACCGGTGCCCGCGCCGCCCGGCGCATTTTGGATAATGCCGGACTGAATGACGTGCCCGTGGAGGAGATCGAAGGCAAGTTATCCGATCATTACGATCCCACCAAACGCGCCTTGTTTTTGTCATCTGATAATTATCATGGCAATTCCATTGCCGCCGTCGGTGTCGCCGCGCATGAGGCCGGACATGCCCTCCAGCATCAAGCCGCCTACGCCATGCTCAACCTTCGCATGGCGCTGGTGCCGATCACGCAATTCGCCAGTTCCGCTTACGCCATCATTTTGTTGATCGGTTATTTCGGCGGCTTGATGAAAATCATGCTGCCGCTGGTCATTATTTTGTTTGGTGCCATCACCTTTTTCCAGCTCATCACCCTGCCCGTGGAATATGACGCCAGCGCCCGCGCCAAGGAGCAATTATTCCGGCTCGGCCTGGTCCGTGAATTCGAGCGCGAAGGCGTGGCAAAAGTCTTAAATGCCGCCGCCCTCACCTATGTCGCCGCACTGGTTAGCAGCCTGTTAACCCTGTTGTATTACATCAGCGCCGCCCGCGGAAACCGCAGTTAATTTGCTTGCCGCCAGGCATTCCGGGCTTAACTATTGCGCAAGTCATGGCGGCCAAAAAACTCAAACGCAAACCCATCGTTGCGCGCCGGAGTAAAAAAGCTTCCGCGCCCGCAAAGAGCAAGCTCGTGAAGGCGCCCGCAAAAGCGGCGGCCCCGGAACCGCCAGTCATCCCCCCGCTGATCAATTCCAACGCGGCTCCGATTCCGATTCCCGCCGGGGGCGACACCACCCAGTTTTTGCGGCGCGAAGTGGAGCGGCAGGATACCGACTCCGCCATCAAGTTGTATTTGCGGGAGATTGGCCAGGTCAAGCTGCTCACGCCCCAAGAAGAAATTGAACTGGCCGCCCGCATCAAGAAAGGCGACAAAAAGGCGCGCGAACACATGATCAAGGCCAACCTCCGTCTGGTCGTGAAAATTGCCCGCGACTACGACGGCATCGGCCTGCCGCTGCTCGACTTGATCAGCGAAGGCAACATCGGCCTGATGAAAGCCGTGGAGCGCTTTGATCCCGCCAAGGGCGGCAAACTGTCCACCTACGGTTCCTGGTGGATCAAGCAGTCCATCAAACGCGCGCTGGCCAACCAGTCCAAAACAATCCGGTTGCCCGTGCATCTCGTGGATAAAATTTCCAAGATGCGCCGGATGACCATGAAGCTTCAGGAGGAACTCGGGCGCGAACCCACCGACGAGGAACTCGCCGCCGAACTGGGCACCACCGCCTCGCGCGTGTCGCAAATGCGCATTGCCTCCATCCGCCCCGCTTCCTTGGACGCTCCCATCGGCGATGATGATTCGAATAATTTTTCCGAAATGGTGGAGGACGAACGCGCCATCAATCCCTACGAAGAACTCGAAGACAAAACCGTCACCGACATGTTGCAAGACATGGTCAAGCACCTGGATAATCGCGAAGCCACCATCTTGCGGTATCGCTTTGGGCTGGATGGCGGGGCGGAAAAAACCCTGGAAGAGGTGGGCGTCAAATTTGGCGTCACCCGCGAACGCGTCCGGCAGATTCAAAACCTCGCGCTGCGCAAACTCCGCAAAATGATCGAACGCCTCGAAAAAACCAAAAAAGAATATTGAAAATGACCGCGCCCGTAACTTCTGTTGAAATTGAAGCCGCCATCCGCAATGTTCCGGATTTCCCCAAACCCGGCATTCAATTCAAGGACATTACTCCTGTCCTGGGCGATGCCCGTCTGTTCTCGGGAGCCATTGATTTGCTTACCGAAAAGCACGCCCCTGGCTCCATTGATGCCGTGGTGGGCATTGATGCGCGCGGATTTATCTTCGCCGCCGCCGCCGCCACCCAACTGAAGGCCGGCTTCGTCCCCGTCCGCAAAAAAAGCAAGCTGCCCTTCACCACCATCGAGCAGGACTACGCCTTGGAATACGGCCATGCCACCGTGGCCATTCACACCGACGCCTTGAAACCGGACGCCAAAGTTCTGTTGATCGATGATCTTCTCGCCACCGGCGGCACCTCGGCGGCGGCCGCCGCCCTGGTTCTGAAACTGGGCGCAACCATTGTCGAAGCCAGCTTCCTCATCGAATTGAAATTCCTGAACGGACGTGAAAAGCTAAACGGATTTCCCGTCCGTTCGCTGGTGGTTTACTGATTGTCGCATGACTGAAGCCCCGCTCATCAGCGTCGTCATCCCCTGCTATAATGAACAGGGTAATTTGCGACCGCTTGTCACTTCCATTTCCGAAGCCTTGGAACCGCTTAAAATCGGCTACGAAATCGTCATCACCGACGATTGCAGCAAAGACGATTCCTGGTCGGTGCTCCAAAAGCTGGCGGCGGATTATCCGACCGTCTGCGCGCAACGGCTGGTTCGCAATTCCGGCCAGTCCGCCGCGCTCTGGGCCGGCATCAACGCGGCGCGCGGACGTTACATCGCCACGCTGGATGCCGATCTTCAAAATGATCCCAAGGACTTGCCGAAATTTCTGGAAGCGATCAAAGCCAATGAGTGCGATTGCGTGTGCGGCTCCCGCATCGACAAGCGCAAGCAAGGCGACAATTTTGTCCGGCAAATGTCCTCCAAAATCGCCAACGGAGTGCGCAACTGGATCACGCGGGAGACGGTCACCGATTCCGGCTGCTGTTACCGCCTGTTCAAACGCGAATGCGTGGCCAACCTGAAATTTTTCAAGGGCATGCACCGCTTTTTCCCGACGTTGTTTAAAATCGATGGCTACCGGGTCACGGAAATTCCGGTCAATCACCAGCTTCGTCTCAGCGGCGTCAGCAACTACGGCGTCTGGAACCGGCTCTTCGCGTCCTCCTATGATCTCTTTGCCGTTCGCTGGATGCAGAAACGCATGTTCCGATTTCAGATCAAGGAACAGGTCAACTTCCCAGAGCCGACCGAAAAAAATCTGTGAGTTTCTCGGCGGGTTGTGGTTTCCATGGCATCCTGATTCCGGAGGAATGAGGGACTCGTCGGGAAGCAAATCGAAACGGTTTTATGGGGTTTTGAATAGGCCCTTGCTCAAGGGGCGGCAAATCCAGCGGAAAAAATTGAAGTAAAAGCCAGCCGCGCTTTTGGTGTTTACGCGCCTTGCGTGTCAACGTCGTCTCTCCCGACGGACGAAATACCGGCGAAACCCGATCGGCGCCAGCAACCGGTTTCTGGCATCTGCGGACTGCCCCGTGACCGCCTGCGTTTGTTCCAGCGCCGGCACCAGCGCGTCCCCGTCGTAAAGATTTTCCGGGTGCGCCACCGCGCCCACGATCACGCCACCGGTCTTGGTCAGCACCACCGAGGCTTTGCTGCCAAATTCGTATTTCTTGTGCTCCTTGCCCTTGGCGAGACAGTAAACCTGCGGCTCGTGCAAGGGAGTAAACTTTGTCCCGATCCGCCGGCTGTTGGGCCAGCACGCGCCGATACTGCGCAAAATTCTCTTGCTGTTCCCGCCGCACCGCGGCGGGCGGCTTGCGCTCCAGTTCGCGCAGCAAACGCCCGGCGATGGTTTTGAGCTGCCGCAACGCCCGGGGCGCCAGCTTCCAGCAGCGGCGGGCGCGGATCGAGTTGCCCGGCCAGCGTTGGCATCAGAAAGGAAACTTGGTGAAAACCCGAAGCCTGGTTTTGCCTCGCTCTGTTCAACCGGATTTTTCCCCAATTATTCAATGCCCTAGTCGAAAACCTTCACCGCTTCTACCACTCCGTTCAATGTCTTCAATGTGGTTCCCATTTTTCAGGAGCGACTAATGGAACGGAGTAATGCTTTCATGATCCACATATTGCGCAATATCCCGCCAGCCACTCGAATTTTAACGCATATCAATAGCGGCTTATTTTATAACCGTGCAGAGATTGCTGGCACCGCAATTTCAATTAGGGTAAGTTGAATTCACCAAATGCATGCCATGAGCCTTGCTGTTTGCTGGTTTTGTAAGATCGTATCAAGGCGTGGAAGTGAGTTGCCCGATGATGAACAAAACAATGACAAAGCTCGTTTGGTTGCCGTTGGTGACCATAATTTTGAATGCTAATTTTTCTTCGGCGGCTACGGTGGCGTATTGGCGTTTTGAAAACGGCCCGGCAAATTCGCCGGTGGCACATTCCGGCGCGGACGGAACATTTTATGGCGCAATCCCGGATGCATCTGGCAATGGCAATGACCTGTCTCCTTGGTCGCAAGGCGGTTGGGCGGGTTATGCTTACCGGAGCGACGTTCCTGCCAGTCGCATTCCTTTCAGTGGTGAAGAAAATCATTTCAGCGTAAAAAACACGGGTTCTTATCCGGCCATGTTCACTTCAGCCGCCGGCAGTTCGCCTACGGGTATTAATGCCCAAACCATCACGCCGGCGCAATTTACCGTGGAAGTTTCTTACAAACCGGAAAATACGGGCGGATATCGGACGGTGATTGGACGTGACGCGCTGAATATTTCCAGCTCGGATCCAAAACTCGCGGCGTTCTATCTGCAAATCCGGCCGGACGACAGTTTTTGCGCGGCATTCACCGATGTCGCCGGCTACAGCCACAGTGCTTATTCGCCACCAGGCTGGTCGTATGGCTTCAATTTCAGTTCCAATCCCGAAGGTGTTGGCGCCAACTGGTATCATTTGGTGGCGGTGAGCGATGGCTCCACCCTCCGCTTATATGTCAACAACGTGTTGGTGGCCACCAACGACCTGATTGCCAGTGGCAGCCCCAATCGCGCACTGGCCGTCGGTTCCACCAGTGGTTCAGATTGGACCACCGGAGCCTGGTCGGTTGGGCGCGGGCTATACAATGGAGCGCACACTGACCGGGCTTTTGGACTGATCGACGAGGTGCGTATCTCAGATACCGCCTTATCGACCGGGCAATTCCTTTTTGCGCCACACCCGGCTTTAGCAAATTTCAAAATGCAAAATGGAAACATCACCTTTGATGTGACCAATGGCTCTCCCAACATGCTCTGTTTCATCACCCGTTCAGATAAATTGTCCACTCCGGTTGCCCAGTGGTCGCCGATCTCCAGCCGGGTATTTAACTCGGCCGGAACTTTCTCCTTTTCCACCCCCGCCAGCACAACCCAGCAATATTTTTATTCACTTAAAACCACGGTGCCAACAAACACACCTGCTACTGGGGCGTTAACTTACTCCCTGGCGGGTGATTGGCCGGCCGATGCCAAGGCCCGCATTATTTACGCGCTGGATGGGGCTGTGGCTGAATACAACCGGTATGGAACATTCAGCGAGCATATCACAGCCAATTACAGCCCCGGCACGCCGACAGCCGATGGCAGTTTCGGCGGCTGGATTAATTTCGGCAGCAATCCATCCTACCAAAACATGCGGACAGCATTGCACGAAATCAGTCATACGCTTGGAGTGGGAACAACGTGGCAATGGGATGCCAACCTCGCCGCGGTTCCCGGCGTCTGGATCGGCGCCAACGGCGTGGCTCAAATTCATGCCTTTGACGGATCAAACACACAAGTTTATTCGGATGGAACGCATTTTTGGGGCATCAATGGCGGTGGCTCCTATGGTTTGAATTACGATAGTGAAGGCAGCACGGAGAACTTCCGCCGGCACGTTTTGATGATGCTCGCTTTCCGCAAAGACATGGGCCTCCAGTAGCCTCCAATAATTTTCTCCGCATCTTGGATGCGCATATCCCTATTTGCTCAAATAAAAAGCGCGTCAGAATTTAAACTGGGCGCACTCCCCAACCGAAGCAGGAACCTAGAGACGGCTTGCCTGTTCATATTCGGCTTGAAACGTCGCTGCAAATTAATGTGAAGCTACGCATCAAACCCGGCCCAGAATGCAATAAAGCCATGCCGTGCTGGCCTGCCGCTTGGCTCAATCGCAAACGCAGCGTTCCGGCTTAGATTTTGACTTTGAATTCTTCGCCCTTTTTGAGCGACTGCACGAACGCCGCCATTAGTTGTGGGATTTGCTCCAGATCTTTCAGGCTCACCACTTCAACCGGCGAATGCATATAGCGGTTGGGCAGGCTGATGAGTGCGCTGGGAATGCCGCCGCGCGTCCAGAAAATCACGTCGGTGTCAGTGCCGCTGCTGGCTGACATGGCTTCGTGCTGAAGCGAGATTTTTTTCTTATCGGCAATGTCTTCCAGGCGTTTCACCATTTCGGGATGATTGCAGCCGCCGTGGGTGACAGCCGGGCCTTTGCCAATCTTGATGTCGCCATGTTGCGCTTTGCTGACGGTGGGATAATCCGTAGCGTGCGTCACATCCACCACCAAGGCCATGTCCGGCTTGAGCGAATACGCGATCTGCCGCGCACCAAGCAAGCCGACTTCTTCTTGAATGTTCGAAACGGCACAAATTTCCACGTTTAGCTTCGTTTTCGCTTCCGTGAGCAGGCGGAGAGTTTCCGCCACGGCAAAGGTGCCAATGCGATTGTCAAATGCCCGGGCGACGACCAGATCATCGCGCAGCACATCAAATTCGTCGGTCAAGGTGATGGGATCGCCCACGCGCACAAATTTTTCCGCCTCCACCCGGTTGCTGACGCCAATGTCGATGAACAGGTCGTGAATTTTCGGCGGCTTCGGATCGCCTTCCAGTTTCATCAAATGGGGCGCCACGTTGCCGACAACGCCTTTGACGAGGCCATTGCGCGCGTGAATGGCCACGCGTTGAGCCTTGGTGATCGCGGCATCGATGCCGCCCATTTTGCGAACGTAAATGAAACCATTGTCGTCGATGTAATTGACGGCCATGGCGATTTCGTCCGCATGGGCAGCCAGCATGATGCGGGTGGAAGCGCCTTTGTTCAGAACGGCCACGCAATTGCCATAAGCGTCGGAAAAAGTTTCATCCGCGAACTGCCCGGCGTAATCCAGCCAGACGCGTTGCCCGCGGGTTTCATGGCCCACCGGGCTGGGAGTGTTGACGAGTTTTTTCAGGAAATTCAAAGATTCGGCGCGCATGAATCCAGCCTAGACGGCACGGCTAAAACGGCAAATGTTTTCTTTCCCAACACAACCCATCCACAGTTTTGGTGACTTCACCGGTCTTGTCATGGCTGGCAACAGAATTCATCTTTAGCGCGTGATCCTTCCCAAACAAAGACATTGGACGCGCCGCCAATTTTTGGAAACCATGGCGGGGGCAACCGCCGCAGTTTCATTGCCTGCGGTGGTTCAGGCCGACTCGGCAACGCCTGTCCGCAGGCCCAACGTGTTATTCATCATGGCGGATGACATGCGGGTGGAATTGGGCTGTTATGGCAGCCGGTTTCACGCCAAGACGCCCAACTTGGATGCGTTGGCGAAGTCGGGAGTTCGGTTTGATCGGAATTACTGTCAGTTTCCGCTTTGCAATCCGTCTCGCGCCTCGCTTTTGACCGGTCGAACGCCGGCTCACACCGGCGTATTGGGAAACCGCACGCAATTTCGTGACCGGCATCCGGATTGGAAGAGCTTGCCCCAACTGTTTCGGGAAAATGGTTATGCCACGGTTCGGGCCGGGAAAATTTTCCATGGCGGACTGGACGATCCGCTGGCCTGGCAGACGACCAGTGGCGGAAGCCCGGCGGATGAAGGCGGTCAGCAATCCAGCAGTGTGGGACACGTGATGGATGTTTCGCAAATCGCTGAACGCACGCCGCAGGATTTGCTATCGCCCAAATTTAGCGACGCCAGGACGAATGAAACCGAAGGCAGGCGACGTGCTGTTTATTCGGATCGCATTGTTATTCTTGATGGCAACGGAGAAGGACACGGGGATTATCATACCACGGAGAGAACCATTGAAAATTTGCGGAAGTTCAAAGATCAGCCGTTTTTCATCGCCTGTGGGTTTGTGAAACCACATAGCCCGCCAACCGCGCCTCAGAAGTTTTTTGATCTCTACGACGTCAACCAGATTGAGCTTCCGCCAGACTTTGCGTCGCACCCAACAGTTCCGCCGGGTTTTCCGGAAGCCGCCATTCGTAAGCACAACGCCGATCTGTTCATCGGCCGAGGCGCCAGTGAAGCCGAGGCGAAAGAGGTGATCCGTGCCTATCTGGCCTCCATTTCCTGGGTGGATTGGAACATCGGGCGTGTATTGGCCGAGTTGGACCGGCTGGGTTTGCGCGATAATACGATCGTTGTCTTTGTCGCCGATCATGGCTATCAACTTGGTGAAAAGGGCAAATGGTCAAAAGCTGGCTCCTTGTTTGAAATGGGCACGCGCGTTCCATTGATCATTTCGGCTCCGGGGATGAACGGCAATGGTCAGTCGTCCGGCCGCATTGTTGAATCGCTGGATATTTATCCGATGCTGGTCGAACTCTGCGGATTGCCGGTTCAGAAATCGCTTGAAGGTCAAAGTTTGGCGCCGCTGCTAAAAAATCCGGAAGCCGCGTGGGACAAGCCTGCCTTTACCGTATGGAGCGAGGATGGAAAATCATTGCATGGCGTGGCCGTGCGCACGGAGCAATGGCGCTATGCCGAATATGGGACCAACGGGATTCACGGGGCGATGTTATTTGATTCGCTTGCGGACACGGCTGAAATCCGGAATCTGGCCGACGACAAGCAATACAAATCCGTTTGTGGGCAGCTCTCCGCGCTGACTCGCCAATACGCGGCCAGGTTTATTTGAAAGGCTGAACCCGTAAAGATTTCAGGTGGCGAGGCTTGAAAATGTTGAGCTTTCGAGCCGTCAAAAAAATTTTGTTTCCAGCCGTAAAGTTGCTAAGGTCATGGTCATTAATACTCCTCCAATCGTTATGCCAAACCGCTTGCATCTATTCCTCGTGGCTTTTGCCAGTGTCATTTTATTGCCGATGGCGGCATGTGCCGTTCCCGATTGGGAAAATCCCGAGCTGACCGGCATCAACAATGAAGCCCCGCATGCCACCATGATTATTTGTCCGGATGACGCCACGGCGCGCAGCATCGGCGTGGCCCAAAATTCGGAGCGCATCAAGTCGTCGTTTTATCGTTCGCTGAACGGCGAATGGAAATATCACTACTCAACAAATCAACTGGCGCGGGTGCCGGATTTCTGGCTGCCAAATTTTGACGATTCCGCCTGGGGAAGCATTCCGGTGCCTTCCAACGTGGAGATCGAAGGGCACGGCATTCCGATATACGTCAACATCCGCTATCCGTGGACCTGGCATGGCACGCCGCCGACGCCACCGGTCGTTCCTGCGAATGATCCCAACAGCACGGTGAATTCCTACCGCCGCGAATTTGATTTGCCCAAGGATTGGGATGGACGCCGGGTGCTCATCACCTTTGATGGTGTGAATTCATTTTTCTATCTTTGGATCAATGGCGAAAAAGTTGGCATGGGCAAGGACAGCCGCACGCCGGTGGAATTTGACATCACCAAATATTTGAAGCCCGGCAAAAATCTGGTGGCGGTGGAAAATTTCCGCTGGTGCGATGGTTCTTATTTGGAGGATCAGGATTTTTGGCGGATGAGCGGCATCTTTCGCGATGTTTATCTGTGGTCGCCACCCGCTGTGCATGTTCGCGATTTTGAGGTGAAGACGACTTTTGACGAGGGTTATGTCGATGCCAAATTGACTGCCTGGCTGCATTTGACCAATTACGATAATCAAGGCGCCGACGTGATTGTGGAAGGCGATTTGATGGACCCGCAGGGCAACACCATTTTGGCGCCTTCGATGACCACCAATGTTCCCGCAGGCCAGGAGATCGAGGTGGGCGGCACGGTGCCGATTTCCGACCCGCAGAAGTGGACGGCGGAGACACCGAATTTATACAAGCTGCTGATCACGGTCAAAAACAGCGGGGGCAAGACCCTGGAGGTGATTCCGGTGAACATTGGTTTCCGCCAGGTGGAGATTAAGAACGGCGACTTGCTGGTGAACGGACAGCGAATTTTGATCAAAGGCGTGGACCGGCACGAACATGACCCGGATCGCGGGCAGGCCATCACGGTTGAGAGCATGATCAAGGACATTCAGGTGATGAAGGGACATAACATCAACGCCGTGCGCTGTAGCCATTATCCCAATCAGCCGGCTTGGTATGATCTTTGCGACAAATACGGAATTTATTTGATCGACGAGGCCAATATTGAAAGCCATGGCATGGGTTACGGCCCGGAAACTTTGGCAAAGAATCCGGCCTTTGCCGCGGCGCACATGAATCGCACTGTGCGCATGGTGGAACGCGACAAGAATCATCCTTCCGTGATCATCTGGTCACTCGGCAATGAAGCCGGATTTGGCCCCAATTTTGAGGCGACTTCAGATTGGATTCATCAGCGTGATCCCAGCCGGCCGGTTCACTATGAACGGGCTGAACGCAACAAATACACGGACATCGTCTGCCCGATGTATCCGCGGGTTGGAACACTTGCGGAATACGCGTCCAAGCCCGAGACGCGCCCGTTTATCATGTGCGAATACGAGCACGCCATGGGCAACAGCAGCGGCGATTTTTGGTCGTATTGGTCCCAGATTTATTCGAAACCCCATTTGCAGGGCGGCTTCATTTGGGACTGGGTGGACCAGGGGTTGCGCCAAAAGCAAGGCCCCTTGCCGTTGCCGCGATTTGAGAAAGTGCAGCCGGGCGACAAAACATTCTGGGCTTACGGCGGTGATTTCGGATCGAAAGATGTTCCCAGCGACGACAACTTCTGCTGCAACGGACTCGTGACGCCGGATCGCGAACCGCATCCGGGCCTGCTTGAAGTTGCACATGTTTATCAAAACGTGCATTGCCAGCCGGTCGATCTGGCCGCGCGCAAAATCGAGATCAAAAACTGGTTTGATTTCGTGAATTTGGCGGATGTGGCGACGGCCAGTTGGAAACTCACCGGCGATGGCAAACAAATCCAGTCCGGCCCGCTGCCAATTCCTTACCTGGCGCCGCACGCGTCGGCGGCCGTTACTGTGCCGGTCAAAGCCTTCAAACCCAAAGCGGGTGTGGAATATTTTCTGGAAGTGGATTTTCAATCGAAACAGGCCACGCCGCTGATCAAGGCGGGACATCAAATTGCCTGGGATCAATTCAAGCTGCCCGATGCTCTCCCGGCGGTGGTGAAGCTGCCCAAGCGTGCGCCCTCGTTGAAGCCGATTGATGAAAACAGTGTTCGCATTTCTGGCCGAGGTTTTGAAATGGTGATTGATCGCACGAATGGACTCAGTTCGTGGCGTTCCCATGGAACAGAATTAATTCAGATTCCGCTGCGGCCTTCCTTCTGGCGCGCGCTGACTGACAATGACCGTGGCCGTCAGGCGGGCAAGGAACAAGGCGCCTGGCGTAATGCGGCCGACGATTTGCAGCCGCAATCGTTCAACGTCGTGAAAAACGGCAATCACATTGAAGCGGTGGTGAGCTGGTATTTGCCCCATGCGGGACAGGCGAACTGGACCAACATCTATAAGATTTACGGCAACGGCGAGGTTGCTGTGTCGGCGAACTTCCAGCCCATGGAAGCGAACATGCCGTATATTCCGCGAGTCGGCATGCAAATGTCGCTGCCCGCTGGCTTCGACCGCGTGACGTGGCTGGGACCGGGACCGCAAGAAACCTATTCAGATCGTAACGATGCGCCTGTGGGCGTTTATCATGGCTCCGTGGACGATCAGTTTTACGCCGGTTATGTCAAGCCGGGGGAAACGGGCAACAAGGTTGAAACCCGCTGGCTTGCCCTCACCGATAAAAACGGCTCCGGCCTTCTCGCCATTGGCCAACCCGTCTTGAGTGTGAATGCGCTGCACTATGGCACGGAAGATCTCAACGCGGCCAAACATCCATTCCAATTGCCGCATCGGGATTACACGGTGCTGAATTTGGACCTCGAACAGCAGGGACTCGGCGGCGATGACAGTTGGGGCGCCTGGCCGCACAGACCGTTCCTGATCGCGTGCCAGGGCTACAGCTACGAATTGGTGTTGCGTCCGCTCGCGTCCGGCGCAGATCCCGAAAGGCTGGCACGGGAATGACAATGCGGCGGCGCAGAATTTTTGATCGATGTCGGTCTCGCATCAGGAAAATAATATTTTTTCCGACAGCTTGGCCGCGCCGGTGCATGTATTCCCATTGCTGCGGGTTTGTGAATTATGGCATGTTTTGGCGCATGAAAGCTCACCGATGGTTGGCATGTATCGGCGTGTTTGGCTTCGTCGTCTGGTTCGCCCCGGCGTCGTTTTCAGGGGAAATTTTGTGGAATAATTCGCTGACCCATTCTACCGACCTCGCCGGCAGTTCGGGCGCGGGTTTGCTCGCCGGCGAATTAGGGCTGGCTTTTGCGGTGACCAATGCCGGCGAATCGGCGGTGCGGATTTTTCCACTGCCGGTGGAACGATTGCGCAACCGGTATGTTTTCCTGAACGCTGAAGTCAAAGCCGAAAACGTCAGTGCCAAGCCGAATCCGTGGAATGGCATCAAAGTCATGGCGCGAATCGACACCCCCGATGGAACGCAGTGGCCACAGCCAGAAATCCCGACCGGGTCATTTGACTGGCGCAATTACTCGCGCCGGCTATTGATCCCCGCGAACGCCACCGCCGTTTCGCTCATCCTCGGTTTGGAAAATGTTTCCGGCAAGGTCTGGTTCCGCACGGTCCGCCTGGATTTGGCGCGCGAGGTAACGGACCTTCCCGCCGCGCCCACGAATGCGCCGATTTTCACCGGACACACGCAGCCGCGTCTGCGCGGCGCGATGGTGTCGCCGGACACGCTGACTGAAAGTGACTTGACGGTGCTGGCCCGCGATTGGGGTGCGAACGTGATTCGCTGGCAGTTGATCCGCTACGGCGCGGATGCCGCGGATAACAGCCCCGAAAAATATGATCGCTGGCTTGGCCGGCAATTGGAGCAACTGGATCGCGGCCTGGCTTGGGCCGCGAAGCTGGGCGTCGAGGTGGTGGTGGATTTGCACTCGCCGCCCGGCGGACGCCCCATCTCTGGCGGCGGTTATCAAGCCGCGATTGGCTCGCTGTGGACCGACACGAACGCCCAAACCCATTTCATCGACGTGTGGCGGACAATCGCCAAACGCTATCGTGGCGATCAACGGATTTGGGGATTCGATTTGGTGAATGAGCCGGCGGACGAAAACGTGGCGGAAGGCTGCGACGATTGGCAGACATTGGCAATGCGCGCAGGCCAGGCAGTGCGGGGCATGGATCCGCACCGCACTTTGATCGTGGAACCGGCGGACTGGGGGTCCGCGTCCGGTTTTATTGGTTTTCATCCACTCGCGCTTGCCAACGTGGTTTACAGCTTTCACATCTACGATCCGCCCACGTTCACGCATCAAGGCGTGTTCAGCCCCTCGCCGCCGGTGGCGTATCCGGGCCAGATTGACGGCGCGTGGTGGGACAAGTCCGCCCTCGCGCGGGCGATTGCGCCGGCCACGGCCTTTGCCGCGCGGTATCGCGTGCAACTTTACGTCGGCGAATTCAGCGTCATTCGCTGGGCGCCGGGCGGTGAAAATTATTTGTCCGATCTGATCGACCTGATGGAAAGCCACGGTTGGGACTGGAGCTATCATGCGTTTCGCGAATGGGACGGCTGGAGCGTGGAGCATGGCCCGGATAAAAACGACCATGCGCCCAGCGCTGTGCCCACGGCGCGAAAACAGGTGCTGTTGAAATGGCTGGGCAAGAATCAAACACCGGCCGCCTCAAAAGCAAAATCTGAACCGTGACGCCAGGGGCGGAAACTGGTTCTTCCCGGGTCCCAATCATTAACTTTGGCAATGGGCTTTCCGAATGAAATTCAAATTTATTCACGGCTGCCTGATTGTTCCGGTTTGGCTGACGCTGAATGCTTCCGCTTCCGATTGGTGGGGTTCCGCCGCTGACCGACCGACCGGGGCGGCCGCCGCGGCAGATAGTCGAGCATCACCTCGACGAGAGCATCATGTGTTGTGTCTTGCCCACTTGCCTTGGTTGTTTTCCGGAAAATGTTTGCGGACGAGTTGCGCCACTTCATCCAACCAAGCCACGCGTTGTTCCGCCGAACTGGTGATCACCACGCTGAACAAATGGCGTTCGCAGGGCACACCGCAGAGCGGAAATACGCACTTCTTCCAAAGCGTCTCCAGCGGATCGTCATAAAGTTTGCGCTCCAGTTCCAGGGGCGTGTTGGAAGTATTGAAGACCAGCGCCATTTTCGCTCTCAACAATCCCTGCGACTTGCCGGCGACGAAGCGGTAGGCCACTTCCGGTCGCAACACGCGATCAAGCCAGCCTTTCAAAACCGCCGGCGGCATGGCCCACCAATTGGGATGCACCACGATGATGCCGTCCGCCGCGGCAATCTCGCGGCAGTGGGCGGCTACGACCTCATCCAGCTTGGCGTCGCGGGCAATTTCACCGCTGGTCAAAAGCGGTTCAAAGCCTTCCCGACACAAATCATGTGGAACGACGTGATGACCGCATTGGTGAAGGGTTTCCGCCGCTTTCGCCGCGATGGCCTGGTTGAAACTTCCGGGTGTTGGATGGGCGAGAATGATGGAGATGTTCATGGACAATCAGATAAAAGACAAAACATGCGAACCCGGCGTTGGCTGCGCCGAAGCCCGCCGTTGTTCACGAAAATAAAAACGGGAGGGAAGCGATTGGACAACTTCACCTCCCGCCAAACTGGCAACCGGTGGTCAGTGCTTCACTTCCACCACGGCGCCCATCGGCTGGCCGATTTCCTTGAGCAACTGCGCAAACCACTTGGCTTTGATGTCAAACGGTTTCCCTCCCTTGATGCGTTCGAATTCGATCGCGCGGAGTTGATCGCCTTGTTCCTCATCCTCGCCCACCACGCCGCCTTTGCCGGCGAGCGCGCATTGCACCGCCTTGACCGCGCAGCGTTTGATGAGTTTGCGGTCAGCGCCATTCGCGGCGGCCGCGCGGCTGTAGTAACCGCTCTTTTGCACGAGCGTCTTCTCCGCGCCGATCATGCTGGCAAACTGCTTGGCAAACCAGGCACCCACATTGACCTTGTCCAGCCGCACATGACCGAACGCGTCGCGCGGCACTTCTTCGCCCTTGGCTTCCATTTCGGCGACGATGGATGGCACGCAGGCGCCTTCGGAGACGAACAGATTCACACAGTCATGCTGGTCCATGATTTTGCGCAGGCGCGCGGACTCGGCCTGGATGTCGAGCGCCATTTCGGGAATGAAGATGCCGTGAACTTCGCGGCGATGATGGCTCAGCCCGAGTTCGGGCACGAAGTTCATTTCTTCCATGAGCTTGCGGTATTCCAGCGCCGTGGCGGCGGTGAGCCAGCCGCAGTTGCGGCCCATGACTTCGTGAATGATCAACATGCGCGGATTGGCGTTGTGCTCGGACACCACGTTGGCGAAATAGTGCGCGCCTTCTTCGGCGGCCGTCCACGCGCCCAGGCTTTGGCGGATCGGCACCACGTCGTTGTCGATGGTCTTGGGCATGCCCACGACCGTGAGATCGTAGTTGTTGGTTTTGAGAAATTTTGCGAGATCCGCCGCGGCCGTGTTCGTGTCGTCGCCGCCGATGGTATGCAACACGTCCACGCCATCCTTCACCAACTGGTCGGCGGCCACCTTCTGCGGGTTCTGGCCTTCTTTGACGAGACCGCGTTTCACACAGTCCTTCACATTGGTGAGTTTCACGCGGCTGTTGCCGATGGGGCTGCCGCCGTGTTCAATCAGCGCTTTCCAGTTCTTGCGCACCTTGGCGGTCACTTTCAGGCTTTTGCCCTGGAGCAATCCCATGTAGCCGTTCACATAACAAATGATTTCCACCTTGGGGGCCACGCGGGTGTAGGTTTCAATCAAATAACCGATGGACGCGCTCAAGCAGGGCGCAAGGCCGCCGGCGGTTAAAATGCCAACTTTTTTCACTTTCTTGTTCATATTTTTTCATGCGGTTCGAGGCTCTTTGAGCGCCAAAGACGCGGCATGGGTCAGTTCTTGAACCCGACAACGCTCGGGAAAGGGATGGGTTTTCCTTTCTTTGAGAGACCTGAATCCCGGCGGGCCAATGATGTCGCAAATACGTGTTAAGCTCAATCAAAACCGATTCTAAAATGTCATTCGGTCAGCGAGGGGCGACGAGCCGGCTGCTCGGGGCGGCCATACTCAAGGCGCACGCAACCGGTAGAAACGCTTGGGATAATTTGTCCACTGGGGATCGCTGAAATAGGACGTGCCGTTGGTGCCAACGAACGTATCGAGCGTGTTGGTCCCGACCGTCATCCATACGGGATTGGCCAGATTGGTGCTGGCTTCCACGATGATGACCAGGTTGCTGCCGCCGGCAATGGTGAAGCCGAATTGATTCGCATGGAGGCCAAAGGTGGCATCGCTGGTCAATGCTTTCGGGTTCCACAACACCGCCGGCTGCCCCCCAAACGACCCGCTCCAGTCCGCCGTGTTTGGCAGGTAATAGATGGTTGGATTGTTTGCGTTGTAGAACACTCCCGACCCCAGAGTCGGAGCATTCCCCGCGAAATAAACTGACGTGAGGCCGGCGCAGGAATAGAACGCGTAGCTCTCGATATTGGTGACGCCGCTGCCCACCGTGGCGCTGCTCAGGCCCGAGTAGGCGAAGGCGGAGTTTCCGATGTTCGTGACGGAGTTGGGGAGGGTGATGCGGGTCAGGCCGGTGCATTCGAAAAAAGCTTCACTGCCGATGTCGGTCACGCTGTCGGGAATCACGACATTGGTCAGGCCGGAACAATAGTAAAACGCGCCGTCGCCAATGGCGGTGACGCTGCTGGGAATGGTGTAGTGGGCGGCTTTGCCCGGCGGATAGGCGATGAGGGTCGTTCCGCTGGCGTCGAACAAGACCCCGTCTCCACTGCGATATACCGGATTGCCGGCCTCCACCGTGATGGCCGCCAAACTGAAGCATTGTTCAAAAGCCAGGTATCCGATGCTGGCCACACTGGCTGGAATCGTGATGCTACCAAGGGCGTAACACCAACCAAAGGCGTAGCTTCCAATATTGGTAACGCTATTGCCCAGCGTGATGCTGATCAAACCGGCCCCGTCGAAAGCATGGTCTCCGATGCTGGTGACGCTGTCGGGAATCGTGGCGCCGGTGAGATTTTTACACGCATCGAACGCATAATTCCCGATCGTAACGACACTGCCGGAAATCGTGAGCTCGGACAAATTGGTGCAGGCATAGAACGCGCTGCTGCCAATCTCAATGACGCCGTTGCCCAGCGTGGCGTTGGTCAGGGCGTAACAATTCAGGAATGCCTCGGTTCCAATATTGGTGACGCTGTTGGGGATGAAGACGCTCGTCAGGTGTGTGCAATAAGCAAACGCATCATAACCGAGGCTCGGGAGGCTGGCGCTGATGCCGACATTGGTCAGGCTGGTGCAGTAATGGAACGCGTAATTTCCCATGCTGGTGACGCTGTCGGGAATCACCAACTGGGGCAGACTGCCGCAGGCGGAAAACACACTGTCCCCCAGCCGCGTGACACTGCCAGGGAGCACTAGGTTGGTCAGGCCGCCGCAACCGGCGAACGCCATGTCGCCCAAGGTGGTGACGCTGCTGGGAATCAGGACGTTCTTTAATCCGCTGCAATTGACAAACGCACCGCTGATGTTGCTGACGCTGTTGCCGATGGAAACCTTGGCAAGGCCGGAGCACTGGCTGAATGTCCCGTCCAGACTGGTGACTCCATTGCCAACCACCGCGTTGGTCAGGGCATAGCACCACACAAATGTCTGATTCAGCGCGTTCGTGACGCTGTCGGGAATCGTCGCCCAGGCAAGGTTGGCACAGGAATAAAACGCCTGGGGTTCTATGCTTGCTACGCTGTCCGGAATCGAAACGCCGGTCAGGCCATTGCAGTTTGCAAACGCCTGTGCCCCGATGTTTGTCACCGTGCCGGGGATGGCATAACTCCCAGCCAGGCCCGCCGGATATTGGATCAGCGTGGTCTGGTCGTGGTTGAACAACACCCCATCCAAGCTGCTGAAGGCCGGGTTCAGGGGATTCACCACAAAAGCCAACAGGCCGGAGCACGAATAAAACACATGGTAGCCAAGGCTGACCAGGCCTTGGCCGATGGTCACTTGGGTCAGGCTGGAGCAGGCGTTGAAAGCGGTGTCACTGATGTTGGTGACGCTGTCGGGAATCACGATGCCCGTCAGAACATGCGCCTGATAATATTCATTAAACGCGCTGGGGCCAATTTGCGTGACCGGCATGCCGTTGATGGTGGCGGGAATCGTCACCGTTCCGCCGGTCCCGGTATAGCCGGTGATTGTTATTTCGCCATTGTTGGTTGTCCAAGTGAGATCCGAGGGGGTAACCACGGCATCATTCGTTAGCGAGAGTTCCATCGAATCAAGCGTCACCGGCACATTGCCAAAACCGCCGTCGTAAGTCGAAACATAGGCATTGAGCGCGCCCGTCGGCAGATTATTGGTTATGGTTCCCGCCACCACCCCGTCCACTGTGAACACGGCCGTCGCGGTCGTCACCGAAATCTCGTAGTCGTGCATCGCATACACATTCTGCGGAAACGGGCAGGAAATCAGGGACTCCACTCCGTTGTTCCGTGTCCGCAAGCCAAGGGTGGTGCCGTAAATGGAGTAGAATTCGATCACATTGTTGGCGTCGTTGCCCACCCGCAAACCGCGCGGTTGGAGATCGCCATAAACCGCCGGCTCCGCATACGCTGAAAGCCGCATTCTTAAGACCAGCGATTCGCCCGCCCGGGGCACCGCGTTGGTGATGGACTGAAGCCAGGAAGTGCTGGCCGTATCCGTGTTTAAATTGAGCTGGCCAGTTCCGTTCATCCCCACTTGGCCCCCCCAAGTGAACTTGGCCGCGTCCGGCGGACTGGCCGCCGCGCCGTTGAAGTCATCCTGCATCAAAACCTGAGCCAGCCCCACCACCGGCAGCAACAACGTCAGCAACAAGATTGCAACGGAAAAGATTTTGCGAGGCCTGTTCACTGCATTGTCATGCTGCCTTCCCATCATCGGGTCTGCGGTTTTCAGGTTTGAATCTTTGTTTGTATCTTTCATGGATCAATTCTCCGCCGGGCGCAAGCCGCCGGTGCCGGCGCGGAAGGCGATGTTCATCCGCTCGGGATTTTCCGGGTTGACCTGCGACCAGTTCCACAGGCCGTCGCCGCAATGGTCTCATTTATCGGTTTTTGTCAATATTCAGGGTCTGACGGCATTGACGTTCGCGTCCGCTGCATCAGAAATTTCCGCGTCAACCAGTCGCGGACCGGCGCGTCATAAAGTTTGCCGCAAGCATAGGCCAGCGCGATGGCTGCCACGACCAGCAGGAAGCCGACTGGCAATCCGGACTTCAGGGAGACCTTGTGATTCGTCACCCAAGCGGTAAATGTGTAAATCAACGGATAGTGGGTGATGTAAAGCGGGTAGGAAATTTCCCCGAGAAACCTGCAGGTCGCGGCGGAATAGCTGCCCGTCAGACTGCCGCCGGCACCGCTTGCCACGATGAGCGGGAAGACCGCAATAATGCAAAATGATTCGTAAAGCCCATTCAGCCAAAGATGCTCCTTACCGCCAAAACGCGGAAGCGACAGCACAACAATGAGCAGCAGGCTGCAAAGCCAAAAGGCGTGTTTGAGGCGTATGATTTTGCCCATGCGGCAAAGCAAAACGCCGGCAAAAAAGGGAAACAACATGCGCGTGAAACCAATACGCAGTTGGGTTTTATCCACCGACCAGCCACCGATGACGTCGCCTTGCGTGCCGGTCACACAGTAATGCACCAGCAAGCCGCCGAACAACACCACCAACACTGTCAGCGCGATTCGCGGTAAGCGCCGAATGACCAGTGCATAGAGAACGTTGGCGATGTATTCAAAAAACAACGACCACGCCGGGCCGTTGAGCGGGTGCATTTCCTGCCAGCCGCGGATGTCCATCGCCGGCGTCACGGGGATCAATGTGAAGCCGACGATCATCAGCAGCAACATTTTCCACGCCGGCGTGTCGGCAATCAACGGAAACGCCGCCCCTTGCTGGCAGTAAAACAGCGCCGCGCCCACAATGGAACCCATGATGACCATCGGCTGGAGCCGGACGAGGCGGCGTTTAAAAAACTGCCACGTCGTCATTTTCCCCCAACGATCGTCGTAGGCATACGCCACCACAAAGCCGGAAAGGATAAAAAAGAAATCTACGGCTAGATAACCATGATTGATGATTTGATGAAAACGATCACCGCCGGCGAACGCTTCCAATACATGGAAAGCGACCACCATGATCGCCGCCACGCCGCGCAAGCCATCGAGGATTTGGTAGTGTTTCTTGGATTCGAGATAGCCAGCACTTTGAATCGTTTGCGTCATGTATGTATCAATTTTCCGTCGAATGCAATCCGCCCGTGCCGGCGCGGAAGGCGATGTTGCCGCGTTCGGGATTTTCCGGGCTCGCCTGCGAGCAATTCCACAGGCACGCCCCGTGAGATAAACTGGTTGGTTCCATAGCAGTCCTGTTCCTCTATCTCACGAGGCACGCGCCGCAGTGGACGCATTTCTCGCGGTCATGAAGCAGGTTTGCTCGCTTCATGACATCCGCACATCCACGAGGTTCCGAACTCGTTGAAAATCCTTGTCCTGCGTGGCAATGGCCAGATGATTTTCCTCCGCCACGCAAAACTGGTAGGCGTCGTCAAAATCAAGACCGTGCCGTGTGTTGACTTCGGCAAGTCGCGGATAGCCGGCTTTGCTCAAGGAAAGAATGGTGAATTGCGGCAACGTGTCCGCCGCAAATCGGTTGAACAACTCCGGTCGTTTTTGGCGGAACAGCAGCACGCCGATGGAATGGAGCGTGAAATCAGAAATCCACGCGGCGCCCTTTTCGCCTTGCAGAAACGACTCGCATTTCTTGCGGCCTGCCTGATTCAGCAGGATTTCCAGAAAAATGTTGGTGTCCACCAAATAGTTCATCGCAATTCGTTGAGGTGATGCTGCAACTCAACTGCGGTGAACTGTTTTTTCAAATCCGCCAAACCGCCCGCCCAATCGAATTTGAACCGGTGCTTGGCGGGGCGCACAGGCTTGGTTCCATTGGTCTGGGACAAAAATTCGACGAACGTCTGCACTTGCTTCTGCGCGGCGACAGGCAACGTCTCATATTTTGCGATCAATGTTTCTTTGCTCATAACGGAATCAAATTACCCGCAAACGGCAAGTGCCGCAATCCGCTTGTTAAAGCGCGTGGCCGGCCCACGGATCGAGGACGGCGGACAGCATCATTTCATTTTTCAACGCCGGCCCGGCGGGCGACGCGACGGGTTCCAACGTTTGCAGCGGATCGGGAACGATGCTGCCGCAAACGACGATTTGATAGGCGGTGCTCATGGATTTTAAATTGACGAAAATCTATTTCGGATAGCCGACCGATTGGGCCAGGACGATGAGTTGGTCGGGACGGAGTTTCAATTTTTCGCCGAGCGCTTTCCGGTCCACCATGGCGCGGGCGCCCGTGACCAATCCTTCGGAAGCGCAGAACAAATAGACATTTTGGGAAATGTAGCCGACGTCAATGTTCGCGGTGTTCCGGGCGCCCTCATTATTGCCGCCGCATTTGGCGAGGTCCGCCACGAAGACCAGCGTGACCGGCGCCTCCTTCACAAAGGCCTGCACTCCGCCCAGCGCACGGATGTCTTCGGCGAGAACTTGCTCCAACTTGTTGGAAACCGCGGAATAAACGTAGGCGCCCGATTTCAGGAGCACATAAATGTCCGTCTCCTGAAAATTGCGCGCCGACGGCGCGGTGCGTTTACCGTCAGGCCGGTTGATGCCGAATGCCGCCCACAGCAGGCTGGAAATTTGTTGCGACGAAAGTTCGTTCGTTGCGAAAGCACGGGCGGTGGAACGCTTCGCCAGCGCTTCCATCAGCGGCATCCCGCCGGTCTTCTGCGGTGCAGGTAGTTCGATGGATCGCGCCAAGAGGTTTCCGGCCACGAGAACGGCCGCGAGGCATGATAACTTGATTTTCATGATTTCCCCCCCGTTACGGCAACCGGAGCCGGTAGAAGCGCTCCGGATGGTTCAGCCAGTTCGAATCGGAAAAAAAAGCCGAACCGCCGGTCAGCGTGTTTGTTTGCACCGGTTGCCAGATGGGGCTGGCCAGGTTCGTGCAGGCATCCACCGCGACGAGGGCGTTCGTGTAGCCGGCAATGGTAAATCCAAACAGATTCGCGCGAATGCCGAAATTTCCGTCATTCGTCACGACCCGCGGGTCGGTGGGCGGCGCGAGGAAGTAGCCGAACGCGGCGTCCACCTGGCTGATGCCGCCCTCGCCCATGACGATGCCGCTGTTCACGGCAACGGCATATTTGCCATTGGCGTAACCCACACCGCACATTTGATTTCCCGGATTGGCGTTAATGGACAGTTTGCCGCCAAACAGCGAACCGTTACGGTTTAGGAATTGTCCGTAACAATCCCAGTTGGCGGGATTGGACATATCCATCCACACGGTCAGATAATGGTTGCCGTCAAACGCCACGCCTGTTGGCAATTGCGGCCCTGGCTCGGTGCAAATGGGAATCACGCCGCCCACCAGCGTGCCGGCGGGACTGACCAACTGGCCGAGCACGTTCCAGTCGTATGTATTGGTGTCCACCTCGTCGTCCCAAACCACAAGATAATTTGTGCCATCGAACGCCACAGCCTTGGGATTATCGCTCGGTGCCGGACTGGCGTTCACGGAAATTTCCGTGCCCGGCACACCGGCGGGACTGACGAAGCGTCCGCGGATTTCGTAGTCGTTGGAATCCTCGCGCCAGACAACAAAGAAGTTTGCGCCGTCATACGTCACGTCGCTGGCGTCGCCGTAGCCCGTGCTGATGCGAAATTCGCCGCCCAAGGTTCCGTTCGGGCTGACCAATTTGCCGGCGATGAAACGGTTGGTGGACCCGGCCCCCATCGCAAGATTGAAAAGTTCGGTGTATGTAACCAGATATTTGCCGCTGCCATAGGCCATGACTTTGATCCCGTCAAACCAAACATTGGCGTCGGAAATGGCGAATGGCGAACCGATCGCTGCACCCGCCTTGCTGATAAACTGACCGTATATCTGGAATCCGCCAGTGCCGTAAGAAGCGCCGAATCCGTCATCTTCCCAAATCAGGAGATAATTTGTGCCGTCAAACGCCACGCACGTGGAGATGCCGGAACGGGGAACGGTGATCAACGAACTGATCCTGTCGCCGTTCGTGGACAGCAACTGCGCCGCGATGCCATTGGAGGCGGTGAGCAGGGCGTAGTTTGTGCGCGGAGTTTCCACACCGACCAGATAATTACTGCCACTGAAGGCAAAACTCATCACCGCGCCATTGGTCGCGATGGGAAAGATGACGGGTTGAGATCGCGAGACCACGGGCAGTGCCAGCAGCAGAAACAAAGGCAGCAGCCGCACGGTGCGGAGGTTAATCATGTTGGTGTGCGTTTTTTTCTGATATGGCTTCATAAATTCAATTTTCCGCCGAGTGCAAGCCGCCGGTGCCGGCGCGGAAGGCGATGTTCATGCGCTCGGGATTTTCCGGATTCGCTTGCGAGCAGTTCCACAGGCACGCGCCGCAGTGGACGCATTTCTCGCGGTCGAACGCCGGCACGCCGGTTTCGCCGGGAGTAATCGCCTGGCCGCTGCACGCTTCGATACAAATCCGCGCGCCGCATTTCTCGCACACTTCCGGATGCAGGAAAACGACGTGGTCGGCGTAGCCGTGCGGTGCCTGCACCTTGCCGCCCATCAGCAGCGCGTCCTGATGCGACACGAGCAGTTGTCCATCGAATGGAATCGCCGGCCAGCCGGCTTTATCCATGAGCGCGCCGTGGAGTGAAACATTTTTCGCTTTGCACTCGGTGCGGATTTTGGCGATGTCTTCGCGCGAAATTTTTCCGGCAAAATAATCTTCCACGGTCGGAATGCGTTTCCACGGCTGCACGGGCGCGTGGCCGAGCGAGAATTTTCCGTTGGTCAAACCGGCGAGCGCCATGCCGATCATGCCGGTGGCGACGCCTTTTTGAAAACCGTCGCGGGATTTTTCGGCGATGCGGCCTTCGGCTTCCACCCAGCTTGCGCGGCGGCGTTTGACGTAGGTTTCATCGAGGTTTTGCTTGGTGAACGGCTTCTTGGCCTTGAGCAATTCGAGGACGGCCTCGGCGAGTTGCGCGCCGGTGGCCCAGGCTTCGTCCACGCCGGAGCCGGTGAGGACGTTCGTGGTGCCGCTGCCTTCGCCGATGCGCGCGTAGCCGTCGCCGGTGAGGTGCGGCTCGCCGTGCCTGCCGGACTCGCCGAGCGTCTTGGCGCCCCACGAGCGGAGCTTGCCGCCCTTGAGCCAGCGCCAGAGATACGGATGCAACATCCAATGCTGGAGGTAGAGGTAGGCCGTGCGCGCCGGACTGTCGAACCACGACGGCACAAAAATGCCGAGCGACGCGACGCGGTCGGGATGCACATAAAGAAAACCAAAAATCTCCGGTTCGGGATAACCAAACGTGTGCAGCACGGTGCCGGGTTTGAGCGGCGTGTCTTCGGGCAAATCGATCACGAACTTCATGCCCACGGCCCAATCGCGGGTGTAGTGGTTTTCGGGCAAACCGAAGACTTCGTCAAGCTGACGGCCAATCGGACCGACCGGGCCATCGCCAATCACGGTAAGCGCGGCGTGAACGTCCATGCCGGGTGTGAATCCGTCGGACGGATTGCCTTTTTTGTCCACGCCTTGATCGAGCAGGCGAACGCCGATGACTTTGGCGGTAGGGCAGACATTCTTGCCTGCCCGTTCAGGCGACTTTCCAGTCGCCTGTTCGGAACACCGGATTGGAAAGTCCGGTGTTCCGGCAGGCTGAAAAGCCTGCCCTACAGGTTCAACCAGCGCTTCCGCCACCGGTGTGCCGGGCCAAATCTGGACGGTGCCGGTGTTTTGCACCTGCGCGCCGACCCATTGCATGAACTGGCCCATTGAAAGAATCATGCCGTCGTGCTTGTGCAAAAACGACGGCGTCCACGGCAGATTCAACGCGTGCTGCTCAAACGGCAGCGCCCATTTCGTGGCGCGGATCAAGGCATCGGCCGTTTTCAACGCGGCGGATCGGCGGCTGGCGCCCTGCGGATCGAGCAGATACAAAACTTTTTCCTCGCCGACCGGCGCGGCCATTGGGATGCCGGCGGTTTTGATTTCAGGGAAACTCGCTTTCAGCGCCCGTGCCTTGGTCACGACACCGGAAACGCCAAAGCCAATGTCATCGGCGCGTTCGTAACAGAGCACCTGCGGCGGCAGGCCGGGCATGACGGCGCTTTCCACAACGGGCGTGCCGTCTTCGTTGACAAGCTGCTTGGACAATGTGGACAAAAATCCTGCCGTGGCCGGGCCAAAGCCAACACAGACGATGTCCGCATCCAGGCGCTGGCGTTCGATTTGAGGTTGTTCGTTCATATTAACTCACGCAAAGACGCTAAGGCGCGAAGAATTCATTTATTCTTCAAGGCCATTCACAATTCGGCTAATTCCATCCTTAATCACGGCGGAACCAAAATTGATCAGCAAGCCGAGGCGCTTGTCGGCCAAACGAAGATAGGTCAGCAATTGTTTTTTGTGGGCTGGGGCAACTTGCTCGACGGATTTCAATTCCATGATGAGTTTGTTTTCCACTATCAAGTCGGCGCGAAAACCTTCATCAAATTTCATGTCACCAAACACGATGGGCACGGGTTGTTGACGAAGGACGCACAAGCCGCGTTTTTCCAGTTCTCGCGCCAAGACAACTTCGTAAACCGTTTCGAGCAAGCCGGGGCCAAGCGCCTTGTGGATGTGAAAAGCCGCATCCACAATTTCGCGCGCAATTTCATTTTCCGTGAACGTGCTCATGCTTGTTATCTCACGCAAAGCCGCTAAACCGCAAAGGTGAATTGTTTCCTTTGCGCCTTGGCGTCTTGGCGTGATGCTTCAAACCGGATAATCCAGCGCTTCGCGCGTCATCACTTTGGTGAGCGATTCGGCGGCCCGGTCTTTAGCCAGGCGGCAGCCGGTGAGGCAGCCGTCGAGCTTGGCGCGCAGGCGGACGAAATTTTCCAGGCCGTAGAATTTCACGCAGGGACCGGCCTTGCAGGGATGATCTGCTCCGGTTTCGGAAACATCGGAATAGGCGCGGGCCGAATCGTCAATGCCCGGGATCAGACCTTCCAACGATTCCAGCTCTTCGGCGCAGTAGCAGGCGTGGCAACTGGTTTCATCCCACGCCGGATGACGATTGTAGCCGAACACAATTTCGGCGGTAATGCGGCTGACTTCGCCGGCTGTCCGGGCGCATTGAACGTGAGCCAGGTCGTTGAAGAAATTGATTGTGCCCGGCAAACCTTCAGCCAAGGCGGGGTTTTCAGCGCCTTGCTGTTCCAGTTCGGCAACGTCGAGAATGAATTGTCGCGCCGCCAGCAACCAGCACAACGCATCCGCCAGCGGGAAAGTGACGCCTTGACGCGTCTTGTGAAACAGTTTGGCGCCATCGGCATCTTTGGCGGTCATGATGTGATTGATGGTCCACAGCCAGAGCTGCATGGCGCTGGCGAGGGTGCAGGCACCGGTGCCGGGACGTTCGCCGGCGAGCCGGCGCATCCCGGCGATCCATTGCTTGAACTGCGCGAGGAACAGCTCGTTGGTCATGGTGATGGAAAGCTGCAAGCGCTGCACCGCTTCCGGTCCTTCGTAGGTGGCTTCGAGTTGCGCATCCATCCATTTCTGACCGAGAAATCCGGGGCAATCTTCAGTGACACCGTAGCCGCCCATGAGGCTCACCGCTTCGCGCATCATGTTCGCGCCGTGACCGGTATTCCAAAGTTTACACGCGGGGCAAAATACATTTGCCAGTGAATCGAGAATGCCATAACGCACCAGCAGATCGGCTTCCAATTCCTCGACGCGTTTTAAATCGCGTTCGCCCACCGGCAGGGAATTGAGCTTTACCAACTCCATGGCTTCGGCCTGTTTCCTGGCCAGTTCCTTGATGGCCGCTCGTCCGGTTAAATTTTTCCCGGCCAACAAAGCGTCTTTCTCCCGTTCGAGCGGATCCAGTTCATCAAACAGGCGCGCGGCATAAAATCCCAGTGACGCGCTGGCTTCGCCGGTGGCCCAAACATCCACCAGCCGATGGAGCGCATCTTCTTTTTGCTGAATGCCGAATTCATACCGCGGCGTGCCGGGCGCGCCTTCACCGCCGCGGAAACGACGGCGCTGGTAAAGAATGACGGGTTCCACGGCTGAAAGCAGCTTGGCGCTGGTCATCAGCCCGACCGTCACGCGCGTGCGACGAAACACGGCCTCGATGACTTCGCTATGGGAATAATTCGGAATGATGACACCATCCTTGACCGTGTAACCGCCGACAATCCGATGCGCGGGCACTTTCAGGTTGAAAACGGGATCGTTGGTGGAGGAAAGCTGGTGAACGAGCTTTTTCGTCGGCGTGCCGCGATCCCAGACGCCGGGATCGCCTTCCTCCAAAATCACCATGCAACTGCCCTTGATGCGCGGATCATCGGAATTGACCGCCGCCGTCACCACATTGGCGAAGCCCATGTTGGTGATGAAACGTCCCCGCTTGTCCACGTGCAAAATCGGCTCTTCACCCTCCTTCCATTCCGACACCCGCACCTTGCCGGCCAACATGCCGGTTTCCACGCCCACGAACGGAATAGGCTCAGTCAGCGCAAAGGCGGCGCGAACTTGTTTGCGGTTTTCGCCGGGTTTCAACGGCGCGGCGCCAGCCACATATTTCTCGCGCTGGGCCGGCGTGCCGCGTTCATGGATGGGCGCCAGCCCCAGGTTGCCCGCCAAACTGCCGGTGGCCGCGCCGGCGTCCACCCACGCCAGTTCAAAAGCCAATAATGCCAGGGCTAAATTTTTTGGGCCGGCAATGAAGCCGCCCATTTCCGGTTCCAAGGCCGCGGCCGTAATGCCGCTTTCATCATAATGTTTCAACAACGCGTTTTTTTCCGCATTCCATTCGTGGGAATTGCGTCCACCATTGGCCACCAGACGGGCAACCGGACCACGAGCCACGCCCCGGGCGGCCTGCACCAACATGTGCAATTCGTAGCGATCGGCAAAGCGCCACATGATTTGACGGATTTCGTCGCTCGGAAGGGTTTGCAATGTGGCCGTATTTTTTGATTCAACAAGAGTTTCCATAAGATCGTTTGAGTTGCAACCAGCCCGAATGGCTTGGCCGCTTGACGGCTGACCGACAGGCTGAAAGGGTAAACACAACTTGCTTTATAAGCATCAGCCTGATTTCAGTCCAATCTCGTATGGAAAATTGATGGCCAAAAATTGCCTTTTATTCGGCTCATATTTGTATTCAAAGCGCCGAGTGGAACCTGTTGGGGAAATCTTGGGAAAGTCGTTGATTCACCAGTGCGAAACCAGACTTAATTTTCGCCGCGCGCAAAATCCTTCCATCGTCTGATTGGCTTCAGCCGATGCTCGCAACTTTGCCACTAAACAGTTGAATTTCTTGGCAGTATTTGCCCAAACCGGCGTGTCCACCAAGGAACGTGCAGATTGGCAATTGACCGCAGCCAAAGCGTCGGAACCACTTGGTTATGTCGTTTTGAGGGAGCAAACTTCAGACGAAAATCGTCTGCTCGCGTCCAGGACCGACGGAGGCAATGAACAAACGCGCGTTGCTCAGTTCGGCAATGGCTTTGGCGTATGCGCGGGCTTTCTTGGGCAGTTGAGAAAATTTCGTGCATTTGTCGGTCGGCGTGCGCCAGCCTTCAAACTCAACATAGATCGGCTCACATTCGGCCAGCACCTGCGAGTCGTTCGGCATGTAGTCGTATTGCTTTTTGCCATGACGATAGGCGACACACACCTTGATGTTTTCCACGGTATCCAAGCCGTCCAAATTGGTGATGGCCAGATCGTCAATGCCATTAACCATTGAAGCATGACGCGTCGCCACACTGTCAAACCAGCCACAACGGCGCGCCCGGCCGGTGGTCGCGCCAAATTCCCGGCCCATGCCATGAAGCAGGTCCGAGATCTCGGAATTTTCCGTCGGCAACGGACCTTCCCCCACGCGCGTCGTGTAAGCCTTGATCACGCCGACCACGCGATCCATGCGATGCGGCGGCACGCCTGAACCGGTGCAGGCGCCACCGGCTGTCGTGCTGGAAGAAGTCACGTAAGGATAGGTGCCGTGGTCAATGTCCAGAAACGTGCCCTGCGCACCCTCGAAAAGAACATCCGCGCCGCTGCGAATCACGTCGTGCAGCAGCACAACCGAGTTTTGCACGAAGGGCTTGAGATGTTTGCCGGCCTTGTCGTAAGCCGCAAACACTTCCTTGAAAGCAAGCGGCCTGGCCCCCAGCGATTTCAAAACCGCGTTGTTCTCCTTGATGCGGGCGGAAAGTTTCTCTTCCAGCTTGGCCGAATCAATCAAATCGTTGACCCGCAAACCGACCCGCGCGGCTTTGTCGCCATAGGCCGGACCGATGCCGCGCTTGGTGGTGCCGATTTTGTTTTTGCCCTTGAGCACTTCGCGTTGACCGTCGAGTTCGCGATGATATGGGAAAACCACGTGCGCGGTTTCGCTGAGCACAAAATTCTTGGGCGTGACTTTAACGCCGTTCTTCTTCAAGCCCTCCATTTCTTCGACCAGCCCAATGGGATCGAGAACGACGCCGTTGCCGATGACGCACAATTTGTCTTTGCGCAGGATGCCGGAAGGAATGAGGTGCAACACCGTTTTCTTGCCTTTGACGATGACCGTGTGCCCGGCGTTGTTGCCGCCGGCATAGCGGACCACGACATCCGCAGTCTCCGTAAGCACATCAATGATTTTGCCTTTGCCTTCGTCACCCCATTGGGCGCCGACAAGAATTGTGTTAGCCATAGTTTATGTCTGCAAGCCGCGCCGGGTGTTCTCAATAAAAATCCCCGGACGGTAATCCGGGGCAAAGCAGCGGGGTCTTTGCGGTAAGAAGCTAGAAAAACAGCGCCACGATGTCAATTCGTCAAACACCCACACCCGAGAACCCAAGCGGGTGAAACAATCAAGGCATTGGCGCCGTGCGCTAATCGCGCCCATCAAATGTTCATCGTCTTGCCGAAGATAAAACCGCTGCCACCCGCCATGCGGTGACGCGGTTTTGCTGAAGATTGGTCTGGACCGTTATTGCGGGGCGGTTTCCAACGTCGCCGGATTGAGCGTCATGACCGATGGTGGCAAATCTGCGGCGGCGGCGCCGAGTTTCTTGTTGGGCGTATCACCCATTTGCAATTCCAGCGTGCCGCCTTTGAGCATATCCGCATGGCGAATCCAGACTTGGTTTTGCAATTGGCCGTTCAGCGTGATGCGTTGCAGGTATTTGTTATTGCGGGAATTATTGTGGCAAACAATCGTAAACGTTTTGCCGTTGTGAAGTTTGATGGTAATCCGGTCAAAGACCGGGCTGGCGAGGTCATAAATCGGCACGCCGGGCGTGACCGGATAAAATCCCATCATGGAAAAAACCACAAACGCGGTCATGCCGCCGCCGTCTTCATCGCCGGGAATTCCGAGCAGCGTGTCGGTAAACCAAGTATCCAGCAACATGCGCACGCGCTTTTGCGTTTTCCACGGCGAACCGGTGTAATTGTAAAGGTAGGGAATGTGAAAGCTGGGTTCGTTGCCCATGGAAAACTGCCCGACCAGCCCGCTGGCGTCGGGGAATTTGGCCCAGAATTCGTATTTGCTGCGATCCAAACCCTCGCGAAATAATTGATCGAGCTTGGCGTCCGCCGCCGCCCGCCCGCCCATCAAGCCAAACAAGCCGGTCAAATCATGCTGCACATCCCAGTCGTAAGTGTAGGCGTTGTTTTCCGTGGTGTAATCGCGTCCGCCCATGCCGCCGGAAAATTTGGGATCAAACGGTTCGATCCATTTGCCCTCGCGGTCTTTTGGCCAGACGGATTGTTTCTCCGGCCGGAATACATTTTTGTAGAATCCGGCACGTTGCAGGAACAAGGGATAATCGGCCTCGTTTCCGCTGACGCGGGCCAATTGCGCGATGCACCAGTCGTCATAACTGTTTTCCAGAGTCACCGCCACGGCTTGACGACGCTCGAAGGAATGGACTTCCGGGACCGTTTCCTTTTCGCCAGGGTGCAACGCCGGCATGTAGCCATGCTCGTTGTAAAAGTCATCCAGCGATGTTTTGGGTCCGTTGCGCCAGGGGAGAAGCGTGGCTTCCAGCGAATTTTTTTTGAGTCCTTGGTAGGCGGTCTTCAGGTCGAAATTTTGGATGCCCTTGAACCAGGCATCGGCCATCCAGGCGGCGGCGTGATTGCCGGTCATGCACGGGTAATCACCCCACAGGACGGCAAACGACGGCATCCAGCCGGATTGTTCATACATGCGGACGTAGGATTGAATCTGGTCGGCTTCCATTTCCGGATTCAACAGAAGGTGGAGCGGTTCGAGCGCGCGGTAGGTGTCCCACAGCCAGTTGTCCATGTAAAACGGGCGCGCATCCTGATGGACTTGATGATCGAAGGAGCTGTAATACTGCCCGTCTTCGGTGATGTCGATCATGCGCTCGTAGCATCGGTAAAGCGAGGTGTAAAAGACACGGCGTTGCGCCGGGGTGCCGCCATCCACTTGAATTTGTCCGAGCACTTCGTTCCAGCGCTGTTTCGCGGCCTGTTCAATTTTTTCAAAAGACCAGTCTGGGATTTCCTCTTCCAAGTTTTTTTGGGCTTGCTCAACGCTGATGAACGAAATGCCGTAGCGGAATTCCAGTGTGTTAACACCGCCCGGCGCTGAAATGACGAGTCGCTTTTTGGCTTCGCCGCTGCTCTGCGCCTGCACACCGGAGTTAAATTCGCCAAACACGTAAGCCCGCATCTGGTTGAAGCGTTCCTCGCCGAATACGGCATTCCCGTTGGTGAAATACAAATTTCCATCCATGCGGTTTTCCAGTAACAACGTTGGCTTGCCGTTGGGAAATATGAAGCGGAAATAACCCGCGTGTGCCGCCGGCGTAAATTCGGTGCGAATCAACGAATCGTCAAAGCGTGTGGCGTAGTAATAGGGCGTGGTGGTTTCCTGGTCATAGGCCTGCGGGCGATGCCAGGTGTCGGGACTGGCGGATGCGTCGCAGGGCATCAGCCAGAACAGTTCCCCCAGCCGGTGCGAGATGATGGTCAGAGGAAATGAATGGATCTGATCGTCCAACTGATCTTTGCGCACGGGATACACGCGCACCATGCTGTTGGGCAGATGCACGGTGGGCCTGGTTGGCTCCAGCAGGAAGCCTTGTCCGCCGATGGTGGAATCAACCCATTCAACTTGGGCGAAGGCGTTGGAGGCCAGCATCAGCGAACTGACGGCCAGAAGCGTGGCGAGGGGATTTTTCATGGGGCTATTTTGATTCTAAAGGGATGCGTTTGGGAAGGGATTTTGAAAACGGAATTTCACCCCGTAACATTTTACCCGCCTGGCCAGTGAGCCAAAGATAGTGGTCGGTGGGCAATCCTTCATAATCACATAGTTTGACGCCGGCGGGTGGATGATTTGAGCATTTGAAGATGGCCGTGCCTTCGTCCATTTCATCGAACATGGCCACGTAGAGCATCTGCGCCCCGGCCTGGATGGCTCCGCTGATTTCGCTCCAGTAAAAACGCCCTTTTTGCCGGGGAATTTGGTTCAATGGGTAAATCATGGCATCATCACTCTGGCCATGCTGATGCATGTTGAACCAACTGAACCCCGGATAAACGCAGGGCGCATAATCGACGTGCCGGGCGGAGCACCAAGCAAGGTCGGCTTTCACTTGTTTTTCATAGCGAGTGGCGTCAAAAAATTGTAAAAGCGGCGTGAAACGTTGCACCATCCAGGGCATGACGATGTCGGTGGATTCAATCAATTTATGGAGATAGGGATCGGGGTTGCAATCAATGTTCAAATCCCGGAAATAGGTCGGCACGCCCAACATGACAGAGCAGCCGCCGTATTCCGGATCATGTTTCAAAAAGTCGATGACTTTATCCACGCCGATGCGACGAATGTCATAACCACGATCCGGAAAGCCCAATCCCCAAATCACTACCAGCGGTTTTCCGCGATGGTAGAGGTAATTGTTCGTTGGCTGTGAAGTTACATGTAATTCATCCACCAGTTCTTTCCAGTCCTGAATGATCGCCGAACAATTCTCGCCGGAATCACGAAGGCCGGAGAGGTCATACATCACGGCAATGGCACGGCCATATTTTTGCGAGGACTTGATGGCATGGGCCAGGACGACGCGACTTCGCTGCCGGCTTTCTGGCGTGCGCAATCCGCTGAAGAAGCGCTGAACGAAGACTCCGTCAATATCGTATTGCCGCATCCACTTGAAATGCAGGTCCGTGGTGCTTTGATCCACAGAACTGAAAACCCGTGCAACCGAGCTGTCATGATTCGTCAAGGTCGTGGGATAAGTCTTTGCGTATTCCGAAACATCCGGCCAAAAATCCGGATGCAATGTGGCGGCGGACAAGGTTCCGTGTTCGCTGTAATGCGACCATCCTTCGCCCGAGCCATCGCCTTCGACTCTGAACCACCCTTGATAACCGCACATGACGCGACCGATGTAGCTTGGGAAGTTTGAGATCGCTCCGTGCTTGTTCTGGGCCAGGAGATCAGGGGTGCGAAGGAGTAAAAGTCCGATTAGCAGCAAAAGTTTCACGTTTAAGTCTTGAAGGATTTTTCGGAGTTGTGACGAGTTTTTAGCGCATGAGCCGGATTCCTTTAAGCGTAAATTGGATGGTTCTGAACAAATATCCCCGAAAGCGGGGATGGATTTTCTGGTGTTTTGAAAGAATGTCAGATGATAGGCTATTAGCAACAAAGCCATCCATGACCGTTTTTGGTGCATCATTCATCCGTCTAACGAGTCTCAACATTTCAATGAGATCGTCCGTTTTTGCTCTTTTCCTGCTGTCGGGAATCTTTGTGAAAGCAGATGCCGGGCCTGAATTGAACATCCAATCCATCAGCGTGAATGGAAAGGCCCTGCCATTTCAAAGCCAGGCCGTGGCCAGTCTGGGCACGTATCCCGAGAGCGTCATTTTTGGGTTTGGTTTGACCACCAATTATCACGGGCCGGCGTTGCACTTGCGCTGCCGGTTGAATGGTTATGAAAACAACTGGCATGAAGGTGACGCGGAAATGCGGATGATTGTCCGGTTTTACAATGCCGCCGGCGATCAAGTCAGCCAGAACATTTACAGCGTCAAAGGACAGAGCATGGGGTGGACGGGATCCCTGAAAACTTCGGCTTTGACACACCGGCGTGAAACGATTGTGGTCCCGCCCCAAGCGAATCGAATTCTGATCGTGATTTCTTCGGCCGGCCCGCCCGATACGATTGGCATTTATGTGGTGGCCAATTTGGTTGTTTCCAAGGCTTCGGATACATCGGGAAATGTTCCGTTGCTACAATCGCCTTTCGACAACGATGCGAGTGATCGCAGTTCGGGGGATCCGCCCAAAGGATGGATGCATGACGGGTTAAGCCCGAGCATGGCCAAAGTCGTGAAATTTGGGCAGGCGCCGCAGACCAAGGCGTTTGCAATCATTGACGAAGATCCGATCGGGCACGTCGAATGGCATAACATTCTGGAACAGGCGCCGACGGTTACTCCCGGTGACAACTTGGTGGTGGAATGGAACGAAATGTATAGCATGGGCACCGCCAACTTTCACGAGGCCAGATACGACGGATTGGGGCCGGGCAATTATGAATTTCAGGTTGAAGCAGTGGATGCCATGGGGGTGTTGACCGGGCTTCATGACTCGGTGCGCGTGTTTGTGCCGCAGCCATTCTGGAAAACTCCCTGGTTTTGGGCGGTGGCGGTGGTGTGCTTGACGGGCATTCTGGCCGCCGTGAGTCGCTATTTTGTCTGGCAACGGATGCGCCGCGAAATGGCGCGTTTGAAGCAACAGCGGGCCGTGGAGCAGGAACGCCTGCGCATCGCCCACGATATTCATGATGATCTCGGGGCGCGCGTCACCCAAATATCGCTCTTGAGCGCAATGGCGCAGGGCAATGCTGATTTTCCGGAAGCGGCGCGCAATGATTTTGACAAGGTTTCAAAGATGTCGCGCGAACTGGTCTCGGCGCTTTATGAGACGGTTTGGGCGGTCAACCCCGAGAATGATAATTTGGAGGCGCTGGGAAATTATCTTTGCCAGATGGTCAACCAGCTGTGTGAGCGCACCCAGCTTCGCTGCCGGTTTCACGTTTTGGATTTGCCGCCGGAGGCGCAGGTTTCCAGTCAGACGCGCCACAACATCACCATGGCCGTGAAGGAGGCCGTGCATAATGTGATCAAACATGCCAGTGCCCAGGAGATTACCGTGCGCATCAATTATGCCGATGGGTTTCTAAACATCTCCATCGCGGATGATGGCCGGGGATTCAAGCCCGCTTCCGAGCCATCCGGCAACGGACTGAATAATATGAAGCAACGGCTGAACCAGGCTGGCGGACAGTGCTTTGTCGAAAGCGCGCCGGGTTGCGGGACGACCGTGCGAATGCGCCTGCTCATCAAGCCTGCCGGGCTGGATGCCTGAATCTGAATTCGCCATGGCTAAACCCGTTGATTATCATGCGGTGAGCATTGATTGAATGTCTTAAATGAAAAAGACGGTTGTCATTGTTGAAGACGATCGCGGTTTGCGGGAGCAACTCGTGACAATTTTGGAGACGGCGCCAGACATCAAATGTCTCGGTGCGTTTATGTCTGCGGAGGAAGCCTTGCCGGAAATTCTCTCCAAGCTTCCCGACGTGGTGCTCATGGATATCAAATTGCCGGGCATGTCCGGCATCCAATGCGTTGCGGAAATCAAAAAGTCGGCGCCCAACATGCAGGTCATCATGGTGACGATTTATGAGGACAGCGAACGCATCTTCCGCGCGTTGAAATCCGGCGCGAACGGTTATCTGGTGAAATCCAGCCCGCCGGAGCAGTTGCTGGAAGCCATCCGCGATGTGTCCAAAGGCGGCGCGCCGATGTCCAGCCACATTGCCAGCAAAGTGGTGAAACACTTTCATCTGGTGGGAAACTCGCCGACCGAATCGGAAAATCTTTCTCCCCGCGAGCGGGAGGTCCTGGATTTGCTGTCGTCCGGTTTTATCTACAAGGAAATCGGTGACAAGTTGAACATTGGCACCGAAACCGTTCGCACTTACGTGAAGAACATTTGCCAGAAAATGCACGTGCGCAGCCGGCTTGAAGCGGTGGCCCGCCACAAGTCGGAATCTTACTGAAGCTGCTTGCGCGAAGGCAAAACCGGCGGCGTGCTTCCCGGCATCACGACATCTTTGGCCCGTTCCGCCGGCAGAACCTCCAGCCCGATAATTTTTCCGGCGACAACTTTTCCGCTTACGATGGTGTTGTAAGGGGCATGAAGTTTGAAGTCGGCATTCCACGCTTCGGGCCAGGCAGGTAGCAGCAGAATCCGTTTGCCATCGCACTGCATGATCATTCGTTGCAGCGTCAGCATGCCGGCGCCGCCATTGTCCATGTCGGGAATCCAGTCGCTGTTTTTGGACCAGAACCATTTAAACCGCTGATTGCCGTAAGAGGTGAATTCCTGAAGCAATGACTTTTTGGCCTCGCCAGTCAAACCCAGCATGGCCGCTTGAATGCCGTCCTGTCCCCAGCATTTGCCGAACGGATGAAGCCGGGCGGCAAACGTGTTTCGCGCCAGTTGTAATTCTGGTTTGCCGACGCCGTAAATGGGGTAGGGGAAGACGGCGTATAATTCCGGATTTTCATGATTTCGCGGTTCGCCATACTGATACGCTGGCAGCAAAACCGGTTTCCCGTCCGTCTCGCCGTGACCTTGCGGCGGGATTTTGCCGTGCGCGGTGGTTCCCGTTGGCAGGGGCGGAACGTCCTTCAGCATGTTGTTCCAAAGCCCCCGTTCCTCCGCAGTGCTCAAGGTCTGTGGAAGTTGCAAGAGACGCGGCAAAATACTAATAAGACCCGCCAAATCCGGGGCGGGATTGACTGCGTCGCGCTGATAGGTTTCGATCGCTTGCGCCGGCGCCATGTGGATTTTTCCATCAGCACCTCTCGGCCAGTGTTGATCGTAGTAAGTCAAAATGGCATCAGCAAACGGCAGCAGACGATTCCGGGCAAAGGCGTCATCCGGCGCGTAATCATACCGATCCAACATTTGGGCCAGAACCTCAAGGCCGCCTTGAATGTGATAACGCATCCATTCGCTTTGCAATTCCGGCCCCGGATTGTTCCAGCCAAAGTCATTGACGTTGGGCAGTCCCCAGAAATACATGGTCTCAATGAAACTCGCACCGTCGTGATGAAAATATGCCCGGGTCCGGTCCTTGGCCAGAGGCAGGGCTTTTAAATACATGTCGAACCACGGTTGGAGCAAATCGTAATCGTCGCTTGCCAGCAGCGGCCAGTAGGAAAAACGGACATTTTGATTCCAATAACAGGCGCCCCAGGCGCGATAATCGGGATCGTGATTGTTCTCGGTTGAACTCGTTCCTGCCGGGAGATCATGACCGACTGTGAACAAGGAACCATTAAATTTGATGGGTTGGGCGCCCCGTCCGGCGCAGGCGGTCATGAAACGTTGGATTGCATAACCCTGGGAAACGGCTTCCGCTCCGGGGTCGCCCGAGACACGAATCCAGCTTCGGTTCCAGAAATTCGACCACCACTGGCGATGTGCCTGCCGGGCGGTTGCGATGGAAACGGATTCACATTTTGCCATCAACTGATCTGTCTCGGCCAGCCACCGGTCAGGAGAATCGACTTGATCCGTTAACGCATACAGATCCAGGCGAAAGGTTTTGCCGGCTTGGGTGGACTTCACCGTTCGCTGGTTTGTTGCCGCAAGATTGGAACCCTTCATCGCGATGCCAAAACATCGGTGCAATAGAGGGTCCGGGTATTTCGGTAGCAACGACGCCAGGTGCTCTTGCTCAAAAACGAGCGGATAAATGCTGCGGGTGTTGTAGTGTGCCCACGCAACCCATGGGTTGGTTGCGTGGAAAACAATGTCTGGTTCGAACGTCAAGCCGTCAGGATTGTTGCCCCATTCAAAAATTCCGGCCGCCGCCACGGCCCGTTGATCGAGGTGATATGAGTTCGTGCGCCACAGTTCGGCGCGGGCCTCCAGTTCAACCGGCAATTCGGTTTGAATTTCCACGTGGGCAACCGGGCGGTTGGCATCCACCCAGACGACCACACGATTGTTCCCAGCCTGAAGGGTCACTTCACCCGATTCCAGTTGCAAACATTGGGTGAAGTCCGGGGCGTTGATGAACGGGTTGTTGGCCAGTTTAACCCGGACGCGCCCCAGTTTTAGCAGCTGACCATTTTCGCTCCAGGCATCGGCCTTGGCGATCAGCAGGAGCAGATCGCCATTGGTTTCGGTCCATACATTGAGCGCCAGATCACCGTTTCCCAATGGCATGCTGTCGTTTTCATTGGTTCCCAGACCGTGCCAGACAACCTCACTTGGCGGGGCCAATGGTTTGGTTTGCGCCGGTGTGGAAAGGCCCGCCAGCAACAACAGAAAAGTGACTCCGATTGTTTTCATGCCAGTGCAAATGGATTAAGTGTTTCTGGGGTAATTTAAACCTGCTCTGCTCGGTGAAAGACAACTAAAAATTATTTCCGAGCTGGAATGATTCCGGTGAAAGAGCGGCTCAGCCAACAGCCTCCAGCCGATAAACCTTGAAATCGGCGGGATGAAGTGGCTTGCATCGGTTAAAGGGGTCATGGGCAAAGCAATATCCGCTTGGTCACATTGGGGTAAGTCCCCGATTTCGGGGATGGTGTTTTCAAATTTCGGCGGATAGCGTATTGGCAACCCGGCCTTCAAGCGATGCCTTGACATGAATCATTACAATTTCTCAAAGGTTCTCGTCGTCTTACTTTGTGCCAGTATTTTCGAAGCGTCGGCCCAGGATTTCCGGTTTGACACCACAATTTCGCGCCAGGTTTTGGAAAATTATCTGGATCGGTCGGTCAGCTTTACCGAACTGTTGCACGATGATCTGGCGTCAGCGCCAAGCCCAGGCAGGGCTGATCCGCAGGATAATTTTCGTTTCATTATTGATACCAAGGCGAAATTTGTCGGTCGCGCCCTGATGCTTTGGGGCCATGAAAGCAACTTGCCCCGCTTTCTCAAAACCGCCAAGCGTTATGCTGAAGCATTACACAAAATTGATCCCGAGATCATTTTGCAGGCGGCGGCTTTTGAGATTGTCACCCGAAATGTGGAATCCATTCCCATTCCAGAGCGCGTTTTCAACGAGTTTGGGCAGGCCGTTGCCAATCGAAACTTCAACTACGACGACATGTTGTATGTCAGCGGACGTTTTGTGAATCACTGGGGCAATGACGCATCGGTTCCCGACATGAGCCGTCTGGAAACGCGCATGTGGTTTTATTTTCTGGCCACCAGTTATATTGATGTGGGAATCGAGGCGGTTCATTTCGGTCAGGTGGGTCTCATTGATAACAACGATCCCGGTCATGCGGGCTGGCGGGATATGTTGGGCCGAGTGCGCGCTTACGCTCATCAACATGCCCGACGCCATTTGCTGATTTGTGATGCGCATACACCCACCGGCGGATATGTGGAGCAAGGAAAGTTGCTGTTCGATTTCCATTCATTTCCGCTGCGTATTATGGCCATCACCAACGAGCCTTACCGGGGTAAATTGGAAGTTGGCTATGCCGATTCCATTTTCCTCCGAAGCAAGGGCGGCGTCACGCCGAGTGGCTGGAGCTGCGATCATCTGCCTTACCTGGTCGAGTTCGACAATTTTGGCAGCCACAATCCCGGAAAGCTCAGTGCTTCGCCGTTTATCTGGGGTTGGGATGAAATTACATGGTTCGCTCTGCTGCCTGAATCTGATCGGAATCAATGGCTTCGGTATGCCTGGAACTGGGTTAAAACGACTGATCCCAACGGACACCTCGAAATGCCCGGAAGCCGCATTCTGAGTCCCGGCAGACGCGATGGGCCGCATTGGTATTGGGCAAACACGAAAAGCGAAGCCTGCCCCAATGGTTTCAACACCGAAGCGACGATCAAACAAATTTGGGCCGATGAAATGAACTCATCTGATCAATCGCAAGCTCGCCCAGTAAAGCGGGCCGTGGTTTTATAGCAATTAACATAGACATTGGCACATTTGGTGATAGGCTTTGGGCATGAAAGCCTATACGTTGGATTTACGCGAACGGGTTGTGAAATTTCTCCAAGCCGGCGGTTCCAAGGCCGAGGCTGGGCGCCGTTTCGCAGTGGCGCGGCGCACGGTCTATCGCTACCTCGCCGCCGCCAAAGCCGGGAAGCTGGCCCCGAAAACAAGCTGGGGGAAATGGCGCAAGCTGGATCCGCAAAAACTTTCAGCCCACGTCCAAAAACAGCCTGATGCCACGCTCAAAGAAATCGCCACGGCCTTGGCCGTCAGTCACAACGCCGTCTGGGTGCGGCTGGGAAAACTCGGCTTCACGCTAAAAAAAACTCATAAAATACCGCGAGCGCAACGAGGTGCAACGCTGGCGCTTCCAGCGCGAACTCGAAAAGTTCAACGGCCGGCCCGTCTTTTACCTCGACGAGTGCGGCGTGGATCATCGTCTGTTTCGTGAGTTTGGTCGCGCGCCCCGGGGCGAACGGATTTACGAGGCCGTGGCGGGCAAGCGGCGGGAACGCACCAGCATCATCGCCGCTTCCCAACAGGGCAAACTTGTCGCCCCGCTGGTGTTTCAAGGCAGTTGCACCACGGAGGTGGTGGACGCTTATTTTGAAAAAGTGCTGCTGCCAGGACTGCCACCGGGCAGCGTGATCGGATTGGACAACGCCCGCTTCCACCAATCCCAGACCACGCTCCGGCTGGTCGAAGCCGCCGGTTGTCAGTTGTTCTTTTTACCCGCCTATTCCCCCGACCTCAACCCCATCGAACATCTCTGGGCCACCTTCAAGACCGCCCTCCGCAAACACCTGCCCACCGCCGCCAACCCTTTCCTTTTTATCGCCAACATGTGCCTATCTTATTGTTAATTGCTATAAAATAAATCTGTGTAGCACATTTTCGCGGCTCGAACAAAAACTCAAACCAAACACAATAGCCCCAAAAAATCCGCAATTAATACGATTATGAAACCCGCCTTTGCTGAGATCAGCCAGATAGCGTATGAAGGAGCGGCGTCAAAGAATGCCTTGGCGTTCAAGCATTACAATGCTGAGGAGGTCGTCGAAGGCAAGACGATGAAAGAACACTTGCGGTTTGCGGTGGTGTATTGGCACACGTTTCGGGGGACGGCGAACCGGTGGCGTTGACGCATGACGCCACCGGTTTTGTTTTTTTGGCGAATGGGTTTCATTGAGCGTGCCAATCCTTAAAGAAGAGAATTTGATCGCACCGGGAAAGCTCAGGCGGAAGACATCGTTACCTGGCTGGTATATTTCGAGTGGTTTTATGATTCGGGCTTGAGCTGTTTCCAAAGCCTGATGATATGCGGTTAGGCCAATGAAATCAGGGTGAGAATGCTCCTCCCCGCTTTCGGGGATAGTTTTAAATGGGCGCGCTGCTTTATAGTTTTTCCACTGCCCCACTTATCAACCCTAAACCTTAGCAAACTCATACATTATGCCAAAACTACCAAAGTTTCTCGTCACCAGCCTGGCGGCGGCGGCCACCTTTTGGGGTGGAATCTCCGTGCAGGCTCAACCCACCATATCGAATGTTTATCCGGATGGAACGGCGATGTTCCAATTGGCTCCGTCACTGACGTTCAATGCCGATTCAACGGTTGATATTACGAATGTCACCGTGGACTTGACGTCCACCAGCCTGCAAACCGGGCAGGCGATTCTAAAGAGTTTGAGCCTGGGCAAAGGTCTGACAGTTGCCGGCGCCAATAACAGTATGACTGTGAGCGCCACTTTGAAGAGCAATCTGCTTTATGCGGCGACTATTCAAATCAAAGACGCCAGCGGCGCGGTCGCCAGTCAGACGATCAATTTCGACACGATCAATCCTGCCTACACATGGGAAGCGGAAGATTGGGACTACACGCTGAACGGGATTCCGGGGCAGTTCATCGACAATCCCCAAACCAATGCCTACGCGGGCTTGCTGACCACGGATTATGTGGATGCGCATAACGCGAACGGACAATCCGCTTATCGTCCCGGCGGGGATGCCAACCCCGGCGGATTGGCGACGGAAGGCTGCGGTGATCTGGCGCGGCGTCCCTACCTTGGTTCGGGCAAACTGGATTATGATGTGGGCTGGACGGACGGCGGAGATTTTGGAAATTACACCCGGCATTTTCCGGCGGGCACCTACAATCTTTATGTGCGCGCGGCGGGTGGCGGTGGTGTGAAAACGGAAAGTGCCGACATAACCGTATATTCTGGCAACGCCTATTTCACCGGCAGCGGCAGTGCGCCTTACAAATACGGCGTCAAAGGGCGTGGCTGGCAGAGCTATGATTTCATGCCGGTGACCGACAGTTCCGGCAACCTGGCCGAGATTACCTTCGACGGAAATCCGGCGACCTTGCAATTCCTGCAAAATCAAGGCGGCGACAACATCAATTTCTTCATGCTGCTGCCACTCCAGCCCGCCGAAGTCAGCACGGTCACCATCACGAA
This sequence comes from bacterium, assembly GCA_021813325.1. GTDB lineage: Bacteria > Verrucomicrobiota > Verrucomicrobiia > Limisphaerales > UBA11358 > UBA11358. The sequence goes on along the minus strand of JAKALA010000021.1, from coordinate 7,358 downwards.
TGTGTATCCGGATGGAACACTACAGTTTCAGGCGACGAACTTGCTGTCGTTTGATGCCAGCTCGCCGGTGGCGATTGATCCGGCCAATGACGTTTCGGTGCAATTGGCGGGAACCAATTTATTTGGCCAGGGATCGGTGGCTAGTTTGACCACGGCAAACGGCTTGGCGGTTGCGGGAACGTCCACAGATGTCCATGTGATGGCGCCGCTGGCCAGCAACATGGTTTACACGGCGTTGATTCAAGTCAGCGATGCGAATGGTGTCGCCGCCAGTTATTCCGTTTCATTCGACACGATCACCCCGGCCTACACTTTTGAGGCAGAAGATTTCAACTACGGCGGCGGGAATTTCATCGACAATCCGCAGGTGGACGCTTACAGCGGTTTGGATGGTGTGGCTGAGATTGATTTTCACAAAAACAACACGGGCGGCAACAGCGGTTATAACCGGATTGGTTTGCCGGGTGAAGGCTGCGGTGATGTGCCCCGCGCTTCCCAGGGCGGCAATCCGGATTATGATTTGGGAAACACGGCGGCGGGCAATTGGGGCGATTACACCAGAACTTTCCCGTCGGGAACTTACAATATTTTTGTCCGGGTTTCGCGCGGTGACGGCGGTGCTCAGTTGAATGCCGGGAAAATCTCGGTCGTGACGGGCGTCCGCACGCAGATGGATCAGACGACGCAAGACCTGGGCGCGCACGACACGCCTGCAACTGGCGGGTGGCAGAAATATGTCTGGGTGCCGATCATGAACAGCGGCGGTTACCCGGCTCGGTTTATGGCCGACGGTTCGGTTAAAACCTTGCGTTACACTTTTGTGGGCGCCGGGGAAAACGTGGGCTTCTTCATGCTTGTTCCGGCGGATTTAACCGTGAACCCGCCACCCTATGTGAGCGATTTTGCGCCGGATGGACAAAGCCTGTTTCAGTTCACCAACAAACTGGCGTTTGTCGCGAATTCCTCGGTGGGAATAGCGACCAATAATATCACGTTGAACATCGATGGGGCCAACGTTTCCGGCCTGTCGTTCAGTGGTTCGTCAACGGCCTGGAACGTGACGTGCCCGGTGACGACGAACGGATTTCACACGGTCATTGTCAAACTGGTGGATGGCGCTGGCACGACCTATTACACGAATAAATTCGACACGTTCGCGCCGGATACCTACACGTTTGAGGCGGAAGACTATGATTTCACCTATGACGGAATTAATGGCGGACAGTTCTTCGACAATCCGCAAACCGACATGTATCAAGGCTTGGGATCGGTGTTGAACGTTGACAATTATTGGAATTACAACGTGGGAGCCGGCTATCGCACCAGCAGCGGGGCGGGGGATGGTTTGGCCACCGAAGCTCCGTGTTCGGACTGGGTGCGTCCGCAATACACCAGCGGCAATTTTCAGACCTATAACATCGGCCATAATGACGGCGGAAACTGGGCCAACTACACCCGCACCCAACCTGCCGGCACTTATAACATCTGGATGCGCATGGCTAGTCCGAATGGCAGTCCCTGGACGGTGGATGCGGCCAAGGTCTCGTTGGTGACCAACGGGTGGGGCACCACGTCCCAAGCGACAAAAGTTCTCGGCACCTTTACAACCCCGAACACTGGTGGCTGGGGAGCCTATGGCGGCGGTTGGGCGCCTTTGATTGACGCCAATTGCAACTACGTCAAGTGGACGGCGAATGGTTCGACCAATACGCTGAAAGTCACGGTGGATAACGGCGGCTATAACGTGGACTTTTTCGCCTTGGTTCCAGCGGATAATTCGAAGCCGACCCTTGGCAACTTGTATCCAAACGGATTGATGCAGTTCCAAGGAACGAATGTGCTCAGCTTCGACGCCAGTTCGGGGGCGGGTATTACCACCAACAGCATTATGGTCACTTTGAACGGCGTGGTTGTTACCAACCTGGTCATCACCGGTTCATCCACAAACTGGCACGTCAGTTACACCAATCTCCAGCCAGACAGCATCTACACGGCGAATATCTCCTTCTCGGGAGTTGCTGGAGGAGTTTACAACACGAGCTATTCCTTCGACACCTACTCGTCAACCAACTACCAATGGGAAGCCGAGGACTGGGATTACACCAGTGGCGGTGTCAGCGGCCTGTTCTATGACAATCCGCAAGTCAACGCTTACGCCAACCAGACCAGCACCGAAGGAATTGATGTTTCTCAGAGCAACACCAATGCGCTGCTCAATCCGTTTGACTATCGCGCGTATGACAACATCAACCTGACTCCGGCTCAAGAGCCGAGCGGTGATTTGGCCAGACCGCAATTCACAGCCGGCAAGACGGATTACAAGCTCGACTGGTTCGGCTACGGTTCATGGTGCAATTACACCCGGCACTATCCTGCCGGAACGTATAACATCGTTGGCCGTTTCACTGAAGGCAGCGCGGTGACGGTGGCCACCTTGTCCGAAGTCACCAGCGGATTTGGCACCGCCAGTCAAACGACGACCCCGCTGGGCACGTTCAACATTCCGCTCGGGAGCTGGAATTCATCGGAAAGCGTTTATTTGCGCGATGACAACGGCAACTTGGTTTCGGTGGTTTTCGACGGCTCGCAAACGACGCTTCGGCTGTCCGGAAATCCGATAGCTCTTAACGACCCGACCATCAATGTGAATTACTTCATGTTGGTTCCGGCCAAACCTGGCACCGCCACGATCACGTTGAGCGCAACCCTCAAAACCGAAAACATCATCGTTTCGTTCCCGACCCAGTCAGGCCTTTCGTATCAGCTCCTTTATAAGGACAACTTGAGCGATGCCACCTGGACGCCGTTGGGGAACGCAGTGACAGGCGATAACACGGTGAAGTCGGTTTTGGACTCAGCCACCAACACCCACCGATTCTATCGCGTGTCCGCGCAGTAAAACACGGCAGTCGCGGTCATACCAAAACATAAATATTTCCAGCCGGCGGCCGATCCCGGCGGCTGGAAGACCAAACACAAGCTATGAAGCAGATGTCTCAGGTTGCGGTTCAACATTCTCCTTTAAAAACGCAGCGGGCGCGGGGATTTACCTTGATTGAATTGCTGGTGGTGATCGCCATCATTGCCATTCTGGCCGCGATGTTGTTGCCGGCACTCACACAAGCCAAGGTTCGCGCCCAGGGCATTGCCTGCATTAACAACATGAAGCAATTGCAACTTGGGAGCATTCTCTACGCGGGCGACAACAACGATCAATTTCCCGGAAACAACTTCATTGCCAACGGGGTTTTGGCCGGCATCACCATGACCGGGGCCACTCCTGCCGCGCCCAACTGGGTGGCCGGTTCCTATGGCTATAATGGCAGCGCCGGGATTCCCGTCGGTTGCGAAACAAATGTGTATTTGCTGGGCGTGCTGGGCGATGCCGTGCCCGGTCTTGGCACGTTGGTCGGTTCGATTGGCGCCTATGCCAAGGCGGCGGGCGTTTTCAAATGTCCGGCGGATCGCTACATCGATCCCACCTCCAAGTTGGAGCATGTGCGCTCCTGTTCGGCCAACATGTATTGCGGGCCGTATCCGCGCAATTACGCCCTGGAAATGTTCGGCCTGCAACAAAGTTACCGGGCGTTTTTCAAATACAGCGATTTCGGCGGCGGATTTGGCGCGTCCCAATGTTTCGTGTTTCTTGACGAAAATCCGGCTTCGATCAACGACGGCTACTTTGAATACATCTCCGACGGCAGCGGCATCAATGACCGGCCCGCCGTGAATCACGGCAACTCCAGTTCGTTTTCCTTTGCCGATGGCCACGCGGAATTGCACAAGTGGACCGACAAGTTCCTCAAGTTGAATACGGACGGAGCCGGCGCGGACACGCGCTGGCTTTCCGACCGCGGCACTCGGAAAAAGAATTAATTTGATTCGGGAGTTTGGTTGGGCTTCGAGGGTGGCTGGGGCTGGGATTGAAAAAATTCCAGCCTTTTCGCTGCTCCGGTATCGCTAAACGGAATCGGCGGGCTGAATTAGTCTTTGTTTAAGTTCACAGGTAAGGTATCTTCCCGTCCGTTATCATTTCAGTTCCATGCCTGCCCCAACCGAACAAATTCAACCGGCCTTGCTGGCTGCACCGGCGGCGCCCAAACGCAGTGATTTGGAGATCAAGGACGCGCACATCATTTTTGATTCCATCTGGCGTGAGTTGGAGTCCGAATTCGGGCGTGAACACATGCGGTTTCCCAAGGAGATCATTCTTCTGGGTGGCGCTCCCGGCGCCGGCAAGGGAACCAACACCGCGTTCATTGCCGAAATGCGCGGGCTGACCTGTCAGCCGATTGTGATGAGCTCGCTGCTCAAATCACCCGAAGCGCAGGCCATCAAGGCGGCGGGTAACATGGTGGGCGACCGCGACGTGGTCGGCTTGCTGTTGCGCGAGTTGCTCCGGCGAGAATTTCAGGACGGGGTGATTCTTGATGGTTTTCCCCGCACCAATGTTCAGGTCGAGTGCTTGAAACTTCTGGTGGATAAAATGAAGGCGCTGTGGCGCGAATTTTACAACACGCCGTTGAGCATTCATTTCCGGCTGCCCACCATCCATATCATGGTTTTGTTTGTGGATGAAAAGGAATCGGTGGCGCGCCAGCTCAAGCGCGGTCGCGAAACCAAGGCGTTGATCGAAGCGGCGGCACGCGCCGGCGACAGCGTCGTCACCGAAGATCGTCCCACCGATCACGACGAATCCCTGGCGCGTCGGCGTTATCGGGTTTTCAAGGAGCAAACGTGGGATGCGCTCCAATCGCTGAAGGAAATTTACCATTACCACTTCGTCAACGCCCAGGGGCCGGTCAAGGAAGTGGAGGAAAATATTCTGCGCGAGCTGGAATACCAGAGCACGCTGGAACTGGATCCCCGAACGTTCGAACGCTTGCGCGGCGTTCCCCTGGCCAGCCAGATCGTCATTCACGCCCGCCAGGAAATGGTGAAACGGCTGGATGGCTATGAACTGGAGCATCGCGAGCTGTTCGCCAAGGTCATTGCATTCATTGAGTCCAAGGTCATTCCCATTGTCCTGCGCCACGCCATTTCGGGCACGGCCCACATCAATGCCGAGGACGAAGTGCTGGAGAACCCCATGGCGCTCGCCATGCTGATCGATGTGTTTTCCGAGCGTGGCTACCATGCCGAGGTGGATATTCACCGGATTGAAATTCCCGATCGCATTGACCTGGTCACCGGCAAAGTGAGCTGCCGCGTCAAAAAGGTCTATCGCATCAGAATCCGGTTCCAAGGCTCGGAAATTCGGCGCGGCTGAGCTGAATCCTGGCGAACTTGCCCAGGCGATGCGTCGGTTGAACTGAAGGTGAATTGTGCGCAGAATCTTGATTCAATTCTGGTGGTTTGGCTTCAGTCTGATGCTGGCCATGGCTGTCATGGCTTCCGACGGGCCGGTGAAGCATGATCCGTCCGATCTGATTTCGGTTCGCAGTCCGGAATATGGTTCGACCATCTCGGGGCGCGCCACCATTTCGCTGCTGGCCAAAGGCTATCACTCCTTGACTGTAAAATGCTGGAAACAGGGGGAAGGTTGGGGAAGTGATTCGACGGTTGCTGAACCAACCCTGAATCCGGACGGCACCGCCACTTTTGTGTTTCCCGCCGCCGACTATCCGCACGGTCCGATCACGTTGCGCATCAGTGGTGATGCTGCAACGGGAAAAGACAATTGCTATCTGCAACTCTACAACCAGGGCGGGGTGGTGTGGAACGAAGGGCTGCCAGCCAATCCGCCGCCGGCCGCAGCGGGTATGAAATTAATTTTTGCCGATGATTTCAACGGACCATTGTCAATTTCCAGCACCAATCCCGGAGCCAAATATTATGACCACAAGCCGCCCGGGGGCTGGCAGGACTTCAGCACGTTGCGTTTCACGGGGGCCGATAAAACGAACAGCCCGTTTTTTCAGGTGGATTCCTATCTGCGGATTCGGGCCAGTGAAGCGGCCCGGAGTGCCGGGATCATTTCGTCGTTGAAAAATGACGCCACCGGCATTACGGCCAGGGCGCCGTGTTATTTCGAATGCCGTTTTCTCGGGCCGAACGCCACCGGCGCCTGGCCGGCATTTTGGCTGATGACGGATTACATGACCGCTTTTGTCAAAGGGGTGAAAGTGCCGTGCGATGAATTGGACGTCATCGAAGCTTACGGCGGAGAAGGGCGGGGGGAGCCGAATGCGCATGATTCCTACATGATCACGCCGCATTGCTGGGAACAAGGCGATGCCGGCAAGACCGTTGAAAAACAAGCCTTCGAGCACGTTAAGAATCCGATTCGGATGCGCCAGTTTGGAATTCCGTCGGCCTGGTTTGAATCTTTTCATGTTTACGGTTGCAAGATTACCGAGACCGACACGATTTATTATTGCGACAACATCGAGGTCGCGCGGCATGCCACCCTGCCGCTTTCCAAACAAGAACCGTTTTTCTTCCTGATCAATCTGGCCACGGGTGGCGGCTGGCCTGTCGATTTGTCCCGTTATCATGGCGTCGCGGACATGTATGTGGATTATGTGCGGGTCTATGCAAAACCCGACGAGCAGCAAACTCAGTGATGGGAAAACGATTAACCGAACGTTGACCATGAAAAATTCATCAAAATTTGCATCTGCCTGATTTGGTTGGGTTCATTTGCCAACGCTTACAGCCAGGGTTTTATCAACTTGGATTTCGAGTCGGCTAATCTGCCCGCGCCATCGCCTGATGGCTTGGGCGGGGTGGTGGATCCCGCTGTGGCTTTTCCTGGCTGGACGATTGGCGGCGGGACTAATCTAACCTATGGCAACTTGGTCGATGCGTTGTGGAACGACTCCACCTTGGGCACGCTGGTGGTGAAGTTGGTCGGGCCAAACGCCACCAATTTCCCGGGCCAGTCGCCATTGCAGGGCGTTTACTTAGCCGGAACGATTCAGCTTGAAAGAGTGAGCACTGTTTGGCGGGCTTGTGGTGATGAAAGCAAAACAAGTTTCCGGGCCTCGACGGGAGGCGCACCAAACAGTGCGGCTCCAAATTGACACTAAAAACGCGACGCCGTCCATCCGGATCGGCTTCACCGATCAACGGCTGACCGCCCACGGTGGGTTGATTGTCTGGTCCCACTTTCTGCGCCAGAAAAGGTTTCGCCAGCAGTTGCGGGAGTTGTTGCCGCACGATCCGGCCAGTCCCAACGCCTATGATCCGACGGATGTGGCGCTGGGCTATGTCGGCGGCATCCTGTGCGGCGCGGACAAGCTTTCCCGGGTGGCCTGGTTGCAAAGCGATGCCGCCGTGGCGGCGGTGCTGGGTGTGGAAGCCATCGCCAGCCAGTCCACCTTGAGCCGGTTCTTCGGCGTGTTTACGCAGAAGAG
>JAKALA010000020.1 GCA_021813325.1 bacterium | reverse complement strand
TACGCCTGCACCAACCCGGTTAAAACCAACACGTCCGCTTTCTTTGGATAGGTATTCATGCGGAACAAGCCTAGCGTATTCACTTGGACATTTGCGGTCCATGCGTTTGTTAAGTATACAAGCCCGGGCGGTCGCTTGACAGGATTTTTTCCGGCAGGCAGACTGCGCCCTCACAATCAATGAACCGACACCGCTGGTGTCCAGGCTCGCCGTTGAACCAAATCGAATTATGAATAAAAAAATTGCGTTTCAAACCGCCGCTCTCATGGCGATGGGTCTCTCCCTCACGTTGATCACAGGTTGCGCCACCAAAAAGTGCTGCTGCCCGGCCATGGGCGCCGGCAAATCTGCCGCCTATTTCGGCACCACGGAAAACGGCACGCCGGTCCAGGTTTATACGCTGCGCAACAAGAACGGCGTGGAAGCGCGCATTCTGACTTACGGTGGCATCATCCAATCCCTGAAGGTTCCGGACAAGAACGGCAAGCTGGGCGATGTGGTGCTCGGCTATAACGACCTGGCCAGCTACGAAACCAACAGCCCGTATTTTGGCGCGTTGATTGGCCGCTACGGCAACCGCATTTGCCGCGGTCATTTCACCTTGGATGGCGTGACCTACACTTTGGCGACCAACAACGTTCCCAACGCATTGCATGGCGGCGTGATGGGCTTTGATAAACGAGTCTGGCACGCCAAGCCGGGCATGTCGGCGCAGGGCGAAACGCTTGAACTGACTTACACCAGCCACGACGGCGAGGAAGGTTATCCGGGCAACTTGAAGGTCACGGCGCTCTACACGCTGACGGATGACAACGCCATCCGCCTGGATTACACGGCCACGACGGACAAGGACACCATCGTGAATCTCACCCAGCACAGCTATTTCAACCTCGCCGGGCATGGCGACATCCTCGGTCACCTGGTTTACATCGATGCGGATAAATTCACGCCCGTGGACGACACTTTGATTACCACCGGAGAACTCCGGCCCGTGGAAGGCACGCCGTTTGATTTCCGCACGCCGACCGCCATTGGCGCGCGCATCGGTCAAAACGACGAGCAGTTGAAATTTGGCAACGGCTATGATCTCAATTGGGTGATGAATCATCCCATGGGCGAACTCGCCTTGGATGCCCGCGTCACCGAGCCCACCACTGGCCGCGTTTTGGAAGTATGGTCCACCGAACCCGGTCTGCAGTTTTATTCCGGCAATTTCCTGAATGGCAGCATGACCGGCAAAGGCGGCTGGGTGTATCAATTCCGCAACGCGTTCGCCATGGAACCGCAGCACTATCCCGATTCGCCCAACCATGCCAACTTTCCCTCGGTGGTTCTGCATCCGGGCGAGACCTATCACAACACGATCGTTTATAAATTCCTGACGCAATAATCCGATGTCCGAGTTTAAGTTCGAAGAGCATCCCCACCGCCGCTACAATCCACTGCGCGGCGAGTGGGTTTTAGTTTCACCCCACCGCACCAAACGTCCGTGGCTGGGGCAGGTGGAGAAAGCTTCGGCGGATCGCCGTCCGGAATACGATCCGAAATGCTACCTATGCCCGGGCAATCAACGCATGGGGGCTGACGTGAATCCGCGATATGAATCGACCTTCGTTTTTACGAACGATTTTTCCGCGTTATTGCCGGATACACCCGAAGCAACCCAGTCGAAAGATGCCTTGTTCCGGGTCGAGCCGGCACGCGGCGAATGCCGCGTGATTTGTTTTTCCCCGCGGCATGATCTGACGCTGGCGGAAATGTCCGCCCCGGAAATCCGCCAAGTCGTGGATGTCTGGGCCGCGCAAGCAACGGAACTCAGCCAACGCCATCGCTGGGTGCAGGTTTTCGAAAACAAGGGTGCCGTGATGGGCTGCTCTAATCCGCATCCGCACGGCCAGATTTGGGCCGGGAACTTTGTGCCGAATGAGGCGGCGATTGAGGGGCGTGAGCAGCAAAAATACGCGCAGGCCAATGCTTCACCGCTGCTGCTGGATTACGCCCGGCGCGAACTTGGAAACGCGACTCGCGTCATCGCGAGCAATGCTGATTGGGTTGTGCTGGTTCCATTCTGGGCGGTTTGGCCTTACGAAACCTTGCTGCTTCCGTTGCGGCAGGTGAAACGCTTGGCTGACCTGACGGAAACCGAGCGGACCAGCCTGGCAGAAATACTGCGGGCGTTTTTGATCCGCTACGACAATCTGTTTGAAACCTCCTTCCCTTATTCCATGGGCTGGCACGGGGCGCCAAACGGATCAGATGATTGCTCGCATTGGCAGTTGCACGCCCATTTCTATCCGCCGTTGTTGCGGTCGGCGACGGTGAAGAAATTCATGGTGGGCTATGAAATGCTGGCCGAGGCGCAACGCGACCTGACGGCTGAACAGGCGGCGCAACGATTACGGGAATTGCCTGACGTGCATTATTTGCACCGCTAAAGCGAATCGAAATTCAATCTCAAGCCGGGCGTGCTTCAAAGTGTGAACACGCCCGGTTTTGTTTAGTGATCCTTTCGCTTTCCAAGTTGATAGAGAACGAAGCAGATTTAAGCGTGAAAGTTGGTCAAAGGTTCAAAATTTGTGTTCGCAGAACAGGTCGATCTTTGCTGTCGGTGACACGGGTTGGTTAAACGAACGGTATTGACGCATTGCGTATGGCGCCGGGACATCGCAGTAATCCGTAGATTCGGTTTCGGGATGAATGGTTCTCCGCCTTATGGCGAACCGCTGGCTTGGGCGATTTTGAGCACGTCTGCAAGCGCGGGTTTGGGATTGCCTTCCAGGTCGAACAGGAGCGGGCGCCCATCACGCCGCCAGGAATCCGCGTCGGTCACACCCCAGAAGGTGACCAGCTTGATTTTGTCCCGGTGTTTTAAAAACACCTTGAAAAGATTGGTGTATTGCGTGGCCAGTTGCGCCTGCGCCTCAGCGCTGGCGGCGGCGCCATCGCGGCTGGCCCGCGCGTTTTCGGCCACATCGGCGCTTTGCGTGCGCTGGCCGGCGGCGGACGCATTGACATCCAATTCCGTGATGTGCATGGGCAAACCCAGCTTTGCAATGTCGGTGAGCGCCTCGTCTTCCAACGCCGGACTGGGCCAGGTCAAATTGGCGTGCGTTTGCAGGCCGATGGCCATGACGGGAACGTGTTTTTCCTGAAGTTTTTTGATCAATACAATGAGCCGTTTGCGCTTGGCCTCGTTTTCGACGGAGTAATCGTTGTAACGCAGGATCGCATCCGGATCCGCTTCGTGCGCCCATTCAAAGGCTTTGCTGATGAATTCGTCGCCCAGAACGCGCACCCAGGGCGACCATTGGCGAAGAATGACGCGGTCATTGAAAGTATCGCCATCGCTCAACGCTTCATTCACCACGTCCCAAATTTTGATGCGGCCTTTGTAGCGGCCCACCACGGTCAGAATATGATCATGCAGACGTTCCAACAACAACGCCCGGTCGGCGGCATTGGTTCCCCGGAGAGGACGGCCATTCTCATCCTCAAAAACCCAGCGCGGGGTCTGGCTGTGCCACGCCAGGGTGTGGCCGACGATCAGCATGTGGTGCTTTTCGCCGAAATCTACATACGCATCGGCGGCGGAAAAATCATAGCCGTTGGTTCCGGGACGCGGATGCACGCTTTCCCATTTCAACGCGTTTTCCGGCGAAATGGAATTGAACTGATTGGTGATGATGGCCACGCCATGGGTGTCGCGTCCGGTAAACTGGCGTTCGTTGACGGCCACGCCGATGGGGAAATCCCGGCTGAAAGCCGCTTTTAGCGTGGGTTGGGTTTGCGTCTGACCGCTGGAAACCAAGGTCAGAGCCAGCAGGCAGGTGATGGAGCGGGGGAATGATTTCATACGGTAACTTTTCTTCTTCGGGCGGCCAGTTCGTCGGACATTTGGATCGTGACTTGTTTGTCCAGCTTGTAGCTCAACAACAATCCGGTACAGACGGCGAAGAGAATGCCCACGGCAATGCCCACACAGGCGCGGTAACCGGCCACGGCTTCCGGAGCGGCAGGAAACTTGGTGTCGTAATGGAACAGTCCGGCCATCAGCCACAGGAACGACGCCGAGCCAAGCGCCAGTCCGGCTTTCAAGGCGAACCCAATCGTGGCAAAGACCATGCCGGTGAACCGGCGTCCGGTCTTCCATTCCGAGTAATCGGCCACATCGGCAAAGATGGCCCAGACCAGAGGAATGGTCGGCGCATAGACGGCCGAGCCGAGAACGGTCAATCCCACCATCGCATTCACATCCGTGGGCTTGAGCAGATAGAATGCAAACGCGCAAAGTGTGGACAGAAAGAATCCCGCCACGCCCACGGCCTTTTTGCCGAAGCGTCTGGCGAGTGAAGCTGAAAGCAGGATCACGATGAGGATCGTCAGCGTGCCGGCCATGTTCACAATGCTGTTGAAAACGTCCGCCACATTCGAAGCGGCAAGATTGTCCCGCGTGCCATGCACGATGTAGCCCAGCCATTCCAGCAGTCCGCCCGGCTTGGGCGCGCCCTCCAGCAGCGGTGGCGCGGTGAGTCCCAGCTTTTGCACAAAATCAAACATCGCCGCCGGGTCGGCGTAATGATGGTAATAATTGTAGAGCGCGCCGCCGCGGAATGACAGGATGCCGAAATGCACCAAGGTCATCAGCGCCATCACCCGCCACGGCCCGTTCTGGAGCAGATCGAGAAAATCCTGTTTCGGCGATGACTTGGTTTCCACGACTGGTTTGATGCGTTCCTTGGTGGTAAGGAAGGTGATCAGGAACAGCCCCAGACAGAGCGTGGCCCAAATAGTCATCGTCATGCGCCAGCCATACGCGCGGTCGTGGCCGGCAGCGAATTTAGCCACGAGCGGCAAAGTAAATCCACCCACAATGAATTGAGCGATATTGACGGCGATGAAGCGGAAGGAATTCAGCCGGGCGCGTTCATCCAAGTCTGCCGTGATCACGCCGCCCAGCGCGGAATACGGCATGTTGTTCATCGAATACAACGTCATGAGCAGCGAATTCGTAATGCAGGCATAGGCGATCAATGCCGCGGCGCTCCAGCCGGTGGGCGTGGTGTAAGCCAGCACCATGACCACGGCCCACGGCACGGCGGTCCACAAAATCCACGGACGAAACTTGCCCCAGCGCGTGTTGGTGCGGTCGGCCAGCACACCCATGATCGGATCAAAAATCGCATCCCACAGGCGCGGCCAGAGTAGAATGGCCGCGGCGGCACTGGCGGTCAGGCCGAACGTGTCCGTGTAGAAATTCAGCTGGAACAGGATCATCGTCATGAAGACGAAGTTCGCCGCGGCATCGGCGGCGCTGTAACCGGCCTTCTCGTAGAACGGAATTTTTTGGTGAAAATGCGTTTCAGCCATATTGGTTTTATTGGGTCACCTTCAGAATGAGCTTCTGCAAATCCATGTCGCGCGACGAGGTGCCGACCATGATTTCAAATTCGCCCGGCTCGACGACGTAATCCATGTGGATGTCATAAAACGCCAGCGATTCCGGCGTGATGTCCAGCGCCACGGTCTGGGTTTCGCCCGGTGGCAATTCGATTTTCTTGAATCCTTTCAACTCCTTCACGGGCCGCGTCACAGAACTTACGAGATCCCGGATGTAAAGTTGAACCACTTCCGAGCCGGTGCGTTTGCCGGTGTTGGTGACGTCCACGAAGACACGGGTTGAATCATCACGTCGAATCTTCTTCCTGGCCAGCCGCGCGTTGTTCACGGTAAACGTTGTATAGCTGAGTCCGAAGCCAAAGGGGAACAGCGGCTTCGCATCGTCCCACAAAAAGCCGCGGCGGGCAGATGGTTTGTGGTTGTAGAAAATGGGGAGCTGGCCGACGGAACGGGGAATGCTGATTGGCAGTTTGCCGCCGGGATTGTAGTCGCCGAAAACCACGTCGGCCACAGCGTGTCCACATTCCTGGCCGAGATACCAGCACTCCAAAATGGCGCTCGCTTTTTGGGCCACATGATTGATGGCCAGCGGACGACCGTTGAAAATCAAAGCGACCACGGGCTTGCCGGTGGCCACCATTGCGTCCAACAATTCATCCTGGTGCCCGATCAAATCCAGACTGGCGCGATCGCCCATGTGGGTCAGCGACCACGCTTCGCGTGAGGTCTGCTCGTTGCCACCGATGGCCAGCAGAATGACGTCGGCCTGCCGGGCAACTTGAATGGCTTCGGCAATTTGCTGGCGGTCTTCAACCGGGTCGCTGGCGACCACGGCATCCTGTTGCCACGATCCGCCCACGGTAATTTTGCAGCCTTCCGAGTGAAGCACTTTCACCTCATCACCCAATCTGGCTTTGATGCCTTCCAGCACGGTGACATTTTGCCGGGGCGCACCGCTGTAGCCGCCGAGCAACGGACGGTTCGCATTGGGGCCGATCACGGCGACCGTTTTTAACTTGGCCGGGTTGAGCGGGAGCAAATTGTTTTCATTTTTGAGCAAAGTAATGACTTCGCGGGCCGCTTGTCGCGCCAGTTCGCGATGAGCTTCACAACTGACGATACGCTCGGCTTCGGCAGGATCCACGTAAGGATCGTCAAACAAGCCCAGCTTGAACTTCCACAGCAGCATCGGAGCGATCAGGTCGTCCAGTTGCTTTTCTTTGAGGACTCCTTTGCGGACGAGTTCGACGAGATGCAGATAACAATCCGGTTCGGGCAGCTCGATGTTCACGCCCGCTTCCACAGCGAGTTTGCACGCTTCCTTTTTGTCGGCGGCAACGGCGTGGCCATGCGTATCCGGGCGATAGCTGAGTTCCCAAATGGCGTAGTAATCGGAAACAACAAAACCTTTGAACCCCCATTCCTTGCGCAATACGTCGCGGAGCAGCCATTTGCTGGCATGGGACGGCACGCCGTCAATTTCGTTGTAGCTGGCCATTACACTGATGCAACCGGCCTTTTGCAAACAGTCTTTGAACGGATGTAAAAACGTTTCGCGCAGGACACGTTCAGACACGTTCACTGGCGCGCAGTTCTGGCCGGATTCCGGCTGGCCGTGCGCGGCAAAGTGTTTGAGCGTGGCGATGACGCGCTTTTTGTCCTTGAATGTGGCGTCCCCTTGAAACCCGCGCACGGCGGCGATGCCGAGCTGGGTGTTCAGATGCGGATCTTCGCCGTAAGTTTCCTCCACGCGCCCCCAGCGCGCATCGCGCGCCACGTCCACCACCGGTGTGAGCGCCTGATGCGTGCCGCGCGCCCGGGCTTCGTGGGCGGTCAGGGCGTAAAGCGCTTCGACCAAATCGGGATTGAATGTGGCCCCCAGACCAATGGGTTGGGGAAAACTCGTGCCTTCGTTGGCGGCGTGGCCGTGCAGACATTCCTCATGGAAAATGACCGGAATACCCAGGCGCGATTCTTCGATGAAAAACTTTTGAATGGCGTTGGTGAGCTCCGCCATCTGGCGGGCAGTGCGTCCGAGCCACAGCGTTGTCGCCGGTGCCCCGGCGTCGCTCGGCCGGCCGACTTGGCCTAATCCGTGCCCCTGCTTGAAAGCTTTTTTGGCCTTGGCCAAATCAAATTCGCCTTTTTCATCGACCAGCTTCTGCGCTTTTTGTTGCCAGACACACATCATTTGCGCCGCTTTTTCCGCCAGCGTCATGCGCGATAACAAGTCTTTGACGCGCCGGGCGGCGGCCACTTTGGCATCTTTGTATTTTGGGCGGGATGATTTCATGGCACAACTTTGAAGCTGGTATGGTTATACGATGGCCAAGTCGTCAACGGATTGGAAGCAAGTAGTCACGCCTCGTATCGAAGAATGATTTTAATGCCATTGGTGACCGAGCTTTTAAAATCAACGGCAAAAAATGATCTGGATTCATTGGCTTGTTAAATTGACCGGCACAGATTTGTGGCAAACTTGGCTTGCGGATCCAGCCTTCACCGAAATTTCCAATCCGACAACAGACTTCCCTGAGCGGTCGAAAAGGATGGCGGCAATCCCAAGGTTCAAGTGGAAGCCCGCGCTTTGGAAAATGCCGACGCATAATTCAGCTCATTATTTGAAAAGCTCGGACTTCTCTCAATCAGTCAAATGTCGTATTTTCAAGGTGCCGGTTGATGTCCATACTTCGACTCAAGTTACCACTGCTTTCGCCGCTCCCCGCCCCCCGTTAGAGCGGCGGCAATTTTTTGACTTTTGCCGGAGGAACTTGGGGAAATTATTAAACCCGATTTGGCCTTTTGACCGGATCGGGCTAAACAACGGAACGGTTTCCTGCATTGCCAGCGACTGACGGGGAGCGTCAAACCCAAACTCAGAAGAGAAAAATTGGCGGGTTCCGGAGCGGCGGTGAAACTGGCGTTTTCAAACCAGATGCCGCCGGTGGCGTTGTTGCCGGCAAATTCAATTTTGGCCCGCGCTGTTTCAGCCGGCGCAACCACGCTGCCGTCATCGCTTTCCCAAGGACGACCGGAAATTGAATCCGCAACGCAAATTTTGCTTACGGAGTGTCGCCGTTATGGTTTTTTGCCCAGAGAATGCGGCTGTCAATTCGTGGCAGATCGTAGCGGATGCCGCGGTTGCGGATGCGTTCCACGTGCCCATCGAAGTAGGCGCTGTTGACTCTGTGGCCGTGACGGGGAACGGAGCGGGAATCGCCCACGACGTAATCAGCGACGTCGCTCGGCACGCGAAAATAGGAACAGCCGGTGCCGGGCACTTCCTGCCATAGATCTGGATCGATCTGAGCGGGACTCGTAATGGCGGCGGCGTCCGCAAACACGATGGAATGGCTCGGGACAGTCACTTGGTTATCCTTGCTGGTCGCATAGACCGGCGACCCAAATCCCGCTTGGGGCGCGATCCAGCCGTATTCGGGATAATTCATGCCGATGCCCAGGGGATGGTTGGTGCTGACAGAACCGCCGAAACTTCCCGTGGCCGGCTGGGTGAGGCTGGGGCAACTGAAGAGCGAAAGAGAAGGAGCGACATTGCCCAAGCGAAGTTTGTCCTGCCACCAGAGAAAGTTGGCGGATTGCACGACAAAGGTCGAAGCATCGTAGTTCCAGCCGGGCCAGCCGGGAGCGCCTTGTTCCACCCACAAGGGCACCATGACGCCGTTGTAATCATCAAGATACAGTTTTGCCGCCAGGCTGATTTGCCGCTGGTTATTGACGCATTGAACGGCTTTGGCCTGTTCCTTGGCGCTGGCGAGCGCCGGCAGCAGCAGGGCGGCGAGAATGGCGATGATGGCGATTACCACCAGCAACTCGATCAGCGTGAACCCGCGGCTGCGTTTCATAAATTGAGCAGACGCCGAAGTTGATTTTGTTGTTACACTTGAAATTGGATGGCTGAATGTCAATTGCCCGTTTCGCAGCAAAATATCCGGCGACCCGATGTGAGCGGCGAGGAACGGGAACACTCAGCAAGTGCCGCCGGCCTGCCACCCGCCACCGGCACTTTGAACCGCCGGGCCGGCTTTGAAGCCGTGGCTTATTTGGGCGGGCCGGCGAAGGTTTGCGAATATTTCATCACGGCTTCAGTGCGGCAGCGCACGTGCAGTTTTTCGTAAATCCGGCGCAGATGAGCGCGCACCGTGTCGTAGCCGATGTTGAGTTTGGGGCCGATTTCCTTGTTGGTGAGGCCCTTGGCGACGAGGTCCAAAATTTCCGTTTCCCGGGCTGAAAGTTCCGCCGGTGGCAAAGCTTCCGTCGCCGGCTTCTGGAAGGTTTCCACGACCATGCGGGCGATTTCTCCGGTCATGGGGGCGCCGCCGGAGCGCACTTCAGAGATGGCTCGCAGAATTTCTTCGGGCGAAGAGCGCTTCAGCAAATACCCGCACGCGCCGGCCTTGAGGGCTTGGAACAGCAGGTCGCGATCCCGGTAAACGGTGACGACGATGATCTGGAGTTCGGGCAAAACGCTTTTCAGGCGGGCGGTGCAGGCGATGCCGGACTTTCCCGGCAACTGAATGTCCATCAGCACGACATCCGGCTTCAGTTTGGGTATTTCCTGCAAGGCGGTTTCGGCATCTCCAAAGGTGCTGATGCAGCGGTAGTCGGGGGCTGAGTTTACCCATTCTTGCAGGGAACGGCGGATGCTGGGATTATCCTCTACAATGGCGATCGATGTCATCATGTTTCAGAAAGTAATATGGTTTTCCGGCAAAAGATCAATGTTGCTGAAGCAGTTTTCCCGTCTGGCCTCCGATGTTTTTTTGCGCGGTCAAAATAATCCAATAGTAGGCTCCGCACCTGGAGCCATGAGCCGCGCTCCAATCGCAGAACGGCATTTTGCGGAGATTTCCCAGGGGAAAACGTCGCGCGTTGATTCAATAAATTCCTGCTGCAATGCGCGTTTGAGTTTGCCATGCTCCTGCCCGCCAATTTTTCTCGCGTGAACAGATTCATCCATTTCAACCGTTCCGGGAAGACGCTGATGACGTTGCTTTGGCTGGCGTTTTGGGGCCTGCCTTTGCGCGCCGATCAATTGAAAACGGACGACGCGCCGATGCCGTTTGCGACCAATTTGACCAGTTTGCGCAAGGTCATTTCGCCGCAGGCCGGGCGCATCTGTGCCTATGATTTGAGCGGGACGGTGCTGCGCCAGGAGCGCGCGCACCATTTGATTTTTTTCCAGGATGCGACCGAAGCCACGGTGCTCGAAGTGGATTTGTCCGGACAACAATTTTCCCCGGGCCAAATGATCCGCCTGCGTGGCACCAATTACGTGGCCGTTTCCCCCACGGGCCTGGGCCTGGGCCTGGAGCCGGTGGTGGACGCGGATAATTTGCATTCGGCGATTGAACGATCGGCGGCAATCCGGCTGCGGGCCGGTCTGCATCCCATAAAAGTTCTTTGGTTCAACAAGGATTCCAAATACTCGCTGAAAGTCGCCTGTTCCGGACCGGGAATTCCAACGCAGGCCATTCCGGCGGCGAATCTGTTTCACCAGGAAAAGGCCGATCCGGACCGATTGCGGCCCGGCCTCCGCTATCGATGTTTCCAGGGCTTGTGGGAAAAGCTGCCTGATTTCAATGCGCTGGTGCCGCAGCGGACGGGAACCGTTCCCGGCTTTGATGTTTCAGTCAGAACGCGGGATGAGAATGTGGGGTTGGAATTCAGCGGGCTTTGGCAGGTGCCCGCCAGCGGCGGCTATGTTTTCCATTTGGAATCGGATGATGGCAGCCGGTTGTATTTGGATGATGAACCGCCGAAAGTCGATTTAATCACGGAAACCGCGCCGCCCGAGGCGCAGCCGATGGCGATCGCTCAACCGCTGGGGGCGGCGCAGGAGGGAGTCTGGTCGCAGGTGGAAGGCCGCATCAGCTATCTGAGTCGCCATGAGGATCACGTTGAATTTGAACTGTCCGCCGGCGGAAACCGGATGCAAGTAAAAGTGCTGGCTCCCGTGCGTGAAATTCCGTGGTATTTGCTGCATGGCCAGGTGCGGGTGACCGGAATCTGCCCGGCAGTCAACAATGCCATCGGACAAATCTGCGCCGGCGCGTTGCTGGTGGCCAACTGGCATGACGTTCAAGTGCTGGAAGTGGCGGCGGACCAGTGGCGGGCCTATCCCTCGGCGACGCTGCGGGATTTGCGGTCTGCGGGCGCCGCCAACGCCGGCGGGATTGTCTGTTTGCATGGCCGATTGCAGGTGGATCCACGCTCGCAAGGAATGTTCCTTGATGACGGAACCGCCGCCGCCCCGCTGGACCTGTTAAGTCCCGTGCCGGCCCAAACGAATGCCACGCTCGGCTGCTTGAGTTGCTGGGCGCGAGAGGGAACGAACATCGTGCTGCACGCCGCCGTCGTCGCCGGGGCAAACCGTCCAAGCACGGGCAAACACAACCAACTTCCCGTGCTGACCACCGCGCTGCAGGTTCAGCAACTCACGCGGGCCGCGGCATCCAATGAATATTCCGTGGTCATCGACGGCGTGGTAACGGCGGTTTCGCCCGATTTCAAAAGTCTGCTGATCCAGGATTCCACCCGCGCGGTGTTTGTCTGGATCGGCGAAAAATTTTCCGGCGTGCTTCCCCGGATGGGCGATTACTGCAAAATTGAAGGGATCAGCCGACCGGCGGATTTTTCGCCGGTGGTGGTGTTGCACCGGGCCACCGTCTTGGGGCATGGCCAGTTTCCCGTGCCGGTAATTCCCAAGCACGACCAATTATGCAACGGCAGTCTGGATGCTCAATATGTGGAGATTCGCGGAATGGTGATTGCTGTCAACGCGCGTTATGTCACGTTGTTGACCCCGGAGGGCACCTTCAATTTTTCCATCGACCTTCCTCCGGGTGAAAGCTGGAATGCGTTTATAAATTCAATCGTCCGGGTGCGGGGTTGTTTGCAGGCAAGCTGGGATCCGGAGACCCACAGCGTCACGCCCGACCAGCCGATCCGGCTGTTGAGCGCGGCCGTCTCGATTGATTCGCCCCCGCCGGCGGATTTGTTCAAGGCCGACCTCGTTCGCGTCAAGGATTTGCTGCAATTTGATGCCCGATTTGATCCGCTCCGCCGCGTCAGAATCTGCGGGCAAATCATCCATGCCGGGATCGGTCAGGATTATCTGATGGAGGATGGCGTGGGCTTGCGCGTTCGGCTGGCCCAGGCTGCCGACTTAAAGCCCGGCGATGAAGTGGAAACGGTGGGGCTGGTCGAACTCGACGGCAGTTCCGTCGTGCTGCATCAAGCGTCCGCCCGCGTGACCGGCCGCCGGAAATTGCCGCGCCCGCGCGAATTGAACCTCGAGTCTTTAAACCGCAGTTTTGATGCGACGCGCGTGAGTCTTGAGGGAATCCTGGTCAATGCTGAAAGCCGGAACGGAAAACCGGTGCTGGAAATGCAGGTGGGCGTCAAACGATTTGTGGCGCGGGTTGATTCCGCCCCGGGCAGCGTGACGCCGTGGCGCGTTGGCAGTCGTTTGCAACTGACGGGCGTGTTCTGTGTGTTGGATGGCAATGCATCGCCCGGTCATGATGTGAATTCCTTTGAATTGCGGTTGAACTCGCCGGCGGACGTGACGGTGCTGGCGTTGCCGCCGTGGTGGACTCTGCGCCGTCTGCTGGTGCTGGCGGTGATTCTGCTGGCCGGGCTGGTGCTGGCATTTTTCTGGATCACCTCGCTGCGCCGGCAGGTGGAGCATCGCACGGATCAATTGAAGCGTGAAATCAGCGCCCGCGAGCAGACGGAACGCATTCGTGCCGTTCAAGAGGAACGCGCGCGGATCGCCCGTGATCTGCATGACGATCTGGGCAGCGATTTGACGGAGATCAGCATGATGGCGACGGCCGGACCGGGATTGAGACTCGATTCCGGCGCGGCCACGGAACGGCTGCGGGAAATCGCGGACAAATCGCGTTCAATGATTTCCGCCCTGGACGGGGTCGTTTGGGTGGTGAGTTCCAAAAACGACACCTTGTCTTCATTGATCGAGTATCTGGCCAGCAACGCGGAGGAGTTTTTGAACCAGGCGCAAATCGCCTGCCGCATTGAACTGCCCCGCGAATATGACGAGCGCATCATCGAGGCGGAAATCCGGCACAACGTGATGCTGGCCGTGCGGGAAGCCGTCAACAACGCCGTGCGGCATGGCCGGCCGAAAGCGGTGCGGTTGCGGATGGCCCTTTCAGAAAGCCGTCTGGAAATTCTAATTCAGGACGACGGGTGCGGTTTCAGCCACGAACAATTCAAAGGCAACGGCGTTGCCAATCTCCGGGAGCGAATGGAAAAATTGGGCGGATCATGCCGGATCGAATCTTCGCGCGATCAGGGCACTTCGGTCTGGCTGGAACTGCCGTTACCGCCGTCAGCCTGAGAGGTGCGGGGGCCGGCGGCCGCACGCATTGGCGGCAGCGAACTGCGAAGCCCATTTGCTTCCACGCGGGCAGTGAACACTGAACCGTATTGTTCCGCGGCTTTCGTTGCGGGTTTGCTTTCAAAACTTCACCGCGCTATTTCCGAATTGGAAACGCGGGTTGGGATTAGGCCATTCTGCCTATTGAGGGGAATTTTTGAACCTGCCATTGTCTGCTTCAATAAAGCAACCCATGATTTCAAAGCGCCACGTCGAAATGTTTTTGATGCGCCGGCATTGGGCCGGACGATTGGAGATGTTTTCAGCGGCGTCCAAGGAAGGTTCGGCTCGATGAATGGCTGCGGGGGTTCGATGGGATTTCCGAGTTTAAGCGCCATGAGCCGCGAGGTGTCGGAGGCTTCCGGCGCGCTCATGGGTTGCTTGGTTGTTGTCCGGGCGTGTGGCCTGAAAGGCGCCTGGACCGGCCGCTTGGACATTGGGTGAAGTGTTCCGCCGGGCCGGCTGGCTGCTTGGATTTTGTTCAACCCCTAAACCAAACTGAAGATGAAATTGCTTAAAACCATAACATTGCCCGTTCTTGGAACCCTGATTTGCGGCGCCGGTGTCGCGCACGCTGAATCGTGGGGAATCAAGTTTCTGGGCCGAACCACCTCCACCAATTACACCGCCGGCCCGGATTTGGTCACCGGCACCGCCGGGGTCGTGCCGATTCCCGGCTGGAACAACATCACCAATTATCAGGATGCCACCGGCTATGGATTTACCACCGGCCCCATCTGGTCGAGCGACGGATCGGCGAGCGCGACGTTGACCATTTCCGGCACGACGCATGGGCAGGGCAACAGCGGCGGCTGGCAGAGCGGTGCGCCCAGCGACGGCGCGGACGGCTCGCTGGCCAACGGCTATCTTGATTTGGGGGCGAACATTGGCGGCGCCGAAACCAACGTCATCAGCGGCCTGAGCGGCAATTCCTACACGCTTTACATCTACAATTACAGCGACGCCTCGCATCCGGGCAACGGCGGCGATTACCTGCCGAATTATTCCGTGAACGGCATCACGTATTATGCCCCGCAGTTTGGCAAGAATACGACGACATGGAACGCGGATGCGGTTCCTGTTGGCGGAGACTTTACCGGCTGGAAAAGGGCGAAGGCGACTCTGGTGAATTTCAACACGCCCGTTCCCGACACCAATGACTTCGGCAATTATTTGGAGATCAACAGCGTTAAACCGGTGAACGGCACGATCACCTTTGTGGCGCAGCAGAGCAATCAATCGTGGCGTTCGCCGCTGGACGGTTTTGAACTGGTTTTGGAAACGCAGGCGATTCCGCCGGTCATTGATGCGCAGACGCCGTCCTCCACCAACTACGCCGGCACCACGATTCAGGTGCAGGTCGTGGCGGAAGGCACGCCGCTCAATTTTCAGTGGATGGCGGGGGCGGAAGGCAGTGGCGTTTACACCAATTTGATCAATGGCGGCCAGTTTTCGGGCGTGACCAATGCCACGCTGGTCATCAGCAATTTTACGCCGCTCAACGTCGGTGATTACATCGTGGTGATCACCAACTCGGCGGGTTCCGTGACCAGTGCCGTGCCGACCACGTTGTCGGTGGCCCCGATGTTTGTCAGCGATCCGGTCCCGGCCAGCTCCGAAGTTTATCCCGGGGAATCGTCCGTATTTAAAGTGTCGGTCGGCGGTTCCGAGCCGTTGACTTATCAATGGCGAAAGAACGGCGTTGCGATCCAGGATGGCGCGCACCTTTTCGGCGCGAACAGCAACACGCTGGTGATTTCCAACGCGTCAGCCAGCGAGGCGGGTTCGTATGATGTCGTGGTAACGAACGTGTTTGATTCAGTCACGAGTGCCCCGGCGGCATTCGATGTGGCGCCTGCGCCCGTGGCCGGAAGCTACGCGGAATGCCTAAAAACCAACGGGGCCGTTGCCCACTGGCGCATGAATGAAACCGGTGCGGATCCGATGGGCGGCATGGCGTGGGCCTACGACTTGATCGGTGGTCACGCCGGGATGTATGGCACGTTCACCTTGAATGGCTACTACCAGATCATGGGGCCGGACAGCCCGGCCTGGCCTGGGTTTGAGTCGGCGAACTATGCGCTCCAGGTTTTCCCGGGTTATACGAATTCGTATGTGGAAATTCCCGCCAGCGAGGCGTTGAACCTGAACACCAACACGGTGACGATCACCGCCTGGGTGAATCCACAGAATGCGCTCGTGCCCAACGCCGGGATTGTGTTTCAACGGAACAACGGAGTGGCGGGCTTGAACCTGGGCGGAAACGGAAATCTTGGTTTCAACTGGAACGACACCGCCGCGTCCTGGGGTTGGGATTCCGGGTTGACGCTGCCGATCAACGAATGGTCCTATGTCGCGCTGGTGGTTTCGCCAAGCAAGGCGACCATTTACCTGTATAATGCGGAAACCTGGACCAATTCAAGCCTTGCCCTGGCCAATGCCAGCGCCAAGTTTGCCGGCCCGCTGGACATTGGGGTTGATGCGTTTGATCCCATGGTTCGTGCCTTTGACGGATTTATTGACGAGGTCGCGGTTTTCAACCGGGCTTTGACGCCGGCCCAAATCGCCGGGCAGGTGAGCATTGCCTCGGGAACCCAGGTGGTGCCGCCGGTTGTCGAACCGCCCACCATTAGCATTGAACCGTCGGGTTCAACTTTAAAAATTACCTGGACGGGAACCTTGCTCGAATCCACGAACTTGAACGGACCTTGGGTAACGAACACTACTGGAGCTTCGCCGCTGACGGTGTCGCCAACGCAACCGCAGATGTTCTATCGCTCCGAATAGTCAGCCGCCGGGGAGGGGTGACGTGGGTCGCCCCTCCTCAAGGCCGCAAGCCTGTTTGAGCCGACCAAAACCCTGGGGTTTGAAAACTTCAAATCCGCCACCGGTTGGCTGTGGCTCAACACTATTGTGCAGCCGTCGTTCATTTGCCTGTCTCGGTTGAACGGGGTTCAGGTTCAGAGTGGCGCTCAAATGTTTAGGAACTGATTTGTTTGCCGGTGCGGGATTCGCCGAGCTGATTGCCGCGGCTGGTCACCGCCTGCCAGCCCGGATGCTTTGGTCGATTGAATGAGTCTTAACAAAACGCCCCCCCTAAAATTATGAATGAAATACAAACTTCAAGCCCATCGGAACCGGTTGGTAAAACGCGTTTGCCGCGCACTCGCGATGTTGCCGGTTTCACGTTGATCGAACTCCTGGTGGTCATCGCCATCATCGCCATTCTGGCGGCGATGCTGCTGCCCGCACTGTCCAGCGCCAAACGAAAAGCCCAGGCCATTAATTGTCTGAACAACAGCAAGCAACTGGTGCTTTCCGCCATTTTGTATGTGAACGACAACAACGGTTTCATGGTCGGGCCGACCAACAGCACCTCGGGCAATCTTTGGATGGCCACCTTGGAAAATAATTACGCGGCCGTAAACAAGGTGCGCATTTGTCCCGCCGCTCCCGCTCCGGACCCCGCTCCGGGAGGCACTGTTCCGGGGGCCTGTGACGTGGCTTGGAGCCATCAGGGCACGTCCGGAGCCGCGCTCACGGGCAGTTATGCGTTTAACGGCTGGCTCTATACCAGCACCGCATCAACGTGGCGAACCGATGTGCCGAACGCGGACAGTTATTCGTTCATGAAAGAGGCCGGCATTTCCAGGGCGGCGGATACCCCGGTCATCGTCGATTCCTATATTTGGGACACCTTTCCGTGGGAAACCGACAAACCCTATCCGAATCTGTATTCAGGCCAGGGTTTGGCGAATCCGCCCACCATTGGCCGCTGCACGATCCCGCGGCACGGCGGCAAAGGCGCCAACACGGCGCCTCGAAACATGTTTCCGCCGCCAACCCGAAAGACGTTGCCCGGCGGCGGGGTAAACATTGGAATGTTCGACGGTCATTCGGAATACGCCAAGCTGCCCACGCTCTGGAACTATACCTGGCACAAGAACTGGAATCCGAATCTGGTGCCGTAAATTCGCTGGCTGCCAGTTCAAAAAGTCGTTAAATAAACGTTCATAAAAATGCCCAACTCCCGTTTTGAAAATTCGCGGCGGCGCCAAGCCGGACCACAACCTTGCCGAACCCGAAACGTCATCGGCTGGCTGATGGTTGCGGTTTTGTTTTTCGGGGTCCGGCTGCCGGCCCAATCGCAAACTGCCCGGCAACGGCAATTGTTCGATGCGGACTGGCGATTTCAGTTGGATACGAACAGCAGCGCCACGGTCAGCGACGGCGTGCCGGTCACCCAGTGGCGTTGGATCGCTGACGACAATGCGCCGAATGACGCCGCGACCATGGCGGCTCCCGGCTTGGATGTCTCCGCGTGGGCCGGGGTCACGCTGGGCACCGATGTGTTTCAGGGGCGCGTCGGTTATGCCTGGTTTCGATCCGCCATCACCAACCTCGCTTCGTTGCCGCGCCCGCTATCCGTCTGGTTTGCGAGCGTCGATGACAACGCGACGGTTTATTTGAACGGCCATCTGGTGGGCCGGCACGCCGGCTGGTCCAGCGCGTTTGAACTGGCGATGGACCCGGCGTGGATTGCCAACGGCACCAACATTCTCGCGGTGGCGGTCCAGAACACGGGCAGCCCCGGCGGCATTTATGGAAGTGTGCTGGTGAAATCAGGGCCGGCCATCCAGCCGCCGGGCATTCTGATCAATCAATGGGTTTATTTCCCGGATGACAATGCCACAAACCATGTGGCGGCCATGACGGCCACGAATCTGGACACGGCCGTCTGGCCGCCGGCGGTGATCGGCCAGGATGTGTTCAACGGTCACGTTGGGTTTGCGTGGTTCCGCACATCGCTGGATGCGCTGGCTTCGTCGGGGCGGCCTTTGAAGCTGCATTTTCTCTGCGTGGACGACAATGCCCGCGTTTATTTGAATGGTATTCTGATTGGTCAGCACACAGGAGTTTCCCAGCCCTTTGACCTGACCGCCTTTGATTACGCCTGGGCCACGAACGGCCCCAACATCTTGACGGTGCTCGTGGAAAACACGTCGGGCGGCGGCGGGCTGGCCGGTCCGGTGACTTTCGAATGCGGCGCGGATCCGCAACCGCCGGGAACCCCCATCTTCCAATGGCAATGGCTGGCGGATGACAATGCTCCCAACGACGCGGCAACGATGGCGGCCTCCAGTCTCAACACCAGCGGCTGGCCGACGGCGGCCATCGGGCAGGATGTTTTCAAGGGACGTATCGGCGCGGTTTGGTATCGCTCCACGGTCGGCGGCCTCAGTTCCAACACCCTGCCGGTGGCGCTGCATTTTCTCGGGGCCGATGACAACGCCACGGTGTATTTAAACGGCCAACTGCTCGGGCAACACGCCGGCGGTTCCGAGCCGTTTACCATCGGTTCATTGCCCGGCTGGATTCCGGGAGGTTCCAATGTGCTCGCGGTGGCGGTGGCCAATACCGGCGGCGCGGGCGGCCTGTTGAAGCCGGTGCTGCTGCAATCCATGGCGGATGGAAGTCAGGCCCCGGTCTCACCGGCGTTTGACGACAGCGCCTGGCGGATCGTGCAATTGCCGCATGATTATCTGATCGAAGGGGCTTACACCAACACGGCGGACAAAGGGCATGGCTATCTGCCGCAGACCAAAGCGTGGTATCGGAAGACGTTCACCCTGCCGTCCTCCGTCCAGGGCCAGAGCGTTTGGCTGGATTTCGATGGCGTTTATCATGACTCGGACATGTGGCTGAACGGCCATTATCTCGGCAACTGGTATAGCGGCTACGCCAGCTTTCGCTACGACATCAGCGACTACATGATTCCCGGGGGAACGAATGTGTTGGCCGTGCATATTGATCCGACGATCAACGAAGGCTGGTTTTATGAAGGAGCCGGGATTTACCGGCATGTGTGGCTCAATGTCGCCAACCGACTGCATATCGCCCCGTGGGGGACTTTCGTGACCTCCGATGTGACCGGGCCGGATGCCAGCGGCATCAGCCCGGCAACTCTGACCATCACCACCACCGTGACCAATGCCGCGGACCAGACGCAGAATTGCACGGTCATTTCTCAGGCGGCCGGTCCGGACGGCACCACGGCCGGCACGGCCACCTCGACGATTCAACTCGCGGGCGGGCAGGGGACCAACGTGGTGCAAATGATGGCGGTGGCCAACGCGCACCTGTGGTCGTTGGAAACGCCGCAGCTTTACACCTTGCACACCACCCTCCAGCAGGCGGGCGCGGCCATTGACGATCAGGAAACCAGTTTCGGCATTCGCACGCTGCGTTATGATGCCGATAATGGCTTTTTCCTGAACGGCAAACGCGTGGAGCTGCAGGGCATGTGCAATCATCAGGATTTTCCCGGCGTGGGCATCGGCATTCCCGACAATCTTTATTACTGGCGTGTCAAAAAGCTGAAGGAATTCGGCGTCAACGCCTGGCGTTGTTCGCACAATCCGCCGGCCCCGGCCTTGTTGGACGCCTGCGACCGGCTGGGCATGCTGGTGATGGACGAGAACCGGAACCTTGGCAATTCAACCGGCGGCTATTCGGCGGCTTCGCAAGACACCACTTTTACCGATTCCTCGGCGCTGGATAGCCTGATTCTGCGGGATCGGAATCACCCCAGTATCATCATGTGGTCCATGTGCAACGAAGAGAGCATCTCCGGGACGCAGCACGGGGCGGACCTGTTCTACGCCATGAGGCAGCGCGTGCGGCTGTTTGATTCCAGCCGGCCAGTGACCAGCGCCGATTTGTTTGATGATTTTCACGGCATTCCGCTGGTCGAGGACATCATGGGGTTCAATTACAATTCCGGCGACTACGACAAGTTCCACCAAACCTATCCGCAGCAACCGATTTACGGCAGCGAAACCTCTTCGGCGGAGGCGGATCGCGGAGTTTACGAGATCAACGATGTAAACTATCTCAGTTCATACAGCAGCCCGGAAGGTTCCTGGCAATCGGTCGTGCTGCGTCCGTTTATGGCGGGATCGTTCACCTGGACCGGCTTTGATTACAAGGGCGAGCCGTCGCCGGCAAGCTGGCCCTGCGTGAGTTCCAAGTTTGGAATTTTGGACACGTGCGGCGTGCCCAAGGACATGGCCTACTATTTCAAGGCCTGGTGGGACAATGCCCCGCTCGTCCATATCCTTCCGCATTGGAATTGGACCGCCGGCCAGAATGTTTCCGTGTGGTGCTACGGCAATACCGCGAGTGTGGAATTGTTTCTGAACGGAGTCAGCCAGGGAAAACAGACCATGCCGGCCTACGGTCATCTGCAATGGAATGTGACCTACGCGCCGGGCACCTTGCTGGCTCGGGGCTACGATGCCAACGGCAATATCGTGGCCACAGATCAGGTGGCGACCACAGGTTCGCCGGCCGGCATCCGGCTGACTACGGATCGAACAACGCTCACCGCCGATGGCCAGGATGTCACCGTGGTTTATGCTGCCATCGTCGATGCCCAAGGCCGGGTGGTGCCGACGGCCACCAATTTGGTGAACTTCTCCGCCTTTGGAGCCGGTCGGGTGATTGGCTCGGGCAATGGCGACCCGGTGAATCATCAGCCGGATCATAGTTCGCAGCGATACGCGTTCAACGGCTGGTGCATGGCGCTCCTGGGCGCTACCAATTGGTCCGGCTCAATGATCCTAACGGCGACTTCGCCGGGATTGACCTCCGCCGCTTTGAATTTCCAAGTCTCGCCGACGAATGCTCCCCCCGTGGCGCCGACAAATCTTTCGGCCACCACGCTGAACGGCGGAGTCCAACTGGCCTGGCCCATTGTGCTCGGGGCGGACAGTTATAACGTCAAACGCGCCACCGCTCCGGGCGGGCCATACACGACCATCGCCAATTACACGGCCATCAGTTTTTGGGACCCCACCGTGATCCCAGGGACCACGTATTATTACGTCGTCTCGGCCGTGAACCCGAACGGGGAAAGTCCAAATTCAAAGGAAACCAGTGTTCAGGCGGTTGCGTCGCAAGCCATCGCTGCGCCGGGTGGTTTGGTGGCTTTGCCGGATGACGGTCAAATCGGCTTGCAATGGAATACGAATTCCGGGGCGACCAGCTATCGGGTCCAGCGCGCGACGTTGTTGGGCGGGCCTTATGTGGATGTGGCTGTAACCGCGCAAACGACGTTTACCGATGTCGGACTGACCAATGGCGCGACCTATTACTACGTTGTGTCCGCCTTGATCAACGGTTTTGAAAGCACGAATTCAATGCCCATCAGCGCGACGCCCGTCAGCATGAGTTATCTCGTCGGCACCATTACGGGAACCGCCGGCTCCTGGAGTAATACCGGCAACACGCGGGAAAAGGCCTTTGACGGCGATGTAAACACTTTTTTTGACGCGCCCATCGGGAGCAATGCCTGGGCGGGTCTGGATCTGGGGCCGAACGGGGCCAGAGTGATCAGCAAAATTCGATTCTATCCCCGAGCCACCTTCGCCAGCCGCATGGTGGGCGGAGGCTTTCAAGGTGCCAATGTCGCGGACTTCAGTGATGCGGTGACTTTGTTCTCCATCACCACGCAGCCGACGGAAGGCGGCTGGACGACATTGCTGAATGCCAATCCGACGCCCTTTCGCTATGTGCGTTATCTGTCACCTTCGGGTGGTTGGGGAAATGTGGCTGAGGTAGAATTTTACAGTCCGGGTCCGCACATCAGCAAAGTTTCAGGCTCAATCGTCGGCACGACGGGAACCAGCGGCAACAACCTTACCAACGCATTCGATGGGAATCTCGATTCCTACTTTGAAGCCGCCGCTCCGGATGGCAATTGGGCGGGCGTGGATGCGGGCAGCCCGGCCGTCATTACCGCCGTCCGGTATTGTCCGGCAACCGGAAACGCCGCCCGCATGGTGGGAGGCGTGTTTCAGGGCGCGAACACGTCGGATTTCGCCGAAGCGGTGAATTTGGGGCCGGTGGCCGGCACGCCCCCCGAATCGACCCTGACCGCTCAAGCCATCAATGGAACAAACGCGTTCCGGTATTTGCGTTACCTGTCGCCCGCAGGCTCGTATGGGGACGTGGCGGAATTGCAGTTTTTCACCAGTTCGCCGGTCAGCTTGGTCTCGCCGGCGGTTCCCGGCGGGCTGGTCGCCACCCCCGGAAATGGCTTGGTGGGTCTCGCCTGGAACGCCAGCGCGGGTGCCGTGACCTACAACGTGAAACGCGGGACCGTCAGCGGCGGACCCTACACCAACATTGTGAATCGAACGGCCACGGTTCACATGGATGCCGGCCTGCCGTTTGGCACGTTTTTTTACGTTGTTTCCGCCGTCAACGCCGCCGGCGAAAGCGCCAATTCCGCCGAAGCCATGGTGTCGCTTGACTGCTCGCCGCCGGTGCCGCCAACGGGTTTGTCGGTCACGGCCGAAAATGGCCGGATGAAACTGGTCTGGTCTCCGGTTTCAGGTGTTTCCAGTTACACGGTCTTGCGCGCCACGGGCAGCAATGGATCGTTCGCGGTTCTGGCGACCCATGTTACGGACACGGTTTATGTGGATGCCACCGTGACCAACAAGGCCACTTATAACTACGCAATCCAAGCGGTTAATGCGTGCGGTTCATCCGAACCATCCGCCTCGATCAGCGGTTCGCTGGCGCTGTTGAATGTCGCCCCGGTGCTGGATCCGGTTGCGGATGGGCAATTGATCGCCGGCCAGACCGTGCTGGTTACGAACCATGCCAGCGATGCCGATTTGCCCGCGCAAACCTTGAAATTCGAACTGGTGTCGGCGCCGGCCGGAGCCACCATCAATGAGACCAATGGAGTGGTGTTCTGGCGGCCTTCCATGGCCCAGGGCGGGATGGCCGGTTCATTGTCGGTGGCGGTGACTGATGATGGTTTGCCCGCGCTGTCGGCCACGCAAACATGGGTGGTGAATGTGCTCAGTCCGGCCCGGCCGCAATTCAGTTCATGCGTCCTGACCAATGGATCTTTTCTCTGCCGGGTGTCGGGTGATTTCGGGCCGGATTACAGCCTGTTGGGTTCCACCAATCTGGTGGACTGGCGGGTCTTAAACACCACGAATCAACCGTTCATGCCGGTGGATTTCAAGGATCTGGGTTCGACTAATTATTTGTCGCGATTCTATCAGATTCAAATGGGGCCATGACGGCAATGAAGCGGAAGCCTCGCAACATTGGGCTGGAAGACGCCCGAATTCTCAACGAAGTCTTTCGCCGGATTTTTATGAAACAATCGTGTGCCCAAAATACCGGCCTCGCGGCCCGGAGTGAGTCGCCTGATGAAGTGGTCATTCGTTGATCGCTGGACTCAAATTGCGAGCAAAGGCAAGCCGGTGGGGCCGGCTTTTTGCCGGCTGGTGAATTCCGGGATTTTTCATTCTCCGCCCGGCCCTTTTCTGGAAAACTCAAATTATAGCCAAGTTGCCTATTGCTTGCGGTTTGGCTAACGGTAAATTTATTGCCGCTCAACTTATGTTAAAACCTGCCTATTCATTTTGTAAATGCGCATTGCTCGGCCTGCTGCTCATGGGTGCCGATTCCCGCTTGTTCGCCCAGGCGCCCTTGCCGGCCGAGTTGGAAAATCCTGAATGTCTCGGAGTGAACAAGCAAGCGGCGCATGCGACGCTGATGCCGTATGCGAGTCTGAAGGAGGCGCTGGCCGCGCGACGGGACGCTTCTTCGTTCTGCCGCAGCTTGAACGGGCAGTGGAAGTTTAACTGGGTGCCGGAGCCGTCGGTGCGCCCGCTGGATTTTTACCAAACGAATTTCGATGACCACGCCTGGAAGACGATTCCGGTTCCATCGTGCTGGCAGATGGAAGGCTACGGCACGCCGATCTATCGCAACAACGGCTACACGTTTCAGAAAGACTGGCCGCGCGTTTTGACCGAGCCGCCGAAGAATTACACGGCTTACACGGCGCGCGATCCGGTGGGCAGTTATCGGCGCGAATTTGAAGTGCCGAAAGCCTGGCAAGGCCGGCGGGTTTTTCTGACATTTGACGGGGTGGATTCGGCGTTCTTTCTGTGGATCAACGGCGAGAAAGTAGGCTACAGCGTCAACAGCCGCAACGCCGCCGAGTTTGACATCACCCCGTTTTTGCAGCCGGGCAGCAATCTGCTGGCGGTGGAGGTTTACCGCTATTCCGCCGGCAGCTACCTTGAGGATCAGGACATGTGGCGTTTGAGCGGCATTTTCCGCAACGTGACGCTGTGGAGCGCGCCGGCGGTTCACATCCGCGATTTCTTTGTGAAAACCGATTTGGATGCGCAATATCGAGACGCCACCTTGTCGGCCACCGCCAGGATTCACAATTATTCCGCTCAACCGGTTGCGGCGCGTGAATTGCAAGTGGCCTTGTTTGATCGAGGCGGGCGGGTCGTGGCGAAAGGCCGGGCGGAAGTTCCGGCGCTCGGCCCGGATGAGGAAAAACCGGTTGAAATCAATTTCCCGGTCTCTGCTCCAGCCAAATGGACGGCGGAAACGCCCAATCTTTATACGACGGTGCTCTCGCTTTCCGGCGGCCGGCAGGGTGAAATTATTTCCACCAAGACTGGTTTTCGAAAAGTTGAAATTAAAGGCCGTGTGTTCATGGTCAATGGCGTGCCGGTGAAACTCAAGGGCGTGAATCGCCATGAAAATTGGCCGGACACGGGCCATTACGTGACGGAAGCGGACATGATCCGCGACCTCGAGGTCCTCAAACAGGGCAATGTGAATCATGTGCGCACCTGTCATTACTCGGATGATCCGCGCTGGTATGAACTCTGCGACGAATACGGCATTTATCTAAACTCCGAGGCAAATTGTGAGTGCCACGGTTATTACGGCGTGCTCGGCCATGAGCCAAAATGGAAACTGGCGATTGTGGATCGCAGCGTCGCCAACGTGGAAAATTTCAAGAACCATGCCTCGGTCATCATGTGGTCGCTCGGCAACGAATGCGGCGGGGGCGAAAATTTTGTGTTGGCGCTCAAGGCGATCAAAGGAATTGATTTGACTCGCCCGGTCCATTACGAGGCGTTTGGCATCGGGAAGGACAATCCGGCGGATGTGGACAGCCGGATGTATACGGGCATTGCCGAGGTGGCGAGGATTGCGCAGGACACGAATTACACCAAGCCGTTTTACATGTGCGAATACGCCCATGCGATGTTCAACTCCATGGGATCGCTGGGCGACTACAATGATGTTTTTGACAAATATCCTTCGCTCATGGGCGGAGCGATTTGGGAATGGGAAGACCAGGGTCTCTGGAACCGGCGCGATCCCAAGCGGCAGTTTCTCGCTTACGGTGGCGGCTTTGGCGATTATCCCAACGACCACTATTTCATCCACAAAGGCGTGGTGTTTTCAGACCGGTCCCCCAAGCCGCATTATCCGGAAATGAAACGGGTTTATCAGTGGATCGGGATTTCCGCCGCCGACCTGACCAATGGCCTGGTGAGCATTCGGAACAAATACGCGTTCCTCAATCTCAACCAATTTGCGGGACACTGGACGATTGCCGAGGATGGAAAGACCATGGAACAGGGCGAACTCGGGACGTTGAACCTGGCGCCTGGAGCGGAACAGGTCGTGTCCATTCCTTTCAAGAAATTTACCCCGAAACCGGGAGCGGAATACGACTTGCGCGTGGCGTTCACGCTCAAACACCGCGAACTGTGGGCCAAGGCCGGCTACGAAATTGCCGCCGGACAATTCAAGCTGCCCGTGCAGGCGCCGGCACTGGCCGCGCCGCCCGCAAGCATGCCGCCGGTTCACCTCGCCGAAGATGATCACACCATCACCGTCACGGGCGACGGCTTCTCGGTGAGTTTTGACAAAACGACCGGAACGATTTCGCAACTGGCGCGCGATGGAAAAGAATTGCTCGTCGCTGGTGGCGGACCCCGGCTGAATCTCTGGCGGGCGCCGCATCAGACGGATGACATGTGGGCCTACCGCAGTTGGCATAACTATGGTTTGGACAATTTGCAATGGTCCGTGACGAGTCTCACCGCGACGCAATCCCTGAACTCGGCGGTGCAAGTGGAAGCCAGGGTGAAAGGCGCCGGCAAGAATCATTTCAGCGTCCTGCATGCCGCCACCTACACCGTTTATGGCGATGGCTCCATTGCGGTGGATAATGCCGTGTTGCCGCAGGGCCGCAAAATTCCCCTGGCACGCATGGGCGTTCGTCTGCAATTGAACAAAGCGTTGGACGAGTTCGCCTATCTGGGGCGCGGGCCGATGGAAAATTATTCCGACCGCAAACGCGGTTCTGATTTTGGCCTTTATTCCAGTTCGGTTCGCGCGCAGATGACGCCTTATGCCAAGCCCATGGAATGCGGCAATCACGAGGACGTTCACTGGGCGGCGCTGACGGGAAAAGGGCTGCCCACCTTGATGGTGCAGTCGGACGATGATGTGCTGCAAGTCTCGGCGTTGCCCTACACGGATGAAGTGATGACGCCGATCGAATACTCCGTGGATTTGCCGGCCAGCGCCAGCACCGTTTTGAATGTGGCTCATCATACCCAGGGCGTTGGCTCCAATGGCTGCGGGCCGCGTCCGCTGGATCAATATTTGGTCTGGTCCACGCCGGACACCTTTTCGTATGTCTTGCGGCTGCTGCCGGCGGGCCGACAGGATTTGCCGGCGAAGGGAAGACTGGGGGCGCCGCAGGACCGCGTAAAGCCGGTCATGCCCACCGCTGAACCATCGGCATTCATTCCCGGAAAAGTGATTGCCGAGAGCAGCTTCGAACCCGGCGAAGGTGACCCCGATCACGCGGTGGATGGCGATGCGGATACTTTTTGGCACAGCCGCTGGAGCCACGACGAGGCCAAGCCGCCGCATTATCTGGTGATCGATTATGGGCATCCGCTGGACATCACCGGGTTGGTTTACACGGCGCGCAGCGACAGTGAAAACGGCCATGTGAAAGATTATGAACTCTACGCCAGTCTGGATGGCTCGAATTGGGGTGATCCGGTGGCTCGGGGAAGGTTTCATCGCTCCAGCATGGAAGAAACCATTCACCTGTCGTCGCCGGTGCGGGCGCGCTATTTAAAATTCATGATGTTGAGCGAGCAAAACGGCCGTCCCTTTGGCAGCGTGGCTGAATTGCAGGTGGAGGTTCAAAAGCAACTGGCGGCACCTTAACTTTCCCCGCAACATCCGCTGGGTTCCGAGGCCGTGACAGAAGCATTCGTTACGGCTGCGGGCAGTTCATTGATGGAGCAAAGTCCAATCTTTGTCTGCCAGTGCGCGGCCACCTCTGCCGAGAACCAATACCGATCAGGCGCAATTTCGTTTTTCCCATTTCCCATCGATTTGCTATACTACGCAACCCGGCATGAATGACGCCCGCGTAGAGGAAATCCGAGAACTCCTGCCCCAAGCCATGTTGCCCGACTGGGTGCGGCTCGGTGGCCGGATGGTCCGGCTTTTGCGTGACCAGCTTCACCCCAAACAGCACGATGCCGTTTTGGATCGTCTCCTCGCCCAGGTGCGTGCTTCGGTGGCTTTACGAACGGAACGCCATTCGCAAGTGCCACGGGTCACGTATCCGCCGGAATTGCCGATTACCGCCCGCAAAGACGACATCGTTGCCGCCATTCGCTCGCATCAAATAGTGGTGATTGCCGGCGAAACCGGCTCCGGAAAAACGACGCAAATTCCCAAAATGTGTTTGGAGGCGGGTTTGGGTATCGAAGCCAAAATCGGCTGCACCCAGCCGCGTCGAGTCGCGGCCCTTTCCATTTCACGGCGTATCGCGGAAGAATTAAACGTCAACTGGGGCCGCGAAGTCGGTTGCACCATCCGCTTTGATGATCGCAGCAGTCCGCACACTTACATCAAATTGATGACTGACGGGATTTTGCTGGCGGAAACACAGAGTGATCCGCTGTTGTCGGAATATAATTGCCTCATTATCGATGAAGCCCACGAGCGCAGCCTGAACATTGATTTTCTGCTGGGTTATCTCAAGACGCTGCTGGCCAAACGAAACGATCTGAAATTGATCATCACTTCGGCCACCATCGACACGCAAACATTCTCCCGAGCGTTTAACCATGCCCCGATCATCGAAGTTTCCGGACGGTTGTATCCTGTCGAAACCATCTACGCGCCGTTTGATGCGGAATCCGAGGAAAGTGGCGACATCACTTACGTGGATGCCGCGGTGCGCGCAGCGGAAACCGCGCTGTGCGAACCGGGTGAAGGCGACATTTTGATTTTCATGCCCGGCGAACGGGATATTCGCGAAACCAGCGATTTGCTGGATGGCCGATTCGGTCGTGAAGCGGAAATTATCCCGCTGTTTGGTCTGCTCAGCGCCGGCGATCAGCAGCGTGTCTTTGCGCCGTCCGACCGCCGCAAGATTGTGGTGGCCACCAATATTGCCGAAACGTCGCTCACCATTCCCGGCATCCGCTATGTGATTGATGCCGGTCTGGCGCGTATCAGCCGCTACAATCCGCGCACCCGGACCAAGCGGCTGCCGGTGGAGCCGATTTCCCAAAGCAGCGCCAACCAGCGCAAAGGCCGGGCCGGGCGCGTGCGGGACGGCGTCTGTATCCGGCTCTATGCCGAGGAAGATTTCAACGAGCGCCCGCAATACACCCAGCCCGAGATTCAACGCGCCAACCTGGCGGAAGTGATTTTGCGCATGAAAGCCCACCGGCTGGGTGACGTGGAAACCTTTCCATTCGTGAACCCGCCGCCGCCTTCGGCCATTGATGGCGGCTACAAATTGCTGCAAGAAATCGGCGCGCTGGACGAAAAACGTCAGTTGACGCAATTGGGCTTCGATTTGTCGCGTCTGCCGATTGATCCAACGCTCGGGCGGATGCTGCTGCAATCGCAGCACGAACATGCCGTGCACGAACTGCTCATCATTGCCGCGGGCTTGAGCATTCAAGATCCGCGTGAACGCCCGATGGACAAAAAAGACGCGGCGGCGGCGGCGCACAAGCGCTTTACCGATCCGCAGTCGGATTTTCTCACGTTGCTGAAGATTTGGGATGCCGTGCATGACGAATGGGAGCGGTTGCGGTCGCAGGGGCAGCGGCGAAAATTCTGCAAGGCAAACTTTCTGTCCTATCTGCGGATGCGGGAATGGCAGGATTTACACGCCCAATTGCTCGGCGCGCTGGAAGATTTGGGACGGTTCAAGCTCAATGAAAGCAGCGCCGACTACGCCGCCATACATCGTTCCATTTTGACTGGCTTGCTCAGTCATGTGGCGATGCGCAAGGAACGCAACCAATATCAGGGCACCGGCAACCGGCAGTTGGCCATGTTTCCCGGCTCGGCTTTGTATGACCGCAATGAGCGTCCGCCCAAACCCGCGGCGCGCAACGCGCCTTCGCCGGCCACAAAACCGGCGTCGGTGCAGCAGCCGGCATGGGTTGTCGCCGGCGAAATCGTGGAGACATCACAATTGTTTGCCCGCACGGTGGCGGGCATCGACCCGCTGTGGATCGTGCAACTCGCGCCGCACCTGTGCAAAAAGACTTATCAAAATCCCCAATGGAGCGTGTCCGCGGGAAATGTGCTGGTGGAAGAGCGCACCACCTTTTACGGACTGGAAGTGCGGAAGGTCAAAGTGTCGCATGGGAATATCAACCCGCCGGAGGCGACGGAAATTTTTATTCGGTCGGCATTGGTGGAGGATGACCTGCTGACCTCACGCTGCGGCGCTGCCGGTGAGGATAATGATGCCGATGACACCCGCATTTACCGCTCCGCCCACAAAAAATCCGTTTTGCCGCCGCAATACGCCTTTCTCGAACACAACCATAAAGTCCGTCAGAAAATCGAGGTCTGGCAGACCCGCGTGCGCCGGCATGATCTGGGAAACTTGGACGACAAGCTCTTTGAATTTTATGCCAAACACCTGCCGCGGGTTTCGTCCTTGGCGGAGTTGAATCGGATCATTCGCGATTGCGGCGGCCCGCAATTTCTCTTCGCTGCGGAAGCCGATTTGACGGGCGGACGCGAGTTGACATTTGATCAAGACGCATTCCCCGATGCCGTGCCGCTGGGCGGTCAACCCGTGGCGCTGAGTTACGCCTATTCGCCCGGCGACGATCACGATGGCGTGACGGTAAAGCTGGGTTTCAGCCTGGCTCAGAGCGTGTCCCAATCCAGCGTGGAATGGGCGGTGCCGGGTCTGCGCGAGGAGCTGGTGAATGAATTGCTCCGCGCGCTGCCGAAAAGCATTCGCCGTGACTTGATGCCGTTCCCGCCAAAAGTGACGGAAATTCTCCGCGATTTTAAACCCGGGGCCGATTCACTAGAGCAAGACCTCGCGCGATTTATTCAAACCCGCTATGGCGTGGAAATTCCCGGCGGCACTTGGGGCATCACGGCTGTTCCGGCGCATCTGCGTCCGCGCATCGAAGTGATCGGCAACGATCAAAAACCGATCGGCGCGGGACGAGACTTAAGCCAGATCCGCGAGAAATTGGAGCAGGTGCAGGTCAAGCCGCCACCGGATAATTCGGCCTGGAATCGCGCCGCAAAACAATGGGAACGTCCGCATGTCACGGCTTGGGATTTTGGCGATTTGCCGGAACGCATCACGGTGAGTGAAGCTGGCCCGGTGCCGGTTTATGCGTGGCCGGGGCTGCCGGTTGAAAAAAATCGCGTCGCCCTGCGATTATTTCGCACGGACGATCTCGCGAATGAAGCGAGCTTGGATGGCATTCAAAAACTGGTGGAGTTGGCGTTATCCAAGGATTTCGCCTGGCTTCATCGCGATTTGCGGGCGCTAAACCGATTCGATGCATTGACAGCCAATTTGTGTCCGCTCAATGAATTGCAGGAGGATGCCTATGCCAACTTAAGGCGTCATTTGTTGCCGGCTGAAGTTTTTCCAACCTTGACGGAAGCACACTTTCGCGCCGCTGTGCAGCAAACTCGATTGCAAATTCCCGGTGTCGCCCAACAACTGATTGATCTGGTGGGAACAATCCTCAAGTCGCGGCGCGAAGTGGAACAGCGCTGTGGCCCGTCGCCGGTTTTGCACGGTTCTGGTGCCAAAACTTTTTCCTCGCTCAGCCAATTAAGTCTGGCCACCAAGGACGCGGCAAAGCCCGGCAATCCCGGGGCGGACGAATTGGAAAGCCTGTTGCCGCGCCATTTTCTGAGGGAAATTCCGTTCAGCCAGTTGCCGCAAATTCCGCGCTACCTGAAAGCGTTGAGCATCCGCATGGAGCGCGCCCGGCTGAATCCTGTCAAAGACAAGGAACGGGCACAACTGATTGCGCCGTATCTGACGAAGTTTGCAGCGGCCAAGGCAAATCGGCCCAAGCCCATGGATGCGCGCCGGCGATTGGAGGAGTTTCGCTGGTTGCTGGAGGAATACAAAGTTTCGGTGTTTGCGCAGGAACTGGGCACGGCCACGCCGGTTTCGCCCAAGCGACTGGATCAGTTTTGGGAACAGATCAATGCTTAGAACATTTTGCGAATTGTTGTCGCCGGTTTTGGCGGAATATTTCTCCCCGCCACGGTTTTCTTCCTGCGGCAAGCACAATACTTTTGCAACTACGATATTGTTATGTGGCAATGCCAGCTTGTTTACTTACATCGTGTATCCCGGTTTTTTATAAAGCCTGGCCGTGGTGTTCACAATATCCGGCTGGTAAACTTTCTCAGCCCAATCTTGCGGTCCAATTTCCTCGATCGCGACTGACACCGACTCTTCGCCGTAGTGAAGAACATCCATCACGTCTCTGGCGATGGCTTCAGCGAGTTGATTCTTCTGGGGGCTCCGATTTCCCCGGCCAGAGTTTCACGATGACCTGGGGCATGAATATCTCCCTCAGCTTTTGCGGTATTGTTGATCGCCGACCTTTTCCATCCAGTCCACGGCTTTGCCATCAAGGTATTCCTGGATGGCGGTGTGGGTCATGGCGGTGGTCGGCGTGGCCCCGTGCCAGTGTTTCACGCCAGGGGGAAACCAAATCACGTCGCCCGGATGAATTTCTTCAATCGGTCCGCCTTCACATTGCGCCCAGCCGCAGCCGGAAATAACAATGAGGGTTTGCCCCAGCGGATGAGTGTGCCAAGCCGTTCGCGCACCAGGCTCGAAGGTGACATTTGCGCCACCGCCATGTGCCGGAGCGTCCGCCTGAAACAACGGATCAATCCGCACGGTGCCGGTGAACCAATCTTGCGGACCTTTTAGGGATGCTTGTGAACCAACTCGTTTGATTTGCATAACTCTATTCTCCATTTTCATTGTTCCTGTTCAAATCACAATTCCAGGCTTTTGCCGGGATGTCTGCTGTCAAATCAATCAAAGACAACATCCCGGCATAAACAATCTAAAGCTGCGCGGTTGGCGATATCCTGCCGGGGATTGTCAATTGGTTGAGCTAAGATATGGCCAGGTGCTTTTTACATATTTAGATTGGGCTGGTCTGCTGTTATCGTTGCTGGGTCTATCCACGGGACGTGTTTACACCATGCGAGGTGGAGGCTTGTTAAATAAAATATGATCATCAGCAGTCGTCTCAAATCAGCCGTCAAGTCTATCGCCGTATGGTTTGGTTTCTTTACGTTTGTCAACTTGGCGCAGGCGCAAATAATTAGTTGGACCCCGGAAGATTACAGTGTCCCGCTCGCCGGCAGCAATGCGGCGGGGGTTGTTCCTGCCGCAAATTGGAACACAAGCCTCACGCCAGGAGGTTCCGGTTCCATGACTAATCTGATCAATAACGTGGGGATTGCGACGACCCTTGACATCCGTTTTAGCTCGCAGATTCTCTGGCATATTGGAGGCACGCCCCCGGTCGATGGTGACGGCAATTACAACAAGCGCATGCTGAATGGCTATTTGAACCAGGGAGCGGGCAATTCGTCAAGCCTCACCCTGACCCAGATTCCTTACGCCAACTACAGCATCTATGTCTATTTCAGCTCTGACACGGCAGGTCGAACCGGAACAGTTGGCGTTGCCAGCAGCACCTATGATTTTTTGACAATGGGATCGGCTGCGATCAGCGGTGCGAACGCTTCGTTTGTGCAAACCACCTCGACTTCGGGTGCCAATCCGAGTGCGGACTACGCGGTGTTCACCAATCTGGCCGGTGCGACTCAGACAATCAGCGTCAATGTTCCGTTATGGGGCGGGATATCCGGGTTTCAAGTCGTTTCCAATGCAACTCCCGCAGCGCGGCCGGAGGGCGCGCTCAATATTCAGCGCGTTGGTTCGGAGATCGCGTTGACCTGGACATCCGGCGCGCTGCTTGAGGCCTCGAGCCTCGATGGACCTTGGATCACCAATTCGCAGACGTCGCCTTATCAGTTCACCCCAAGCGGGTCGCAGAAGTTTTATCGTTTGCTTCAAAACTCAGGCTTCTACACGTGGCCGGCGTATGATCCAGATGTGGCGTATGACTATGTGAACGAGTTTGGAATCATGAGTCCGCCGGCAGAACCGTTGCCGGATGGCACGACTGGTGTGGCGGGAATTTATGCCAGCAATTGGTGGAGTTTTGTGTATGGGACCAATGCCAATTCGCTGGTGACGGCGAACGCGTGGGTTCCGATGGTGCAACGGTTCAACGCGGATTTCAGCTACATTGCCGACGTGCTGCGCTGGCCGCATGATCTGCGGGTGCAAAATGGCTATTACAGCGCGATCTATTTGTTCGGTTCAGGGTTGAGCACGGATGGTGCCGCCAACACGGATTTGGGCGGCTGGCAGAGTGCCACCACCTATCGGGGCAAGGCGTGGCCGATGGCATTGTTATCCTATTATCCGGTTTATTGTTTTGATCCCGCCTGCCCCTATTCGGATGCGGTGTCTTCCCAAGGCGCCGCAGTGCATGAGGGGATTCACTGCATCCTGGCGGGCATGCCTGGATGCTACAACTCCGCCTGGACCGGTGAGGCCGGCAATACCTGGTTGCAGGGGACGATGGCGAGCCAGCGGTCGGGTGATTTTAGCGGCATGGGCTGGTTGAGTGCGGCCGCCGCGATCGCGCAGTTCATGCCGATCGAATGCTATTCAGGCTGGTTGCAGGATGGCAGCTTTGGCGGACCCAGCGCGGAAGGCGTCTATCAAACCGATGGAACGAACACGCTTTGCACGTGGCGGAATTTATTGGGTGGAACACAATACGGTGAATGCTTCGCGTATTGCCTGGACACGATTCTGGGTTACCAGAGCGTGGCGTGGGCGTTTCGGAACTGCAACAAGAGCGGGCGGTTGCTGCAGGACCTGGCCGAGCAGACGGGCGGACTGGGGGCGGATCAGACACGCCGGCTGATCCAGGAGTTTCGTGGCCGGGCGGCGATGTGCGATTTTCGTCGAAAATCCTACGCCTACCAGCAACTGTTGGTTGGGACATGGAACACCGCCATTCAGCAGGAATATTCGCCATATTGGATGGCCGTGCCGGTGTGGTATGCGACGTGTTATGTGGCGACAACGAACGTGAGCAGGACGTTGTATCCTGAGCAACGCACCCTGCCGGCTTGGTCGGGTGCCAATCAGATTCCACTCATCGCCAGCGGCAGCACGGCCAGTGTTACCTTCAATCCACAAGGGGCGAATATGA
This sequence comes from bacterium, assembly GCA_021813325.1. Taxonomy (GTDB): domain Bacteria; phylum Verrucomicrobiota; class Verrucomicrobiia; order Limisphaerales; family UBA11358; genus UBA11358. Next base: position 21,796 of record JAKALA010000020.1, on the reverse strand, counting down.
GCTGCCAGTTGGTCTATCGGGATACCAGCGGCCAGGTGCGCTACAGCTATCCGGTTTCGAGCGGGGCATGCAGCATTCCATTGCAAAACGTGCTGAACCATGTGGTAATTGCGGTGGTGTGCAACACGGATTACGCCTACCAAGGGGAATATTCCCGGACGAACAAGTTTAATTACACGCTGACGCTGGGCACGGGAGTGACCGGGACAGCAAACATCCATACGCAGTGGTTTCTCTATAACCCGGCGACCTATAATGTGGCGGCTGTGGCCGACGGTCCTGGCCGCATCAGTCCGGCGGGAACGAACACCTTAGCGGCGGGCGGCAACATTGGCTTCACTATCACGCCTAATCCGGGTTATGACATATTGGAAGTGCTGGCCGGCGGCGTTCCGGTGGGAGCGGTCACCAATTATACATTCCACAACGTGCGGGGGAATGTGTCGATCAAGGCGCAATTTGGCCTGAAGACATATCGCATCTACGCCAAGAGCAGTGGGGCAGGAAGTATCACGCCCGCTGGATTTACCACGGTCAATCCGGGCGCGAGCCAGGGGTATGCGGTGAGTCCGAACACTGGTTGGAGTGTTTATTCGCTGGCCGTGAATGGGATTGATCAAGGTCCGCTGACGTCTTACACGTTCAACGATGTGCAGGCAGATCACAACATCAAGGTCAGCTACTACGGGAATAATCCGTCGGTGCCGCAGTCGGGGAATTTGTTGTTCGCGCTCTCAACGGAGACCTTGGCTACGAACGGGATCATCAACACGTGGGATGCGTATGCGCCGGGAGGATTTTCGGCGTTCGGCATAGCTTCTCCAACGGTGCAAATGATCAACGGCGCGAAGTGGACCCAAAACCTTTACAGCGACGGTGATGGATTCGGCATCAAATCCACCACCACCCCGATACCCTGTAACGGCGCCACCATTGTCGTGGCGGTCAAACCGACCCGCAATGGTCTTTGGGCGGATTGGACGTCCATCGTGGATTGCTTCTACAACAATCTGGTGTTGGGAATGAGAAATGACACCGGCGAACTGATCGTGTTCCGCAAAGGAACCCGATATAACACGGGAGTCATCATTCCAGACGGACAGCGCACCGTCCTCTCCTTGGTGGTCCAGAGCAGCGGATCCTTCATCTTATATGCGAATGGTTCACAGGTTTATTTCGGAACCGCTGTTTCCGGGGGCTACACGCAGATAACACCCGGAGGTCAGGTATTTATGCACGACATAAACGTTGGCCGCGGTTACGACGGTTGGACTACGTTTAATGGCAACATCGGGGATGTGTATGTTTATACTTCGGCCCTGTCCTTGACGGACAGGCAGCAGTTGGAGAGCTTCATCCGAAGCAAGTTCGGGTTCTGATGAAGCAGTTTGGAGAGGGCGGCGGCCGCTGTGTGGCTGCGGCGCTTCTCATGGCCAAAACTTGAGCCGAACTTTCACCGAGAAGACGCCATCGTGTTTCGACCATTTGGATCACTGGTATTGATTGTTGTTATCGCGCTGCTTTCGGGCTGTGCATACTTGGAGCGCGGAGGAAATGCCGTGCTTGCCACCATGGGGGATGTTCCCATTACTCAAGCCGAGTTTGAGCAATTTGTTCGAAGCGGTTTTGCCGGTGCGAACCTGGACGAAATTCGAACGAATCAGTCCGCACGCAAAGCCGCCTTGGAAACCTTCTTTGACTTGAAGGTAATGGCGACAAAAGCCCGGCAGGAGGGCATTGACCGGAACCCCACATTTCAAAAGGCATCCCAGTTGATGGAAATGAAACTTCTGGTCAAGGCCATCACCGATCGGGATCGTGCCAAACTGATGGCGTCGGCCAGAAGCTCTGGCGATACCAATCAATCAAGCTACATGGATGCCATCAAAGCGGAGGTGGGTTTGAAACCAACCGATCTGGCTATTACCAACGACGCTCCGCTCGTTTTTACCTGGCTCATCAAGACGAATGCGTTGCTGGCCACGCTCGGGGGAAAACCCATTTTGGAATCAGATTTTCGATGGTTTTTGAAGGATGCCTTCCGTCCGGAGCAGCGCCCCTATGTGTTTGGCCAATCCGGCGCGCGCAAAAGGCTGTTGAACAGTTATCTGGACATGCGCGCATTGGAAGCCAAGGCGCGGAAGGACGGTTTGGACCAGAAGACTGCTTTTAAGGATATGCGATCGGTGATGGAAGACAAACTGCTGGCAGAGTTCCTTCAAGAACGCGACCGGCAAATGCCCTGGGAATTACCGGGCAGCGACTTGGAGAAAAGAGCGGCGCATGGGAAATATCTCGACCACATGCGTTCTGAGCTTCAGTTCAAGACAGGATCGAATTCGACCGCCTCAAACCCGGGGCCAAAGTTGTCGCCATGAGCAACGATTTTCCCCTGCGAAGGTGCCAACAGCATAGCATCACCGGCCGTGCAGATTCGTTGACATATTTCCAAAAGCCGACCATCGCGAAACACAGGGAAGATTAGCAATCTGTTTCCATCGCCTGCAAAATCAACCGCTACTGCATGGTTTCGGCCAGGATTCGGTTCGTGACTGTCCGCTCGGGATGCGGTAAAACTCGTCAGCTTCCATGAAAACCATCGCCCGCATTCTTGGTTTGTTTTTCCTCGCCGGGATCATTGTCAATGCCCAGCCGTTGCCGCGCGGCACGCCCGAAGCCCAGGGTGTTTCCTCTGCGGCGTTGCGGGAATTCGTCACGTCACTCAACCAAATCGACGGTCTGCACGGGGTTGTCGTCGCGCGTCACGGCCAGGTGATCGCTGAAGGATGGTGGAATCCGTATGCCGCGCAACATGAACACATGTTGTATTCCTTGAGTAAAAGTTTCACGTCCACCGCCGTGGGCCTGGCCATTGCCGATGGCAAGCTCAGTTTGGATGATGAAGTGCTCAACTTTTTTCCGGACGACGCGCCGGAACACATCAGCGACAACCTTCGCGCCATGCGCGTGCGTGATTTGCTGATCATGTCCACCGGCCACCAGGACGAGCCGCCGATTGCGCCGGAGGTCATTTCCGCCAAAACTTTCCTGGCCCAGCCGGTGCCGCACTTGCCGGGCACCCATTTCAAATACAATACGGCGGCCACGTTTATGCTTTCGGCCATCGTCCAAAAGGTCACGGGCGAAACGGTGTTGGATTATCTTCGTCCCCGTTTGTTTGCGCCCTTGGATATTCAGTCGCCGGTTTGGGAAACCAATTATCAGGGCATTTCGCTCGGCGGCTACGGATTGAGGGTCCGCACTGAAGATCTCGCCAAATTTGGGCAACTCTATCTGCAGCGTGGCAGTTGGCATGGCCAGCCGTTGTTGCCGGCGGCTTGGGTAAATCAGGCCACATCGCGCCAGACTTCAAATGGCAGCAATCCCAACAGCGATTGGAATCAAGGTTACGGCTTCCAGTTTTGGCGCTGTCGGCACAACGCGTATCGCGGTGACGGCGCGTTCGGTCAATATTGTGTGGTGATGCCGGATCAAGATGCGGTGGTGGCCATCAACAGCGGCGTCAAAGACATGCAAGCCGTGTTGAATGTGATCTGGGACAAACTGCTGCCCGCGTTTCAAGCGCGGTCATTGCCGCCGAATGCCGCCGGCGATGCCGACCTGAAGGCAACGCTCGCTCGTCTGGCGGTCAGGCCGGCGGCCGGAAATCCACTGCCTGCCAATGCCAGACACTTGCTCAATCGCCAATACAAATTCATCGCCAACGACAAACAGTTGACCGGTCTCAGTTTGGTCTCGACGGACAACGTGAAAACGTTGCTGCTCAAACTCCAGCTTGGCGGTCGCGACGTTGCCATTCCCTGCGGTTATCAGCACTGGGAAAGGGGAACGGCGCCGCTGTTCACCGGAGCGTTGGGTGATTTTCCGGATGAGCCGACCGCCGGGACGTTTGCCTGGCTGGACGACAGCACTTGCGCCCTCAAACTTTGCGCCTACGAAACCCCGTATCACTTGATGCTGACGCTCAAATTCGCCGGCGACAAAGTGAGCTTGACCGCTGAAAGCAATGTGGCATTTGGCCCGACCCGGTGGCCGGAATTGTCCGGCCAGGCGGAATAATGGACTTTGCGCGGCGATTCGCCTACACTGTGGCTTGATGTTGCCAGCAGTTCTTACCCGGCGCCACGTGCGCTTGAAGCTTCAGTGTTTCGCGCGGATGCGCCGGTGATTCATGTCTCGTCCTGCGCCAGCCACCTTGGAGCCGCCGAATATAACTTCGGCAGATCGGTGTTATCATTGTGGCGAACCCTGTGCCAGCGGGGCTTTTGCCTTGGCCGGGAAATCCTTTTGTTGTCTCGGTTGCCAGACCGTTTTCACCTTGCTGCGGGAAAATGGGCTGGAACAGTTTTATGCCCTGAATTCGCGTCCGGGAATACGAATTCGGAATGCCGCTTCGGCTGGCAAATGGACATATCTCGATGATCCGCTGCTGGCGGAGCAGCTTTTGGATTTCGCGGATCAATCGCAGGCAAAAATCACAATGCACCTCCCGGGCATCCATTGTGTTGCCTGTGTCTGGTTGCTGGAAAACCTGTTCAAATTGCATCCCGGCGTCGGCAGTTCACAAGTCAACTTTTCCCGGCGGGAAGCCGCCATAACTTTCGCCCCCGACAAAATCAAACTGAGCGAGCTGGCCGCGTTGCTGGAGTCCCTTGGCTATGAACCTGAATTCACCCTGGGCGCCACGGACAAAGCCAAACCCAGCGGCTTGGGAAAGAAAACCTGGCTGCAGATCGGTCTGGCGGGTTTCAGTTTTGGCAACATCATGCTGATGTCGCTGCCGTTCTATCTTGGCCTCGACAGCTTCAGCGGCCCATGGTTTAAAGCCATGGCTGGCTGGTTGGGGCTGGCGCTGGCGTTTCCCGTGGTCACCTTCAGTGCCTCGGATTTTTGGCGCGGGGCTTGGATCAGTTTGCGGCAAAGCGTATTGACCATGGAAGTGCCCATTGCACTTGGGCTGGCTTCACTCTATGCGGCCAGCGCGGTGGAAGTCTTTTCTCATCGCGGCCCTGGTTACTGCGATTCGCTTTGCGGGTTGATTTTCTTTTTGCTGTGCGGACGCGTGTTTCAGCGCAAAACCCACGAACGGCTGGTTTTTGACCGTGATTACAAAGGATTTTTCCCGTTGTCAGTCACGCGCAAAACGGCCTGCGGCGAGGAATGCATTCCGATTTCGCGGCTGGAGCCGGGCAATCACATTATCCTGCGCAATGGGGAATTGTTGCCCGCCGATGCCCGGCTGATTCATGGTGAAGCGTGGATTGATTATAGTTTTGTGACGGGTGAATCCGAGCCGGTGGAACGACTCGCCGGGGCGCGCTTGTATGCGGGCGGACGACAAACCGGCGGCGCCATTGAGGTGGAAACGATCAAACCCGTCGCGCAAAGTTACCTCGCGTCTTTGTGGGACAATGAAGCGTTTCGTAAAAACCGGGACAACGATCTGGATTCGCTGACCAATCGTTACAGCAAATATTTCACGCAACTCATCGCGAGCGTCGCGGTGGGCGCGGCCTTTTACTGGCTGTTCCGGGACGCGGGCAAAGCCCTGAATGTTTTCACCGCTGTGCTGATTGTGGCGTGTCCCTGTGCGCTGGCGCTGGCGGCGCCGCTGACGCAGGGCACGGCGCAACGGATTCTGGCGCGTTTGAAAATATTTTTGCGCAACGCCGCCGTTCTTGAGCGCATGGCCGAAATCGACACTCTCGTGCTGGATAAAACGGGGACGCTGACTTCGACGGATGCCCAAGGCGTTGCCTTTTATCCAGCCGGCGCGGGAATCTCCGTCACGGCTTCGGCCAACGCAAACTTTAGCCCTGAAGAAAGGACATGGATGGTTTCGGTGGCCCGTCAATCAGCGCATCCGCATTCCCTCCGCATTGCCAAAGCTCTGGGCGGCGATCAATTGCCCGTCGCCGGTTTTGCTGAAACGCCCGGTCAGGGAATTGTCGGCGAAGTCGGCGGACGCAAGTTGCTCATGGGTTCCCGGGTTTGGATGGAAGCCCACCGGGTCGAAGGTTTGGCGCCGGCATTTTTGCCGCCGGATCAATCCGGCAGTCTTGTTTATGTGGCCATTGATGGCGTGGGCCGCGGCGCTTTCGTATTGGACAATACTTTGCGGCCCGAAGTGCGAGCATTGATCCGGCAACTGAGCGGGCGGTATCAACTGGCATTGCTCAGCGGCGACAACGAACGGGAAGCCGCGCGTTTCGAGAAGATTTTCAACGGGCAAGCCATTTTGCGTTTCAACCAAAGTCCGGCCGACAAGCTTGAATTTATCCGCCAATGGCAACAACGCGGTCGCAAAGTCATGATGGTGGGCGATGGCTTGAACGACGCGGGGGCTTTGCGCCAAGCCGAGGTGGGCGTGGCCGTGGTGGAGCGCATCGGCATTTTTTCACCGGCAAGCGATGTGATTTTGGATGCGGTTCGATTGCCGCAGTTGGCCCGGGTGCTGACGTTTGCCCGCCGGTCTGTGGGCGTGGTCAAAGCCGGGTTTGCCATCTCGACGTGTTATAACGTGATTGGCGTCGGCATCGCGGCCGCAGGCCTGCTGGCGCCGATTGTCTGCGCGTTGCTCATGCCGGCCAGTTCGGTGACGGTGGTGCTGTTTGCCATTTTTGCGACGGTCTGGCAGGCGCGACGGACGGGGCTGGCGTCGAAGACCAAAACCGGCTTTAATATCCCAAATTAACAATGCGCGACAACCCTTCTCCCGAGCAGGAAGCCTGGCAGGCTTTGGTGGCCTCCGCCGCCGTCCGTGAGCAACAGGTGGCATTCACTTGTGCCACGGGGGTGCCTTTGACGCTCGCGCCGGCCAGCCTGTATGCCCTCGCCGCCGGCACGTTCTGTGTGCAAGGCTGCATGGGAAATCCCAGCGGCGCCCGTTGCCGGCAGAAATTGTTGCAGGCGGAGAAGCGCGCTGTGAGCCGGACGGCGCCTGTGCAATATAGTTGTCCGGCCGGCCTGGTGAAGATTTTGGTTCCGGTTTTTATTCAGGGAACGCATGTCGGCAGTTTGCTGGCCGGCCCGTTTGCGTTGCGCGCCTTGGATGTCGATCATCTGGAGTTGCTGGTGGGCCGCCTCGAACGCTTGGGTTTGGGGGATCGGGCCAATCAATTGCAGACCACCTGGCGATACACGCCGCGATTGACTTCCGCCAAATGCCGGGCGGCGGGCACTTTATTGCAGATGTTTGGCAAATATTTGCAGGAATGCGGCCAGCAGCAATTGCAGCTGGCCCGGAAGAAGCACCCCTCCAGCTTGCTCCAGAAAATCGAGGCGTTTTTGGCCGCGTGCCGGAACGACCCCGTTTCGCTGAAAGATGTCGCGGCCCGGGTGAATCTCAGTCCCTGCCATTTTTGCTCGGTGTTTAAAAAGCAGACGGGGCAAACCTTCAGCCAATACCGCACCCGGCAGCGTTTGGAAAAAGCCCGCGAGTTGCTGGACGACCCGGAACGGCGGGTGAGCGACGTGGCTTTTGACGCGGGGTTTGAATCCATTCCCTATTTCAACCGGGCATTTCGGCGGGCGTTTGGCTGCTCTCCCTCACAATACCGCAACCGGTTGCCGGATCAAAATCCAGGTCAAGAAAATCCCAAACCAAGCGTAGCGATAAACGGGGCGGGACGGTTCAATAATTAGCTCATAAACGCCGGTCTCCCGGATGAGCTGGCGTCAGTCATGCCAACACCCCAAAACATCAAATCCGCATGAGCGTCATTATCCTGCTGATTTTGGCGAGTCTCGCCGTGGGCGTGTTGTTTGTGGGGGCCTTTGTCTGGTCGGTGCGCAGCGGTCAATATGAAGACACGCTCACGCCGGCCCTGCGGGTGCTGGCTGAGGATGACGGCAGGGCCGAAGTCAGCGCCGGCCGTGATCAAGCCCGGCAAATCCATGCAGGACAGACTCCGCGGCAAAATGAAAGCCCCGGTTAAACTCGCCGGGCAGACCCGCTTGGCGGGGGCCGGCGTTCGCGCCTGACCCGGAGCGTGGATTGGGGATTGGCTGATGATGTTGGGGTGGTGGAACCCGCGGGCATTTTTGCCAGTCGTTTGCCGGTGGAGCTGATTTGGCGGTTTAAGTGGAAGTTTGGCAAATTTCGCAACGAATAATATGAACATTGAAACATTCAAATATGATAACCGGGTGGTGCGGGCGTTTGGCATCGCCACCGTGGTTTGGGGCATTGTCGGCATGTTGGCGGGCCTGCTGGCGGCGGTGCAGCTCTTTTACCCGGACGCGAATCTGAATTTTCAATTCATCACCTTTGGCCGCCTCCGCCCGCTCCATACCAACGCGGTTATCTTTGCTTTCGTGGGCAACGGCATGTTCACCGGCATCTATTACTCGCTGCAACGGCTCTGCAAAGCCAGAATGTTCAGTGATTTTTTAAGCTGGTTCAATTTCTGGGGCTGGCAACTGATCATTGTCGCGGCGGCCATCACCCTGCCGTTGGGCATGACCACCAGCAAGGAATACGCGGAATTGGAATGGCCCATCGACATTGCCATCGCCATCGTCTGGGTGGCGTTTTCGGTCAACCTGCTCGGCACCATTGTCAAGCGCCGGGAAAAGCACATGTATGTGGCCATCTGGTTCTACATCGCCACGGCGGTGACCATCGCCGTTTTGCACATCACCAATTCGATGGAGATGCCGGCGGGCTGGTTTAAAAGCTACTCCATGTATGCCGGCGTGCAGGACGCCCTGGTGCAATGGTGGTATGGCCACAACGCGGTGGCATTCTTCCTGACCACGCCGTATCTCGGGCTGATGTATTATTTCCTGCCCAAGGCCGCCAACCGGCCGATTTTCAGTTACCGGCTTTCCATCATCCATTTTTGGGCGCTCATTTTCATCTATATTTGGGCCGGTCCGCATCATTTGCTGTATTCGGCGCTGCCCGATTGGGCGCAATCCCTCGGCATGGTGTTCTCCCTGATGCTCATCGCGCCGAGCTGGGGCGGCATGTTGAACGGGTTGTTAACGCTTCGCGGCGCTTGGGACAAAGTGCGGCAGGATCCCATGCTGAAATTCATGGTGGTGGCGGTGACGGCCTATGGCATGAGCACGTTGGAAGGTCCGGTGCTGTCCATCAAAACCGTCAATTCCTTGTCGCACTACACCGACTGGACGATTGCCCATGTGCATACCGGGGCGCTGGGTTGGAACGGCTTTTTGACGTTCTCCATGCTGTATTGGCTGTGGCCCCGTCTTTACAAAACCAAGTTGTGGTCCGTCAAACTGGCGAATTATCATTTCTGGATCGGCTTGATGGGCATGATTTTCTACGTCATCCCCATTTACGTGGCCGGCATCACGGAAGGTCTGATGTGGAAGCAATTCACCAAAGATGGCTTCCTGCAATATCCCAATTTTCTGGAAACCATTGTGCAGGTGGTGCCGATGTTCAAGCTGCGCGCCATCGGCGGAACGCTTTACATCGTGGGCGCGTTCCTGATGGTTTATAACCTTTACCAGACCGCCAAATCCGGCGAGTTCGAGCCGGAAACCGAGGCGTCGGCCGCCGCGCTGGAAAAAGCTCCCGCTGCCCATGGTAAACTGTCGCCGCACCGGCTCCTCGAAGGCAAACCGCTCTTTTTCACCGTGCTGACCGTGATTGCCATTCTGGTGGGCGGCCTCGTTGAAATAATTCCCATGTTCCTCATCAAGGCGAATGTGCCGACGATTGCCAGCGTCAAGCCCTACACGCCGCTGGAAGTTTTGGGCCGGGATATTTACATCCGCGAAGGCTGTTTGGGCTGCCACTCGCAAATGATCCGCCCGTTCCGCTCGGAAACGGAGCGTTACGGCGAATATTCCAAGGCCGGTGAATTTGTCTATGATCATCCGTTCCTGTGGGGATCGGAACGCAAAGGTCCCGACCTGGCCCGCGAAGGCGGCAAATATCCCGCTGCCTGGCATTACAATCACATGGATGATCCGCGTTCCACCTCGCCCGGTTCCATCATGCCGCGCTATTCCTGGCTGCTGACGCAAAAACTGGATCTCGCCTCGCTGCCGGCCCGGCTGGCGGCCTTGCGCAAGGTGGGCGTGCCTTACCCGGCCGGATACGAAAACGGCCCCGCGCAAAAAGACCTGGAAGCCCAGGCCGCCAAGATTGTGACCGACCTGAAGCAGGGTTCCATCACCTCGGAGCCGGATAATGAAATCATCGCGCTGATCGCCTACCTGCAACGGCTCGGCACCGACATTAAATCCGCGCCGTCCACCACGGCCGCCAAATAACCTGAATTCCCATGTTATCCCATCTCGTTCGCTCCATGATGCACGAAGCGGAGGACATCAATACCTACGGCATTGTTTCCATCCTGCTGTTTTTCGGTTTTTTCACCGGCATGCTCGTCTGGGCGCTGGGGCTGAAGAAAAACCATTTGAACCACATGGGCAGTCTGCCGCTGGATGGCGGTGAAAAGGAAGCACCCGACAAAATTCAATCTGGAACCCTATGAGCAACGATCCCCAAGAGCCATTGCTGCTCGACCACGAATACGACGGCATTCAAGAACTGGACAACAAATTGCCGCGCTGGTGGGTCTGGCTGTTTTACCTCACCATCATTTTCTCCGCGATCTACCTGATTTATTATCACGTGGCCCATGCCGGCGATCTACAGGCGGCGGAATACGAAAAGGAAATGAAAGCCGGCGCGGCCGTTAAAAATGCCGCCATGAGCCAATTTGAGGCGGGCATACCCAACCTCCAACCTTCCGCCGATGCCACCGTGATCGCCAGCGGCCAGGTGATTTACGGGAAATACTGCGCTCCCTGCCATCGCACCGATGGCGGCGGCCTGGTCGGCCCCAATCTCACCGACGATTATTGGATTCATGGCGGCAAGTATGCCGACACCGTCAAAGTGATCTGGGACGGCGTGCCCGCCAAGGGCATGATCACCTGGAAAGCCATTTTGAAACCGGAAGAAATCAACGCGGTCGCCAGTTACATTTACACGCTTCGTGGAGCCAAACTGGCCACGCCCGGCAAGTTGCCGGAAAACCAGCAGCCGGCGAAGCCGTCCGGTCCGAGTGAATTCGAGTAAAAGCAAAAAAAGCGAAGCCAACCCTCACTCAGCCGGATTATCATCCCGGCTGGGTTGAAGGCTTTGCGCTCCCAATCCAGATTCGCGCTGTGAGCACCACGCCAAAAGACAAGCCTGAATCGCCCGCCCAGCCAGTGAATTGGGCGGACTTCCGCGATCACATTGCCACGGCGGACCAGGAAGGCCGCCGGCAATGGATCTATCCCCGCAAGGTTTCCGGCCGGTTTTACCGCTGGCGCACCTGGTTTAGCTGGTTGCTGCTGCTCATCATGTTTGCCGGGCCGTTCATCACCATCAACGGAAACCCGCTGTTGCTGATGAACATCGTGGAACGCAAGTTCGTCGTGCTCGGGCAGGTGTTTTGGCCGCAGGACATGATCATCTTTGCCCTGGCCACCCTCGTCTTTGTGATCGGGATCGTGATTTTCACCGCCGCGTTTGGCCGGGTCTGGTGCGGCTGGGCGTGTCCGCAAACCGTCATGATGGAGATGGTTTTCCGCAAAATCGAATATCTCATCGAAGGCGATGCGGATCGTCAGAAGGCGCTCAACCGGGCGCCGTGGACCGCCGGGAAAATCGCAAAGAAACTCTTGAAACATGGGGTGTTCTTCGGTCTTTCCTTCGTCGTGGGCAACGTGCTGTTGAGCTGTATCATCGGCTGGCGCCCGCTTTATCAGATCATCCTCGATCCGCCCGGCCAGCATCTGACGGGATTGATGTTCATGATCGCGTTTTCGCTTTTGTTCTACGGGATTTTTGCGCGTTTTCGCGAGCAAGCCTGCACCTTCATTTGTCCCTATGGCCGTTTTCAATCCGTGTTGTTGGACGAAAATTCCATCGTGGTGGCCTATGATCACAAGCGCGGCGAAAAGCGCGGCCCGCGCCAGCGCGGTCAAAATTATGGCGACCGCCGGGATGCCGGTTTCGGGGATTGTGTGGCGTGCAACCAATGCGTCTCCGTGTGTCCCACCGGCATCGACATTCGGAATGGCACGCAGATGGAATGTGTGCATTGCACCGCCTGCATGGACGCCTGTGACACCGTTATGACCAAGGTGGGCAACGAACGCGGCTTGATCCGCTACGCGTCGCTCAATGGCATCGAACGCGGCGAACGGCTTAAAATGACGCCCCGCCTCCTGGGCTATCTGGTCGTGCTGGCTGCGCTGGCCGTGGTTCTCGCCTTCATGCTGTTCACCCGGGCGGATGTGGAGGCCACCGTCCTGCGCGCGCCGGGTTCGCTGTTTCAAAAAATGGACGATGGCCGTTTCAGCAACCTATACACCATCCGCGTGGTCAACAAAACTTCCCGCGAACTGCCGGTGGAACTGCGGCTCGAAAACGTCTCCGGCTCGCTGCGGGTCATGGGCGGCGCGCTCGTGGTGCCCGCGCAAAAGCTCCTGGAAAATTCCGTGCTCGTGGAGCTGGACCCGGCATCCCTGAAGTCCGGCACCACGCCCATTGTCATGGGCGTTTATTCCCATGACCAAAAATTGCAAACTGTGAAAACGGCTTTTATCGGCCCGCGAAATTAATCTGATGACCACGACCACCCCCACCCGCAACTATTGGCCCTTGGGCATCACCATGGCCTTCGTCCTCCTGCTGGCCGGCATCACCACCGCCATCTATATCGCCGTCACGCATCAGGACTCGCTGGTCACCCCGAATTACTACGAGAGCGAGTTGAAGTTTCAACAGCAGATCGATGCCACCGCGCGCGCCCAAAGCTGCGGCGCCACGCTTGCCTATCTGGCTGGCGCCGGCCAGATCGAGCTGGCCGTTCCGAGCGCCCAACTGGCGCGGAATTTCTCCGGTAATCTGGTGTTTTATCGGCCGTCATCCTCGGATTTGGACCGGCAGGTTCCCCTCAAGCCCGCGGCTGACGGACGGCAACGGCTGAGTGTTTCCGATTTGAAACCCGGCCCCTGGCAGGTGCGGGCCAGTTGGCAATCTGATTCCGTGGACTATTTTCTGGAATTGGAATTTGTCGTTTCCAATTAACATGGATTTCACCATCGCTTTCGCCCTGGGCTTGATCGGCAGTCTGCACTGCGCGGCCATGTGCGGGCCACTGCAACTGGCCTTGCCCATTCCCGCCGGCGGGGCCGGGCGGATCATCGCCGGGCGGTTGCTGTATCAAGGCGGACGCATCACCACCTACTGTTTGCTGGGCGCGGTGGCCGGCTGGCTCGGCCATGCCATCGCCTTTGCGGGGATGCAACGCGCGTTGTCCATCGGCCTGGGCGTCGCCATTTTGGGGGGCCTCCTGGTTTCAAAAAAAGTGGCGCTCTCGGTTCCCGCGGTAAAACTTGTGATGGCGCTGAAATCCGCCATGTCCGCTCAATTGCGCCAGCGCGGTTTCCGTTCGCTGACGCTGCTGGGCTTGTTGAATGGCCTGTTGCCGTGCGGCCTGGTTTATGTGGCCATGGCGGGAGCCGTTGCCGCCGGCTCATTGGTCCGGGGAATGGCCTGCATGGCGGTCTTTGGATTGGGCACGCTGCCGATGATGCTCGCCATCAGCCTGTCGGGAAAAATATTTCCGCCGCAACTGCGCTTGCGGCTGCGGGCCATGATTCCCGCCGGGATTTGCGTGGTGGCGGCATTGTTGATTCTGCGCGGAATGGCCTTGGGCATTCCTTATCTCAGCCCGGATTTGACTTCAGGAGCGGCCAATTGCTGCGCCAATTAATCGGGCAGGGCAGGGGAGAAATGTTTGCCGCATCCAAATCAATACCGTCGCAGGACAGCCGTCTCGCCTGTCTCTCTTTCGGAATTGCTTTGTAGCAAACATGTCGGAATAGTGGCGGCGCCGCCGCGTCGCAGTTGGAAATATCCAATCCGCACGGCGACGAGGGCGTCGCCGCCACTTCGCCAGCCATCTTTGCTACCGAGCAAGCTGCCGCTCTGCCACAATTTTTCGATTGTTACGCGGTTGTATTTTTTTAAAAAACCGCTCTAAATCAACGTGTGCCTTCGGCCTCGTTGCTTTAAAAAACGGTTCAGCCTTGGATGAAATAGCTGAGGTTTTCCAGTTCAATCGCCAGATTGACGTTGTTGACCATGACATCCTCCGGCACCGCCAGCACGATGGGGGAAAAATTCAAAATGCCCATGATGCCGGCGGCCATCAACTCATTGGCCACGGTTTGGGCGGCGGCGGCGGGCACCGAAAGAATCGCCATTTTGACGTTCTTTTCGTGAACAAAATTTTTCAATTTTTCCATGCCCCAAATGGGCAGGTGAATCTGTTTGTCGCGTTTCCGCTTGGGGGCCGCGTCAAAGGCGGCCACAATTTCAAAACCCTCTTTTTCAAAACCGCGGTAGGAGAGCAACGCCAGCCCCAGGTTGCCCACGCCCACCAGGATGACCGGTTGCAGGCTGGAGGTGCCCAATTCATCGGAAATGCGCTTGGAAAGCGCGTTCACCTCATAGCCCAGACCGCGCGTGCCGAAGGCGCCAAAATAGGCCAGATCCTTGCGCAGTTGGGTGGGCTTTACGCCCGCCGCCTGGGCCAATGCCTCGCTGGACACGGTGTTGATGGCGTTTTCGCGCAGCCGCGCCAGGCAACGCAAATAAATCGAAAGCCGGTAAATGGTCTTTCGCGGGATGATGGGGCGCCCGGCTTTTTTCACGGCGGAAAGCTATGTCAGCGGGCAATTGACGGCAAGTGTTTGTGAAAAATCATGCCGCGATTTTTGCTTCAAAACACAGCCGGAACGCGGGGCCGCGTTCCGGCTGTTTCCACCTGCTGGCTCCTGGTTTTACATGGCCATGTGCGCGACCGGGTCGCTCCAGTCGCTGTAACCGGTGGAACCGCCCACCGCCCGCGATTGCACCGTGTAAGTGGCGCCCGGCGTGAGGCTGTCCAGAACAATGCGGCGCGTCTGGGTGGAATCCACCGTTGTCAACCACGGTCCGCCGTTCACATTGTAACGCACCTGATATGCCCGCGCATTATCCACCGGCTGTAGCCGCACCGTCAGTGTGGTGGTCATTTCGTTCAGAATGGCCAAAATGGCCGGGATGGCCAGCGGCGCGCGGGTGCGGTTGGTGCTGTTGGCCTGGAAACCGGAAGCGAGCAGCATGGCCACATTCTCGCCGGCGAGACTCTGCACATACGCCGCCTCCTTGCGCAAGGTCGAGATCAGCGTCTTGCGCGCCGCGTTTTTCGCGGCGGTCAACTGCTTGCCGCCCTGCATGGCATTGACCACCGCCGTGCCAAAGGCCGCGCGTTGGGCGGTCAGATCCGCCAGCGGCACGGTGGGCGTGGGAAAACTGGCGTTTCCCGTCAGCCCGGCGATGATATTGTCCGTGAAATCCCCCAGATCCGCATCCGAATAGCTCGCGAATCCAAGGTTCACCCGATAGTTGCTGATGTTAATGTTCATGATTTGTTTATCCATTTAAATGCCCTGTTTTAGAAGCAATACAACCCGCCTGACCGCCTCAGCCAGACGTCCAACCCAGTGGCGATCTTAAATTAGCATTGCTAATGCCAATGCGTTTTCCGATTAAATTCCGGCGCGGCGATTCGGTTCGCCCGCCCGCCAACGAAGCTTCGTTGGCCCCGGCACAATCTCCGGCCTGAAGGGTGGCCGCGACACCGCGTCGCCATCGGAACCAAGGCTGTTTTCGTTGCGGGACAGGCGTGCCGCCCGTCCCGCAACCTATTTCCACCCCACCAAACTCCGCACATTGGAACGCCCCGCGAACCCCGCGAAAATAGGAAGTTTCCTTTTGTTTGCCCCGCCTCCCTGCCATCCCCGTTCGCGGGTTTGGCGTCATTCGCGGTTTCAAATGCCCCCGGCGCGCGAAATGCCGGGCTGAACGGCAAAATATTTTTCAGGGCCGGGACCCTGGATTTATTAATCGACTTCAACGGTGCGGTCAAAGGAGTCGTATGGGCGCTCCATTGAGGTCAATTGCCGTTCGTCGGAGATGGCCTGGTGATGCCTTTAATCCCGTTGCCGCCGGACAGAATTTCATTGGCCGCCAACCAATGTCCGCCGAAGACCGGCCAAGGTTTATCGACCGTTGAATTGACTCCGTTCAAGCCGGACAAAATTTGATTGGCCGCCAACCCATTTCCATGGAACGCCAACCAAGGTTGGTTAAACATTTATTAAACTCCATCAGCGCCGAAAGGAGTTTTGATCATCATGTTGCTTTGTGGAAAACATGTCGGAATGGTGGCGTCGCCGCCACTTCGCCAGCCATCTTTTCTACAGCGCATCACCATGTTATTTTGTAAAAAAACAGAAACGGGCCTATTTCCACCCCGCTAGAGCGTTTCAGAAAAATCTTTAGCCGGATTTGTCTGCGTGATGTTCTTGCTCACCCTCAATCCCTCTGGCGCGTCGCCAAGACAGGACACTTCCTGTCCCGCGACCGTTTAAAAACCGGACAAAAACGGCTGACCAGAGCTGACCTGGACTAATCAATCCTTGCCGATCCGGCGGACTACCGCCCCGGAGCGCCGGCTTGCAGGCCGAGGCCGGACGATAAAACCGGCTTGCAAAAATGATGCGCGGGACTTTAAATCTCCCTGTTCCAATAAATTATGAAAACCGGGACCATCTGGGCATTTGATTTGGGCAAAGGCTCCATTGGCGAAGCCGTGCGGCTCAATAATCAATTCCTGCACAAAGCCTCATTACTCATCCCCGCAGATTTTGCGGAAACCAAAACCGCCGCCGGTCGCCGCCTGATGGCTCGCACCCGGGAAGCCCACAAAGCCCGTGAACGATGGCTGGACGACGTCATGCGACAGGCCGGCATTGAACCATTGCCGGGCCGGCGACTCGTGAAGGTGGACGAAAAGAGAAACCAGATTCCGCAATCTGAATGGAAAAGCAAAAAGGGCAAATGGCAGCCCGCGCCGGAAACCGAGGACCAACGGCGCAATCGTGAACTGCTGGAACGCGAATTTGCCAAACCGGGCGATCCCACCTGCTACACGTCCTGTCTGCTGCGCATCAAACTGCTGCGGGGCGAGAAGCCTGAACCCTGGCAAATCTACAAGGCACTGCATTCGGCTATTCAGAAGCGGGGTTATGGCAAAGTCCCGTGGGCGGCTCGCGAACAAAAGCGCACTGGCAAGTCAGACGAGGAAATGGACAAGGAATTGGCAAAGAAAGACCCAGCCTACAAAGCTGCCGTGGAAGCGTGGCCGAAGTTCAAAGGGGAAATCAAAGACGACCGCTTTCATTTTCCATGCTATTACGATGCAATGAAAATGGGCTTGTGGAAACCCGACGTTATCCAAGAGCGTATTGATTGTCAGGCACAGAGCACCCGGCGCGTGCGGTTTGAACGTGACGACGTGGAAAAGGAAATCGCCGCACTCGCCCGCCAAGCCGCTGAACAGATGCCACAAATAAAAGCGGCATTTGAAACCATCAAGGCAAAGGGGTGGACCCAGTGGAATGAAAAGACCAAACGCGGGAAACATTTTTTCGTAGCCGCAAAAGATTTCGGGGAGTTCCTCGTTCACGGCCCGGCGGGAGAACCACCGAAGGATGCGAAAGAAGATTTCGGCAAATATCTGGATTTTCGCAAAGACCACGACATTCATTCGGGTAGCGTGGATGATTGGATGGGCGCTACCGCGCAAAAGATTCCCCGTTTTGACAATCGCATAATCAATGACTGCGCCCTGTTGGATGGTTTGCAAGTATGCAACGTCACCGTTCGTTACGATGCAAAGAGCAAGCGGCCTTTTTCCGATTCCATTCTCCCATCTGAAGTCACGTTTCTGATGAAGCTGAAGAACACGCTTGTTGAAGACGGAAACGGACAGCGAAAACTTAGTGCAGACGAGATACGGAAAATTTTTAATCTCGTGAAGGAGGAAGCTTTGGCAATTCCGCCAGATGTAAAGGATTGGTCAAAAAAATTTGTTGAACGATTCGCACTAACTGAAAAAGCATGGGGTAGCAAAAAGGGAATCAAAGAACTTGGTTTGCGCCCGCTGCCTGGACAGGCAGTTATCAAATCGCCAAAATTCGAGGGAAGAAGCCGCTTTAGCAGACCAGCGTTAAAGCTAATTCGCGCCCTTATTTTGGAAGGACAAAAACCGAGCGAATTTCATGCTCGCCTAATGGCTCGCGACAAAGCATTGCTTGACGAACTTAGGATGGATGTTCTCGATAACGAACCCACCCGCCAAGTCAACGGCGCAAAAAAATTCATCAAACAGCCGCGACCGTGGATTCTCGTTAAGCATCTCAAATTCTTGGAAGACCTTATCCGCACAAACAACACTTGGGAGGCGATTTACATTCCGGAGCAGCGGCTTGATGTCCTTGAAGCACGACACGCGGTCGAGAATGGCGAAGTAAATAAAGATGCCGCCATCAGAGAACTCCTTGGCAATATCAATGACCCGATCGTGCGCCACCGACTCGGCATTTTTGCTAACCGCCTCAAGCAACTTCAAAATGGCAGCAAAACAAACCAAGCTTTTGGAATACCAGCCACTGTCGTTATCGAATTTGTTCGAGACAATCTCCCTGAAAGCTTTTTAAGCCAGATTGCTCAACGCGATTATGGCCAGTGGGTTCGCGACAACGAAAAAGCTCGAAAAGAGTCGCGGGAAATGGTGAGTCAACTCGGAGCAACGGGGCGCGACGCAATTCTTAAATTTCAACTGCTAAAGGCACAAGGATTTGAATGCATTTACTTTCCAAACGGTTCATTGGATACGAAGGCGACACGCTCCAAACTCGCCGACACGGAATGCCCTTATACAAACCAACAGATTGGAGTAACCAACATTGATGACCTTGTGATTGATCACATTGTTCCAAGACAAGGTGGCTACAATGGGCCAGACTCTTTTCTAAACAAAGTGGTGACCACTCGACATGTGAATGAGCAGATGAAAAAATGCCGCACACCTTTTGAGTGGTTTCATCAAGATTTGCCAGAGCTTTGGCCCGCATATGTAGAACGGGTGGAAAAACGGATAACGACACTGGGAAAGAAGAAAGTTCAACTGCTAACTCGGCAGGATGCGCCGGAACTTGCGGGGCGCTACACAGCGCTAGCCGAAACTGCATGGGTTGCAAAGCTTGCTCAAAAAATCGTTTCACTTCAATTTGGCTGGCGGAATGGAATTGATTACGCCGAGAAAGCTCCAGTGAAACGAGTAGTTGTCATTTCTGGCGGTCTCACAGGCCGTGTGCGCCGAAAATATCGACTCAACAGCATTTTAAATCCTCCACCGCCCGGAACAACCAACCTCGTTGAATGGGAATCAAAAGCTGAGAAGAATCGTAGCGATAACCGCCATCATGCGTTGGATGCAATGGTTATCAGCTTTTTGCC
The DNA here is from genome assembly GCA_021813325.1 of bacterium. Taxonomy (GTDB): domain Bacteria; phylum Verrucomicrobiota; class Verrucomicrobiia; order Limisphaerales; family UBA11358; genus UBA11358. Next base: position 2,379 of record JAKALA010000020.1, on the reverse strand, counting down.
CCATTGGCTACGCGATGAGAAGAAAGAAAATTTTTTCCGCTTTCCCGACCCAATCCATAAAAACGCAAAGGCGTTTTTTGAAAGTGAAATCGCAGATGTAGTTCCAGAGCCAATAGCCTTCAAAAAGCCCGCGCTGGAGGAAAAAATTTACGGCATAAGGAATGAGGCTGGTGGCAAGTCAAAAATGGTCAGACGCTTGGAAGATGTCAGGGAACTTCCGTATAAAATGGAGAACATGAGGAAGGTCTATGACATCTCTTTCAAGACCGTCCACAAGCGCATCGAAAACATCCGCGACGTCACGGTTCGTGAAATGTTTCAGAACATATTTGCCGATAAACCCAACGAACAGCAGTGGAAGGCAATGTGCGACGGAGGCTTTTTTATCAAGCGGAAGGACGGAACGAACGGTCCGCAAATAAAACGACTACTGCTAGATCGCGGCAGTCCAGACGAATACTTGCCGATGTCCTCTGATGGCAAAGGCTATCGTCGTGGGGAACCGCACAAGGGACAGATTGTGTTTTGGGATAAGGATGGAAATCTGTCTGTCAAACCAGTATATGCTCATGGGTCGGTTCACAATGAACGAGCTGCAATCGAACGCCTCGGCAGAAAGTCAAAATTTTACGGATTTTTCCGATCTGATTGCACCGTTATTACCGAGAAGGAACTGCCTCTAGCTTGTTACAAGCTCGTTGTAAAAAACGAAGCGAAGCAAAAACGGCGCGTTTCTTCAGACAAACCTTTGGCTCCGGGCAAGTTTATTCTGAACACGATAATTACAAAATCACTCGACGTTGAAATGAGTTTGCCAAACGGCACAAAGGTGGCGACGAATCTTGAGCATCTGGTAAAAGTCGGATTTCGCCGGGCAATTTAAATGACCTTAAACCAATGTTATGAGCCATCATCTTCTCCATGTTTTGAAGCATGGTTGTGTGCTTTCCAAAGATCGCGGTTTTTTGGTTTGCCGTGGGGAAGACAAGACGGAAAACCGGATTCCACATGAGGATGTGCGGGCGGTAATCATCGCGGCCCGGGGCGTCACGCTTACGTCCCATTTTATTTCTGCCATTTTGGACTCGGACGGCATCATTCTGCATTGCAACGAGAGTTATCAGCCTTGCGGCATTACCGCGCCGTTGCCTCGGGTGACGGACCTGCGCGCGTATTTGCACCAGGCGGAGCGCCCGGCACGATTGAATAACCGACTGTGGCAGCACCTGATCCGGGGCAAGACGGTGAATCAATTGAAGGTGCTGAAGAAACGCCAATTAAAATCGCCGCATTTGGAACTGGCCATCAAGCAAGACACGTTTGACGAGGGCAATTGCGCCCGGCGCTATTGGCAGTTGTATTTTCCCTCGATTGGCTGGGTGTCGTCATCGCGAGATCGCAAGCTGGATAACGCCCCGAACAAGATGTTGAATTATGGCTACGCCGTGCTGGCGGCGCTGTGTCATCGCGGGTTGCTCGTTCATGGATTATCGCCGCTGCTGGGCATCAAACACGTGCCCCGTTTTCATTCCGATCCGCTGGTTTATGACATGATGGAGCCGTATCGCCCGTTGGTGGATTTGATGATGGCAGAATTCATGGTGGGGGAAGACATCAGCATGAAAGCGTGGTGCAAAAAAGTGGGCACGGAACTGCGGGAACAGCGCGTGACGCATGACCGTTACTCGCTGAAGTTGATGGACGCCATTGATGCTTCCGCCGCTTCGCTGGCGCGAAGTTATGCGGAAAAATCATCCGAGTTATTCTGGGTGCCGCAATTATCGTAGGAGACGACGTGAGGAGTCTCTGGACAAAATTTAAATGTAAAATTTGAAATTATGAGACTCGTCACTTCGTCTCCAACCAATGAAAATCGAGAAGCAAAGTTCGTTCCGCATGGGCTGGATTCTCACCATGTTTGATCTGCCGGTGATGACAGACAAGGAGCGCAAAGCGGCCACCAAGTTTCGCAATGATCTGCTGGATAACGGCTATTTGATGATTCAGTTTTCAGTCTATGCCCGGCCCTGTGTGAGCTACGAGCAGATGGACACGCACATTGCCCGCATCAAGGCCATCATTCCCACGGCTGGCAACGTGCGACTGATGTTTTTGACGGATGAGCAGTGGAAGCGTGCTTACACCGTGATTGGCGAAAACTACAAGGACGATAACCGGTCAAAAGATCCAAAAATTCCCAACCAGGTGGACTTTTGGGAATAAACAAGCGGCGTTGAAACGTGCCAGGCAGTGGTTTCAACGCCGCTTAATCAGTTAAGACTTCACCCCCCGGAAAAGTCTGTTCAATTCATACCATATCAGTCGCTTCCGTCAAACCTATTGTAGCTGACCTCTCCGGGGGGTGAAGTCAAAACAGTG
>JAKALA010000019.1 GCA_021813325.1 bacterium | reverse complement strand
CTACCGCTTGAAATCTAACTCGTCAGCGACAATGACCCACCCCAAAATTTTAAACGCTTCTTCCGCCTTTAGAGCAGGTTACAAAACCTTTCGTAACACCCTCTGTTACTCCACCGGTTGGAATGGCGATGCCAGTTTCTTTATTCTGTCTTGCCATAACGAAACCGATAATCGCCAACACCAAGCCTATTACAGCAATCGGAATCACGAATAATCCAAAGAGTGGAATCCAACAGAAAATGCAGGCAATAATGCCCAAAACCAGCGAGGCCATGCCTAGCGGACTCGCGGCACGTCTGATTTCAACACTGACATTAGGGGTTGATTTGTCTAACGCAACTTTCGCCACATTTGGAATGAATAATTTTGTTTCCATTCCGCAATGCGGGCAGGCAGTCGTTTGCCCGGCCATTTCCGCCGGGAATGCGATATGCCCGTTGCACAACTGGCAATTACATTTGGCTTCGGTGCTCATGGCTTATCGTCCATTCGAGGCATCTTAAATCTGCCCGGCGATGGATGAAAAGATTATTTGGCGCTACGGCTGGCAAGATGGATTTTCAACCTCCCTCACCCAAACCTTCTCCCCAAGGAGAGGGCTTTCACGTTCGCCGCGTCTTTGGAAATACCCGCGACTGGATTGACCTGACGGTCGTTCGCAAAACCGGAACCGTGAAAGCGTCATCCTCTCCTGGGGGAGAGAACACAGGTGAGGGCGGACGTCAAATCAAACTTCCCTTTTCAACGCCCCGGATTATGCTTGCGTCATGGCCGACTTCACCCGCGCCCGGCAGCTTCGCCAAAAGGAAACGTGGGCCGAAAAATTTATGTGGCGCTGGCTGCGCGGTCGTCGCTTTGCCGGCTACAAATTCCGTCGTCAGCATCCGCTGGGTGATTTCCACCTGGATTTCTTCTGCGAGGAAGCGGAATTGAACATCGAGTTGGACGGCGGACAGCATGGCTTCCCAGACCAGCAAAAGCATGACGCCGAACGGGAGCAGTTTCTGAAAGCAAGAGGGGTCAAGACGCTGCGGTTTTGGAATTCGCAATTGCGCCGCAATGCGCAGGCCATTCGGGAAGCGATTTTCAATGAATTGCAGAAACGCGCATCCGCAGGCACACGCCATTTACGACAGCGTTTGCAATAGCTGCGGGTGCGTTGGATCGTGATGGCACCAAAGCGCGTCTGAAAAGTGCGGGCATGGCCACCAGAAACCCGGCTCAACTTATGTCCGCACACCGGACATCCCGGCGGCGTCCGGGCGGCCAGCACCGCCAGGGGTTCCACGGATGATTCAGACGTCCGGGCCGGAGTCGGAGGGGCTAAACAGGTCGTTGTCAGGCAACAAGTCTATACCCACTTGCAAGAAATTGAGATGCGCCCACTACCGCGGGCGCCGATTCCCGTTATTGCAAACCCATGCACAGTCCGCCAAAATGCCCGTTCAACAAATGAACAAACGGTTTTACATCACGACGGCGATTGATTACGTCAACGGCCAGCCGCACCTCGGCCATGCCTACGAAAAAATCATCGCCGACGTCATTGCGCGGTCACGCCGCAGTTTGGGTGAGGAAGTATTCTTTTTGACCGGCCTAGATGAGCACGGGCAAAAGGTTCAGCAGGTCGCGCTCGCACAAGGCAAAAGTCCACAGGCCTACTGCGATGAACTGGCGGTGGACTGGCAGGCGTTCGCCAAAAAGCTGGAACTGACGAATGACGATTTTGTCCGCACCACCCAGCCACGCCACAAGGAATTTGTCCAGGCCGGCTTGAGCCGTGTGATGGCCGCCGGCAAGGTTTATAAAAAAACCTATTCTGGTTATTATTCCGCCCGCGAAGAAACGTTTCTCACCGAGAAAGATCGCCGGCCCGACGGCACATTTGATCCGTCATGGGGCGAGGTGACGGAATTGCAGGAGGAAAATTATTTCTTCAAACTGGGCGAGCAACAAGCGTGGCTGATTGAATACATCGAGCAAAATCCATCGTTTATCCAGCCGGATTATCGCCGCAATGAAGTGCTCGGCTTCCTGAAAAACAACACGCTCGAAGATTTGTGCATCTCCCGGCCGGTGGCGCGGCTGAATTGGGGCATTCCCCTGCCCTTTGATCCAGCCTACGTAACTTATGTTTGGTTCGACGCGCTGGTCAATTACGCCAGCACCGCTTTCGCGCATCAGGAACTTGAGTTATGGCCGGCAGACATCCACGTCATCGGCAAGGACATTGTGAAATTTCACGCCGTTTACTGGCCCATCATGCTCAAAGCCATGGACCTGCCATTGCCGAAGCAGATTCTGGTTCATGGCTGGTGGCAAAAAGATGGCGCGCGCATCAGCAAAAGCACCGGCAATGTAGTGGACCCCATCGCCGTCATCAATGAGTGGGGCTTGGATGCTTTTCGCTTTTATGTTCTGCGCGAACTCGACATTGGTCCAGATGGCAATTGGACCGACGCCGGTTTCAAGGCGCGCTATCAAGCCGAACTTGCCAACGGTCTCGGCAATCTCGTGAACCGCTCGCTCTCCATGCTCAAGCGCTATCGCAACGGCGTGGTGCCGGTGAAATCAACCGAACTTGCCGCCGATGCCACCAAAGCCGCTGATGAAACCCGCGCTTTGCTCCAGCAAAGCCAGCTTCAGGCGGCGCTGCAAAGCATCTGGGGCTTGGTGAACCGCGCGAACAAATATGTGGACGAAACCGCGCCGTTCAAGCTGGCCAAAGATCCGGCGCAAGCGCAGCGACTTGACGGAGTGCTCTATAACCTTGTCGAAACCTGTCGCGTGCTGGCGGTGTTGTTGAATCCGTTTCTGCCCGGCACCACGGCCAAGATCTACACCCAACTCGGTTTGAGCGGCGCTCCGGATAAACTGGCCGATGCAGCCTGGGGCGGATTGGCAGCGGGCCATACCATTGGTGAACCGGCAGCGTTGTTCCCGCGCAAGGACGAGCCGAAGAAATAGCCCATCGTCGAATTGAACCGCCAGACCGCAGGTTGCCACGGCCAGCGAGGAATTTTTTCCAAAACTTGGCCGCTTCTCGGGCTGCGAGTGAAAAGCTTTGGACTGCCCGCCGTCGGCTCTTTTCGAGAAATCTGGCGTTAAAAGGTGTTGAGCCGCGCCTAATACCGGCCGCGTCGAGCCTTTTGGCCATCCGCCATGCTTTCCAAACCGGAGGGGGGAGGCTTACGAACCACCTCCTTGCCAGTGAAAACTTATGTTTCCCGCAGATTTTGCGAATTTACGCCAATTCAGAATTATCTGCAAAAATCCGCGCTATCTGCGGACAACCTCACTTCGCCGCCGCCGTTGACCGGCACAGCTTGTGTTTTTGTTCAGTCGGAGATTCCGCACGCCGTCTCCTACGGATGAATTGACCACGCTCGGCAAGAATTTGCGCCGCGCAAACCACCGTGGAGCGCATTCAATTCGAAGGCGCGCATTTCCGTCGCGACATCGTGGCGAAGGTGTTTTTATCAGCAAAACAAACATCACTGAGTGACGGGTTGCGGCGGAATGTTGGTATAACTTCCGTCTTCATGCACCCGATTGCCGGCTGGGTCAATGATGGTTGCGGTGACAAACACGAGTGTGCGGCGGTCATACCAAGCTGCGCGCCGACGTCGCGCAGGGGTTTGTTCTCGAAATAACGGAGCAGCACGGCGGCGCGGTCGGTTTCGTTCAGCGCGGCCATGGCTTCGTCGAGCAGCGGTTCAATCTCAGACCAGACAGGCGAGCCACCCGTCCCACTGGCGTTCATGGCGTTCATTTCAGCGGCGATTTGCTCGCGCAACTGGCGGCGCGACTCTTTGCGGATGGCATCCACCGCCGTCCGCCGCGTCACGGTGAACAGCCAGGGGGTCAGGCTGGTTTGCGGCGGGGCAGCGGCGCGACCAGCCAAAGGCGACGCGGGTGAAGCCGCCACACGGGCAAGGTCCATGAAGACGGATTGGGCGATTTCCTCGGCCAGATGCGGCGCGCGCACCTGCCGGAGCGCGGCGGAATAAACCAGGCGCACATGGCGCCGCACCAGTTCGGTGAAGGCGTCCTGCGCGTGCTCGCGGGCAAATTGGTGCAGCAAATCCAGATCGGTCGGTGACATTTTCCAGAAGCATATCGCCACTAGCCGCCGAAATCCGACACATTATTTTGGCATTGAAGTTTCTGGGCGCAACTTGGCCCCCGCACCGGAGCGCCGCCCGTTTGGCCGGCTTGGGACCTGCAAGTGTCGGCGGGCGATCAGTCATCGTGGTGGTGTTTCTGGACCCATAACGCGTAAAGCCAGCGCCACGTCGGTCAGATCGTAAGCGTTGGGACTGTCGGCGCGGGCGGCAACACTTGACGCAACTGCTGGCGAAATCGCTTCTGGTCCTAGATGCCGCCATGGAAACCACGAAATACGCGGAATACACGAACCGGCCAGGATTTCGGAACCATTCCCCCCTTCCCCGGGTGGGTGAAGGGGTTTGGCGGTCTCACCGACTCGCTTTGGCCTTGGTTTTCGCGGGGTTGGCGTGGTTCTCGATTTATCCCCACCGCGGAGTTTAGGCTGATGCAGAAAGTGCGACCAAACAATCATACCCCCGTGGGCACTCCAACGCTGATCGGTAAAGGAAATCCGAATGGACGCCGGCGCATTTTTGGTGTCAATTGGCAGGCGCACCGTTTGGTCCGCCTCTCGTCGAGGCTCGGTAACTTGCTTGGGGTTCATCACCTAAAGCCCGCCAGACGGCGCTCCCTTTTTTAATCTGAATCGTTCCGGCTAAGGATTCGGGCAGAAAGAAATCCCCGCCATTGCGTTTGCATTCAGCGGCAAAATATGATTAATTGCGCGGCCAAATTTAAAATTTATGTCCACTAACGTTGAAATTAAGACGCGCGAACTGTGTGAGGCCATCATTCAAAAGATCGAAACGGATGGCATCAAGAAACGCATTGATACTTTCCTCGCTGACGCCGGAGCGCGCGGCCAATATGAAAGCGTCATGAACAAAGGCCAGGCGCTGCAGGAAAAACAGCACAATGGCCAGACGCTGGAACCGGCGGAAATCTCCCAATTTGAACAAGAGCGCGACGCGTTGCTGCACAACCCGGTGGCGTCCGCCTTCCTCGATGCCCAGGAAGAAATGCACGAACTGAAACACCACGTTTCCCGGCAAGTCGGCAAAACCATCGAACTGGGCCGCATTCCGACCGCCGATGAACTCAACGGCAGCTCCTGCGACGGTCATGGCGGTTGCGGCTGCCACGGTCACTGAACCGTTCAATTCCCCGCGCCGCACGTCAAGTCGCGGCGCTTTTTTGTTTTCCGGCGGCTTGCAATTTGCCGGGCTTCAGAAAAAATCGCCCTGTGAACGATCTTTTTAACGCCGCCATGGCCCGCTTTGATGCGGAGAACTCGCGTGATCCGCATCGCGAAAACGGCCTTCCGCGCGAACTGCTCTACGCCCAGCGCCTCACCAACTGGGTTTTGAAACTGGCGCCCGACGCCTCCGCGCCCCTTCAACTGGCCGCCCGCAGCCAGCATATTTGCCGTTGGGAAATCCCCCGCGAAAGTTATCCCATGACGCGTCCGGGTTATCTCAAATGGCGGGCGGACCTTAAAAAATTTCATGCGGAAAAATCCGGCGCCATCCTCCGCGAGTTGGGCCACGACGATCAAACCGTCCAGCGCGTGCAGGAATTGAACTTGAAAAGGCATTCCCCAAACGATGCCGAGAGTCGCGTGCTGGAAGACGCTCTGTGCTTGGTGTTCTTGGAATTTCAATTGGCCGCGCTCGCCGCCAAAAGCGACGATGAAAAGATGATTAATGCGCTCCGCAAATCCTGGGAAAAGATGACGGAGGCCGCCCGGACCGAAGCTTTGAAACTGCCATTTGGCGAACACGAAAGAAGCCTGATTGCCCGCGCATTGAAAGTCTGAGCATGGATTCGCCCGCCTCCCAAATCCCACTCGTCGTCGATCTGGATGGCACGCTCATCCGCACAGACCTGATGTGGGAATCCCTCTCCCGGTTGCTTCGAAGAAATCCGCTGGCCCTTTTCCAAATTCTTTTTTGGTGGTCCCGCGGCCGCGCATTGCTCAAACAAAAACTTGCCGCCCGCGTGCGGGTTGATCCGTCCACCCTGCCCTACCACGAGAAGTTTTTAGCCTGGTTGCGCGAAGAAAAAGCCGCCGGGCGCAAACTCATTCTGGCCACGGCATCGGATGTTAAAATGGCCAGGCCGGTGGCGGACCACGTCGGATTGTTCGATGAAGTGCTTGCCAGCGATGGCCGGACCAATTTGCGCAGCGAAAACAAACTCCGCGCGCTCACGGAAAAATTTGGCGAACGCGGCTTTGATTACGCGGGAAATTCCACCGCGGATTACGCCGTCTGGCGCGGCTCGCGTCAGGCGGTTGTGGTCAATGCCAGTCCCGCCGTCCTGGCCCAGGCCGCCCACTGCACCCGGCTTGGGCCAGCGTTTTGCGATCATTATTCTTCGCTGGAAATTGCCAGAAGCGTGAGCCGGGAACTCTTCTGGCGCAGCGGCTATTTGCTGGCTGTCTTGGCGGGCATGCTGCTGGCGGGCGCCTTTCCCAAAACCAGCCTGGCCGGCTTCGCCTGGATTGCTCCCGCATTGCTCCTGTTGGCCGCCAGGGGCAAACGCGGCGCGGATGCATTTCGCGTGGGATACATTGGCGGCCTGGCCTTTTGGCTGACTTCGCTTTACTGGCTGTTGTTCATGCCGGTGACTGGTTTTCCAATTTTAGGCTGGATGGCGCTCGGCGCGTATCTTGCCGTGTATTTCGGAATCTGGGTCTGGTTTGTGGCCAGCGCCGAATTTCCGGGTTCCAGTTGGAGCGGACGTGTGATTTGGATGTTTACCGGGGCGGCGGCGTGGGTGGGATTGGAAATGTTGCGAGGCTGGCTGTTCACCGGCTTTCCTTGGAGCTTTCTGGGCGTGTCGCAATACAAGCTGGTTCCACTCATTCAAATCGCGTCCATCACGGGCGTCTATGGCGTTTCCTTCGTGGTGGCCTGGTTTTCCCTCGCGCTGTATGCCGCGGCGGAAATGATTTATCGCCATCCCGCCAGACGTCACGCGTGGCAGGCGGAAATTGCCGTGCCCATTTTCGGCATTGTGCTGTTGTTTGTTGGCGGCATGTTTTGGATCAATCATAACTTCCGAACCGCCAGGGCGCGGAACCCGGACGAAAGACTCCGGGTCGTCAGCATTCAACCGAGCGTTCCGCAAACGCTGATTTGGTCGGAGGATGATGACGAAAAACGTTTTGGCGCGCTGCTCGCAGCGTCCCAGCAGGCCATGACCAACCGGCCGGATTTGCTGCTTTGGCCGGAATCGGCCGTCCCAACTTTTGACGGCGTTTACAGCCTCATCAGCCATTTCGCTGAATCCAATCATGTAGCCATCATCTTCAACGGCGACGACGTGGATTTTTCGGCGACGGCCACCAACTTCTACAACTCCGCCTTCATCATCCAGACCAACGGCGTCTGCAACGGGATTTATCACAAGCAGAAGCTCGTCATCTTTGGCGAATACGTTCCACTGGCAAACTGGCTGCCCTTTCTGAAATGGCTCACGCCCATCGAGGGCGGCTGGACTCCGGGGGACCGGCCGGTTGTTTTTCAACTATCGGACTGGAACAAAACCAAATCGTCCCACGAAAATGTCATTCGCATTGGAGATAACTTCAGCTCGTCCGAAAGAGCGCAACCGGTAAAGCTGGCTCCATTAATCTGCTTTGAAGATGTTTTTCCCGCCGTGGCTCGCAAAGTGGCCGCCACAGATTCCCCCGATCTCATGGTTAATCTCACCAATGACGGTTGGTTTGGGAACAGTGCCGAGCAATGGCAGCATCTCGCCAATGCCGTGTTTCGCGCCGTGGAAAACGGCATTCCCCTCGTGCGCAGCGCCAATAACGGCATCACCGGCTGGATTGATGAATGCGGACGCGTGCGCCAGTTTTTTCAAAACGCCCACGGCAGCGAATACGGTGCCGGCTCCCTGCTCATGGAAATACCGGTGCGAACTGCCAGCGACAAAAATCCAGAAACATTTTACCAGCGGCATGGCGACTGGTTTGGCTGGGGCTGTCTCATGATTTTTGGCCTGACGATGACGATCCACCGCCAACGACTTTGGCGGAAACGCGGATAAATTTTTTCATCGACCCGCTTGCACTCGTGCTAAGATAATCCAAGGAATAATTCTTAATGCACCGCTTTTTAAGCATCCTGGTTTTGTTGTTCATCTTGAGCGGTGGCGCCGCCCGCGCAGCGCACACTGAAGTTCAATTGATATTGTTCTCCAACCCTGCGGCTCCCGGCACCACGATTCTGGCTGGAGTGCGTCTGCGGATGGAACCAGGCTGGCACACTTACTGGAAAAATCCCGGCGCCGCCGGTGAGGCCACGGAGATCAAATGGCAACTGCCCGCCGGAATTACCGCCGGCAAAATCCAGTGGCCGCTCCCGGCAAAACTGCCCCCGGCGGAAGTCACCACCTACGGTTACGAAAACGAGGTGATGCTGCTCGTCCCGTTGACGATTGCCGCCACCGTGGCTCCCGGAGATCTGTCCCTATCCGCCAAGGTTTCCTGGCTGGAATGCAAAGAGTCCTGCATTCCTTCCAGCACGCAGATCTCGGGCGTTTTGCAGGTTGCCAACGAATCCCAGCCCACCGCCAAAGCGCCCGTGCTCGCCGCCTGGCATGACAAAGTGCCAAAGATCGTCGAAAATTCCGGGATCCAGGCATGGTGGGAAACAACCACTACCAACGACACTCGCACCTTGAATCTTCAATGGCCCGGCAAAGCTGAAGGCCCCGAGTATTTCCCCGCTGCAAGCGATGACTTTGAAATCCAAGGACCAACCGAAATCATTCCGGACGACGCCGGCGTAATTCATCTGCGCAAGCAGGTGAAAAAATATTCCGGCGACTGGCCCCGGCAAATCTCCGGCGTTTTTGCCAATGCGGGGAATGCCATCGAAACCACCATTCCCGTGGCATCCACACCGCCAACCCCTGTCGGGGCCACTGAAATGCCGACGAGTCCGGCAGCCAACTCCCAACCGCTTTGGCTGATGCTGATCTACGCCTTCATCGGCGGCTTGATCCTGAACATCATGCCCTGCGTCTTGCCGGTGATTGCCCTGAAAATCCTCGGCTTCGTTCGTGAGGCGAGCAGCGAACCGCGCCGCGTCCGCAACCTTGGGTTGATCTACGCCCTCGGCGTGCTTGTTTCATTTCTCGCCCTCGCAGTCGTCGTCATTGGCGTAAATGCGGCCGGACATCACGCCGGCTGGGGCATGCAATTCGGCAACCCGATTTTTCTGGTCTGCCTCACCACGCTCGTCACGCTCGTCGCGCTTAATTTGTTCGGTGTTTTTGAAGTCACGCTTGGCAGCCGCGCGATGAACTCCGCCAGCGAACTGGCGGCGAAGCATGGTGCGCCCGGCGCATTTTTCAATGGTCTGCTGGCAACTGTCCTGGCCACGCCCTGCACCGCGCCGTTTCTGGCTCCGGCACTCGGTTTTGCCTTCGCACAAAAGCCGCCGACCATAATCTCCATTTTTTTGTTTGTCGGCCTCGGCCTTTCCACGCCCTATGTGTTACTGAGCTGTAACCCGGCGCTGCTAAAATTCCTGCCCAAACCCGGGGCTTGGATGGAAAAATTCAAGATCGCCATGGGTTTTCCCATGCTGGCCACAGTGGTATGGCTGTTCAACGTGGCCGCCGACAGTTACGGAAAACGTGTTTTGTGGCTCGGTGTGTTTCTGGTCATTGTCGCATTTGCTGCCTGGATTTTTGGAGAATTCTCCCAGCGCGGCCGCCAGCACAGAAGCATGGCCGGAATCCTCGCTGTGCTTTTGCTTGCGGGTGGCTACTATTTTGCCTTGGAGAATGAATTGAACTGGCGCGAAGCCATTCCCGTGACCGAGGCGATCCGTTCACCGCCGGATTCCACGGGCGGTATTGAATGGCAACGCTGGTCTCCGGAAGCCATCGCCAAAGCCCGGGCCGACGGCAAAGCCGTGCTTGTGGATTTCACCGCCAGTTGGTGCGTGACCTGCAATGCCATCGTAAAGCCAGCGCTGGAAAACAGTGCCGTCGCCGAGAAAATCAAAGAAACCGGCACCGTCCCGCTGCTGGCGGATTATACGCGCACACCACCGGACATCACCGAGGAGCTTTCCAAATATAAGAGTGCCGGCGTGCCCTTGGTTTTGGTCTATCCCAAAAATCCGGATTTACCGGCGGTGGTTTTGCCGCAACCGTCGCCATTGCACCTGCCCGCCTATTACAGCCGCATCATCCTGGCAGCGCTGGACCGTGCCACCCGTTAACTTTTCTTTGAACTTCCTGCCGGGCTGGAGCGTCTGAATGATTAAATCAATCAAACTTAATCATCCCATGAAAAAAGCTTTAACCCTATTTGCGGCCACCTGGTTGAGCACCGCCGCGTGGGCGGTTGAAATCAACCAGCCCGCTCCAAATTTCACGGGCACGGACATTCACGGCAACACCGTCAAACTGTCGGATTACAAAGGCAAGATTGTGGTGCTGGAATCCTACAATTCCGACTGTCCGTTTTGCCACAACCATTACCACAGCGGGGCGGCCCAGGAATTGCAAAAGGAATTCACCGCCAAAGGCGTTATCTGGCTTTTGGTTGACTCAATCAACCCCAGAAATCACAGCCACCGCACGCCGGAACAGGCGCGGAAAGAATGGGCTGAACTCAAGATGGCTGCCACCGACTGGATAGACGACAGCTCGGGTGTCATTGGTCATCTCTACGACATGAAGACCACGCCGCACATGTTTGTGATCGATCAAAAAGGAAATCTCGTTTACGACGGAGCGATCGATGACAGTCCGCGCCCGTTCGGTGATCCGCGCAAGGCTAAAAACTATGTCAAAGCAGCCGTGGATGAGTTGCTCGCCGGCCAACCCGTGACCATAGCGCAAACCAAGCCCTACGGTTGCGCGGTGCATTATTGAGGCCGCTTGGGGCCGGATTTTTCGCGGGGCGGAAGTGGTTGACCACCCTGCCCTTTCTCGTTTGGCACACGCGGCCGGCGAATCCAATTTGCCATGGCCAACTCCGGGGTGATGGCAAAACCAAATTCTTTTAAGAACGATTCCGTCGGCGCGATAATATTTACCGGACGGCGCGTAAACGTGTCTTTGTAGGCCAGGCGGACGGCTCGCAATCCCAGGCGGTAGCCCTTCTCGACGCGCCCGTAAAGCTCATCGCACATGATCGGCACGCCCGATTCGGCGAGATGCAAACGGATTTGATGGGTCCGGCCGGTCAGCGGGCTGGCCTCAATCAGCGAAAACCGTTGATTGCTGAATAACAAGCGAAAGTTTGTTTCCGCATCCTTGCCGGTTTGCGATTGATCCACGCGCATCCGGCCAAACCTGGTAGGATCCGGGCCGATGGGTAATTCGCAAGTCCATTCCTTTTGCCGCGGCTTGCCTTCGACAACGGCCAGATATGTCTTTTCCATTCGCCGCGATTCAAACATGTCACTGATGGCGTGCAAGGCGCCTTCACTTTTGGCGAACAACATGACGCCGCTGGTGTCCGCGTCCAGCCGGTGAACGTGGCGCAAGTATTTTAAATTTCGCGAATAGGCCCAAAAATCTCCCGCGCGCAACGAGGAATCAATGGCTGCCTGTAAATTCCAGTTCGTCTTGCGCCACGAATGCGGCACCAGCATCCAGCCGCGCGGTTTATCGATGGCCAGCACCGAGCGACCTTCATACAGAATTGGAATGGGATCGCATCCGGGCAGCTCGATGAAATTGGGTTTGGCCATTGGCTCAAAAAATAAATTGGGAGTGCCGATCCACTAAGCTTGCGATTTCACCACCTGAAACTTGCCTTGGATTTTATGGTTACCCTTGCGAACTTGCGCAATTTTCTTGGCGGAAATGGCGGCGGACAAACTCTCTCGCACGGACTTTTCAGGTAAATTTGAGTTGCGCGCAATCGCTTCCCGGATGGTAAATTCTCCATCCGGCCACTGGACCGATTCATTCATATCCCCAACTGTGGAATATTATCGTCCGTCGGACAATTAAATCCCGACGCGACTTCTCAGGTCATTCGCGCTTCCAAAAATAGACCGCCAGAGCCGTGCCAAACACAAATGTCGCTCCCAGCAGACAGAGCAAGACGTCCACTCCACCCGTCATGCTAAGAGCTTTAATGACACCCGCAATACCCGCCAACAAACAACCGACGACCACCAAAGCCATGACTTTGTCGGGACCGTCTTTTTTCCCAATTAATTCAGATGCCCGGCGAAAGGCGATGATTTCATTCGCCGTAACCGTGCCATCCGCACCGCAGATGGGACAGATGACTGAAGCCGGCATTCGACCGCAAACCGGCTCGATTTCGACCGCATAGCGTTGACCGCAACCACATTGAATCTTCATGGGCATCATAACAATCAAGAGGTTCGCGGCGCTTGATTGCATGCCTTATGCCAAAGTAAATACAACGAAATTTGCAGGATATTTCGACGCAACACATAATCGCTTGCGTGGTTTTCACCCGAGACGCGTGCTCCTCACGCCAACCTCAAAGGAAGTCACTCACCTTTTAGCTGAAAGTCGATCATGGTTGCAAACTGGGCGCCGGCAGGATGTCCGGCCCAGATAATTTTTCCGTTTTTATCGAGCAGATAAGAAGTCGGCACACCGGTGACACGAAAAGTCGTGGCCGGTTTTGAATGCCAGCCGCCGTCACCAGCCCAAGCGTTGAAGGTATTGGTCCAGCCACGTTTATTGACGTGCTGCCGGACCGTTTCAATTGTGTCGTCGATACTCAACGGAACAATGGCCACCCGGTCCTTCCAATCAGCATGCCCTTCCCGAAGCTTTTGAAGCTCGGCCATGGGTTGCTGGCACGGCCCACACCAGGTCGCCCAGAAATCCAAAATCACCACTTTGCCGCGCAAATCGGACAGTTTCATCTTTTTCTCTCCATCCAACGTTACGAATTCGATGTCCGGCGCAACGGAATCAAGCGGCAGGGTTCCGTGTTCGGCGACGTAATTTTCAAATTTCAGGTTCGCAGCGGTCTTTTCATCCAGGACACCCGCCGGCAGTTTTTTCCACAGCACTTCGTCTTCAACCAGCCATCGGTCTTCCTGTCGCAGCAGTCGTTTGATACCAAGTTCATATTCACCGGACACCGGCACACCCGTTTTGGTTTTGTCATCGGATTTGATGGATAATTTCAAAACAAATTGATACGCACGCGCGCCATCCAAAGAGCCGCCATCGCTGGAAACCTGGCCGCGCTCCACACTGGCATCCTGAATTTTGATGTCCGCTTTGGTCAGATCAATTCCAGCGGTGGCCAGAACCTGCAAAACCGACTGGGCAAAAACCAACTGTTCCTTGTTTCGCGCGGAAATCTCATCATCAACCTGTTGGCGGGTGGGGCCGGCCTGCCCAGACTTTTGGAACATGGCCCAAACTTGATCGCTGGTGATCAGTAGATTCGTCTGAAAGATGCTCAAGTCGTGATGTTTTAGAAATTGAACCAGTATATCGCCGACTCGCAACAACGCCGGGTCATCTTCACCTGAAAAACCTTTGTAATTGGACAATTTCTGCAAAATCACCAACTCCTGCTGCGTCCTGGCATCCACCAAGTTGGTTGGAAAAGCTGACCATTGAATGCCCTCCAACTTCCAGCCGCTGGGAAACTTCATCAAGCCGCGGGCAGATAATTTGAAATCATTGTGAGTTTCCGAGGTGCCGTCGTCAGCCAGTTTCAGCACCAGTTGCAATTCCTGTTCATAAGGCAACGTCACCGCATTGTCGCCAGAACCCGACAAGGTGACCTTGCCCGAGTAAAGCGGCCGAACCGCCTCGCACCGCCATTCGTTCGTGGAAAAGTCAATATGCAGCGCGTCTGCCTTGTCCAAAAGAACTTTGGCAGAATTCTCCAAGCGCTTGATTCCAAAACTTGCCGTGCCGGAAAAGCGCTTCAGATTTTCCACCGTTTCAATGGAAGAATTTGTATGGATGAGAGCGTCCCAATCTTCCGCCGAGGCCGCCAAATTGCTGGCGAACCCGCTGGCATCTTTGGTTTTGAGCAACTTGACCACCGTGTTCCCCACCGCACTGAAATCTTCGTTGGTGGCAATTTCCGCCGATTTGCCGCTGGCAGTTTCTGCCAACAATACCCGCGGGGATGCGCCAGCGAGCAAAAACATCACGACAACAATGTTGGTATAAGCCCAAACCCTGAAGCCTGAAGGAGATTTCATGGTTGATTACTGAAACAAATCCCCCAACCAAAACAAGCGAAAAGCGGGCAGGTTGCCCCCTTAACTTTTGCGCCGCCATTCCACCTTGGGCGGTTCCGGGAGTCCTTGAGCCCGCAACGCCGTTCGGAAATGAAGCTTGGACACTTTCTGCAATTCGCCCGCGCCACGTTCAGCCACAAATTGTTTGGCCATCGTGTCCACATTGGCCCCGGCGCCTTTCGGAAATTTACTAGAAAATTGATGTTCCAACTTGGCCAGACCTTTCACAAACTCATCGCGCGCCACGATGGAAGCGGCGGCCACGGCGATGTCCTCTTCAGCCTTGTGCCGTTGCACCAGTTCAATCCCCCGCCCCGCACTCATGAGCGCCTTTTCGATCACATTTTTGCTGGCGGCAAACTGATCGCTGATCGCGCGCACGGGAGCGGGATCCATCTGATACCGTTTGCCCATCAGATTTTCAATGACCCGGGCGTGCCCCCAAGCGAGCATCGCGTTCACACTTTTCATTTTTTCATAAAGCCGGTTGTAGGCTTCATTGCCGATCATCACCGTGTCCACCACGCAGCCGGGCGTCTTGCGAATGACTTCGGCCAGTTCATGAATTTTCTTGTCGCTGGAAATATTTTTGGAATCGCGAATACCCTGATCCTTCCAGGCGTTTATGACGGCTGCATTCACATAGACGCCCGCCACGCACAGCGGACCAAAAAAATCGCCCTTGCCACTTTCGTCCACCCCGAAACGTGGCAGCAACAAATCCGGATTCAGCACCGTTTCGTAGCCCAATTTGGCCTGCTTGAGAACTTCCGGCTCCAGAACGAATTCGATGAATTCCGACGCGCCTTTGCCTTGAACCACCAGCTTGCCGCTCTCGTAAAAAACCACATTGCACTTGTCTGCCTCAAAAGCAAAACGCGCATACGGCACCGTGCGCGTTTTCCAACTGCGCGCCACCAGCGCCCTCTGAAGCGCCGTTGCCTGGTCATCAGTCAGTTTGCACGTGTGCGAGGTGAGCGGTTTCATTCAAGTCGCCAAAAGCATTTCAGCTTGAACCGGAGATGTCAGGTTTATTGCGTTTGAATCCGGTAAAATTTTTGCGGTTGATCAGGCGTGATCGTCACTGGCGATGGCGTGGCATTCGTCGTCCATGGACCCGATAGATTAGTTGCCTCCAAAAGTTTTCCATTGCCGGGCCAGGTCAACCTCAGACTGCTTCCAGTCCATTGATTGGTTAACGCCACGGCATAAAACAAGCCGGTGGCCGCGCTGTAAAGCGTGGCGATCTGGTTGGTGCCCAACACCTGTCCATACATGGCCACGTCGGATAAATAGCCATTGAAGAAGTTGTTTGCTGTTTGCAGGCTTCCAAGTCGCAGACTGGGTGGATTCGTCCGCACGCCCGTCGGCCCGACCATGCCGGCATCATATTTTCCATCGATGCAGATGGTCATTTGCCCGCTGCTCATGTTTCGGCTGACGGCGACTTGATGCCACACCCCGTTATTGACAGTGGCGGTGGAAGTCAACGTGGTATCAGGATTGCCAATTCCGAACCCAATTTTATTTCCGACCAAGGCCACCCCAAAGTCGCCGGTGGTGCCGCTGACTTCACCGTCCACCAGGCCGGCGCCATTATACCAGTTCGCAGTGCCGCCGGTGGCCGTGGTTCGCATCCAAAAAACGATGGTGAAATCGCCATCGCCGATCAACCGCGGAATTTGCGTATAAGCCGTGCTGCCATTGTAATAAACAACCCGGTGCGGACTCGGAAAACCCGCACCGGATACGCCGCCGGGCAGCAGGACAAAGCCGCCACCATAAACGCCGTTGCTGCCCTGCACCGCATCGTAAGCCACCGTGCCGTTGGTTTCATTCAAGGGCCAATAAGCCAGCGGCTGCGGCTGCATGGTCCAGGCGAAATACGATCCGGGCGTGGCGCTCACGGGAACACTGTTACTGGTTTCATTGCCAGAACCCTGCGCGCTGACCGCAAAATAAGAGGTCGTGCCATTGGCCAAACCAGTCACGGAGAAAACCGTTCCGCTGGTGCGTCCGGCCAATTCATAATTGCCATCACTCGCCAGGGAGCGTTTGATGTTGTAGTTCGTGGCGCCGGCTGATGGCAGCCACGTCAACTGAACGGTGCCGTTGGTGCCGGGCAAAGCCACCAACCCGGTCGGCGTAGCAACCGGCACGCTGGCCGGCAAACCGCTCAATGCCAGGATCGCCGTGGTTTGCGTGCTGCCGGTGCCGCCCGGCTTGGTAAAGGTGATGGAACTGATCGGCTTGGTTAAACCCAATCCCGACAGATTGAGCGTGGTCTGATAGAGATTGGGATTACTGCTGCCATTGTCTTCAATGCTCAGGCTGGCGCCCAATTTGAGGCGTCCGAAACCTTGCAACGCGACGTTTGTCACCACGTAAAACCAGTCCTGTGCGTTATAGGCGAACGCCGGACTGTGACTGCCATCGGTGAAATTTAAAACACAGGTCCCCTGCCCGCCGCCATTGGCCGAAGTGGCCAGGATCGCCAGCGAATTGTAGGCCGCCGGCGTCGCCAGCGTCAGCGTGCCACTGGTGGCATACGGCGTCCCCAGCATTAAGGCATCGGTTGCGCCGAACGACCCGAGTTGAAAAGCCGTGCTGCTGTCCAGCAGGCTGGAAAAGACTCCATCCAAAGGAAGCCCGCGAGTGCCGCCGCTCAAGCCGGTTTGGTAAAAGCAGTAATTGTTAGGGACGTCAAATCCGGTGGCGGTTGACGTGCCAGCGATGGCGGTGTTGCCGGCCAAAATGGCGGCATTAAAGCCCGTCAGTGCCACCGGCCAGTTGGCGACGGCGGTGTTCAGCGAGAAAGCCCGCGCAACGATGATGCCGGTGGATTTATTGGTGAACACCAAGTTGGCGGTGTAGGTGCCCACCGGCAAATTCGTGGCCACGAACGCCACCAAACTGGCTGTCACAGTTGCAGATGCTCCTCCGCCAAGTGTTCCCGACGTGCTGGAAACCGTCAGCCAGCTTGAGGTGTTGTTCAGGCTCCAATCCAGGCTGGTCGATCCCGAATTGGACAACACCAAGGGCGTGCTGGCCGGGAAAACTTTTGTCCGATACGCGGCGATACCCGAAAACCCGGCCGGGGGTGTTACCATCAATGGATCAACAGATTTGTTGATGGCGGCTGCATAATCCGCCGGCGTGCCGCCCACGGAACACGAAAGCATATCGTCATACAACCACATGAAGCCGCCGGGAATATTCGCCGAACTGCGCCACGCCGTCATTTGCGCCTGGACATCGGTAGCCGAACTGCCCTGGGAACAGCCATTATGCAAACACCACATGCCCGGAATCACCTTGGTGCCGGGAAAATAATTATTCCATGTGGCCGGATCATTGCCCGCGCCACCGTCGTAACATTGCAGATAAACCCGGTCCACAATGCCGGTGCCAAGCTGGCTGTAGGTGCTTTGCCAAAAACTGGGATTGGTGTAGGGGCACAGCGTCACTTTGTATCCGAGGGAGGATAACATCTGGCCGAACTTCACCGCCGTGGCCACGTCGTAAAGGGCTTCATCATCATAGTCAATGGCATCCGCGCCCGTGGCGTTTTTCAGGGCCAGAAAATTCCGATACAGAATGCTGCCGGTGTTCGTGCCGTAGGTGTTCATCAGGGTTTGAATGTTTTGAAAATCATTCCCGCCGCTTGGCGCGGAAGCCACCGACCACTCGATGCGGTTGACCGAGGTGGGCGCCACTTTCAATGTCTTCAATTGATTCGTCCAGGCTGGAGTGCCCACATAAGCGCCGTTGGCCACCACCAGTTGATCATTGTAGATCAGGTTGCCGGTCGATGCGTCCACATGAATGGTCCAGAGCATCACGGTGGTGTAGCCCGAAGCCCGCAGCGTGTTCATCACCGTGTAACCGCCGGTGTAAAACGGGCCGCCGCCGAAAATCGTGGACGACGCCCAAGCCGAAAAAGGAACCAATCCGGCAATGAACAGCAGCACGGGAAGGCCAATCCGGACAAACGCCTTCAGCGCAAACGACCGGATCAGACAGCAATGACATGCGGGGGGAACAGATTGCTTCATGCACAAAGGCTACCCGTCGATGAAGGCTTAATAAAGCAACAACGTCGGCTCGCAAAAATTTTTAATCACACGACCGCATTGACCGCGACAAACCCGCGCTTCAGAATTGTGGAATTGAAGGCAAAGACAGAACAAATTGTCACCGCATTACTGGACTGGTTCGCCGCCAATGCGCGCGATCTGCCCTGGCGGCGCACGCATGATCCTTACGCCATTTGGGTGAGCGAAATCATGTTGCAACAGACGCAGGTGAAAACCGTCATTCCCTATTGGGATCGATGGATGCGCGAATTGCCAACCATCGCGGCGGCGGCGAACGCCAGTTCAGACCAGTTGCACAAGCTATGGGAAGGCCTTGGCTATTACACCCGCGTCCGCAATTTGCAAAAGGCGGCGCAGGTTGTGCTGGAAAAGCATGGCGGCAAATTCCCGCAGCATTTCGATGCCGTTCTGGCGCTTCCGGGGATCGGACGCTACACCGCCGGCGCAATATGCAGCATTGCCTTCAATCAACCCATGCCCATTCTGGATGGCAACGTGATCCGCGTGGTGACCCGCCTGTTTGGTCTGGCTGAAAATCCGAAAGCGAAGAATGCGAACGCGAAGCTCTGGAAAATTGCGGAGGAACTGGTGGCTCACGCAAAGACGCAAAGGCGCCAAGCAAATAATTCCCCGGTTCGCACCTTTGCGGCTTCGCGTCGGGATAATTCCTGTTCCTTTCTCAATCAATCTTTGATGGAACTGGGCGCACTGATTTGCGCGCCGCGCAATGCGCAGTGCCGGATTTGTCCGGCGAACCAACTATGCGTGGCGTTCAAAGAAAACCGCGTGGCCGAACTGCCAAACCTCGGCAAACGCGAGGTGGCAACGACGCGGCGCTTCGTCGCGTTCGCCCTCGAATGGAATGGGAAATTCCTGATTCAACAAAGGCCTTCCGGCGTGGTGAACGCTCACCTTTGGGAATTTCCAAACCTCGAAGTGACCGGCGGAAAGTCGGATACCCAAGCTGCCTTCAAAACGCTTTTCAGCGCGAAGCCGGAGGTTATTCAACCCCTGGCGACCGTAAAACATTCCATCACGCGCTATCGCGTCACCTTGGAGGCGTTCCTGGTGCGGCTCACCAAGACAAGATCCCCTTCAAGCCCGTTAAAAATTCTGACTTGTGGAACCCGGCTTTCGCCCAGATGGCTCGAACCGCATGAATTTGATTCCGTCGCGTTTTCCAGCGCACACAAAAAACTCGCCAGCGCTGCGGCCAAAAGTATCCTGTCAAACCGATGACCTACTTCGATTATAACGCCACGGCTCCCGTGATGCGGGAAGCGCGCGAAGCGTGGTTGCACGTCACCGAGAAACTCGGCGGCAACCCGTCGTCCCTGCACCAGTTCGGCTCCAAAGCCGCCATCGTGCTGGCCGAGTCGCGCGAAAAACTCGCCGCGTATCTTGGCTGCCATCCGCAGGACATCGTATGGACGAGTGGCGCGACCGAGGCCAACAACATGGTGATGCACCATTTTGCGAAGAAACTCGACCCGGCAAAAAAAGTGTTTGTCTCCGCCATCGAACATCCGTGTGTGGACGATTCATCCAGGCATTATTTTGGCAAACGCGTGAAAACCATTCCCGTCACGCACGACGGCGTGATAGACATGGACTGGCTCACGGCGGAACTGGCGGATGAACAACCCGGCTTGGTCGCCGTGATGGCCGCCAACAACGAGACCGGCATCATCCAGCCCTGGCAGGAAATTCAGGCCATGTGCCAGGCCTACGAAGTGCCGTTTTTCACCGATGCCGTGCAGTTCATCGGCAAGCTGCCGTGCAAAAGCCTGGGCGACTGCGATTACGTGACCGGGGCGGCGCACAAATTCGGCGGGCCGCGTGGCGTGGGTTTTTTGAAGATCCCGCACCGCTCTCTCATCACGCCGCTGCTGCTTGGCGGCAAACAGGAAGGCGGACGGCGGGCGGGAACGGAAAATACCGCGATCATTGCGGCGATGCTGGCGGCGCTGGACGCGCGCGAAAAGCAAATTTCACAAAGCCAGCATTTGCTGCGCAAAGTCTGGCGCGACAATTTTGAGGCGCAATTTCTCCGCGCCCTGCCCGGCGCGACAATTCTCGGCCACAACCAGCCGCGCTTGTGGAACACCGTTTCGGCCCTGATGCCCGAGGGCGACCGCAAGTCGCAATGGGTCATCCGCCTCGACCAGGCCGGGTTTGCCGTGAGCACCGGTTCCGCCTGCACAGTGGGCAAGGAAGAACCGAGCCATGTGCTGGCCGCGATGGGCTACAAATCCGCGCAGGCCCATCGCGCGGTGCGCCTGAGCGCCGGCTGGGAAACCAACGAAGCGGACTGGGAGGCGCTGCTCAAAGCGGTGATCAAAGTTCACGAAGAACTGCGCGAGCCAAAGGCGGCCTAGCGGCGGCGCCCTCAATTCAACGGAAACCAAACATGATTGTCAGCCTGTGGATGACGCGCGAGCTGGTGACCATCAGCCCGGACACCCCCATTGTGGCGGCGGCGGCCTTGATGGCGCAACGGCGCATTCGGCGATTGCTGGTGGTGGATCATCCGGCGCCCAGCAGCCATCTGCTCGGCATCATTTCCGCCAAAGATATCCTGCACGCTTTTCCCCCGGACGTAAATCCGTTTGCCGTCACCGCGCCGGACATTGGCAGTTTGCCGGTCACCGCCGCCCAGATCATGACGCATCAACCGGTGACCACCACGCCGGAAACGCCGATTGAAGAGGCGGCCCGTTTGATGGATGAAAAGAAAATTGGTTCCCTGCCGGTTTTGCATGATCACCATCTGATCGGCATCATCACCGAGTCGGACATTTTCCGGGCCTTCGTGAGCTTCTTTGACGCGCCCGAAAACAGCGCGCGGATCACGTTTGACGCGTCCAATGGAGAAGACGTCTTCGGGTTTATCAGCCGGACGGCGCGTCAGAGGCATTTGCGCGTGTTGAGCCTGATTTCATCGGTGCAACAGGGCATTCCGGTGTGTGTCGTGCGGGTGGCCAGCCCGCACATCGATGGGTTCCTGGAAGATCTTTGGAATTCGGATCATCGCGTCATCAACGTGCTGCGCTTTGACCGAGCGGGCGGCGGACATCAACCGCAGTAGCCTTGCATCAAGCCCAGCATTTCTTTGACGGCGCTTTCCATGCCCGCAAAAACCGCCCGGCTGATGAGGCTGTGGCCAATGTTCAATTCGACCAGGTGAGGCACATGAAACAGCGGGGTCAAGTTGAGGCAGTTCAAACCGTGGCCGGCATTCACCTTTAAACCCAAATCGTGTGCCAGCCGGGCGCTGGCGATCAGGCGCTGCAATTCGAGCACCCGCCGGGGTTCGTCATGAAAATGCTCGGCATACGTTCCGGTATGCAATTCAATAAACTGACTGCCGGCGCGGGCGCTGGCTTCTACCTGCGCCTCGTCAGGCGAGATGAACAAGCTGACTTCAATGCCAGCGTCCTTCATGCGCTGACACGTTTCGGCAATGGATTTTTCCCCGGCAACAACGTCCAAACCGCCTTCCGTGGTTATCTCCATCCGGCGCTCCGGCACGATGCAAACAATGTCCGGGTGGATTTTTAAGGCGATTTCTACGATTTCCGCAACATTGGCCATTTCGAGGTTCAACCGGGTTTTCAGCACGTCCCGCAACCGGCGCACATCGCGGTCTTGAACATGCCGCCGGTCCTCCCGCAAATGCGCGGTTATCCCATGCGCGCCGGCCGCCTCGCACACCTGCGCCGCCAGGACCGGATCAGGCTCGCCATGGGTCCAACCGCAATAACGCGCCTCGCGCAGCGTGGCCACATGGTCAATGTTTACGCCGAGTTTGAGCATGATAATTATTTTGCGGGCGCGGGCGCCGGCATCGCCGGAGACGCGGGTTTGGCTCGGTGCGACAATTTGGGGCGTTCCGGCAGTCGCAAATCACATTGGGGGAAATTGGGGGCCGAAAGCCAGTTGCCCAGCACCAGAAATTCCACCGCCGTCAAACCGCCGGGCGCCGCCCGTGAGAAAGTCAGTTCCGCCGGCCCGGTCTGGGTGATTTCGGTGACGGTATTGCCCAACCTTGGCGCGACGCGCATGATCCAGTTCAGCGCCGCCGATTTCGAACCCAATTGACGATGTTTGGTCAGCAACAGCGCCAGTTGGCTAAGGTTAAGCGCTTCCGGCAGGCGTTCGGCGGTGATTTCCCAGTGATAAAACAAGAGATTTTTCTGGGCGAGGCGCTGGAATAATTCCTTGGGGAGCGGTTCGGAACGCGGCGTGTTGGGAAATGCCCCGGCAAACAAAAACTGGCCTTCCGCCCGGCTGATGGCCTGCACAAATGGAGAGATAAATGGCGCTCCCCGCAGATTGATGGCGGCGTTTGTCTTCACCAAGGTCATCGGCATGATGAAGTTGGTCGCCTTTTCGGGAGTATTAAACAGCGGCGACCAGCGTTGGAAAAGCTGTTTTACGGAAGCGTCGGCGTCGGGCACCGGCACCGCCGCGAATGTTTGATACGCGATTTTCTGCAAGGCCCAGACAAATGCCTGATTGGGCGAGGCGGCGAGATTATAGGGCTTGGCCCAGGACTGAGATTGGAGCCAGTGCGAAAAACCTCTGGCCGCCGTAAAGCTGACAAAAGGTTGATGCACCAAGTTGGTCGGAAACTGCCATGGGTCCATGACCAAATTGAGGTTTTCCGGGAAAAAGCACTTCCCGTCAATGCGCAGGTCGGCGTTGCTGGGACGCACCTGAAATTTCATTTCCGGCAGGCCCAGTTCTTTCAACTGTGGATTCCACGCGCCCAACTGCGGCCAGTTGATGTCCGCCGACAGCCAGGCATTTTGCGTGTGGTCGATTTCCTGCGCCAGCCTGGCGCCGAGCTTCGGAGCGGCGGACGCTGACTCAAAAAACAACCAACCATTGGCGGTTTCAAAGATCGCGGACTTGAAAAACGGCTTCAAATTGGTCTGCCATAACCTGGCACGGTCAGCCGCCAGCTTGATGGCAAGGGACCACTGTGCTTGGCCGCCCGGAGTTTTTCTGGCCTCCAAAAACCACTCGGCCTTCTGAAGATCATCCAGCAGCGGGCGCAACCGCGAAGCTCCGTTGACCACCTTCACCCGGTTCGATTGTTCCCACCAGCCGGCCAGCCAGGGGGCCAGCTTGTCCGCCGTTTGCGCGCGCAATGCCAGCGCTTCCGAACCGCAAAACTCATCCGTGAAATTGGTGGCCCCGGCATTGGCGAAAATCTTCTGCGCGCCCGCAAAGTGAATTTGCGCGATCAAATCCGGTGGTGGCACTGCGGCGCCGGCTTCAGCCACCAGCAACGCCAGCGATAAAATCAGGAAAATCTTCTTCATCGGCCGCATTTCTGTGCCAAATCCGACGCCGCTTGGCAATCGCAAAGGGGAAAAAACACCAATCCATGAATGACGCGGGGCAATTTGTGATTGCCGAACCGTCAGAATCCCGTTTTCATCGGATGTGCCGAAATTCAAGAAGCTCATTTTTTATTGGGTTCCACCGCTGCTTTGGATGAGCCTCATTTTTTGCGCCTCTGCGGATACGGAATCCTACGAACATTCCTCCCGCTATTTTGAGCCGCTCATTCGCTGGTTGTTTCCAAACCTATCCGCCGCGCATGTGGAGGTCTTGCATTATTTATTCCGCAAAGCCTGCCATCTTTCCGAATACGCCATCCTCGCCATGCTGCTCTGGCGCGCCATCCATTCCCACCGCCGTAATAACCATCACTGGCTCTGGCCCGAAGCCGGACTAGCCGTCGCGATTGTTTTCCTGTATGCCGCCACCGATGAACTTCACCAGGTGTTTGTTCCGACACGGACGGGCATGGTTTCCGACATCTTCATAGACACTGGTGGCGGAGCCGCGGGAATGCTCCTGCTCTGGATGGCGGGTAAACTTTTTAAACGATGGTAACATGAACAAGCCGCTCGCCAGCGTGGTCTTAGTCTATGCGGCCGGCCTGCTTTGGGGGCAATGCAGCCCGCCCCCCATCTCTTGGTTGTTTGCCGGCACCTTTGCCGCGCTTGCCATTGCATTCATATTTGAAAGGCTCCGACCATCCCTGCTTTGGGCGCTGATCCTATGCACGGGCTGCATTAACCTCGCCATCCACACAAGACAAATCTCCCCGGCGGATCTGCGGACAATCCTAACGCAGGAGCCGGAACTGGTTAACGTGCGGGGCCGGCTGGAAAGTTCGCCCACGCAACACAATTACGGTCAGGGTGAAAACAGCGGCGGTTTCACCGCCGCCAATCTCGACGTCATCCAAATACACCGCGGAGCCGGCTGGCAGCCAGCCGTTGGCACCATTGCCATTCGCACCCCCAACCGGCTTACGTCAAATTATTTTGCTGGTCAAACCGTCGAAATTCGCGGCGTCATCAGCCCGCCGAAACCACCGGTGGCAGCAGGGCTGTTGGATTATCAAAGATTTTTGCGGATGCAGGGAATCTATTTTGCCTTGAAGGCTGATCCCGCCGACTGGACCCTGCTTTCCACCAACCGACACTCGCCCCCCGTGAGTGACCGTTTTCTGCATTGGGCCAAAGCAACGCTTGCTTATGGGCTGCCAGCGATTGACGAGCCGGTGGAGCTGCTGTGGGCCATGACCTTGGGGTGGCGCCCCGGACTCACGGGCGAAATTTCCGCCCCCTTCCGCGAATCTGGAACCATGCACATCTTTGCCATCTCCGGCCTGCATATTGCGCTCATCGCCGGGATTTTAATCGCCATTCTGCGGGTGATCCAACTGCCGCGGGCCGGCTGCGGCATGATCATCATTCCCTGGCTGTGGTTTTACACCGGAGTCACGGGCTGGCAGCCATCGGCGATTCGGGCCACGATCATGATGAGCATTGTCATCGGCGGGTGGATGCTGAAACAACCCTCCAACCTGCTCAACTCTTTGGCGGCCGCCGCCCTGATCATTCTCATCGGCGATCCGCTTCAGCTCTTTCAAGCCAGTTTTCAGCTTTCGTTCTGCGTGGTCTTGAGTATCGCACTGCTAATGCCGGCTCTCGATAAAATGCGACATCGCTTCACCGGCCGCGATCCGATGTTGCCGCCGGCACTGGTTCCCCGATGGCGCCGAGTTGTCACCGCTTTCACCCGCATGATCCTGGCGTGGCTCTCGGTGTCCTTCGCTGCCTGGCTGGGTTCCTGGCCCCTGTGCGCCGCCTACTTTCATTTGTTCAGCCCGGTGACACTGCTGGCCAATCTGTTGGTCATCCCCTTGGCGGGCGCGGCCCTGGCCTGCAATGTGGGCAGCCTCATTTGCAACGCATGGTTTCCGCTGGCCACAGAACTGTTTAATCACAGTGCCTGGCTATGGATGTCACTCATGTTGCGGATCAATCAGGCCGTCATCCAATGGCCCGGCGCCTACTTTTTCGTCAGCGGCCCCGGCATTTTGGATTTCATTATTTACTACGCGGGGTTGGTCGCCGTTTTAACCGGACAACTGTTCCGGCAGAAATGGCGTCTGCCGGCGCTGGTTTGTCTGGTTGCGGTTGGAGGCTTTTACGTTTGGCGATGGCACGAGGCCCGGCACACCACCACCCTGACCGTGTTGCCGCTAAACGGCGGCAGCGCCGTGTTCGTTCACGACGGCCAGGCGGCCAACAATTTGTTAGTGGATTGCGGCAACACCAACGCCGCGAATTTTGTCACCATTCCCTTTCTGCACGCTCAAGGCATAAACCATCTGCCCCGCCTCGTTTTGACGCAAGGCGACAGTTCCGACACCGGGGGAGCAGCCATCATTTGCGATGGATTTTCGGCAAATGAAGTGTTCACCAGTCCGGCGCGATTTCGTTCGCACTGTTACCGCGAAATCATGCAGGTCATTGATCGTTCCAGCGGCCTGCACCAACGCGTCCAACGCGGCGACCGCCTGGGCGCATGGCGGGTGCTGCATCCGGCCGCAACCAACACCTTTGCTCAAGCCGATGATAATTCGCTGGTCTTGATGGGACAGATGCACCAGGTCCGCGTTTTAATGCTCTCCGATCTGGGCCGCAGTGGCCAGGCCGATTTGCTCGGTCACGTTGATGCACCACACGCCGACGTGGTCATTGCCGGTCTGCCCGAGAAATCGCAGCCCCTCAACGACGTTTTACTGGATGCCGTCAACCCCCGCCTCATCATCATTGCAGATTCGGATTCTCCCGCCACCAAGCGCGCATCCCCCGCTTTGATGGAACGACTCGCGCGCCGTAACGTCCCCGTCATTTACACGCGAAAAGCGGGAGCGGTCACGTTGGTTTTCAAACCCGGACAATGGAAGCTGCAAACAATGGACGGCCAGAAATGGATTTTCCCTTTGTCTCCCATCGTTCCCGGCGAAAAACTTTGAACACGTTTTCAAGGTCGCGCTTGAGCCCGTTTCGTCAGACTGACCGAAACATGACGCGCTTCGGGAACAATGAACTTTTTCACCTCCACAAACACCCGGCCCGGCCTGAATTCACTGATCACCAAATCGGCAATGTCAGCGGCCAGTTTTTCGATCAGTTTCCATGAGCCGGCGGCGCAGAAATGCTTGAGCCGTTGCGCGACGGCAAAATAGTCGATGGTATGGGCAAGGTCGTCGGTCGCAGCGGCCTCCGTAAAATCGGCTTGCAGTTCCAGTGTGAGCAACAGGCGTTGAGGTTTGCCGCGCTCCTCCTCGCCGACGCCGACGCAACAGCCCACTTCCAGATCCACGATGGAAATTTTTCCAGTCTTCATGCCGGTCAGATTGGATTTAATCAGCCCCGTTTTCGCCAAGGCCCGTTTGGATTTGCCGGGTTCGGCTTCTTGGCCATCACCGCATCCACCAGAATTTTGGTGGGCTTGTTCAGTTTCAGCGTCTTGGCCAGTTTCAAGGGGATCCATTGGAACTCAAAACCTTCATCATTCAGAATCACATTGTTTCCCTTGCCGACGGCACGACAGACGTAGTTCAGCAAAACGAAATGAGCCTCGCGATAAAACTCCTTGGAATCGATGCTGTCCTGCGCCAAAACGAATTCAATATCCTTCACCCTCAAATTGGTCTCTTCCTTGATCTCGCGCCGCAACGCGGCCTCGGACGTTTCGCCCCGTTTGATTTTGCCGCCGGGGATGCCCCATTTGCCCGACCATTTGTGGGTGCGAATCATCAGAACTTCGCCGGGCGGATTGAAAATCAACGCGCCCACCGTCGCCAGCGGAGGCTCCGCCGTCTCGCCCGGAATTGTCAGTTTTTTGAAATCAAACCGATGTTTCTCCAGCAAACCTTGCAGTTCGCCGAGGTGTTCCACAATCACGTCCGGCCGCGCGGCGCGAAGTTGATCCAGCGTGTTGTAACCGGTCAGCACGGCACAGGAATAAATGCCGCCGTGCCGCGCGGTTTCCACATCGTGCTCCATGTCGCCGATGAACACCGTTTCCTCGGGGCGCAGATGGTTTTCACGCAGAATCTCATGAATCTTTTCACGTTTGTCCCAGACCCCGGTGTAAGGTTTGTCGAGGAAAACGTCAAAACCGGTCACCTCACATTGCGTCTTGAAATAATCGCCATGCACGGTGCTCAACAGAAAAGTGCGGAGGTTGCGCTGGCGACAAAACTCCAAAAATTTCCGGGCATGCGGCAGTTCCAACACCGACGCCCGGGACCGGCTGAACTCCTGATGAAACCATGCTTCCAACTGCGCCAGGGGCACATCCGGCGTGTGCCGGTCGTAAAATTTCTTGAACGGAAGCGCAAATTCCGCCCGAAACCGGTCCAGCGTCATGGCGGGCTGCCCGGATTGCCGAAGAACAAAATTCGATGCCTTTAAAACGGCCGGCAAATCGTCCACCAAGGTGCCCGACCAGTCAAAAATGATGTTGCGAATCACAGGCGGGATTTAAGCACGAAACCGTCGAAAGACGCGAACTGTTTTTGTGAAAACCCGCCGGCCACGAAATCCGTCGTTTTGCCGTCTTGCCAGCGGGCTGGTTCCACTCAAAACTGCCCCGGTGCTGATTGCCTTCCACAAACCTTACGGCGTGCTTTCACAGTTCACCCGCGACGGATCGCCCAACCGTCCGCTGGCCGATTTCAAATTTCCCAAGAACGTTTATGCCATTGGCCGGCTGGATGCCGATTCCGAAGGGCTGCTGCTGTTGAGCGATGAAGCCCGTTGGAACGAGCCGCTGCTCCATCCCCGCCACGCCCACGAACGGGAGTATTGGGCGCAAGTGGAAAGAATTCCCAGCCGTGAAGCGTTGGATCGGCTGCAAAACGGATTGGTGATTCAAGGCCGAAAAACCTTGCCGTGCCACGCCTGGTTGCTGGAACCGCAACCGGCTCTCGCGGACAGCCAGCGGGACGGCCCATCAATCCACGATGAAACGCCCACCATCATCCACCCGCGCACGCCCCCCATCCGTTTCCGCAAAAACGTGCCCGACTGCTGGATCGGCTTGGAACTGGTCGAAGGCAAAAACCGTCAAGTCAGGCGCATGACCGCCGCCATTGGTCATCCGACCTTGCGTTTGCTGCGGGTGCGCACCGGCGCGTTTCACCTTGGCGACCTCGCCCCGGGTGAGTGGAAAATTTTGAACGCCAGCGAAATCAAGTCGGTGCTCGCCCGCAAACCGGGCCAGCCGTAGGCCTGCGAACGCACATGAATTTTTCCGGAGACAGGCACGCAAATGTGTGCGCACCGGCGGCACGCTGATCTGCATTTTGTCCGCGATTTCCTTGTTGGCCGGCCCTGGGGACAGGAATGATAAAATCTCCGTTTCCCGTTCCGTCAGCGGCACGGCGTCCGGCTTGGGCGAAGGTTCATGGAACGATTGCAGCACGCGCCGGACAATCTGGCTGCTCATGGGTGACGGCGATAAACCGTATGGCCTTGCTTCAAAGCCCCGCCCTTTAACAGCCGCCGCCCGGAAAGCCCGCACAGCTATTTTCATTTTCCAGAGTGAGAACCCCGGCGAATCCCGCCAAATGCTAAACGTTCAAGCCTTGGGTTCCGGCTGGAAAACTGTGCGCGCAAAGTAGCATTTACAAAGCCAACCGGGTAAATCGTCCAAAGCGATGACGCCTCTGCGGGATCGCGATGGAACCGGGTTAATTTTAGCGGCGACCGCTGTTTTCCAGGCTTGCGCGGTTAACGCGACAAGTAATCCAACATCTGTTTCGCCGCCAGGGCGTCCGGATGTTGCCGGAGAATGTGGCGCAACAAGTCTTTGGCCTCGTCCGTGCGATTCAAACGCGCCAAAATGGTGGCCCGGGCATACGGAATGGCCGGATCAGACGGGTCGGCTTTTTCAGCGTTCAACAGCGAAGTCAAAGCGGCTTGCGTCTCGCCGGTGGAGTTCTGCAACAAACCCAAATTATACCAGGCGCGCGCAAACTTGGGATTCAATTGAACAGCCGTCTCCAATTCTGTCCGGGTTTTATCCTTTTCCCCCAGTTCATTGTAAGCCAGCGCCAGACTGAAATGCGCCTCGGCATCTTTGGGCGCTTTCTGACAGGCCACTTGCAACTGGGCAACGGCTTCCGAAGTTTTCCCCAATGCGCTTAACATCACCGCCAATTCAAGGCGTAAGGGAGTGGAAAATTCGTCCCAGTTCACCGCCGATTTCAAATGTTTCACCGCCGCCGCCAAGTCGCCACGCGACGCGTAAAATTCACCGAGTTGCAATTGTCCGACAGGTTGATCCGCATTGCAGGCCAGCATCCGGAGCAAATCGGCGCCGGCGGTTGAATTCGTATCCACACTTGCCCGCAACGCCCAGGCCGCCGCGACGCGGACATTCCGAAGCGGATCATTCAGTTTAACCTGAACCGCGCGGGCTACGTTTTGATCTTCCACCAGCGGCCCCAGCCCGCGCACACAGGCGCTGCGCACCATGGCGTTGGTGTCATTCAGCCCCTGCAACAGGGCGGCGCGAACGTCGGCTTCGCCGGCCCAAGGCGCCAGGAGCACGGCGGCAACCGCGCGCCAGTAGCCGTTATCTTCAGAGTGGAGAAATTGAATCAAGTTGGTGCGCGTCGTCACATCGCCATTGCGGGCGCGGGCAATGACCTGCGCCCGTTCCCGCGTGTGCCGCTGCATTTTGGCGCCATACCATTGATCGACGTTCGTCAGCGCCCAATCGGCGGACTGATCTTTGTGACACCGATTACAGGCATTGGGAATGCCAAATTGCCTGGTCAGGAGCGGATCCGGGATGGTGAAACCATGGTCGTGACGCGGATGGCGCTGCATATAGACCGTGACCGGCATGTGGCAGCAGGCACATTCATTGCCAACGCTGCCCGCCGCATGATGGCTGTGTTCCAATGGATTGATGACCGGCGCCTTGGGATAACCACCTTTGTGACATTGCAGGCACAGGTCATTGCCATGCAGCCGGGCAATGTGCAACGAGCGCGGATGGCACTCCAGACAGGTCAGGCCGGCATGATACATTTTGCTGCCGAGAAAAGCCGACGTTTCGTAGTCCTCGTCGTGCACCTGGCCGTCGGGATAATACAACTCGCTGGCATCCACGGTGGAGGGTTCGTAATGATCCAGAAACTTGTCGCCGGGAACGAAATTGCCCGTCAAATCCGCCCGTCGCGTATGACAGGAGGCGCACATGTCGAAAATTTGCCCGCGCGAAAGCTTGGGAAAAACCGGGTCTTTCTGACCGGTGCCACCATATTTCTTCTGCCACTCCACATGCGCTTTCAAGGGTCCATGGCAGGCTTCGCAACTAACAGTGCGTTCCGCCATGGTCGTATGATAGGCGTCTGAAGCCGCGTCGTAATTTTTCAGCAAACGGGTGTTGTGACAGGCTGCGCACATGGAATTCCAATTCATCCCCCGCCCCGTCCAGTGGCCCCATTCACCGGGTTGCCGGTCTTCCTGGCCGAAAACATTGAACCACGCGTTGCTGTGCGGATCGTAGGACGCTTCCAGCGTCTGCCAGCGTCCGCCCGGAAACGGAACGAGAAATTGCCACAGCGGATCCTCGCCAATGACGCGATCCACAATGTTCGTTTCCATTATATGAGAGAGGCCGGGGGCGACAACCTGCGCCTGACCGTCGCACCATTGAACCCGGGTGGTTTGCGTGTCGCTTTTCAATTCGCGGGCAGGCTCAAAGGCCGATTGATCGCGATTCGTTTCAACCAAACGTTCGGCTTCGGCATGATGCGATTTCGACCAAAGGTCATAGGCGCGCGCGTGACATTCGCGACAACTGGCCGAGCCGGCATACCCGGCAAACACATTTGTTGACTGGATCGCCGCAGCGGCCGGAACTGCCTTGGCGGTTGTTACCGGCGTTTCTGCCCGCAAAATGCCAGTCTCGAGGCAAAAAATGAAAACCAATGCCCAAAACACTACGGGAAATTTCATCTGGTGGAGCTTATGGTTTGGCCAAGACATTTAGCAACCGAGAAGTGCCGGATATTGCGATGTTTCTCCAAAGAACACCGTGAAACCAATGGCCGACGGACATTCCACTTCATTGACGGAGCCGCGTCACGGCGGTAAATTTCAAGCATGTTAAATGCAGCCGACATCCAGCCGCGCACGGTGATGGCCAAAGCCCAGTTTGATCCGCTGGCAGCGGAAATTTTCACACTCAAGAAGCAGCTCAATGCCGTGATTCTGGCGCATAATTATCAGGTGCCGGAAATACAGGACGTGGCGGATTTTGTCGGTGATTCTCTTGGATTGGCTCAACAGGCGGCCAAGACGAATGCCGATGTCATTGTTTTCTGTGGCGTTCATTTCATGGCTGAAACGGCTAAAATTTTGAACCCAAACAAAATTGTCGTGCTGCCGGATCGCGACGCCGGCTGTTCCTTGGAGGAAAGTTGTCCGGCGCCAGAATTGGCAAAACTGCAAGCCACCAACCCTAATTTCTGGACCATCGCCTACATCAATTGCAGCGCGGCAGTGAAGGCGCTATGCGATGTGATCGTGACGAGCGGCAACGCCGAAAAGATCGTTCGCGCCGCGCCCAAAGACAAGGAGCTGCTGTTTGTGCCGGATGAAAATTTGGGTCAATGGGTCATGGAGCAAACCGGTCGTCCCATGACGCTGTGGAAAGGTAACTGCTACGCGCACATGGAATTTCAGCGCGAGCGGGTTCTGGCTGCGAAACAACAATTCCCGGACGCGAAGATTGTCGTCCATCCCGAAAGCATTCGCGAAGTGCGTGAACTCGCAGATTCGGTCTGTTCGACGGAAAAGATGATCACTTACTGCAAAGCGAGTCCGGCCAAACGCTTTGTCATCGTCACCGAAAGCGGCATCATCCACCGGATGCGCCACGAGTGTCCAGACAAGGAGTTTTACTGTGCGCCGGTGTTTAATGCCCTGAAATTGCCGACCGATGGCTGTCGTTGCAGCGAGTGCAAATACATGAAGTTGAATACGCTGGAAAAGGTCCGCGATTGCATGAAAAAATTGGCGCCGCAGGTGGAGTTGCCGAAAGAAATCATCGACCGCGCCCGGCTGCCAATTGAGCGAATGCTGCAAATTTCAGCGCGGGCG
The DNA here is from genome assembly GCA_021813325.1 of bacterium. GTDB lineage: Bacteria > Verrucomicrobiota > Verrucomicrobiia > Limisphaerales > UBA11358 > UBA11358. The sequence goes on along the minus strand of JAKALA010000019.1, from coordinate 24,782 downwards.
GTGGAGAACGCCGGCTGAAATATTTCACAAGATGCAACAGTGATCCAGCGCGGCTGGAATTCATGGCCCCAATGACACCCGATAAAAACGTTGATTGAACCCGGCCGGAAACGGGTCCGTAAATTGAAACGGGAATGCGCTTGGATTGGTGGTCAGCAGCAACTGCCAGCCATTGAAAAGATTGGTCGTCGTGTAGATGGAATAATCCGGCCTCAGGCTGCCGGCGATCGCACAGTAAAACTTCCCATTTAACACTCCAGCCGAAGAAAATTTCGGAGCCGCCGGCCTCGACACAAACACGGAGAAGGTTTGCGTGGCACTTAACGATGGAGTGCCGCTGTCGGTAACCACCACTGTGAAAACATTCGTCGAAGGCGACTGCGCCAGGGTCGGCCGCCACTGCACCAAACCGTTGGTTGCATTGATGGCTGCCCCCGCCGGTGGATTGAGCAGGCTCCAGGTCAATGACTGAGAAGGGACATCAATATCCGTTGCCGAATTGGTAACCAACAAGGTTTGTCCGGCGGTAATCATTGCGTTTGAAAGCGGCGCTGGCACCGACGGCGTATTGATTGGAAAGGGCGCACCAGTCAAAGCGGTAATGCCCGCCTGCATTTGAAGCGGATCCGGCTTGAGGATTTTTCGATCGAAAGTGATCAATCCGCCAAGTTCAATTTCGACATCGCTGATTTCCGTATAAACCGCTGCGCTCAATCCGTGGTTTTGAATCAAGTCCGGCAAGAGATTGGCCAGCGCTTCAAACTGGGTCGCCACGGCATTGGTGGCCTGCGCGGGAGTCACCGCGCCCGAAACTGGCGTCCACGTGTGATTTTGGATTGCCGAATAAACGCCGCCGAACTCGCCACACACCACGGCCTGGCTGGCGCTCACCGGACATTCAGGTTCGGGATAATGATGCGCATCAAGAATATCGCCGACCCCGTAATTGATCCAGCCGCTCGCCTGGTTGATCAGGCGGGTGGAATCCAACGCCCGGACGAGTGAAGCCAAATACGCGGTGCTTGCCTGACCGGTTCCGGTCACATCGCCTTGCTGTCCCTGGCCTTCATTGAACAGAATCCAGGAAATAATCGCCGGGCTGTTCCAGTGGTTCGTTACCATGGCCGTCAGTTCGCCGGCAAAATCCAATGCATCCACCGGCGGCGGCGACGGGTTGGGCGTGTAGGAATTGCAACTGGGCATGTCCTGCCAGACGAGGATTCCCAATTTATCCGCCCAATAATACCAACGGCGCGGTTCCACCTTGATATGTTTTCGCACCATGTTGAAGCCCAGCGCCTTTTCCATTTTCAGGTCGCTCTTCAGCGCGTCATCGGTGGGCGCCGTATAAACTCCATCCGGCCAGAAGCCCTGATCCAGCGGCCCAAATTCGAACAGAAAGTGATTATTCAGGCAGATTTTTTTGAAGCCGTTGTCGGTGCCCAGGCTGATTTTTCTCATGCCAAAATAACTTTTGATCGAATCAATCGGAACCGAATTGCTCACCAAGGAAATTTGCAGGTTGTAGAGAAAGGGATTGGTGGGCGACCAGAGTTTGGGCGACGATACGTTCAGATAGAGACTGTTGCCGGGAGAACTTGACGTCGCGGACACCTGGTTGGTCCCGTCAAAGGCAGTGGCTTTCAACACCAACTGATTCGTCGGGCCACTGATGGCCACATCCACCCGCAAACGATTATTATCAATATCCGGCCGCAACTGGATGTTATTGATACTGGATGCCGGAACAGGTTCCAGCCAGACCGTCTGCCAAATGCCGGAGGCGGAGGTGAACATGATGCCCGCCGGTGTCAGCGTCTGCTTCCCGCGCGGCTCGGAGCCGTGATCCACAGGACTGTAAACCTGCACAATCAACTCATTGGTGCCACCGTTGAGATATGGCGTGATGTCAAAACTGAAAGGGTCGTAACCGCCGGTGTGAACGCCAACACTCTGCCCGTTTACATAAATGTGCGAGCGCCAGTTCACCGCCTCAAAATGCAGCAGAATCCGCTGGCCGGACCAGTCCGCCGGAACCACAAATTTCCGCCGATACCAGGAATTCTCGTAATACCGCATGACGCCCGAAAGCGCGGATTCCATCGGAAACGGCACCAGAATGGTGCCCGCCAGATTAATCCCGGCAGGCGCGGCCTCATTGGTGGCGCCGGGTTGAAACTGCCAGACGCCATTTAAATTCATCCAATTGGAACGCACCATTTGCGGCCGGGGATATTCCGGCAACACGTTGGTGGGATTCACCTGACTGGCCCACGCGGTCATCAACGCGGCCTGTTTGGCCTGCCACGGGGCGCTTTTGGTCACCGCGCGGCTCACGACCAAGTCGATGGACTGGTTGGCGATGTTGGTGGTGAGTTGCGCCGTCATGCCCGCCGGCACTAAACCCAGCGTGAAACTTCCGGTGCCGGTCCGGGAACCAAATTGAATCAACGGGTATTGCCCGGCGGAAAAATTATAACCCGAAACATTAATCGTCGTCAGACCCTCGACCGCCAGCAAATCAACCTGCAACGGGGCGAACGTCTGTCCGCCCGTGCCGGCAAAATCGAAGTTCAAGGCTCCGCCAGTGGAAGCCATGGCCAGTTGCGGGATGGCCAGTTGCGCCTTCGCCGATGTCAGCGCGATGCCAAAGGCGGCTCCGCCAGCCACGGTGCAACTTGACGAGGCGAATGCATTCGGGGCAAAAACGGTCAGCGTGCCATTGCTCACCACAGTTGGGCCGGAATACGCCGGCGCGCCACCGAATGTCAGCGACCCAACGCCCAGTTTGGTCAAACCGCCATTGCCATCAAGCGCCTGAGTGATGGTCACGTCGCAACCTTCGGAATTTATGATTGCTCCGCCCGTTTGCACGTGGATTCCCTGAACGGCCTGCAAAAAATTGTCGGAATTGGCGCGTGCATGCAGGGTGCCACCGTTGAAATTAAAGGCGCCGTTGCCGCCGCTGTCGGAAATTTTGCTCACGAACAAATCTCCGCCATCGAGATTGAACGTGCCGGTGGCGCCGGGCAACATGGTGATCGAACCGCCGGACAGTTCCAAATCGCCCACGCCGCCAAAGCGTCCGATGGCCAGCCAGCCACCGACATTCACGCTGCCGCCCGACAGGATCATGTTGCCGGCGCCGCCGGCGCCGCCGTTGTAACCTTCGCCAATCCAAACATCCACTCCGATGGCCGTGTTGAGCGTGCCGCCATTCATGACCAGCGTGCCGGAACCGCCCGGCCCGTAGTCGCCATAGCCAAGGCAAAATGGCGTTTGCCCCACGTTGAACGTGCCGCCATTCAGCCTCAGAACGCCGTTGCCAATTTCGCCGACGTGGGCCTGCAACACCGCGTTGACCGTGCCTTGGTTCAACGTATAAAAGCCGGCGGCATTGGTGTTATCGCCCAAACGAAACCAGCCATTGACGACGTTGGTTGATCCATTTTGCTGATAAGATCCAGAAGTGCCGCTGCCGTCTCCGGCGCGGATGTCCCACGGACTCCAAATCGGGTCGCCGGCTTGGATTAGAACCACGTTGTTGGAACCGCTGTCATTGAAGGCATTCACGCCGGTGGGCACACCCGCCGGATTCCAGGAACCGGGTGCGTTGAAATCACTGGGGCCACCTTGCCAATAGGAATCAGCGAAGCCATCGGAATTGGCCAAGAACCAAAAAACCATCAAAGCCAACGCCACCGGGTTAAGCGGCATCATCCAAATCGCGTTGGCGGGTGAGGGATTTTTCACGGTGAACGACTGAGTTTCTTAAATATCCGTCACCGCCGCAAGTTGTCACGCGCCAACCGCAAAAGCCGGGCCGGTCAGCCCGCCAGATGCACGATTCCCAGCTTCATGCACAGCCAGACCAGGCAGAAGGAAGCGCCGGCGGTCACGGGAATCGTCAATATCCAAGCCCACACGATGCGCTCCACCACGCCCAGCTTGAGCGCGTTGAAACGTTTGGCGCAGCCGACCCCCATGATGCTGCAACTAATGGCATGAGTGGTGGACACCGGCATGCCCAAAGTGCCGGTCACCGCCAGCACGGTGGCCGCCGTGGTTTCGGCGGCAAAACCATGAACCGGCTGCAACCTGACCATGCGATGTCCCATGGTCTTGATGATGCGCCATCCGCCGGCGGCGGTGCCGGCGGCCATGGTTAGCGCGCAAAGCACGACCACCCAGTTCGGGATTCCCTGGCTTTTTACATCCACCGGCGACGGCATGTAACCGAACTGAAGACTTTGGGGCAACGCCGCGACCAGATGATCGCCCAGGGTCAACGCATACGGATCGGACCCTTCCTTGGTGATTAAAAAGCTGGCCCACGATGGCAAATCATGAAAAACGCCCGAGGTGGTGGCCGCCACCAAGGCCAACGTGATAATTCCCATACATTTGGTGGCGTCATTCATGCCGTGGCCAAACCCCATGTAGGCGGAGCTGCAAAGTTGCAACCGGCCAAAGACGCGGCCCACTTTGCTCGGACGCCAATTGCGCAACAGAAAATAGAGAAAGACCATGAAAATAAAACCGCCGATAAAACCCAGCAACGGTGAAGTGATCATGGGCATGACCACTTTGTAAAACAAGCCGTCTTTGTCCGCCTTGGGTTTGATCACGGTTTCGACCAAAGCCGCGCGCCCGCAGAAAACCACCATTTGCACCTTGTTGGTGCCCATGACAAAGTTATGCGTGCCATTCGTTTTGATCCCGTCGCCCAAGGCGGCGACCATTTCCGGCGGCGCCGGGAGCAGTTGCTTTTCCTTTTTGTCCTTCACTGCGGTCCATTTGACGGCGCTCCAAACGGACATCGGTTTGCCGCCTTGATCGACGAGCGGTTTCTGGTCGTTCGCGCAGACCGCGTAAGCCAGCGCCGCGCCAATGAGACAGCCGACCAACGCGTGGCTGGAACTGGAGGGCATGCCGAAATACCAGGTCAACAGGTTCCAGCCGATTGCCGCAATCAGGCCGCAAACCAAAACGCCTTCGGTGATGAATTGAGCCTCAACCAGCCCGCTGGAAATGGTTTTGGCCACGGCCAGTCCAAAAAAGGCGCCGAAAAGATTGGTCACCGCCGCCAGCAAAATGGCCTGGCGCGGCGTCAGCACCTTGGTGCCCACCACGGTGGCGATGGCATTGGCCGTGTCGTGAAACCCGTTGGTATAGGTGAAGATCAACGCCACCAGTATGACCGTGAAAGCCAGGAGCATGATTGTCAGGAGTTTTTGAGGACCACGTGCATCACCACCACCCCGGTGTCGTGACACCGGTCGATCACCTTCTCCATCAGCTCATTGATGTCGCGGATGATCATGGCGCGCAGCGGCTCGTGTTTGCCACTGTAAATCTCGCGCAGCAGTTCGTTCATGTATTTGTCCGCTTCGAGTTCGACCAACTGCAAACGATCGTTGAAGTTCTTGATCTTCTCCAAATCCTTCATGTCGCGGAGCTGCTGCACCATGCCATGCACCGCGTCCGTGGCTTTGGCCATCATTTCGGCCTGCATGGTGAAGTCCAGCCCGTCAATGTGCTTGCCGGCCATGACCAGACGTTCCGCCAGTTTTTCGGAGGCCTTGGCAATGCGATACAAGCCGCGCGCCAAAGCTTCGATGTCTTCACGTTCCAGCCCGGTGATGAAGGTCTGGACGAGTTCACTGGAAATTTGCTCGGAAATCTTCTTCTCCTTGCGGCGCGTCAGGATGAGATCGTCATACGTTTGCGAATTCCGCGGCGATTTCATCAACTCAATCACCAGCCGCACACTTTCGTGGGATTCCTTGGCCGCCGCTTCCAGCAATTCCTGAAAACGGTCTTCTTTGCCGAACAGTTTCTGAAGTGAGAACATAATTGTCTTCTGATTTTAACGAAAAAGGCGAAACAAGCCGCACGGATTTTGCTATTTATCGGGCCAACCACAAGCCGCAAAGTCATTGTTGTCACCATTTTGTAACCTTACCGACGTTTTTCCGTAACTTTGAGTCATCATTATGTCGGCGTTTCAAGACTGTCTAACTGTTATGAACAAACACAAACCAAATAAATTGACCCATAAAATGACGCTATTGGCCGGGGCCACCGCCACCGCCATGCTGGCAAGCCACGCCCAGGCCGATGTGGCCGGCGACGCTCTCATCAACAAACTGGAGCAAAAGGGCGTTCTGACCACCGATGAAGCCAAACAGTTGCGTTTGGAGAATCAGCAAGATTACAACAGCAGTTTCACAAACAATTTCAACAAAGCATTCGGCAAAATGACCGGCATGCCCGACTGGGTGACCGGCTATAAGTTCAGCGGCGATTTCCGCGGACGCTACGATTATTTGGGCAGTGATTACACCACGGATCGCGGCCGGCTGCGCTACCGTATTCGCGCCGGCTTGGTCGTAAACATGAAAGACAATCTTGAAGTTGGTTTCCGCCTGGGTTCCGGTGATGGCGGCCCGCTCTCAAACAACCAAACCCTGCAGGATCTTTCGACCAAGAAGAACATTTACATCGACGCGGCCTACGGCAAATGGACGCCGATCAACGATGGCACCTGGATGCTGTCCAGCACCATTGGTAAAATGGACAACCCGTTTCATTTCACGCCCATGGTGTTTGATCCGGACCTTACGCCCGAAGGCGGCGCGTTAACGGGTAAATACACCCTCAACGACCGGCAAAACATCACCTTTGCCGGCGCAGGTTTGGTGCTGGCAGAGGTTGCCAGCTCGACCCATGATCCGTTCATGTATGGTGGCGAGGTGACTTTGAATTCCAAATGGAACGACAAGTTGTCCAGCACCATCGGCGCAGGCGGATTCCAAATTGTCAGCCCGGGACAGCTCACCACCACCAACACCATCAAATTATACAACTATGGCAACACCCTCGGGGCCGGAAATGCCCCCGCTTATAATTTCAATCCATTAATTGCCGACGCCAGTGTGACCTACACACTGAATAGTTTTCCGCTCTATCAAGGCAAGTTTCCCATCAAGCTGGCCGGCGAATTCATGAACAATCCAGGCGCCCCTTCCAATAATAACGGTTTCTGGGCGGGCGTCACGTTCGGCAAAGCCGGCAAAAAACACAATTGGGACTTATCCTACCGCTACGAATACCTTGAATCAGATGCCTGGTATGCCCAGCTTGTTGACGATGACAACGCCGCCTATTTCGGCGCTCCGACCGGCATCTCTGGTGGAACTAACATCAAAGGTCATTTGGTCAAAGCCAATTACAATCTTACCGACTCGTTGAGCCTGACCTTCACTTGTTACGCCAACGACCTCATCAAAAACACCTCTGGCAAGCCAAATTCCGGTGCCATCCACGCCATGGCGGACGTCATGTGGAAATTTTAGTGTAACCCCATCGTAACGGTAACGTAACGTGAACATTCGAAAAAACCTGTTTTACTTAAAACGACAAATGAAAAAAATCATTCTCTCCATCCTCGCAGGCGCCGTCACGCTCGGCGCGCAAGCCCAGCTCATCAATGGCGCCGGTTCCACCTTCGACTACCCGGCCCTGACCAAATGGTTTGAAGCCTATGGCAAATTGGATGACCAGGTTCGTTTCAACTACGCCTCCATCGGTTCCGGCGGCGGCCAGAAAAACCTGCTCAACCAGACGGTGGATTTCGGCGCTTCTGACGCGCCGATGACCGACGAAGCCATGGCCAAGGCGCCGGGCAAAATCCTCCATCTGCCCATCGTGGCCGGCGGCGTGGCCATCATGTATAACCTCCCCGGCACGCCCAAAGTGAAGCTGGATGGCGATACCCTGGCGGGAATTTACCTGGGCAACATCACCAAATGGAACGACGCCAAAATTGCCGCGCTCAATCCCGGGCTCACATTGCCCGATCTGGACATCGTGCCCGTGCATCGCACTGAAGGCAGCGGCACCACGTTCATTTTCACAGACTATCTGACCAGCGTGAACAAGGCGTGGGCGGATACCGTGGGTAAAAACACCTCGGTGAAGTGGCCCGCCGGCATCGGTCTCGGCGCCAAAGGCAGCGAAGGGGTCGCCGGCCAGGTCAAGCAAATCGCCGGCGCCATTGGCTACGGTGAACTGGCCTATGCCGACCAAAGCAAGATTCCCTATGCCGACATGAAGAATTCATCGGGCAATTTCATCTCGCCCGCGCCGGAATCCGTCAGCGCGGCACTGGCCACCGCCAACATCCCGGACGACTTCCGGTTCTCCATGGTCAACCCGCCCGGCGCGCAAGCCTATCCCATTGCCGGCACCAGCTGGGTGCTCGTTTACCAGCAACAAAATAACGCCGACCACGGCAAAAAGCTCGTGGCTTTCTTGAAATGGGCGATCACGGATGGCCAAAAGCTTTCCTCCAAACTGGACTACGCGCCGCTCCCGGAAAACGTCCAGACCCGCGAATTGAAACTGATTGACACAATTAAATACTGACTTGGCTTTGCCGCCCGCTAGACTATCGGGCGTTGAGCCGGACGAAGAGCGCTGTTCCTCCCGCTCTTCGTCCTTTTAATTTTACCTTTGTATTGAAAATACAGTGAACGAACCGCAAGGCAAAACGAAGAACCACACCTCGTCGCGTTTCGGTGATCATGCGTTTAAATGGCTCACGCGGCTCATGGCGCTGGCCGTCTTCGTGCTCATCGGGCTGATCGGCTACGAACTGGCCAAAGGGGCGCGCGCCTCGATGCACCAGTTCGGCTGGCATTTTCTGGTCAGCACCGACTGGGATCCGGTCAACGATGTTTACGGGGCGCTGCCTTATATCTTTGGCACGCTGGTCTCTTCGATCCTTGCCCTGATTATTGCCGTGCCCATCAGTGTGGGGACGGCCGTATATTTGACCGAGCTGGCCCCGCACTGGCTGCGCCAGCCGCTGATCATGTTCATTGAACTGCTGGCCGCCATCCCCAGCGTGATCCTTGGTTTCTGGGGATTTTTCGTCATGGTGCCATGGCTGCACAAATATCTGGCCCCCTCCTTGGAGAAAACGCTCGGTTTTCTGCCGTTTTTCAAGGGCCACAACTACGGTCCCTGCATGCTGGCCGCCGGCGTCATCCTGGCCATCATGATCGTGCCGATCATCACTTCCGTCTCGCGCGAAATTTTGCGTTCGGTTCCCGGCTTGCAGCGCGAAGCCGCCTACGCGCTGGGCGCCACCCGCTGGGAAGTCACCCGCATCGCCGTGCTCAGTTATGCCAAAAAGGGAATCTTTGGGGCGATCATCCTGGGCCTGGGCCGGGCGTTGGGTGAAACCATGGCCGTCACCATGGTCATCGGCAACTCGCCTTACATTGGTTCGTCGTTGTTCAAGCCCGCGCAAACACTGGCCAGCATCATCGCCAACGAATTTAATGAGGCCCCGCCCGTCGGCCTGTATGTGAGCGCGCTGTTCGAACTCGGCCTGGTGTTGCTGGGCGTGACCGTGCTGGTCAACATTTTCGCGCAACTGCTGCTGAAAACCTTTGCCGGTCCCTCCGTCAAACCGCAACCCTGAAATGACCGCCCCCAATCATAAATGGCGCAAGTTCAAGTCCGGCTTCATGCAGGTGATCGCCTTTGGCTGCGCCATCCTGGTGTTGCTGCCGCTGGTGCTGGTTTTTGAACACACGATCAGCCAGGGTTTCAGTTCGATCAACTGGGATTTCTTCACCAAGCTGCCCAAAGCTGTCGGCGAAACCGGCGGCGGCATGGCCAACGCCATTGTCGGCACTTTTATTCTGATTGGCGAGGCGGCGCTGGTCGGCGTGCCCATCGGCGTGCTGGGCGGCGTTTATCTGTCTGAATACGGCGGCTCCCGGCTCAACTGGTGGATTCGTTTCGCGGCCGACGTGCTGAACGGCGTGCCATCCATCACCTGGGGCATCGTCGTCTATGCGCTGCTGGTGGTGCCCATGCACGGGCCGTCGGCGCTGGCGGGCGGCATCGTGCTCGGCATGATGATGGTTCCGCTGATCATGCGCACGACTGAGGAAGTCCTCCAACTCGTGCCCGGCGGCTACCGCGAAGCGTCGCTGGCACTGGGCATCACCAAATGGCAGACCATCGTCCAAATCGTGCTGCGCACCGCGCTCAAGGGCATTGTCACCGGGGTCTTGCTGGCGGTGGCACGCGTGGCCGGCGAGACCGCCCCCCTGCTCTTCACCGCGTTCGGCAACCTCGGCTGGACGCATAGCTTGAAGGAACCGGTCGCCGCCATGCCGCTGGTGATTTTCAACTACGCCATTTCGCCCTATGAAGACTGGCACCGGGTGGCTTGGGCGGGCGCCTTTGTGCTGCTCATGCTCATGCTCACCATCAACATCAGTGTGCGTTTCCTGACCCGCGACCGTTTCAGCCGGATTCAAGCCGAAGTTATCAAACGCCACCCCAACAATTGAAATGCAATCGACTCCCGCACACAGTTTCCTCTCCGCCGCCCCGGCTTTGACGGTGCGCAAGCTTTCGATCTATTTCGGGCAAAACAAGGTGTTGAAGGAGGTTTCCATCGACGTTTCCGCCAAGGCGGTGACCGCCATCATCGGCCCCAGCGGCTGCGGCAAATCCACCTTCCTGCGCGCGCTCAACCGGATGCATGAACTGACCCCCGAGGCGCGCATGGACGGCGAAATCCGCCTGTTTGGCGAAGACATCTATGCGCGGCACGTGGAACCGGTCATCGTCCGCCGGCGCGTCGGCATGGTGTTCCAAAAATCCAATCCGTTTCCCACCATGTCCATCGCGGAAAATGTCACCGTGGGACTGCGCCTGAACGGCCTGCGCGACCGGAAACTGCTGGCCGAACGCACCGAAGAATCGCTCCAGATGGCGGCGTTGTGGAATGAGGTGAAGGACCGCCTGAACGCCCCGGCCATCAGCCTTTCCGGCGGCCAGCAACAACGCCTGTGCATCGCCCGCGCCCTGGCCGTCCGCCCCGAGGTGCTTTTAATGGATGAGCCGGCCTCGGCCCTGGACCCGCTGGCCACGCAAAAAATCGAAGACCTCATCATCGACTTGAAAAAGGATTACACCATCGTCATCGTCACCCACAACATGCAGCAGGCCGCGCGCATCTCGGATTTCACCGCCTTTTTCTATCTGGGCAACCTGGTTGAATTCGGCCAAACCGCCAAGATCTTCACCAATCCGGCCAACAAGCAGACGGAAGATTATGTGACAGGGCGGTTCGGTTGAGCTATCGTCGGATAAATTCGTATGGAAAATCATTTTGAAACCGGCCTCGACAACTTGCGACAGAAGCTGTTGTTGATGGCCAGCCGCGCCGAAACCGCCGTGAACGAATCCGTGCAGGCGCTCATGCAACGCGACCATGACCTGGCCGTGCGCGTCCGGGAAAGCGATCAAGTCATCGACAATTTTGAGATCGAAATCGATGAAATGGCCATTCAACTCCTGACCAAGGCGCCGCTCGCCACCAACCTGCGCCTGATCACCGTGGCCATGAAGATTTCGCAGAATCTCGAACGCATCGGCGACGAGGCCACCAAGATCGCCAAGCGCGCCCGCGACCTTGCCCAGGAACCGCCGGTCAAAATCACGTTGGATCTGCCCAAAATGGCCACGCTGGCTTTGGCCATGGTCAAAGACGCTTTGGATTGCTTTGTGCATCGCGATCCGAATGCCGCCCGCGCCATTATTCCCCGCGACAAGGAAGTGGATGCGCTCAACAAGCAGATGCATCAGCAGTTGACCCAGCACATGATCGGCGAACCGCAATCCATCGCCCGCTGCCTGCACTGGATCGTGGCCGCCAAGAGCCTGGAGCGCATCGCCGACCACGCCAAGAACATCGCCGAGGAGGTGGTTTACCTCTACGAGGCGCTGGACATTCGCCACCCGGCGGCCAAAATCCAAACGCCCGCCAACCCGGCCTGATTTATTTCCCTTGCAAAGCGGTGGTTTTGCGGCACTTTTATTTCGTTGTTTGACGAAATATATACATGCGTGAATTCATGGCCATCACCAAGGCGCTCGCGGACCCCAACCGGGTGCGCATTCTTCTGGCGCTGCGCGCCGGCGAGTTGTGCGTCTGCCAGATCACCGAACTGTTTGGCTTTGCGCCATCCACCGTCTCCAAACACCTGTCCATTTTGCACCACGCCGGACTGATCCTTTCCCGGAAATCCAAACGCTGGGTCTATTACCGGCTGGCTGAAAAAAGCGCACCCGTCACGGTTCGCGAAGCGCTGGACTGGGTGCGCAAATCGCTCGCCCAATCGGATGAAGCCGCGACCGACGGCCGGAAGCTGAAACAAATTTTAAAAACCGACCGGGCCGTTATTTGCCGCCGGCAAAAATGCTGTTGATTTATGAAAACGCTGATGGATTACGAACAAAACGAGTCCGTGCGCCGCTTGGTGCGCGAAGGCTACGCCAAAATCGCGGAAGAAAACAACGCCGGTTGCTGCGCCCCCGGCGTTTCCTGCTGCGGCTCCACCCCCCAAGAAGCCGACCAACTCGCCCGCGAACTCGGTTACACCGTGGAAGAACTGCAAGCCCTGCCGGAAGGCGCCAACATGGGCCTTTCCTGCGGCAACCCCGCCGCGCTCGCGGCTTTGCAACCGGGCGAAACCGTGCTTGATCTCGGTGCCGGCGGAGGCTTCGACATCTTCATCGCCGGCCGTAAAGTTGGCGCCACTGGCCGCGCCATCGGCGTGGACATGACGCCGGAAATGCTGGCCAAAGCCCGCAACAATATCGCGCATTACCGTCAGGAAACCGGGTTGGACAACGTGGAATTCCGCCTCGGCGAAATCGAACATCTCCCCGTGGCCGACAACTCGGCGGATGTCATCATCTCCAACTGCGTCATCAATCTTTCACCCGACAAGACGCAGGTCTGGCGCGAAATGGCGCGCGTGCTCAAACCCGGCGGCCGCGTTGCGGTTTCCGACATGGCGCTGCTCAAGCCGTTGCCGACGGAAATTCTCAAGCTGGTGGAAGCCCGAATTGGCTGTGTGGCCGGTGCGGTGCTGGTTTCGGAAACCGGAGAAATGGCCAAGCAGGCCGGACTGGCTGAAATCCTCATCAAGCCTAAAGCTGGTTATGTGGAAGCCCTCACCGACTGGGAAGATCCGCTCTACCAAAAACTCATCGAACTGCTCCCCGCCGGCGCCAAACCGGCCGAATACATTGCCAGCGTGGAAGTCACGGCGCGCAAACAACCATGAGACGAGAAATGCCCCATCCCTTGAATCTCATGTGCAACGGCAGCATCCGGCTGATTCGTTCCGCGCCAGAAAATATTCTATGAAGCCGCTTCCCTGCCGCAAACTTCTGCCTTGGCTGGCTGTGGTCGCGGTCATTGCCTTGGGCATTTATCGCGTCGAGTTCCGTCCGGTGCCAGTGGCCGCGCACACCGTCGCCACCGGAGAAGTGCGCGCCGAGGTGATGGGCACCGGCACGCTGGCCTCGCATTTCAAGGCCGCGGCGAGTCCCAAAATTTTTCAGGGCCGGCTGGTTCGGGTGCTGGTTGACCAAAATGATTTCGTCACCAATGGCCAGTTGCTCGCGGTGCTGGATGACGGTGAACAGCGCCGCCAAGTGGAAATGGCTGACGCAACTCTGAACGCGGCGCGAGCCACGGCCCGCCGCGTCCGCGACGACGAAACGCGGGCGCAAGCGGTGCTGAAGCTGGCGCAAACCGATTTCGAACGCGTCGGCCTCCTTTTCACCAACAAAATCGCTTCCGCGTCCGATTATGACCACGCCGTGGAGCAACTGCGCGCCGCCGAATCCGGTTTGGCCGTGGCGCAATCGGCTATTGTCGAGGTTGACCGCCAGCAAATCACCGCTGCAAAGCAGCTTGATTACCAAAAGGAATTGCTCACCGACACGCTCATTCGCGCGCCGTTCGACGGCTTGGTCATCAAACGCAATCACGATCCCGGCGACGTGGTGACGCCCGGCGCGTCCATTCTCGACTTGGTGGACACCAACGAAATTTGGGTGTCCGCGTGGGTGGATGAAACCGCGATGGCGCCGTTGCGGACAAATCAGCCGGCGGGCGTGGTGTTCCGTTCCGAACCGGACAAAAATTATCCCGGCCAGGTCGCCCGGATTGGCCGCGAAACCGACCCGGAGACGCGCGAGTTCGTCGTGGACGTGCGGTTGCGCGAGTTGCCGGCGAACTGGACTATCGGCCAGCGCGCGGAGGTTTACATTGAAACCGGCCGCGGCGCCAACGCTCCGGTTCTGCCGGTGAAATTTCTGCTGTGGCGCGCCGGCCATTCCGACGTGTTGGTGAACGAGCACGGCCGGGCGCGCTGGCGCGATGTGAAATTTGGCCTGCGGGGGCATGACACGGTCCAAGTATTATCCGGGCTGGCGGCTGGCGACCAAGTGGTCGCGCCAGCGCCGGGTGAAAATGCGTTGGCGTTGGACGACCGGCGCGTGCGGGTTCAAACAACGGCGGCAGCGCCGGGCAAATCGGTCGCACCATGAACCTCGCCGCGCAAGACATCCGCCACAACCTTCCCCGCTTCGGCCTGACGGCCTGCGGCATTGGGTTGCTGCTGATGATCGTGCTCGGCATGGGCGGCATTTACCGCGGCCTCGTGTATGAGGCCACGCTGCTGGTGGATCGCGTGAACGCCGACTTGTGGGTGGTGCAACACAACACGCGCGGCCCGTTCGCGGAAGTTTCTTCCGTGCCGGCCAACGTGGAAAGCCGCGTGCTGGCCGTGCCGGGCGTGGCGGCGGCGCGACGGTTTGTCTATTGGACGATCCAGCGCGAAACCTCGGGCCGCCCCTTGCGTCTGGCGATTCAAGGCTTGGTCTGGCCAGACGACAACGGCGCGTGGCTGCCGCTCGCCGCTGGCGGGCCGTTGCACCAGGCACATTATCAAATGATCGCCGACCGCACCCTCGGCCTGCAACTCGGCGAACGCATCAAACTGGGCAAGGACTTTTACACCGTCGTGGGCCTGACCAAGGGCATGACGTCCGCCTCCGGTGACGGCATGGCGTTTTTCTCGCTGCCGGACGCGCAGGCGATTCAATTCGACGAACCCGGCGAGGCCATTCGCTTGCAGCGCAACACGCGCTTCCGCCAGATGCAACGGCTCGATCTGGGCCAACAGCAACCCGCATTGCTCCCGCGCGTTTCCGGCCAGACGGCGGATTTGCCCGCGATCCTGCCGCCCACGGTCAGCGCCGTGCTGGTGAAGCTCGCGCCGGGCGCGGACGCGCAAAAAATCATCGCCACGATCAACGGCTGGCCGGATCTGACGGTCTATACGCAGGCGCAGGAAAATGATTTGCTGGTGCATGGCCTCGTGGATCGTTCACGCCGGCAAATCGGTTTGTTCCGCGCGATTCTGGTGATCGTTTCCACCATCATCATGACGCTGATTCTCTACACGCTGACGCTCGACAAAACACATGACATCGCGATGCTCAAGCTCATGGGCGCGCGCAACCGGGTTGTCATCGGCCTGATTTTGCAACAGGCGCTGCTGCTGGGCGTCATCGGTTACGCGCTGGCGGCGCTGTTGGGACAAGGGCTCTTTCCGCTCTTTCCGCGACTGGTCGTCATTACGCCGCAGGATTTCTGGCTGCTGGCGGTGGCGGTGCTGGGCATTTCCGTGCTGGCAAGCCTGCTGGGCATCTGGAAGGCCATGCGCATTTCACCCAACACAGTGCTGGCATGAACGGCGACCGCACATTTTCGAGCGACGCGCCGGCGGTGGCCGCCACCGGGCTGACGAAAATCTACGGCAGCGGCAACACCGAAGTGGTGGCGATGCGGGATGTTTCATTGCGCATCGAGCGCGGCGAAGTCGTCGCGCTGCTTGGACCGAGCGGCGCGGGCAAAAGCACGCTGCTCACGGCGGTGGGCCTCATCAATCCGCCCACCGTCGGACATATCACCATTGGCGGCGTCCCCGTGATGGATGGCGCACAACCGCTGACGGACCTCGCCGCGTTCCGGCGACAACATCTGGGTTTCGTCTTTCAGAAAGCAAATTTGATTCCGTTCCTCAACGCGGCGCAGAACGTCCAAGTCGCCCTGGAAATCAATGACACGCCGCCACGCGCCGCGCGCCGCCGCGCGCTGGAATTGCTTGCCTATCTAGGCGTGGCCGACCGCGCAGGCAACCTGCCCGCCGCGCTTTCCGGCGGCCAGCAACAGCGCGTGGCCGTGGCCCGCGCGCTGGCCAACGAACCGAATTTGATTCTCGCTGACGAACCGACCGCCGCGCTCGACAGCCACCGCGGCCGGCAGGTAATGGAATTATTTCGCCAGGTGGCGCACGAACGCGGCGCGGGCGTCTTGGTCGTCACGCACGATCACCGGGCGCTGGACGTGTTTGACCGGACAATACAAATGGAAGATGGCCGGTTAGAATCTGAACGGTCTGAAAAAATATGAACCAATCGGACACGCCAATCGTCAAGCGCAAGCTGGCTTTTTTTGAACGGTATCTGACGGTGTGGGTGCTGGTCTGCCTGGTGGTGGGCGTGGCTTTGGGGAAACTGCTGCCTGACCTGACGCGCAGGTTGAGCGGACTGGAATTCGGGCGGGGTTCGCAAGTGAACGTGCCGATTGGCATTCTGCTGTGGTTGATGATTTATCCCATGATGCTCAAGGTGGATTTCAGCGCCATCGGCGGGATTGCCAAGCGGCCCAAGGGACTGCTGGTGACATTATTTGTGAACTGGCTGGTGAAGCCGTTTAGCATGGCGCTGCTGGCGTGGGTATTCATGCAGCATATCTTCGCACATTGGATTGATGCCGAGATGGCCAGAAATTATACCGCCGGTCTGATTATTCTGGCGGCAGCGCCCTGCACGGCGATGGTCTTTGTTTGGAGCCATCTTACGGATGGCGACCCGGTTTACACGTTGGTGCAAGTGGCGGTGAACGACCTCATCATGCTGGTGGCGTTCGCGCCGATTGTGATGCTTCTCTGCGGCGTGGCCCAGGTGGTCGTGCCGCCGAAAGTGTTGATAACTTCAGTGGTGGTTTTCATCGTGATTCCACTCACGGCGGGCTGGCTCACCCGGACGACGCTGCTGAAATCACACGGCAAAGAATGGTTCGAGCAGAAGTTCCTGCCGAAGTTCCATCCGGTGATGATCAACGCGCTGTTGCTGACGCTGGTGCTGATTTTCGCGTTTCAAGCCGAAAACCTGGTGTCGAAATGGTTCGCGGTGCTGTTGCTGGCGGCGCCGATTATAATTCAGGTATATTTTAATTCCAGCCTGGCCTATTTACTCATGCGCTGGCTGAAAGTGCCCCAGAACGTGGCCGCCCCGGGCGCACTCATCGGTGCAAGCAACTTTTTTGAGTTGGCGGTGGCGGTGGCCATCACGTTGTTCGGACCCGGTTCCGGCGCGGCGCTGGCGTGTGTGGTGGGCGTGTTGGTGGAGGTGCCGGTGATGCTATCGGTGTGTAAAATCTGCAACGCGTCAGGCAAATGGTATCAAACCCCATTTTCAGAAACACCAGCCACAAATTGACACGCATGAACACAAATTCAAAACCCACCATTCTCGTTCTCTGCACCGGCAATTCCTGCCGCAGTCACATGGGCGAAGGTTTTTTGCGCGCCGCGCTTGGCGATCTGGCCAACGTGCAAAGCGCCGGCTCGAATCCGTCCGGTTACGTTCATCCGCTGGCCATCAAGGTCATGGCCGAAGCCGGCATTGACATTTCCGGCCAGCGCTCCAAGCATTTGAAGGAATTTCTTAACCAACCCGTGACCACGGTCATCACCGTCTGCGACAATGCCGGCCAGGCTTGTCCGCTTTTCCCCGGCCAATTAAGCCGTCACCACTGGCCGTTCTTCGACCCGGCCAAAGCCACCGGCAGCGACGAGGAAATCCTGCAATGCTTCCGCAACGTGCGCGACAAGATGCGCCGGGTGTTTGATGCTTATGCCGCCGGTCTGCGTATGGAAAGCAATAACGCTGCCGGCATCTACCCGAAAACTGAAGCAGCCGGCAAGGTGGCGGTGTCGTCACGACTTCACTGCAATGGCGATTCATGCGATCAAGCCCCCCGCTGAATTGATTGTCCGGACAGTGTGCTCGCCATCGTGTGAGACCGTGAAAGCGGTGTCGCGCTCGGGATGAATTTGGGCAGGCGCCGGCTCAAACAAGACCGCAATGGCGGTTTGACGCTTGAGCGCGGCGGCTTAGTCACGGACGGCCGTGGTCTTGGCCGGGCCGGATTGCACCAGTTTGTAGCGGAGCTTTACGCCGCGTGGATTCTCCGTAAAGCCGGTGATTTGCAAAATGCCCATGCCGCCAGCGCCAGTTCGGAAGATGTAGGTCTGGGGAAGCGCGCCATCCTCTTGCCACAGCAGGACGGTCATTTTTTTAAACTCCGGCGTGTCCACCACCGGATGGGCGGCCGAGGGGAGATTCTGTGCGTGAGCCAGAACGGTGGCGGCGCTGGCATTGTCCCAATCAATGGCTGCAACCGGCATGGCAAACGTCGTGTTAATGCAGTTCAATCCGCTGGCCGCAGAACTGCCGGGAGTTCCAAAGCCCATCGCATCCACCCCGTTTGCGGCAAAAAACTCCTCGCCGGTTGTGTGTTTTGAAGTTTCTGAATTAGTCGCCCGGGCCGGATAGAGCGGGAATACGAATATTTTTCCGGAATCCAAATCAAGGCCGGACAGCCGGTCCGAAACATCATCATCCACCACCCGCTCCATCACCGGGCCAAAAGCGGGATTTGTCCGTGTGAGATCTTGACTGGCAGGTCCGGCGAGGGCTTGGTGAACGGCTGGCTCCGGCTGCTGCCGGGACTGAAATGTCGGCCTGGCCGGATCCACTTTTGCATTCCTTAACCAGAAGAATCCTGCCACTGCCAAAGTGATAAAAACCAGCCCGATCATTATCGGCACCACGCAGCCGATGGCGGTCGCCTCGCGTCCACCTGACGTTGGTTTTGCAGGTGCCGAGGCGAGGAGGCTCGCCGTTGCGGGGTTGTTGGCTTGAGCCTCGTCCGCTCGTCCGTTGGTGGCTTCGGGCTTCGTTACGATGCTCTCCTCCGCTGCTTTCTTCAGGTTCGTTTGAATGGCGTTGAACCAAATCGCCACCACCTGATTGGTGTCCCAGCAGACGGCCAACGGGGACTGATGCGGCGTAAACAACCGGGTCCGGATGACGCCGGCTTCCTGATAGGTGACTGAGATATAATTCAACCCGCCCGGCTTCGCTTTTCTGGAGTATTCGCCGAGCTGCACAGCTTGAATCGAACGCCACGGGATGCGCAGAATGGAGCCGGTGGATTCCGCGAATTCGAGCTGGCTGGCAGTCAGTTGAATCGTTCCCTTGCCCTCGTAGATGTAAATATATTTGCCGACCAGGCTGCGCACATGCCGTGGCGAGGAAATGTAACAAGGGCTGGGTGGCAATGCCTGCGGTTGGCCCGCAGAAGCCGTCTGCCCGGTGACTTGACTGACGGCATTGGCGTCCGCCCGGCTTTGGCCTTCCGCTTGGGCGCGTTTCAAAATGATTTCATTCACGTTATGCAGGATGCGGGCAAAAAAGCGGACAAACCGGATTGCCGCCCAGGCCAGCACGGCCCCCATGAGCATCAAACCGACGAGGCCGAAGGAGGTGAGGTGTCGGGCAAGGTTTGGGTAGGCGTTCAACACAACATCCGAGTAAGCCACCAACAATTTGCCCAATAGCAGGCCAACCAGCCCGCCGCCGGCCATCAAGACCGCCAGCCAGGCCAGTTTTCGCAAAACGCCCCAAACCCGATGCGCCGAAAGCGCGTTGCTGGCCTGGCCGGCCCTGTTTCCGGACGCGTCCTTGGCGCCCCAGTTCAATGCCACCAGCCTTCCCAGAGCGCAATAAAGCGCCCACCAGAGCATGTGACGTTCCTGCGCCGGCACGACAAAAGGATGGGCCGCCCCCTGAAGAATCCGCGTTACCAGCGCCATGATGGCAATCGCGCCGTTCACGATAAACCCTATGTTCGCGCAGAATAACAACAAACCCAGCCAGACGCTGTTGCGTCCGGGCTTCGCAGCGAAGTCGAAGAGCAGCAGGGCTTGTTCGGCCAGCCAAACCACCAGTTTTCTAACGGCCAAAAGCAGGCCTTTACCGGTAAATAAACGCGCAAGATCCAGCCAAAACTCCTCGGCCTCCGGTCTGATAAACCAAGGCGCAACCGGCGGTTCCATTGGCGTCTTCCGGGCTGCGCCTGGCTCAGGCTCGTCTTCCGTGGAAAGGGTCTCCAGCTTTGTTTTCAGGACGCTGGCCTGCTGATAGCGGAGTTCGGGTTTCCTTTCCAGGGCGCGCATCACAATTTCGTCCAGCCGAACGTCTATCTGGACTTTTGAGGAGGGCGGCTGGAGCTGTTTGCCCGGAAGTTCGCCGGTGAGCATTTGATAGAACACCACGCCCAAGGCGTAGATGTCGGCGCGATGATCCACCTCTCCGGGGTGATTCCGCTGCTCGGGCGACATGTAGTGCAGGGTGCCCAGGACTTTGCCGGCGTCAGTCAGTTCCGTGGCAGGACGGGGCGCCGGCGCCGCCCCTTCTTCGCGGCGGGCCGGCACCGCCGCCCCGGCATCATTGGCCACGATCTTCGCCAGCCCAAAATCCGCCACCTTCACGCGGCCGCGGCGATCCAGCAAAATATTCTCCGGCTTGATGTCGCGATGAATGATGCCGGCATCGTGCGCGAATTGGAGCGCGTCGCAAATCTGCGGCACGATGGCCAGGGCTTCCCGCACCGAAACCCGGTTGGTCGCCAGCAGTTGCCGGAGATTCACGCCGTCCACAAATTCCATCAGGAAGTAGTAGAGCGGCGCTGGCGGCGCGCCTGCGCAGTCTTGGCGGACCGGCAATTCCGCCCGCCCGAACTCATGGATGGTCACGATGCCGGGATGATTCAACTTGGCGAGCGCCTTGGCTTCGCGGGTGAATCGTTCGGCGAAGGCCGCGTCGTCGCCAATGCCAGGCGGGAGGATTTTCAGCGCCACGACGCGGTCCAGCGGCTTTTGTCGAGCCTTGTAAACCGCGCCCATGCCGCCGCGCCCGATGAGTTCGAGGATTTCCAGTTGCGGGAACAGCGGGGCCAGCTCGGCCACGGGCGGGGCGTGAAACCCTTGCGGTTCGTCTCCGGCTGCCGAACCGGTCGCCATCGCCGCTTTCATCAAACACGCCGGGCACAAACCGCGGGGCGCGTCGGGGGCCAGCGGTTTTCCGCAGCTTGCGCAGGATTTCTCGGTGTCCATGTTCATTGGTTCCTACCCGTTGCTGAAAGAATGCGGTGCCGTTGTTACGACAAATTTTCATTCCCCGCCCAAAATCTTGAATAGATGGCGCATCTCTTCCTCCACCTCGTCCGGGGAATCAACGGTGTGGGCCACTTCGGCCCGGATCAGCCGGCGATAGCGCTGGCGCAGCCGGTGAACCGCCACGCGGGCGGCGGTCTCGGTGATGCCGAGTCGGTCTGCGATGTCGCTGTATCTGATCCCGTCGCGCGTGACGGTCAACGCCGGACGCAGGGCTTCCATCCAATCCCGCTTGCCTTCACGGCCATACTCGTGCTCCAGCTTTGCCAGGACGTCGTTCAACAAAGTCAACGCCCAGCCGCGTTCAAACAGGCTTTCCGGAGTGGATTTCTCCTGCGGCTCAAGTTGGTAGCGTTGCTCGGCGGAAGCATCGTCGAGCGAGACCGCCGGCCGCGGTCCGCCGCGTTTTTGGGTGGTGGCCTTGCGCCATTCGTTGACCATGAAATGCTTCATGGCGGTGAGCAGAAAAGACCGGAAACGACCGCGCTGCCGGTCGGCCTGTGCAACCCAGTTCCCCTCCAGCAACCGCGCAAAAAATTCCTGGGTCAAATCCTGGGCGTCGTGGGACGAATGCCCCCGCCGCCTGGCATACGCGTAAAGCGGATACCAATAGGTCTGGCACAAATGCGCCAGCGCGTCGCGGCTCTGACTGGAATCGGCATGTCCAGCCGCCAACACCACCGACCAGCGGGTGGTGGCGAAGACGGGTGGATTGCGCGGCTGCGATCCGCTGGTTTCGGTTGGAGCCATGCACCTGGAGATTAAAGAAATTTGCTTTGGTGTTACAGGCAAATGACGGATTTAAAAATGCGCCCGACCCCTAACCCGAAAACCGGGGACGCGGCGTCGCGGGCTTCGCGGCCACCTTGGCCCCGCTGCCTTGGGCTTCGGGTTTAGCCCAGCCGTGCGCCGGATTTCAAGGGGAAACCGGCGAGGAATTGCTCTGCCGTCAGCCGCTTGCCGCCTTCCCGTTGAAGTTCCGTTATCCGCAAAGAACCTTGGCCACAGCCGACAATGATCCCGGTCTTGTCAGCAGCTAAAACGTCTCCCGAGCGACCATTTTTATCCACTGGCTCGGCCTTCCAGATTTTCAGCAGTTGTGGCTTCGGTTCGACTTGAAGAAACGTAAAGCCGCCCGGCCAAGGGGTAAAAGCTCGCAGTCGATTCCAGATTTTCCCGGCCGGTTGATTCCAGTCAATTTTCCCGTCTTCCTTCCGGATTTTTGCGGCGTAGGTTGAACCCTCAGTCGGTTGCGGCTGAGGCTGGATCATTCCCGAGACATAACCCGGAATCGTTTCAACCAGCAAATCAGCCCCGAGTTGCGCCAGGCGATCATGCAGAATTTGCGAATCGTCTGTCGGCAAAATCGGGGTGCGGCGCAGGGAGAGGATTGGCCCGGTGTCCAAACCCGCGTCCATCTTCATGATGGTCACGCCCGTTTCGGGGTTGCCGTCGGCAATCGCCCGCTGAATGGGGGCCGCGCCGCGATATTTGGGCAACAGCGAAGTATGCACATTCAGGCAGCCATGCGGCGGCGCATCCAAAAGAGCCTGCGGCAAAATCTGTCCGTAAGCCACGACCACCAGCAAGTCAGGTTTAAGCGCGCGCAACTGGCCAATGAATTGATCGTCCCTCGCCTTGAGTGGTTGCAGGACTGTCAGGCGCAATTTTTCGGCCAGAACTTTGACCGGCGAAGCCGTCAGTTTGAGTTCACGTCCCTTCGGCTTGTCCGGTTGGGTGACAACAGCGAGCACTTGAAAGTCCGGGTTCCCGGCCAGTTTTTGCAAACTGGCGCACGATAAATCCGCCGTGCCCATGAAGACTAGTTTGAGCGCCGCCATGAGATTGAGAAAACTTCGGTGCGGGGCAAAGCCCCATTCGGCGGCGCTTAGGCCGCTTTGGGCGTCAGTTTGATTTCAAGAATATCCGCCAGGGCAACGGTGATTTGCCCGCGCTCGACGGTATCAAACATTACATCCGAGGCTCCAACCTGGGCGATGCGTTCCACCGTGAACTGGCCTTGCGGACTCTTCAGCGACATGGTGAGATTCAAGGCGTCGCCCTTGGGCACCCCAAGGTGGTTGGCAAACTTCGTTTCCATGAATCGTTTGTTAAACGTGAATTTGCCGCGCGCAAAAACTTGATCCAGAGATTTCTCCGGTTTGCCAACTTCCGCTTCTCCGGCCGGCTTGTCTTCGGAAGCCTTGAAAACTTTCGCGGGAGCCTGGGCCTCGTTCAAGTCATCGACGACGGGCGCTGGCTCCACTCTAACCGGCATGGCCAAAAAGATGATGGGACCCAAGATTGGCAGCACCGCCGCCAAGCCGACCACCTGTAAAATCGGACGCGCCCGAATCAGCGAAACCTCGAACGCCGCGTAAAGGTTGGCGAGGTAAAGCACCAAAAGGATAAACCCGCCGACCGCTGAGGCCGCCAAGCCGCCGAAAATCGAGAGATGCGCCGGACGTTCCATGCGCTGGACCGGATTCACGCTGATTTCGGGCCGGACAGGGCGCTTCGATTGGTCCGGCTCAATGAAAACCTCGGCGAATGGCTTGATTTTTGGATTGGCCACCAATTGCATCAAGGCATCCTGCGAAAATTTCGCCCAGGGAATGTTGACATAAGCATCCGTGGCGTCGCGCAGCATAATGCCCCGGTCGTCAAATTTGATGATGTTGCCGGAAACCGTCGTGCCATCCGTCAGCGTCAGCGTTTCTGCCGCCGAAGCCGCCAAAGCCATGCCCAGCCACAAACTGAAAATGAAAAGGAGTTTTCGCACGGCGTTTATGTAACAAACACCGGTCTTGCGTGAAAGAAAATTAAACTAGCGCCCCAAGCTGGTTTTGATCGCTTGGAGGCCGCCACGGAATGCGGTAATTTCACGCAACGGCCTGAAATTAACATGAAACGGCACCTCCCGATGGCGCTGACCATCCTGCGCCTCCTGCTTGGACCGGTGGCTTTGGGGCTGGCTTATGCCCAAGCCAGCCGGTGGATTTTTTTCCCGCTGCTGGTGACGGGCACGCTTTCCGACATTTTCGACGGCATTTTGGCTCGCCGGTTTGGCGTCGCCACGCAGACATTGCGGCGGTTCGACAGCATCACGGATGTCGTCTATTACCTCTTTGTTCTCGGAGCACTTTGGCGGTTATGCCATCCCGTTCTCAGCGCGAATCTCTGGGCCGTGAGCGTGGTGCTTGGGACCGAAGCTATCGCCGTCGGTGTTTGTGTCATCAAATTCGGAAAGTATCCCGCCACGCATTCGTGGCTCGCCAAAACCTACGGATTGTGCCTGCTCGCCTGTCTCATCGCCTTGCTGGCATTTGAGGCCGGCCAATGGGCGGTGATCACGCTGGCAGTCGTCGCCGCGCTCACCAATGGCGAAATTATCCTGATGCATTTGCTCGCGTCAAAACCGCCAGTGGATGTGCCCTCGATTTTCCATTTCCGCAAACAATTGAAAAATTCGCCACCGGGAAAATAGATGGCTTTGGTAACTTTGCCAAAACCAGATCG
>JAKALA010000088.1 GCA_021813325.1 bacterium | reverse complement strand
CATGCGCAACCTCGGCGCGCTGGCCGAAGCCAGACACAATGGTCATTGGGACGAACTCTGGCTCACAGCCTAATCGGGGGCAGTGTCAAGATGCGCCCGCGCAGAAGGCCATCCGTTATGCGAACCGGCTGGGCCACAATTTTTGCCACGCCAGGTTTCAATCCTTCCCGGCGGGCTGTCAGCGTAATCATACCGGGCTTAAGGGTGGAACGAATAGCCACACGATTAATCCCGCATTCGGTGTCGAGCCAGAGGTTGTTTACTGAATTCGTTTTGCCGCTGTTGTATCCGCCGCGCCAAATGGCCGGTCCGGTCAAAGCAAAATCGACGCGGCCTTCATCGGTCGGACAGCGTTGCCCGCGGGCATCGACAACTTCCACATCAAACAATGCCACATCCGAGCCGTCGGCTTCGAATCCGTCCGGCGCCATGATGGGCGTTAACTTCAGTTTCGCCGGGGCGCCGGCGGTCTGAATTTCATCTTCGCAAAGCAACCGTTTTTCCCGGTAACCAATGGCTTTAATGTTGCCCGGACTGAAATGAATTGCCGGGAAAACATAAATGTAGCCGTTGGTCGGTGTGCTGGACTTGCCAACGGATTCTCCGTTCACCAACAGTTCCACCGAGTCGCAGTGATTGGCGGCGACGTAAATGGTTTTCACCGTGTTCGTCGGATAATTCCAGTGGCCGATGACATGAATGTCCGGGGCGCTGTTTTGCATCACACGATAAACATAGAACGCCTGTTTCGGAAGCCGCACGGCATCCACTTTGCCGCTCACCCGGCACACTTCGCTGCTGTATTGACGCCCGTGACTGTTGGAGTCGGACCAGATGATCGAAGCGTAAGCCGACCATTTGGCCCGCTTGGGATCGGTGTTGGTGATGACCTGCGAAAAATAATCGTGGTAGCGACCAGCGGCGGCGACACAGAACGCTTCGCTGTTCCAATGGTAGGTATCTTTCGGGCCGGGCTTGAAGCCGAAATGCGGTGGCGAATAATCATCCCAAAAGCGCCGGGCGGCCTCGTCGCGAAAATCTTCGCACTCAATGAACGGCGCCCAATCCCGCCGTTCAGCACTGTAAGCGCGAAACAGGTTCGTCCGGCCATTTAATGCGTCGGTTCTTCTGTCCTGTCCGATCATCACTCCGAAATATTCCGCGAATGGTGTTGCCGCCGGATCATTCAACGTGCGACAGCCCATCGCCCGGCCACCGTGCGGATCCCAACGCAAACGCAACGCGTGCATTTCTTTCATGTGTTCGGCGCTGATGCCGTTGTTGCCAGCCTCCCAAAACAGAATGCTCGGATCGTTGCGGAAATAGAGAATCGTGTCGCGCATGACTTCTTTGCGCTGCTCCCACTGGCGGCCTTCAGCGTCCTTTTCTTTGTCGCCCGCGGGGCAAACCTCAACGATGCCTGCCCGATCGCAAGCCCGCACGTCGGCAGGCTGCGGGGCGACATGCATCCAGCGAATGTAGTTTGCCTTGGTGGCCTTGATCAGTTGCGCGTTGTAATCATGCATCCAGTCGGGATACGCGCCCCCCAGCCCGGCCCATTCATCACTGCTGCGCTGAGCATGACCGGTCAGCCAGACAAAGCGGTCATTGATGTAAACACCGCCCGTGCCCGTGCCGCCTTTGAACTCAACCTTGCGAAATCCGGTTGCGGTTTTCACCACATCCACAACCTGGCCATCCACGGTGAGGATGGAATAAACCTGGTAAAGAAATGGTGAATCCGGACTCCAAAATTGGGTGCCATTCAAAATTCCACTCGCGCGCAAGGTGGAACTCTGACCGCCGGCCACTATACCGGTTTCACCTTTAAATTGAGCGCAGAGTTTTCCGTCTTCATTCACAATGGCGACCGATAGCCCAATATTTTTTGGGTTGGCTGATGCGTTCCGCACCTCGGATTCCAACATCACGGCGGCGGTTTTGGCGGCGACGGAAATGTTCGTGGCATATACATAGACGCCGGTGGTCTTGAGATTTTCGAAGAGCGGAAGCGTCTGATAAACCTTGCCCGCCAGGTGCAAACGCACGTTGCGGACAATGCCGCCATACATCGGATTGAAATCGCGCGAATTCCATTGAAACGCCACGCCCGTCGCCGCCTCCTTGTATTCGTGGGAATTGTCCACCTTCACGGCAATCACGTTTTCAGCGTCGCCAAATTGGGCGGCAGCCGTCAGCTCAAAACCACAGGGCGTCACTCCGTTCTCACATCGGCCGATGGCTTGGCCATTCAAGAAAACCCATCCGGCTTGCCGCATGCCTTCGAACTCAATGAACACTTTTCCGCCCCGCGCGGAGGCCGGCAATTTGAAATGCTTTCGATACCAGGTCACGCCCTCGAACAAATCACGTTCGCCGCCCTTGGTGATGATATTGTCAAAAGTGTCCCCGTCGTTAAACGTGTGCGGCGTGCTGACGTCGCTCCAATGGGAATCGTCAAAATTGATCTGGTCCGCATTCGCGACATCGCCTTTGAAAAATTTCCAGCCGGGATTGAAGTTGATCGTCGTGCGCGGCGACGGCGGGGCGTGATATTCTGTCTTGGCCACAGCGGGCAGTAAAAACTCACTGAATAATCCAACCAGCAGAACGAGAAAAACCGGTTTCATTTTCAAGACAGCTTTGGGGGTTGGCAACGGATCGTTGCAGTGTTTTCGGCAGACAATTGAAGCGCGGGATTTTTCATGGTGAAAACGGTTTCAGACTAGCCATGGCCGGAATGGAAAGCCATCGCCATAACAGGGGATACCGGTTTAATAGTCAGTTTTACTTCCGGTTAAAACCGTTGAAGACGCAAGGCATTCCTTGACTCATACCGCTTGAAATCTATTATTCTTGGCTGTTTTACGGTTTAAATTAAAAAGCCAATTTATCATGACACAAATTACGAACATCCAAGCGCGCGAAGTCCTCGACTCGCGCGGTAATCCCACGGTTGAAGTTGACGTAACCCTCGCGTGCGGCTCGGTCGGCCGTGCCGCCGTCCCCAGCGGCGCCAGCACCGGCGAACACGAAGCCATCGAACTCCGCGACGGCGACAAGAAACGTTATCTCGGCAAGGGCGTCAGCAAGGCCGTCGCCAATGCCAACACCAAGATCAAGTCCGCCCTCATCGGCGTGGACGCACTCGACCAGCTCACCGTGGACGCCACAATGCTCAAGCTCGACGGCACCGAAACCAAGGCCAAGCTCGGTGCCAACGCCATTCTCGCCGTCTCGCTCGCGAACGCCAAGGCTGCGGCCGCTGCGCTCGGCCAGCCGCTGTTCAAATACCTCGGCGGCACCAATGCCAAGGTCTTGCCTGTGCCGATGGCCAACGTCATTAACGGCGGCGCCCACTCCGACGCCCCGATCGATTTCCAGGAATTCATGATCCAGCCGCACGGCTTCAGCACGTTCAGCGAAGGCTTGCGCGCGATCACCGAAACCTTCCACGCGCTCAAAGGCGTGCTCAAAGGCAAGGGCCTCAGCACCGCTGTCGGCGACGAAGGCGGCTTTGCGCCGAACCTCAAGAGCGCCGAAGACGCGCTCGACTGCATCATGCTCGCCATCAAGAACGCGGGCTACAAGGCCGGCAAACAAATCTTCATCGCGCTCGATCCCGCCGCGTCCGAATTCTATACCGGCAACAGCACCTACGTGTTGAAGAAGAGCACCGGCGAAAAACTCTCCGGCGACGACCTCGTGAGCCTCTGGGCCGGTTTGGTCGCGAAGTATCCGATTGTCAGCATCGAAGACGGCTGCGGCGAAAGCGACTGGTCCACCTGGAAGAAACTGACCGACAAGCTCGGCGACAAGATTCAGCTCGTCGGCGACGATCTGTTCGTCACGAACGTCAAGTTCCTGCAAAAGGGCATTGATACCGGCACAGCCAACTCGATTCTCGTCAAGGTGAACCAGATCGGTTCGCTCACCGAAACGCTCGACGCCGTCCAGCTCGCGCAATTCCACGGCTACACCGCCGTGCTCTCGCATCGCTCCGGCGAAACCGAGGACGCCACCATCGCCGACATCGCGGTGGCGACGAACTGCGGCCAGATCAAGACCGGTTCACTCAGCCGTTCCGATCGTCTGGCGAAATACAACCAGCTCCTGCGCATCGAGCAATTGCTCGGCAAAAACGCCGTTTACGCGGGCTTGACCGCGCTCAAGAAGAGCAAGTGATTGGGGTTGTAGCGGCGACTCGGAAGAGCGCCGCAAACGGCATCTTATCAATGGCGGCGGTCTAACGACACGCCGCTACGGAATACAAAACCCCTGAAGCTTCGCGGCTTCCGGGGTTTTGCTTTTCACGCGCTGTTTTCAACCTTGGAGAAGGCGGAAAGCATCCAAAAATTACACCAGCAATTTATTTAGCACCTTCTGCCACTCGTCGCCATAAACCAATTCAAAGACAATTTTCCGCTCAGGAAATTCCAAACCCAACTCCGTCCAGCTTTTTTCCTCCGCCAGTTGGTTGCACAATTTGAAAAACTGTTTTTTGTAATTGGTGTCATCGTTTTTCAAGTGGATGCCTTTAGACTCGACTACGAAAACCTTATCGAAGTCTGTTTTATCGGCGGCACTGGCGCGCGAAACAATGAAGTCGGGATAAATCCCGTTTTTGCGCCAGCCTTGCAGGCGATAATCTTGGCGTGAAAGATTCCGATAACTTGGACGCAGTGCGTCCGTATTTCGGCGGCATTGACCGGGTGGCGGCGTTGCGTCCTGGGGAATTTATCGCCTCTAACCGCGAAACCGGCGGGGAACGGGCGGGACGGGTGTTTTAGGTCGTTGGATTTTCCACGTTTAATCCCAGCGGCTTCAATAATTCAAAGTGCTGGGCGTTGTTCGTGGCCAAAATATGCCCTTTGGCAAGGCATTGGGCGGCCATCAAGGTGTCTTCGCAGGGAAGCGTTCGGCGGATGGATTTTAGAAACGTGAAAACCCGTTTCCATTCCAGCAAAGAATCGGTGTCCACCGGTTCAATCGCTTCCGCAAAAAGTCGCTCGGTTTGTTCCACGCGTTGCGCCAGTAATTCTTGGTGGCTTTCGTCCGCCAGTTCCACGCCGTAGCGCATTTCGGCAATGGTCACAGTGCTTATGAAACTATCCGCCTCGTTTTTCCTCAACCAATCCTTGAAGGCCGCCGGGATGTTTTTTTTATGACAGAGCGAAATCAGGTTGGTGTCAATCAGGTAGCTCATTTTAATGGCATGGTGTGGCGTTCCACTTTGGGAAAGGCGACCGTCTGGCCTTCAAGGTGGGCCAGTAGTCCGACCGCTCCGCGTCGCTTTTGGACGCGCGGGGTAATGATCAGACTCTGGCGTCCGTCGTTCACCGGTCTCACGTCGCACGGCCCGCCGTGTAACAGTCCCGCCTGTTTGCGCCAACTGGCCGGGAATTGGGCTTGCCCTTTTTCGGTTATGGTAAGCGTGTCTAGCTCTCTCATGGTGTAATGCTCCATTACCTTATTCATTGCGTCAAGTTGTTTGCCCGGACATCTCAGGAACGGAATTGCGGCAAAAAGTTTCCGGGGTGAGGAAAAGCGGAAGGCTTGCGGCGGAAGGCGGCAGCGGAAAACAATCGGAAACCCCCGGTTTTGAGGCGGAAACGGGATATTGCGGAAGGCAAACCCGCTCCCTTGTGCCCCCCCTGACAGTTTCCGGCTTCCGGGTTAGTATGCTTCCACGATTCGGTTGGCAGTGTGTAACTGGACTGGCAGCGGGAGAGGCTCCCGCAGGTTCACCGATGGCTGCAGCAAAACCGTTCTGTCTCCCGCCGGTGACATCCGTCGCTGGCTCAACCCTCAACCTCTATGAAATTAAACTGGAAAGAAATGGGCTTTACCCTGTTGCTGGTGGCCGTGGGTGTGGCGCTTCTGAAACTCGCCGCGCCGGTCAGCGCGAAAATCCCCTTTGTCGGCAAATATCTCGCTATCTAAACGTATGGAAAAAATCCTTCAACCTTCCACGGGTGTCAACAATGCCGGCCTCGGCCTGACCGCCACGCACAATTTGCGGAAAGGTCTGTTTTACCATCATGTGACGTATTTTTTGACCGTGTATAAGACCGCCGCGCCGGCGGGCTTTGCGGCGGCTTTGAGAAATTTAAGTTGTTTGGCGGATTGTTTGCCAACCTTCGTTCTTAAAACAACAATCCACGGCTACTTTTTCGCCGACACGCAGTCGTGCTGTTGCCAGTCGCAACGGTTCAGGCCGCTGGCGGCACGGGTTTGCCCACCGCATAAACGCGATAACCCAGATCGCTCAGTTTTTTGTGCGGTAGAACATTTCTGCCATCGAAAATGAACGCCGGCTTGTGCATTCCTTCCAGGGCGGCGGCGAAGTCGATGTTTTTGAATTCGTCCCATTCGGTGAGCACCGCGATGGCGTGCGTGTTGTCACACGCGGCCAGGGCGGAGTTGACAATTTTCAGGTTGGGGTTGGTCTTGTCGCCCAGCACGTCCTGGCGGATCTGCTCCGCCGGAACCCTAGGATCATAAACCACCACAGTCGCTCCTTCCTCCAGAAGATCCCGGCACACCGAAATGGCGGCGGTTTCCCGGGTGTCGTTGGTGTCCTTTTTGAAAGCAAAACCGAGAACGGCGATCTGTTTGCCGGTGACGGTGTTGAAGAGCTGGTTGACGATATATTTGGCGAACCGGCTCTTCTGCCAGTCATTCATGCGGACCACGCTTTCCCAATAGGCGGCCACTTCGGGCAGGTTGAAGTATTTGCAAAGATACGTCAGGTTGAGGATGTCCTTTTGGAAACAGGATCCGCCAAACCCCACCGAGGCCTTGAGAAATTTGGGGCCGATGCGCGAGTCGCGGCCAATCGCGTGGGCTACTTCATCCACGTCGGCCCCGGTGGCCTCACACAAGGCGGAGATGGAGTTGATGGACGAAATACGCTGGGCCAGAAACGCGTTGGCCACCAGCTTGGATAATTCCGAGGACCAAAGATTCGTCGTCAGGATGCGGTCGCGAGGAACCCAGTTGGCGTAAATATCCACCAAGGCGGCGGCGGCCTGCTGGCCTTCCGGAGTGGGTTCGCCCCCGATCAAAATGCGGTCCGGAGACTGCAAGTCGGCGATGGCCGTGCCCTCGGCCAGAAATTCGGGATTGGAGAGGACCTGAAACTGTCCGTTGCGGGAGTTGGCCCGCAGAATCGTCTGGATGGCATGCGCCGTGCGCACCGGCACGGTGCTCTTCTCCACGATAATTTTATGGCCCTCGGCCACCCGGGCGATTGTGCGCGCCGTCAATTCAACATATTTAAGATCCGCCGCCTGGCCGGCGCCGACGCCGTAGGTTTTAGTGGGCGTGCCGACGCAGACAAAGATCATGTCCGCCGCCTTGATGGCCGCCTCGACGTCGGTGCTGAAAAACAGGTTCCGGCCCCGGGCGGTCTTGACCACTTCAAACAAGCCTGGCTCATACACTGGCAACTCTTCAGAATTCCAGGCGGCAATCCGCTTGGCATTGGGATCGACCACTAACACTTCAATCTGCGGACATTTGGCTGCAATCATGGCCATGGTTGGTCCGCCCACGTATCCGGCTCCTAAACAGCAGATCTTCATAGATGGTTTATTGACTGGTATGTTGTTTTAGTTAGTTGGATTTAATTGGTTTGGCATTTGAATAAAAGCCTGATGGCACAATGCCGCAAGCGATCAGCCCGCGCGGCTTGGCGTCTCAATGCGTTTGGCTGAGGTCCAATTCCCGGCGGAAATATTCAATGGTCCGTTTGATGCCCTCGGCCAACGGCACCTTGGGTTCCCAACCCAGATGTTTCTTGGCCAAAGTGATGTCCGGTTGGCGCTGTTTGGGGTCGTCGGACGGAAGCGGGCGATGGCTGATTTTGGAGGGTCCGCCCACCTGGGCCAAAATAAGTTCCGCCAGCTCCAGCATGGTGAATTCTCCGGGGTTTCCCAAGTTCATCGGGCCGATAATTTCATCCTGGTTCATCAAGCGCACAAACCCGTCCACCAGATCATCGACATAGCAGAACGAGCGGGTTTGCGAGCCATCGCCAAAGATGGTCAGGTCCACCCCCTTCAATGCCTGCACAATAAAATTAGAAACCACCCGCCCGTCGTTGGGATGCATCCGGGGACCGTAGGTGTTGAAGATGCGAACCACGCGGATATCCACGCCGTTTTCGCGGTGATAATCGAAAAAAAGCGTTTCCGCGCAACGCTTGCCCTCATCATAGCAGGCGCGGCGGCCAATGGGATTCACGTTGCCCCAGTAGCTTTCCACCTGCGGGTGAATGGACGGATCGCCGTAAACTTCCGAAGTGGACGCCTGAAACACCCGGGCCTTGATGCGCTTGGCCAGGCCCAGGCAGTTGATCGCCCCCATCACGGAGGTTTTGGTGGTTTTGATGGGGTTGAATTGATAATGCGGCGGCGACGCCGGGCAGGCCAAATTATAAATCTGATCCGCTTCGACCTTAAAGGGATCGATGACATCGTGCCGGATCAGTTCAAACCGACTGTGGCCGAGCAGATGCTGGACGTTGGCTTTGCGGCCGGTGAAGAAGTTGTCCAAACAAATCACATCATGCCCCTCGTGCAGCAACCGGTCGCACAAATGTGAACCCAGAAATCCCGCTCCGCCTGTAATAAGAATACGCATGTTTTTGTTTTATATTTTTGATGAGTTGCCCGCCATCGTTCGGCGTAGCTTATTTATTCCAGCCGCGATGGTCAACCAATGCCGACGTGTGCCGACGTGTTTGGCGGCTTGGCGGAGGTTGTATTGTTGCTTGATCCACTTGTAGGTGGCGGCCCGCCCTTTGTCGGAGGGAGTGTTAGGCTCCCATTGCCCGGTTTAAATATGCCTGAAATCAAACAATCATGATGTCATGCTTGGAGGCGGATGATCCCGGTTCCGGAGTTCCCTTGCGGCAAATCGGCGGAAGTCTGTAAATAGGCCCACACCGGATCGAGTTGCAGTCTCCAAGCTCCGATTGTCGAAGGTGTCTTCGGGTGACGATGGCGAATCTTCTTGCGAGGGCGAAGGACCAATCCCATGCAGTTCATCAGCTGATTTCCCGGTGCAATCGCTTTATGGAGTTGTCACATTGCCCACGAACGGATTGATTTCATTCGCACATGAACAAATTGTAATGTGCGGACATCCTTCGCATTCATGCCCGAGTGATTAGCTGTGGTTGAAACGGACGCAATCTCGCGGCCAACCAAGAAAGAAAACATATGAAAACAAAATTAATCACCGGGATCGCCGTCGTGGCCTTGCTTGCGGGCGCCCTGTCGTTGAGCGTCTTTGCCCAGAACGCCGGCGGGAACTGTGGGCGTGGCAAATGCATGGGCTATGGCGGTCCACCGCAGTCTCAGGAGGAACGTGCCGTCCGCCAAGCCTCCTGCCTGGCCCAAAACGGCGGGGTTTGTCCCAGTGGCGGTCCCAAGACCAACTGCCCGGCTGGCGGGTGCCGGGGGCAGGGGAAAGCCTTCGGGAAAGGACTTGGCCAAGGCCATCAATCTGGCAAGCAAGCCGGCGTTTGCCAGCGGGGAGCCGCAACCAATTGTCCGGCCCTGAAATAAAAACGGCAGATCATCGACTGGCAGCAGTTCGCAAGGAATCACTTTCCTTCGAACTGTCTGCCGGTTCGTGCCTTGTATCCCGGCGATGCCGAATGTAAGGTAGGCTTACAGTTGAAAAAGAGTTTATGGCGGAACTTAATCTAACGGGACTCGACGGCCTGGTTGTGGAAGATGATGTCATGCTCCGCAAACGGGAAGCGGCCTTGCTCGAAAGACTGGGAGCGGACGTTTGCGCCGTGGACAGTCTGGCAGGGGCTCGGCGCCTCATTAGCAGCCTGTCCTTTGATTTTGTGGTGTTGGATGTGAACCTGCCCGATGGACTGGGCACCGAATTGCTGGAGGAAAAAGTATTCAGCCCCGATACGGCTGTGATTGTGGTCACCGCGCATGGGGGTGTTCATGGGGCGGTGGAAGCCATGCGTTTGGGGGCGGCTGATTATTTAGTCAAACCGTTTGAAGCCGAGGAACTCCCCTTGGTGTTGGCCCAGGCGAGACGTTCGCGCCAGACCGCGCGGGTTGAAAAGCACCGGCGTCGTGACCGGGATCAAGACGCGCTGTTTTTTGGGCAGACGCTGAGAACCCTGGAAGCCCAGCTCGACAAAATCCTCGCCGCAGACCAGCGCATGAACGGCAATTTGGCGCCGGTTTTAATTCAGGGTGAAACCGGCACTGGCAAGACGGCGCTGGCGCGCTGGTTGCATGAGCATGGCCCGCGCGCAAGTGGTGAACTGGTGGAGGTGAACTGCTCGGCCCTGCCCGAATCGCTGGCCGAGTCGGAACTTTTTGGCCATGAACGCGGCGCGTTTACGGATGCCCGCACCACCCGTATGGGATTGTTTGAGGCGGCCCAAGACGGAACCTTGTTTTTGGATGAGCTCCCCAGTCTCTCATCGGCCATGCAGGCCAAGGTGTTGACGGCCATTGAAGATCACAAGATCCGCCGGGTGGGTGGGAATAAACCCATTGCCGTGAACACCCGCGTTATGGCGGCCACCCAGTGGGATTTGAAGGAGCGGGCGGCCCAGGGGCTATTTCGGGAGGATTTACTGCACCGGTTGGACTTGTTCCGGGTCACGATTCCTCCGCTCCGCGAGCGCGGCGATGATATTGTGCGGCTGGCGGAATGGCTGCTGGCACGAATTGCCGTCCGGCAACGTCTGCCGTTGCGCCCTTTGTCAGCGGCCGGCCGGACGCGGCTGCTGGCGCATCATTGGCCGGGAAATGTCCGCGAACTGGCGCATGAATTGGAGCGGGCCTTGGTGTTTGAGGAAGGAAGCGAATTACAAATGGTCCAGCTTCCCGGCGGCCTGGCCGTGGCGTCCACTGACCAACCCGACTGGCTCAAGCCCGGGTTCAGTTTTCCGGACTCGGGTTTTTCACTGGATGAGGCCATCAATCGGTTGCTCCAGCATGCCTTGGCGCAGGCCGACGGAAATGTTTCCGCCGCCGCCCGCTTGTTGGGAGTTCCCCGTGATTTCGTTCGCTATCGGCTCGGCCAAAAAGGCAAGCGGGTCGATGGGAACCAGGGACCATGAAATCGCCAAATGACCCTGCAGGATTGGGAACTAGTTCCCAATTTTTCCGAGCCGGTGAAAGTGGCTTTTATCAAAAAAACGCAGAAATGCGAGGTTTTTGGCGTTTTTCCGGGGTGGAAATGAGCGTGGCATGGCGGGTGCAATGAAGCAGTCAACGCGGGCGCACCAAATGAGCCGCCTGTCGCAACCATAAAACCAACGAACTATGAAAAAAATAATCCTGCTTACTTGCATCACCCTGGCGGCGGCGGTCTCCGCGTTTGCCCAGGCCAATAGCAACAACAACTCCAACCCGAATCCCAACACCAACGACAATTATCCCAACGATTACAGCTATAACCAGACGAACAGCTATGATCACTTATATTTGTTTGGCACCAACAATGTGTGTTTGACCAACACTTGCGTGCCCAACGCGTGGAGCAATAACTGGAGCCACAGCTACTCCGGCGATACCACTGCCGCCGGCAACAAGGCGCAAAACCGCTTTGGGAAGCAACTGCCGACCGATGTGCAAACCATGGTCCAACAGTTCGAACAAGACCGCACCCGGTTGATGACCCAGCTCAAGACCAGCACCACCGAGCAACGCCAGAAGATCCTTAAGGAAATGGACCAGTTGCGGACGCAACTGCGCGAACAGATCAGCAAGATGCGGGACGATGCCCGGCAACAAGCCGAACAGATGCGGAGCCGGTTTGGCAATAACCGCGATGCGATTTTGGAGGGAGGCGCGGGGGCTGGAACCGGGACTGGACGTGACCGTTAACCAGAAAAACACTGAGGCATGATCCGGTAAATCAAAGGACAACCGCCGTCGGGTGGCCAACACCACCCGGCGGTTTTCGCACGTGAAACCGCAACCGCACAACCGCCAACGGCACCGCTGGAGCCGCCCAATCGGGTTGTTTTTTGGATTGCTGGTGTCTATGGCTGTTGGGGCGGAAACGACGGCACCGCCATTGGCGGATGACCCATTTAAGATTCCGCTCTGGGATTGGTCGGCCGGAGTGCGGGGTGCCGGGGGCTACAAGGACAACGTCACCCTGAGTCACACCAACGGTCCCGGAGGGGCTTTTTGGATGTCGGAAGCCGAAGTGATGCTGTTCCGGCTGCCGACCAAGGGTTGGTTTTTCAACGCCTTTGCCGACTTCGCTGATACGCGCTATTTTGACGTGCCCTCGGTGAAGAGTGAACAAGTCGGCGTCACCGGCCTTCAGCTCTCCAAGGCTTTTCATAATGGATGGAATTCGACCTTCGGCGTTACCGGTCTTTATCAAAATCAGGTTTTGGATTATGCCGACGCTTATACCAATCAGAACAGCATTGGGCAGATTGTCGGCACCACACTTGCCCCGCGGTGGTCCGTTCGCAAAACCTGGGCGGCTCTCTGGGTTGAAGCCGAGATCAGCGGCACGCGCCAATGGTTCGACGCCCCCTTGGATAGTTATTGGGCGTATGGTCCGCGCCTGGCTTTGGGCCATGGCTGGGGGCAAGGTTCGGAAATCAGCCTGTCCTATCAATTTTCTCGGCTCGATTATGATGGACGGCCCCAGGTCACTGCGGCCGGAGCGAGCATCCCCGATACGTTGCTGGCATTGAATGTTCATGCGGCCGAACTCTCCCTGACTCATTTTTGGGACGCCAAACAGCGCTGGCAAACTCTGTCGGGGGTCGGGGTGGCGGCCAATTTCGACAATGGCGCCGGGTATTACGACTATGCCAACGGCCATATTTCCCAGCGGGTTCGGTATCGCGATGAGCAATGGGAAGTTTCCCTCCAAGCCAAACTAAATTTTTATGGCTATCTGAACCAGTCCGTGAGTGCCACCGACCTCGAAAAGCGTCAACGCACCCTGATGAACCTGGGCTTGCGCGCCGAGCGCAAACTGACCAAACACTTTTTGGTCCATGTCAGTTACCTGTTCGACCGCTCCTTTTCCAATCAGGAGTTTGAGGATTATTTGGCCAACACCTTTATGGCCGGAATCGGCCTGACAATCTAACTCAAATCATTATGTGGTCATCCCGCGCCAAAACGGCGAGCCAGTCCGCGCTCCGGGCCCAACCGGAGCGGGTAAGCGCCGTGGCTTGGCTCGCGTGGAGCTTGGCGATGATCGTCCTCGGACTTACCGTGGCGGGGGGTGTCTGGCATCTGCGGGTTCATCTCCGCGACCATCTGGCCCAGCGGGATGGTGATATTCTTACAACGGTGGCCCTGGCCCGCCAATATGCCAACGGGAGCGGCGCGCTGTTGGCCCAACGTTTGGGCGACCCGGTCGAACAACTCGCTCTGGCGCTGGAAATTTCCCAAATTCGCGAGGGTGTCCTGGGGGTGCGCTTGTTTGATGCGCGTGGCCTTTTTGAAACCGCTGTTCCGCCGGAACTGCTGGCCACGAATTTGTCTCCGGACGATTTGCCTGAGCTGCGCCAACTACAGCCGGTGAGCCGGTTCTTGCGGCAGGCGGACTTGGGCAAATATTTTTGACGGCTCAAGCCGACC
>JAKALA010000018.1 GCA_021813325.1 bacterium | reverse complement strand
ATCGTCCGATCTGGCCGCAGGGCATGAGCCGTCCGGAAGGTTCCGACCCCATTCCCGCTGAACTGGATTGGAACACGTGGATCGGCCCCGCCCCCATGCGTCCCTACAAGCAAGGGGTCTATGAACCCTTCAACTGGCGCGGCTGGCTCGATTTCGGCACCGGGGCCTTGGGCGACATGGCCTGCCACACGGTCAACATGCCGTTCCGCTCGTTGAATCTGGGCTATCCAACGGAAATTGAAGCCACGCCCATCAACGGGATGAACCAGGAAACTTATCCCATCGGCTCCAAAATCCGCTTTGAATTTCCCGCCCGCAAAACCAAGTCGCCCGCCAAGCATCGGACCCTGTTCCACCATTACGACACGCTGGCACAATCCCCGGTAACGCTTTGGTGGTTTGACGGGGGCCAGCCACAACCCGACCATCCTAGCCGGCACGACGGCAGCAATAAACCGCCGCGTGAAGTGACTGCGGACATCGAATCACTGTTGGGGGAAATTCCCGGCAGCGGCTGCCTGCTCGTGGGCGACAAAGGCCAGGTGTTTTCACCGGACGATTACGGCGAACAATTCTTCATCAAGTTGACCGACGACAAAAAATTCGTGCATTACAAGAAACATGAAATTGTCGCCACGATCCCGGAATCGCTACCGCGCAACCAGTTCAAAGGTGACAATGATCATCGCCAACACCTTGAATGGATCAACGCCATCAAGGAAAACAAGCCGGAATTATGCTATTCCCGCTTTGACATCGGCGCGCAATTGACCGAAATCATGCTGCTTGGGTGCGTTTCGCTGCGCGTCGGCAAGAAGATTGAATGGGACGGTCCCGCGATGCGCGTCACCAACGCTCCGGAAGCCGCCCGGTTTGTCAAGCGCACCGATCGCGATCCCTGGCAGCTTTCGTAAGCAACCGTTGCCAATCTGTTTCAAACACCACCGGCTGTCTGACGACAGCCGGTTTTTTTGTTTGCCCAAATTTCAAATGGCCCCGCAATACTGCTTGCCGCCTCGGCGAAACCCCGCATAATAATCCGGCGCTCGACATCGCTGCGCGCGTAGCTCAACTGGATAGAGCGTCGGTCTCCGAAGCCGAAGGTTGTGGGTTCAACTCCCGCCGCGCGCACCACCGTTAAACTTCTTTTCCCGTTGTAAAGCATCAATGAAATCAATCGTTTTTTGAGAATCCGCCTTTTCACTTCGGTTGTCTTCCGTCGTCTGGAACATGGGTTAAATCACCGTAAAACCAGAACACAAACCAGAACAACGGCGACGAACTGAAGAAAATGGGGATTTGACCGTCTGGCCTTGCGTTCCTGTGTTTCTGGGGTAAATCCACACGGTCTGACGGTCAAGAACACGCCCCAGACCGTCTGGCGCAACGGGACAGACCCCTCGACGTGGAACGATTGAACCGATTTAGACGGGCGATTCGT
Source organism: bacterium (assembly GCA_021813325.1). Classification (GTDB taxonomy): domain Bacteria; phylum Verrucomicrobiota; class Verrucomicrobiia; order Limisphaerales; family UBA11358; genus UBA11358. Next base: position 56,896 of record JAKALA010000018.1, on the reverse strand, counting down.
CGGCGTCGGATTTTGAGTGGAATGACTGACCCATAAAAACTTCGTCAGCGCACTTGGGCCAGATTTCAAGTGTGGTGTTGTGATGAGCCTTTTCAGTCACCCCTACCAAGTCGGCCAACACTTCGGCGTCGGGTTGGGTGGCAAGGTAACGGCGGCCCATTGCCGGAATTGGATGGCGCGGGCGGAGTTCACGCGAAAACCCACGGCGATGATGGCGTCGAGGTTGTAGAAATCCACGTTGCGCGTCACGGCACGAGCGCCTTCCTTTTGAACTGTTCGGAAATTCCGAACAGTTGCCGCCTCGGAAATTTCCCCCTGTTGAAAAAGATTGGCCAGGTGTTCGCTGATGGTCGGCACCGTAACGTCGAACAATGCGGCCATGAGTTTTTGCGTGAGCCAGACGGTTTCATTCTCCACGCGGACCTCAATGCCGTCTTCGCCCGCCTGCCGGGTGAACACAAGGAACTCGGCGGTGCTGTTGCGGATTTGGAGTTTTTTTTCTTTGCTCATGGCTTGAATCCCATTTTGGCGAGATGTCCCTGCACTTTGGCGGCGAGCACGGAAACTTCGCCGGAGAGTTTCGGCAGCGGCGTGGCATAGCGTTCCGCCAGTTGTTGGATGCGTCCGGTCAGCGCCTGCGACACCCGATTCAATTCGGATTGCACGGCCTCGGCCAGCGCCGCCAGCCATTTGTCATCCACCACCAGCGTTTTGATTTCGTCCACGGTCAGCTTGCCGTATTTTTTCGCGACCTCGGCAGCCAGAGCTTTTTGGGCGTCCTTCACTTTTTTACCGGCAGCGGATTCTTTTTCAATCAGCGCCAGATATTCCTCCAGCACCTTGCGTTCGTCCGCCGCGTCTTTGTCGCCTTTGATTTCCTTGAGTCGCGTGGCCACACTGACTTTGCTCAATTTGCCCTTCTCGGTCTTGGCCTCGGCCAGCAAACCCTCTTCGCCGCCGTGTTCCTCATCCATTTCCTCCATCTGGCGGGTGAGGTCGTCGCGCCCGGCTTCGAGTTTCTCAATCGCCGCCTGTTCCGTGGCGAAGTAGCGCCGAATCATCAGCGATTCAGGAATCAGGTCGGTGTTCGGCTGGCCATCGGCCACGGCTTTCCAGCCGTCATGCACCAACTGGTAGCAATCGTCCTGCATCGTCTCCGCCCAATAATCCATGAGGTGCTGATAAACGTCGTAGGCGTCGAGCAACGGCGCGGGGCGGAAAGTTTCCAGCAGATTTTCCGACAGCGATTGAATCAGCGCCTTGGGTTTGGGAAAGGCTGTAGTCGGGTTAGAAAAGAAGACTACAATTAGTGAGTCAAGTTTTATTAAAAATAAAGAAGCTTCATCAACAACGGCAGGGTTTCGGGGATCAGCAATCGCCCGTAACATTTCGGCCTTGTTGGCAACCGGGCCTTTGACACTTTCGGCTGGCGTTCAGCGGCAAGCTGGTGGATTTTATGGCCAGCAATTCAACTTTACATCATGAGAATCACTGACGTTTTGCGGGCGGAACACGCCGTGTTCCACAACTTGTTTGACCATATCGAAGCCGCGCTTCCCAACGTGCGCACGCTCGCCGAGGTGAAATCTTTGACCACGGTGGTGGAAACCTTGCTGGCGCCGCATTCCAAAACCGAGGACGACCTGTTCATCGAGCCGTTGGAACATTATTTCGATCAGATCGGCCAGAACGAAACGTTTCATGCAGAGCATGTTCAGATTGATGCCGAACTCGCCAAAATTCACAAAGCGAAAGACATCAAGTCGGCAAAAAAATTACTGCTCAGCGCCGTGGCGCGTTCACGGGAGCATTTCGACAAAGAAGAACGGATTGTTTTCCCCATGGCTGAACACGTGCTCAAGGCCAAAACGTTGAAGGAACTGGGTGAAGCCTGGCTGCGCCGCCGCGAAGTCAGCCGAACCTAGTTTTGACTTGGCGCATTCAGTTGATTTCGATACCCACTGGACAGTGGTCGCTGCCCAGGATTTTTGACTGAATAAAGGCTTTTTTCAATCGCGGACGTAGGGATTGCGACAGCAGAAAGTAATCGATCCGCCACCCAACGTTTCTTAAACGGGCGCCGCCCATGGGACTCCACCAGGAGTAGTGTCCCCCGCCCTTCTCAAACTCGCGGAATGCATCCAAAAAGCCCGCACCGACAAAGGCGCTGAAACCGTTGCGTTCTTCGATGGTGAAACCGTGATTGCGCACGTTGGCCTTGGGATTGGCCAGATCAATCTCCGTGTGCGCCACGTTGAGGTCGCCGCAGAAGATCACGGGCTTTTTCTTTTCCAGCGACTTCAGGTAACCGAGAAAATCGCGATCCCATTGTTGGCGATACGGCAGGCGTTCCAGTGCCCGTTTGGAGTTGGGCACGTAAACATTGACCAGAAAAAAATCGGGATATTCAGCCGTCAAGACGCGCCCTTCCCTGTCGTGTTCATCAATACCGATGTGCGGAGTCACTTTCAGCGGACGTGTTTTGGTAAAAATGGCCGTGCCGGAATAGCCTTTCTTTTCGGCGCAATTCCAAAAGGTGGTGTAGTGGGCTGGCCACAATTGCTCGACCTGATCCGGCGTGCATTTGGTTTCCTGCAAACACAACACATCCGGCGCCTCGGTTTCGAGATATTCCAAAAAAGTCTTTTTCAGCACGGCGCGCAGGCCGTTGACGTTCCAGGAAATGAGTTTCATGCCGCTTGAAAAACTGACACGCTTAAGGGCGGAAGAAAGAAGGCCGCCGAGGCGGGCTGGTTGTGTGACGGATGGTTTTCCGCCATCACGCCGCCGCTGTTTCCGGAATTGCTGCCGGCATAAACGGAAGCGTCGCTGTTCAGCACTTCTTTCCAAAAGCCGGTTTTGGGAACGCCCATGCGATAATTGGGACGCGGCACCGGCGTCAGGTTCAAAATCACCACGGTTTGATTTTTCCCATCGGACGTCTGCCGAAGGAAAGACAGGACGCTTTGGTCGTGGTCGGAACAGTCCAGCCAGGTGAAACCCGCGGGATCGTAATCCGATTGCCAGAGGCCGGGTGAGGCGGTGTAAAGCTGGTTCAAGTCCGCCACAAATCGTTGCATGCCGCGATGGAACGGGCCGGCATCCAGCAGCCACCAGTCGAGCTGGGAATTTTCATTCCATTCCGCGCGCTGGCCCAGTTCCCCGCCCATGAACATTAATTTTTTGCCTGGGAACAGCCATTGATAACCGATCAACACGCGCAAATTGGCGAATTTCTGCCATTCATCTCCCGGCATCCGCCCAAGCAATGAGCATTTGCCGTGAACCACTTCATCGTGCGAAAGCGGCAGCACAAAGTTCTCGTGATAATGGTAAAGCATCGCAAAGGTGAGATCGTTTTGATGAAATTTGCGATGGATCGGCTCGTGCTTGAAATAGCCCAGCGTGTCGTGCATCCAACCCATGTTCCATTTAAAGGAGAAGCCCAATCCGCCGATGTATGGCGGGCGGGTCACCTGCGGCCAGGCGGTCGATTCTTCGGCAATGGTCACCACTCCCGGATATTCAGTCTGGGTGATGTGATTGAATTTTTTTAGAAATTCGATGGCTTCGAGGTTTTCGCGTCCGCCGTATTGATTGGGAATCCATTCCCCTTGCTTCCGCGAGTAATCCAAGTAGAGCATGGAGGCAACGGCATCCACGCGCAGTCCATCGATGTGATAGCGATCACACCAGTAAAGGGCATTGGCGACGAGGAAATTGGAAACCTCGTGTCGGCTAAAATTGAAAATCAGCGTGCCCCAATCCTGATGAGCGCCTTTGCGCGGATCTTCGTGTTCGTAGAGCGCCGTGCCATCAAACCGGGCCAAGGCCCAAGTGTCGCGGGGAAAATGCGCCGGCACCCAGTCCACAATGACGCCAATGCCGGCTTCGTGGAGGGCATTGACGAGAAATTGAAAATCATCCGGCGTCCCGAAGCGGCTGGTGGGCGCGTAAAAGCCGGTGACTTGATAACCCCACGACGGATAAAAGGCGTGTTCCGCCACGGGTAAAAACTCCACGTGCGTGAAGCCCAGGCGTGTGACGTATTCGACCAGCGGCTTGGCCAGCTCACGGTAGCTCCACGATTCTGCCGCCGCCTTTTTCTGCCAGGAACCCACGTGCACCTCGTAAATGCTCATGGGCGATCGCAAGGAATCCCGTTCGCGGCGTTTTTGCAGCCAGGCGGCATCCGTCCATTGGAACTTTTGCGTGTTCCAGACAATGGCCGCCTGCTTGGGCGCCACTTCAAAGAAGAAACCGCACGGATCGGTGTTCAATTTGATATGACCGTGGGCGTCGCGAATTTCAAATTTGTAATGGTTGCCCGGCCCCGCGCCGGGAATGAAAATTTCCCAGACGCCGGACGTGCCCAACAAGCGCATCGGATGAACCCGGCCATCCCAACTGTTAAAATCCCCCACGACACTGACGCGCTGGGCATTGGGCGCCCAAACGGCAAAGCTGGTGCCGTTCACTCCGTCAATGGTGCGGAGCTGCGCGCCCAGTTTCTCGTAAATTTTGCGTTCGTCGCCCTTTCCCAACAAATACAAATCGGCCTCGCCAAGCGTGGGCAAAAAGGAAAAAGCATCGCGCGTGCGCCAAGTCTGACCTTGATGATTCGTAATGACCAGATCGTAGGCATAGACAGAAGTTGCCGCCTTGGTCACCCCCTCGAAAACATCGGTGTTGGAAATTCGTTTCAACTCAAAAGCCGGCTTGTCCGCTTCATGAACCGGACAGACCTCGACCTGTCTGGCATCCGGCAGCAGGGCACGAACAACAAGCCCCGTTTGATCTCCCAACGGGTGCATGCCCAGCAGCGAGTGCGGCGACTGATGTTTGACCTCAACCAAACTCCGAAGTTCGTCGGCTGTCAGAATCATGGGCATGATTTAGCACAAAGCGCCGGCAGGACACGAGAAAAGAAACAGCAAAATTCAAGTCGAAAGCGACGGTTATCGGGGCAAAGTCACTTTTGCGTCAATTAATTCCAGAACGAGACAGTCCGGCTGGGATTTCCGACGCCGCCCGTTCCCGGCATGATTCGATGGCAAACTAGAAATCTAATGTTGCTTAAGTTTTAATCTTGATCGACTTCGCAAAATCTCTAACGTCTTCCCCAATATGATCCCCAAGTTATTTCCGTTTCCGGGTCGCTCCAAGACGCGCACAAATACAACCCGCGCGCACCTTGCCAAATGCGCGGCGGCTATGGCCGCCATTTTGCTGGCCGGCCAATCGGCCTTCGCCAGCGGAACGGTCGTTGGGTGGGGGCGCGATAGTTCCGGCCAGAGCACCCCGGCGGCCGGCGCCACCAACGTAACGGCCCTGGCCAGCGGGACAGCCCACACATTGGCCCTGCGCGCGGATGGCACGGTGGTCGGCTGGGGCGACAACACGTTTGGTGAAACCACCATGCCATCCGATCTCACCAACGTCACGGCCTTGGCGGCGGGCGACGGCTACAGTCTGGCTTTGCTCAACACTGGCAAGGTGATTCCCTGGGGTAAAACCGTGACCTATCCGCTGGCCGGATTGAACAGCAGCAACATTGTGGCGATCTCCGCCGCCTCTTCCAATCTAATGGTCCTGGCCAACAACGGAAACGTGGTTTCCATGGGAGCCGTTCCGGCGCCGACGAACGGAGTCGAAAACATTGTCGCGATTTCCGCCGGCTATCAACACAGTCTGGCCCTCAACGGCGAGGGCAACGTGATCGCCTGGGGCAATAACACCTGGGGACAAACGAATGTTCCCGCCAGTTTGTCCAATGTGGTGGCCATTGCGGCCGGACAGTTTCACAATTTGGCCCTGAAAAGGGACGGCAAAGTGGTGGCCTGGGGCGATAATTCCTGGGGGCAAAGCTCGGTTCCGGCCAACCTGTCCAATGTGGTGGCCATCGCCGCCGGCGCCTACCACAGCATGGCCTTGAAACAGAACGGCACCGTGGTGGTTTGGGGCGACAACACCTATTTTCAAACAAACCTTCCGGCCGACTTGACCAACGTGGTGGGAATTGCCGCCGGAAGTTTCAACAACCTGGCGATCATGGGCGACGGCCAGCCCGTCATCACCAGCCAACCCGTTGGCGAATACAATGCCAATTCGGGCACGGCTTATTTTCAGGTCACCGCCAGCGGCCAGACTCCGCTTAGTTATCAATGGCTTCAGGACGGAACGAACATTGACGGCGCCACCAATGCGCTGCTCGTCTTGAATAATTTCCCGATTCCGAATGGCAGCTATTTTTCCGTGATCGTCTCCAACGCACTGGGATCCGTGACCAGCAGCGGCACGCAATTGCCGCCCTTCTGGCGTCCGCCGGAGTGCGATTTGCCGGTGATTTACAGCGCGATCTCGGGCAGCGGCAAACAAGGCGTCGCCTTCAGCTACACAATTATCGCAAAAAACAACCCCACAACTTTCAATGCCTATAATCTGCCACCTGGACTGGCCATCAACACCACCAATGGCCTCATCAGCGGCGCGCCCTTGGTTTCCGGCACTTACCAACTGACGCTGGAGGCGGCGAATAGCTGCGGTCCAGCGCAGACCAATTATACGTTGAATATTTCATCCTCGGTCCCGGTCATTACCAGTGCAACCATGGCGTCCGGCACCGAGCAAACCCTTTTCAATTATCAAATCAAGGCCACTGAATCCCCCGCCAGCTACGGGGCCGGCGATCTTCCGGTGGGTTTGAACATCGATACCACCAACGGTGTGATTTCGGGCTATCCACTTTACGCGGGAACTTATTCAATCCCGATTTTTGCGACCAACGCGTGGGGAGCGGCCACCGCCAACCTGCAATTGACCGTTGGCAACGCACCACTTTCCGGTCTGTTCATCCAAAATGTTACGACGAATTATTTGTCACCCTATCTGCTGGAATTTCAATTTTCACTGCGCGACAACTCCGATGCTGCCACCGGGAACGCCGTCGTTGCCAACCCCAGCAATCTGGCTGTGACCGCCATGGAAAACGGCCAGGTGATCAGCACCAATGAGACTTCGATTCGGATTTCCGGTCTCAGTGCCAAAGTGCTCAAAGCCTACGAAGTGCTCGACTTCAGCGAAAGTATCGCCTCGCTGGCCAATGGGGATACCAACCATAATGGCATTTCCGACGCCGTGGAAACCGAAGTCAGCGCCGCTCAAAATTTTGTGAACATGCAGCCGGATGACGCCCAGATTGGCATCTATGAGTTTCATCGGGATGATCTTGATCCACAGTTGGTGCAATCGCTGACCACAGATAAAACCCTTCTGAATAATGATATTGGCGGCATCTGGATCAATTACGTTCAGAATTTCCCCGCTGGATCGCGCTGCTGGGATGCACTTATGGCGGCCATCAAAGGATTAAGTTCCACCAACGCTGACGAACAACATGTGGTTGTCTTCTGTTCTGACGGTTACGACACCTCCAGCACCAATACTGTGGACGATGTCATCAGCGCTGCCACGGCGGCAAAAGTCCAAATCTACTGCGTTGGGTTTGGTGACATTATTGACACTAACACCCTTCAGAATATCACTTCCAGCACCGAAGGCCGTTTTTATGAAGCAACCAACTTAATTGCCCTATCCGCCGATTTTGCGCAAATCGCCAAAGATTTGAGCGGGCAATACATTCTCCGTTGGGCAACGCTGCAACGTTCATCGACCAGTTTCATGCCTTCATTCCAGATTACCTATCAGGAAATCACGGCTGATTCGCCCACCAATCCGATCATCACCAGCACCACCAACGTTCCGGTCTTGGACACAAACAATATTCCAATGACCAACTCCGACGGCTCGACGGTAATGACGAATATTACCATTTACACCACCAATTACATCATCAACTGGTATAAACCTTCGAATTATGCGGGCGATGTTAAAGTCGGCTCGCTCCGCCTGGTGGCCAATGCGGATGTGAAACCTTCCGGCGTTACGCTGCGCGCCACCTATGTGCCGCGTTACATCCGGCAAATTCGCCTGCATTACCGTGTGAATTGGCCGTGTGACGTCAGCTTGGCCTCCACCAACAGCGGCGACCTGCTCTACCATTGGAGTCTCTCCCAAACCAACGACGGAGCGGGCGGATATTGGGCCACGTTGAGTAGCCCAGACCAGCAGGTTCTGAGCACCAGCATTCCATTCGCCAGTTTTGGTCCGTTGCTCAACTTCAACTTCCACGATGTGCTGAATGCCAGCAACGCCTTCAGCTTCTTGACCATTGACAACACGATTTACACCAACACCGGCAATCAAAATTTCAACTTTGAAAACACCAACCAATTCGTCACGGTCTATCCCGCCCTGCCCCACGGCACGCCCGTTCCGTGGTTGATTGGCTACGGATTTACCAACGCCAATAATTGGGCGGCCAATGAAACCAATGATTATAACGGCAACGGGCTGATGGTCTGGCAGGATTATCTCGCCGGCTTGAACCCAATCAACACCAAGTCGGTGTTCGCCATCAGCAGCGTTCAACCCTCCGGGCCGTATAACCAATACGACATCACCTTCAGCACCGCCATAAACCGCACCTATCGGGTGGAAGTCTCCAGCGACCTGGTGACGTGGGATACGCTCGCGGACGGCATTGCCGGAACCGGCAGCGACGTCACGGTCACTGACGACCGTCTGATAGCGGATGCAAAACAGATGTTCTACCGCATCGTGGTTTATTGAGCGCGGCTCAAAACCCACAACAACCGCCGGCAAAGCTCAGTTCCACTTGGGCTGATCCGATGAATGGCTGCGCTGCCACCTCCTCTTTGGGGTGGCAAACTGACCCTGAAGCACTTAAGGAGACGTTACATAAAGCTTGGATTTCAGATTGGCGTTGGCACTGACGAAAAGACCAACCGTCCGCAGCGGTGATTCACCTTGGCTGCCCCCGGCTTGGCGGTCACGGGGGAATCCCAAGCGGATTCGATCCGCGTTGCTTCGTCGCTTCCACCGCTTCAAGCGGATGGTTTGGCTCTTTTCACACCGTGGCCCGCGCGCGGGTGCCGATCACCACGTTGGCCAGGGCAAAGAAGCATGTAGAGTTGATGGCCGTTTCTTGGCCAGTCCCCGGTGCCTCGCTTTCCGATGCCGGAACATATTCTTCCCGATGTGGAACGGGGATCCACACCCCCCGCACCGCACCTTCGCCTTGGCATGTTTTTCTGTCGGGCGTCTCGACATTCGCCCCAGACATCGGAATTAGTGTCTTTTCAAGCGGCCCCGCCAAAGTGACAAGACTTGCTTATCCCGCGCATTCACACGCTGCGGCCAGAAAACCCAGTCCGGTTTTCGCCTTTTGCTCTGCCGGTTTAAAAAAAATCTGCCACCCGTTTTCGCCGCCGTGCGAAGTCAAATTCTCCTATTTTCGCTGATTTGGCTCCACGCCGTTGGCAGTGGAATTCGTTGGAACCAAATCAATCGCCGCAGAATTGATGCAATAACGCAGTCCGGTTGGCGCCGGACCGTCGTTAAAAACATGCCCGAGGTGGCTGCCGCAATTGGCACAAAGCACCTCCGTCCGATGCATGCCCAGACTGTCGTCCTCGCGTTCGATCACCGTGCCTTTGGCGGCCAGATCCGAAAAGCTGGGCCAGCCGCAGCCGGAATCAAACTTGTCTTTGGCCGTGAACAAAACCGCGCCGCACGCCACGCAACGGTAAACCCCAGGCTCCTTGGTGTTCCAGTATTTCCCGCTGAAAGCCCGCTCCGTGCCCGCTTCGCGCAGGACGTGATATTGCTCCGGCGTCAGGATTTTGCGCCATTCCGCTTCGGTTCGCTCGAACGGGAATTTCATGGTGGTGTTGGTGGGCTTGTTCATGGCCGCCGGGGTTGGGGTTGGGCCGGCCCCGCAGCCGTTCACCAACGGCCAGGCCAGCATCGCCAGCAACATCACGATTCGTTTCATGATTTGGTCTCCTTGGACGCGGCGCACAGCCCGCGCCATTCATGGGTCCACACATCAATCCGGCAGACGGCGCGATAATCACAAAAATCACACGGCGTTGTTTTGCCCTGACGATACGGATCCACTGCGGCTGCGCCGGAAAAGATATTGGTCCCCAATTCTTTCAACCGGACCTCCACATCGTCCAACAGCGCCATGAACTTCTCGCGCGGCAACGCTTCCGTGGAATTGGACGGCAATCCGCCGTCCTTGTTCAAACGGAAATTGAACTGGTCGCCTTTCGCAACATCCGTCCGCCGGTCGAGTAACCGCAGATGAGTGGCATCAAACCGCCCATTATGACGATAAGCCAGACACTTTGCATTGGCATCGTCCAACATCTCATCCCGTGAATCCGCCGCTTCATATTTTCCCAACAGACTCACATAAAAAGCGCCGGCGGGCACGATGCTCTTCACCCCAAAAGCAGTCGCGGCATCGGGCCAATGCCGCAACGCCCCCAGATACGCCAGCAACTGCAACTGCACGCCGTTTTCCACCAGCAAAGAATCCAGTTTTTTGCCGCCGGATTTGTAATCGATGACCACCGCCAGAGCCGCAGCGTCGCCCGGTTTGCGCCAGAGATCAACCCGGTCAATCCTTCCCTGCAACGCCAGCGTCAAACCCTGACCCAGGTCGATTTTCCAGGCAGGCGCCAAGTCATTGTTGCCGCCAAAACCCAGTTCCACGCGCACTGGATCAAATTCATATTGGCCGCGCATCCACGTGACGATCACCTCAATAAAATCCTGCAAGGCGAGAACCATGGAGCGGGCGGCAAACAGTGATTCCGCCGAGTCGCGAAACAGCCCGTTCCGAAAACTCTCCAATTGCGCGGCGCCAATGGATTTGATCCGTTCGCGCGCTTCGGCAGGCGTCAAGTCGCGCCAGCGCCGGCGCCCGGATTGCAACTGTTCATGAAAGGTTTTCAAGACGTTGTGTTGGAAATTTCCGCGCTCGCGGGCGTCCAACTCAAACACTTTTCGTTCGCCTGCCCGCAATCCCACGCGCATAAAAAACTTGAAGGGGCATTGGGCAAATTCTTCCAGACGACTGACCGATGAACGCAGCACCGGTCCATAGAGCGCGCCGGCCATCATGCGTGACAAAGCTTCCTTTCCATCAGGCTCATGCAACGCCGCCAGCCGGTCCGACAATGATTTGAGCGCCGGCTGTTCCCACAACGAACGCCCGGGTTCAGCCGTGGTAAAATCACTTGGAAATCCGACGTGCGGTTTATCACGTTCTCCATCGTCACCAGCTCGCGACGCCAAAATGAGCGGCACCAAATCGCTGACGTGGCAGGCATTCGGCGAAGCCTCGTCGCCAGCACACTCCTCAATATTTAACGCGGGAAAAATTTTCTGAAGTTGGGCAACGAACGGCGAGGGATTGAGCGTTTTGCCATCGTGGTTGCGTTGCGAAAAGGAAAGAACGAGACGCTCACTGGCCCGCGTGCAGGCAATGTAACCGAGATAGCGTTCGCGCGAAATTTGATCAAAAAGGCCGGGACCAAGCGGCACCTTTTGCAGATCCAACTCATCGCGGTCCGCGCGCGTCAAGATGACCGGCGAACCCGGCGTGGCCGGAAAAATTGATTCGTTGACTCCGAGCAAAAGCGCCAATTTTAAGTCCGGATTACGCGCGCGATCCACAGCGCCAATCAGCACCTGATCCAACGCCGGCGGCACCACGCCCACCGTCAAGCCCGCCAATCCCGCGTCAAGCACCGGCAACCAGTCCGCCAGCGGCAAAGCGTCGCCGGGAAACGCCAGCGCCAGATCATCGACCCAGTTGTTCATCTGCTCCCAAACCGTCGCATGCATGGCGGATTGCCGGTCATTTGCAGCCAGTTCTTCCCCGCCAATCCCCCACTCTTCCAATTTTGCTTCGACGTTCAGACCGTTCCAAAGCCCCCGGATAAAACGCGCCAGCATGGCTCCATCCGGCTTAAAATTAAGCTTGGCGAGTTGTTCAAACAGCCTCTGAAACGGCGGAAGAATTTTCTCAACGATTCGTGCGAATTCTTCCGGCTCCATGGACTCGCGCCATTTTTCACCACGCCAGCCAAACTCCAAAGCCGTATTTTCCAGCCGGTCAATTTCGATTTCCGAGGCCGGTGAAAACCCGCATTTCAAGGCGGCGAACCAGTCGTCATGCCGCCAGTCAAATGCCACCGTGCGCAAGGCATTGCGGGTCAGTTCCGCCAAAGGGTGATGCGCCGCGCTTTCGCGCCGATCGAGAAAAAACGGAATTTCGTAACGCCGGAAGACCCGGGCCAAGACTTTGTGATGCGAATCGATTGTGCGGGTCAGCACCGCACAATCACGGAAACGATTTTCGCCGGCCCCGGCGCGGACAAACTTCAAAATTTCGCGGGCGGCAAGAACGGCTTCGGCTTCAGAATCGGCGCAGGAAACCACCCGCACCGCGTCTCCTGCGGCATCCGCCCGCAACGCCACTTTATCGGCGCCGTTGACCCAGGCTTTTTCCAAATGCCGCAAGCCTGCACGGCCAGAAAACCGATTTGCCCGCGCCTGGCGCGACAATGTTTCAACATTTAAATTCACGTCCGGCAACTGGCCGACTCTGGCCCGGCACTGCTGAAAGGTTTTGCTGATGGCCGACCAAACCGAAAGCGCTGGCAAGGATTTCTCCGGATCGCCATCCAGGCAAAACGCCAGCGTGGCCTGAGAGCAAAAGCCAAGAATTGACGCCAAAAAATCCAGCTCCTGCGGGGTCATCTCCGCAAAACCGTCCATCCAAAGATGCTGAATGCGAAACGCCGCCGGAACGCCGGAGCGCCGGAGCGCTTCCGTGGCGGAATCAAGCAGGCAATCCGCGTCGTTCAGCCCGTGCTTTTCCAGCCAGGAAGTGTAAAGCGCGTTCAACAGCGCGAGATCAGTCAGTTTTTTCCGCAATTCGTCCGGCAATTTGCCGGAGCTGCCGAGTCGCTGGAGTTTTGCCGAAGTCACCTGCTGCTGCTGCAATTCAGAAAGCAATTTGGCGAGTTCCGCTGCAAAACCGGGACGACGGGCGCTGCGCCCGAATAATTTCAAGTCCGCTTCATGGCGCAGCAACAATGCGCGCAGCACCATGACCCGGCCTTCGCCGGAAAGCGTTTTCGGCGGCGCCTGATTAAGTTGTTCAAAAACATGGCGGGCAAGCTTGTCGAAGGAGAAAATGTGCAGCCGGGTGAACCCGGCAATCTCACCCGTCGCCAACAACTGGCGTTCGAGCTGAAACGTAGCCTGCTTTGGCGCGAGCAAGACCAGCGGCGGACCGTCCGGCTCCGCCTGCAAGGCGGCACGAATTTCCGCCAGGCACCGGAAGGTTTTTCCGCTGCCGGCCGGGCCGAGAAGAAATCGCGCTTGCACGGGGAAATTTTCGGCGAACCGCGGCCAGGTGCAATGGAATTTTACCGGGAAAATTGGTTCCTTCGCCCGGTCCGATTGACTACTGTGAACGGAACCAATTTACCTTTCCATGAACAAACCTCTTGGGGCCATTCTAGCCGGGCTGGCGTTTGCCCGGATCGCCGTTGGCAGTGAAACGGTCATTGCGGATGTCTTTGCGCGCCAGACGACCAGTTTGAACGGCAAATGGAACGTCATCGTGGACCCGTATGACACGGGCTATTTTGATTATCGCCACCAGCCATTTGATGAAAGCGGCAAGGTCACGGGCGGTTTTGCGCTTGATCAGCAGGCGAAAAACAAATCCGACCTGATCGAATATAACTTCGACACCAGCCCGACCTTGAACGTTCCGGGCGATTGGAATTCGCAGGACGATAAACTGTTCTATTACGAAGGTTCGATCTGGTATCGCCGGAAATTTAACGCGCCCAACCTTACGGACGGACAGCGGCTGTTCGTCTATTTTGGCGCGGCGAATTATGAGGCAGACGTATATCTCAATGGCCACAAGCTCGGCAAGCACATCGGCGGGTTCACTCCGTTTGCCTACGAAATCACCAAACTGGCAAGGGCATCCGACAATTCGCTGGTGGTGCGCGTCAACAACCAGCGTCATGTGGAAGGCGTGCCCACCGTGAACACTGACTGGTGGAATTACGGCGGCATTACGCGCGATGTGCTGCTGGTGAAAACGCCGGCCACATTCATTTCCAATTTCCGCGTGCAACTGAAACCCGGCACGACGAATACCGTGGCCGCGACGATTCAACTGGACGGCGCTGATCTCAGGCAAATGGTCAAAATTTCACTTCCTACTTTGCCCCTCTCCGCAGAAATGATGGCGGATGACCATGGCGTGGCACGATCCGAATTGAACGCTCCCAACCTCGCGCTTTGGTCGCCAAAATCGCCGACGCTGAACGACGTGGTGATCGGCACTGGCACGGACGAATTGAAAGACCGAATCGGTTTTCGCAGCATTGCCACGAGCGGCACCAAAGTTCTATTGAATGGCCACCCCGTGTTTCTGCGGGGCGTCAGCATTCACGAGGAAAATCCCCTGCGCGGCGGACGCGCCTGGTCCGAAGCGGACGCCCGGTTGCTTTTGGGCTGGGCCAAAGAGCTGAACTGCAATTTCGTCCGGCTGGCGCATTATCCGCACAACGAACACATGGCCCGTTTGGCGGATGAAATGGGCATCATGGTCTGGGAGGAAATTCCGGTTTATTGGACCATCGACTGGACCAACGCCGAAACGCTGGCCAACGCCCAGCAACAACTCCATGCCCTGATTACCCGCGATTGGAATCGCGCCAGCGTCATCGTCTGGTCGGTGGCCAATGAAACCCCGGTGAGTCCGGCACGCACCACATTTTTGCGGACGCTCGTCAACGAGGCGCGCGAGTTGGATGGCACGCGGTTGATTTCGGCCGCGATGGAGGTTCACGCCGATCCGAAAGATTCGCCGCACAAGATCGTGGATGATCCATTTGGCGAATTCACGGATTTGTTGAGCTTCAATGAATACGTCGGCTGGTATGACGGATTGCCGGAAAAAATTGATAAAGTTCATTGGTCGTTCAAATACGAAAAACCCGTGGTCATCAGCGAATTCGGCGCTGGCGCCAAACAAGGTTTTCACGCCGATGCCCTGACGCGTTTCAGCGAGGAATATCAGGCGGATGTGTATCAGCGCACGATGGCGATGCTGGACAAAATCCCTGCGTTCAGTGGCTGCACGCCGTGGATTCTTTGCGATTTCCGTTCGCCCAAACGCCAATTACCGGGGATTCAAGACGGATGGAATCGCAAAGGCCTGATCGGTTCCAACGGCGAAAAGAAAGCCGCCTTCTCGGTGCTGAAAAAAATCTACGCGGATAAAGCAGCGGAAGCCAGCAATCAATGATATTGCCATGCTGCCCCGCCGCGATTTTTTCAAACTGACCGGCACGGCTGCCGCCGGTCTGGTGTTTTCTAACTGGCCGGTAATGGCCGGCCCCTTCAGCCGCGAAGATTTCGACCATTGGGTGCCGGCGGATAAAAAGCTGCATCCGGATTGGGTCAAATCGCTGTTTGCCCGTGGTGAGCCGACAGTTTATCGCGGCAAGGAATTAAGATTCATCGGCATGCCGGTGGGCGGCATCTGTGCAGGACAACTTTATCTCGGCGGCGACGGCAAGTTGTGGTGTTGGGACATTTTCAACCTCTGGCCAGCCACTGGCGACGCGCATTACGCGCACCCACCGGAGCCCAGTTCGCCGCTGGAACAAAGTTTTTCGCTTCAACTTGGCGAGCGTATCATTCCGCTTGATAAATCTGGTTTTTCCGATGTGGCCTTCTGCGGACAATATCCCATTGGCACCGTGGAATACAAAGATCCGAACGTTCCGTGCGAAGTGAAACTGGAGGCGTTTTCGCCGTTCATCCCGCTCAACACAGATGATTCCAGTCTGCCGGCCACCGTGATGCAATTCACGATCCGCAATTCGTCCAATGCCGAATTGGCAGCAACTTTACTCGGCTCGTTGGAGAATGGAGTATGTTTGCATCACCATGAAAAGCGCGGCACGCGCCGGAATCAACTAATTCAAGGTTCCGGCTACACTTTTCTGGAAAGTTCGGCACAGCCGCCAGCGCCCACCCAATCTCCTCCGCGTCCTGATATCCTGTTCGAGGACTGGAACAAGTCCGACTATTCCGGCTGGACCGTGACTGGAACCGCTTTTGGCAGCGGGCCTATTTTGAAATCGGCCATTCCTGGTTATCAAGGCGATGTGGGCGGCGACACCGAGCGGGTGGTGAACACCCATGCTTCGGCACCGGGCAACAGCGTCGAGCAACGCGACCATGCAATGGGCCAGCTCACCAGTCGGCCATTCCTGATCGAACGGCATTTCATCAAGTTTTGGATCGGAGGCGGCAGCCACAAAAATAAGACCTGTCTTAATCTGAAAGTGGATGGAAAAGTCGTGCGATCAACCACAGGGCAGGACGACAATCGCATGACCCTCCAGTTTTTTGATGTCAGTGAATTGGAAGGCAAACAGGCCGTGCTGGAGGTCGTGGATGATGAAACCGGGCCGTGGGGAAATATTGGCCTTGGCCGGATTGTATTCACCGATCACGACGAAGGCGCGCTGGCGTTGGAGCAACTCCCCGATTATGGAACCATGGGTTTGGGTTTGCTTGGAGCGCCTGCGGATGTTGATTCGGGAAATCAGACCAAGCGGCTTGCGGAAAAAATCGTTGGCAAACTGGGGCGTAAATTGAAGCTTAAACCCGGACAGAGCGAAACGGTGACATTTATTTTTGCGTGGCATTTTCCCAATCTGAATCGTCTGCCCAACATCGCCAAGCAAGGGCGCTACTACGCCACCCCGTTTGATTCCGCCCACGCGGTGGCCAGCCATATCGCCGAAAACTTTGACCGGCTGGCCGGACAAACCAGGCTGTGGCGCGACACGTGGTATGACTCCACCCTGCCATTTTGGTTTCTCGACCGGACTTTTCTGAACACGTCAACCCTGGCCACCTCCACCAGTTATCGTTTTGCGGATGGCCGGTTTTACGGATGGGAAGGCGTCGGCTGCTGCGCAGGAACCTGCGGACACGTCTATCATTACGCCCACGCCATTGCACGAATTTTCCCTGAATTGGAACGCATCACCCGCGAACGAGTCGATTTCGGTCTGGCCCTGCAACCGGATGGCGCCATTCATTTCCGCGCGGAAGCCAATCAGATCCCCGCCGTGGACGGCCAGGCTGGCACCATCTTGCGCGCCTTGCGGGAACATCAGATGACCGACAGCAACGAATTTCTCCAGCGCAACTGGCCCGGCATCAAACGCGCCACGGAATGGTTGATCGCCAAAGATGCCAATAACGACGGCATCATTGAAAGCAATCAGCACAATACGCTGGATACCGACTGGTTTGGCGCCGTGGCGTGGTTGAGCGGACTTTACCTCGCCGCTCTGCAAGCGGCCGCGGCCATGGCGGATGTCATGGGCGACACGGCGTTCGCCAGTCAATGTCGCAAAATTGTTGAAGCGGGCCGCAAACATCTCGTAGAACAACTTTTTGATGGCGAATACTTCATCAACCAAGTCGATCCCAGGCATCTGGATGCCATCAATTCCGGCACCGGCTGCGAGATTGACCAGGTATTCGCACAGAGCTGGGCATTCCAAGTCGGCCTGCCCCGCGTGCTGCCGCAGAACGAAACCGCTGCCGCGCTTAAATCACTCTGGCGTTACAATTTCACGCCGGATGCGGGTTCGTATCGATCAATCTACAAATCGGGCCGCTGGTATGCGCTGGCGGGCGAAGCGGGCTTGTTGATGTGTTCGTTCCCGCGCAGGGATTGGGACTACGCCCAGGCCAAAGGCAAAGGTCCGGAATGGGCGGCGGGATATTTCAACGAATGCATGAACGGCTTTGAACATCAGGTCGCCGGCCACATGATCTGGGAAGGAATGTTGCTGGAAGGTCTGGCCGTGGAACGCGCCGTGCATGATCGTTACCACGCCTCGCGACGCAATCCTTGGAATGAAGTGGAATGCGGTGATCATTATGCCCGCAGCATGGCCAGCTATGGCGTCTTCCTGGCGGCTTGCGGTTTTGAATATGACGGATCGAAAGCGCATATCGCGTTCAGTCCCAAACTCACACCGGAACATTTTCGCTCCGCCTTCACCAGCGCCACGGCTTGGGGCAGCTTTTCGCAGCAGAAAAAAAATCACCATTGGCACGCAGAAATGTCTGTCCGCTGGGGCAAAATGCGGGTAAAAAGCATCGGCTTGGAGTTTCCGCAAGTGGATTCATTCCACGTTCATGTCGGCACAAAGGAATGGCCGGCAACGGTCAGGCGCACCGACCAGCGGGTTGTGATTTTACTGGCACAACCAGCGGTTTTGGAGCCGGGCCAAACCTTAAGCATTACCGCCAGCTAACGCGGCGTGGAACAACCAATTTAAGCAATCGCTAATAATGAAGAAATCCATTCAAGAATTGATGCTCAACAGTGGTGTGGCCTTCGGCACGAGCGGCGCCCGCGGCCTGGCCACGGCCATGACCGATCTGGTTTGTTACGCCTACACCAAGGGCTTTTTGCAATATTTGGAAAGTTGCGGCCAGTTGAAACGCGCGGGCGAGATGGTTGCCGTTGGCGGCGATTTTCGTCCCAGCACCGACCGCGTCATGGAAGCCGTTTGCCGGGCTGCCGAAGACCTGGGCTATACGCCAATGAATTGCGGCAAAGTGGCGTCACCGGCAGTCGCGTTGTTCGGGTTCAGCAACAACATTTCCTCAATCATGGTGACGGGCAGCCATATTCCGGATGACCGGAACGGCATCAAATTTAACAAGCCAAACGGCGAAGTGCTCAAGGACGACGAGCGCGGGATGAGCAGTCAGATCGTGGCATGGGATGAGGCGTTGTTCAATGCCGACGGCCATTTCGCCCGGCAAATTCCGGTTCGCCGCCGGGTTTCCGGCGATGCAGGTGATGATTACGTGGAACGCTATCTCTGTTTTTTCGGACGCGACGCCTTGAAAGGTTTGCGCATCGGCATTTACCAGCACTCCGCCGTGGCCCGCGATGCTATGGTAAAAATTTTCTCAGGTCTCGGCGCGACCATCACCGCCCTGGGCTGGTCGGAAAAATTCATTCCCGTGGACACTGAAGCCATCCGCCCCGAGGATGTGAAACTGGCTTCGGAATGGGCGGCAACCGGCAAATTTGATGCGATCGTCTCCACCGATGGCGACAGCGATCGTCCGCTGGTCAGCGACGAGCGCGGCAACTGGCTGCGCGGCGATGTCGCGGGCATTTTGTGCGCCAAATTTCTCGGAGCAGACACGGTTTGCACGCCCGTGAGCTGCAATTCCGCCGTTGAAAAATGCGGCTGGTTCCCGGAAATCCGGCGCACTCGCATTGGTTCGCCATTCGTGGTCGCTTCCATGCTGGAAGCTTCGGCCGCGGGCGCCCAATGCGTGGTGGGCTATGAAGCCAATGGCGGTTTCCTTTTGAACTCAGACATGGAACGCGACGGCAAAAAGCTCCGCGCCCTGCCCACCCGCGATTCGGTCATCGTCATGCTGGGGATTCTATTGCTGGCCAAACAGCAGAGCCAAAAGATTTCCGAGCTGGTGGCCGCTTTGCCAGCACGCTTCACCGCCAGCGATCGGCTGAAAAGTTTTGCCACGGAAAAAAGCCAGGCCATGCTCGCGAAATTTAATTCCGGCGCGGACGCCGCGGATAAAACCGCGCTTGAAGTCATGTTCGGCGGCCTCTGCGGCACCGTGACCAGCCTGAACCGGACGGACGGCTTGCGCATCACCTTTGCCAGCGAGGAAGTCATACATTTGCGCCCTTCGGGCAACGCCCCGGAATTCCGCTGCTATGCCGAAGCCAGTTCGGACGAGCGCGCCCGCGAAATCACCGCCCGAGCGCTGGCCATCGTGGCAGCCTGAGTGCCACGGCCTGATTGCGTTACCTATGGCCATGACAATGCCGTAGGACCGGCGTCGGCCTGGCTGGCAAAACTCCCATTTGAGCAGGCGGGCAACTCAAAGCGGGTTGGCGGACGAGGCGCACTCCACCGGATAACTTTCAGACTCAATGCCAAGGTGCCAGAATTGATGTGAAGTGCCATAGCCTCGCGGCGTAACGGCAACAATTCACGCACTTTGATTTCCAGTTCAACTAGGGCGGTTTTAGAAAAACTATAGCCGCGTAACCATCGGAAAATTGGGGCCGAGCGGCAGCTCTACCCTGCCAAATACAGGTAGGGCGGCGCTGCTGCGCCGCCTTTGGATGGCGACAGAATTAAACCCGAAAACCGCAGTTGGCATGGGAACCACCCGCGGCTCGCGTGTGGTTTTCGGCGGCCGGCCGAAAACCTCGTTGAACCCATATTTCCCCGTTCCGTTCGGTGAAGATCATGGGGGGCCGCCAAACACCGCCGGCCAGCGGCCGGCGCTCCCCAACTGCGGAGTTCGGGTTAATTAAACCGCCATAAGGTTGAAGCCGGGATTTTATTGGGACCGATTAACGAGCGCCCGGCGCCGGTTTGGCCGGATGCGATACGCGTTTGAACAATAAGATCAGCGGCATGGTGCACACCGCCATCAGGCCAAACTTGAAGAAATTGTCCACATAAGCCCACAGATGCGCCTGCTGGTCGAGCATGGAGTAAATCCCCGCATACGCCTGACGCGCCGCCGTCACGGGATCGGCATGTTGCGCGAGCATTTGTCTGGCCGCCTCAAAGCGCTCCACGAAGGGCCGGTCCGCCGGCGTGAGATGACTCACCAGGTAAGCCTGATGCGCCTGCGATCCGCGCGCCAGCATGGTGGTGACAAAGGCAATGCCGATGCTGCCGCCGAGATTGCGCGTGAGATTGTAGAGGCCGGTGGCGTTGCCGAGCTGCTGCTGGCCCAACTGGCTCATCGTAATGGTGGTCAGCGGCACGAAAATGAAACTGATGCCGACGCCGTTGACCAGGCTGGGCAAAATGACGTTCCACTGGGAAACTTGCAGATTCAGGCGGCTCAACATAAAAGATGAAGTTGCCAGAACACTAAATCCAATGCACAGCAGATATTTGGAACGCACCTTGCCGACCAACCGACCGACAAAGAACGTGGTAAAAAACGCCGCGATGCCGCGCGGCGACAAAGCATAGCCGCTTTGCAAAGCCGGATAGCCCATCAGCGTTTGCAGAAACAATGGAATTTGCGCGGTGGTGCCATAAAGAATGCCCGCCAGTGTCAGCATCAAAATCAAACCCAGCGTGAAATTGCGATATTTGAACACCCGCAAGTCCACCAGCGGATGGTCAGTCGTGAATTCCCACCAGACAAACCCGATGAACGCCAGCACCGACACCACCGTAAACCAGCGCACCCAATCCGCGCTGAACCAGTCGGCTTCCTGCCCCTTGTCCAACAAAATCTGCAAGGTGGCCAGCCAAACGACCAGCAGACCAAAACCGACATAATCAATCGTGGCTTTCAGGTTACGCTTGATGTAAGGCGGGTCTTCCACGAGCCATTGCGCCATGAACATGGCGAAAATACCCACGGGCAGGTTGATGTAGAAAATCCAGTGCCACGAATAGCTGTCGGTAATCCAGCCGCCAAGCGTCGGCCCGAGAATGGGCGCCACGACCACGCCTTGCGCGAAGATGGCCATGGCCGCGCCGCGTTTCTGGCGCGGAAAACTCTCCAGCATGATGGCCTGCGCGATCGGCACCATGGCCCCGCCGCCGAGCCCCTGAAGAATCCGCGCCACGATGAGCGCCGGCAGATCCCACGCCAGCCCGCACATTGCCGAGGATACCGTGAACAATGCAATGCACGACATGAACACGCGCTTGCGGCCGAAGTGATTTGCCAGCCAGCCGGTCGTGGGCAGCACGATGGCGTTGGCCACGAGATAGCTGGTCAGCACCCAGGTGGCTTCCTCCGCCGTCGCTGAAAGATTCCCGCCGATGTGCGGCAGCGCGACGTTGGCGATGGACGTGTCCAGCACTTCCATGAATGTCGCCAGCATCACGCCCACGGCGATGAGCCAGGGACTATGGCGCGGTTTCCAATCCTCGTGCATGGGCCATCAGTTGCCGGGCGGCTTGCGACCGGTGACAAAAACGAAGATGAAGGCGGATTTAATGGCCAGGATCGCGGCGATGATGGCGATGCCCCAGGCCGGGAAGACAAATTTGCTCACCTGAACACTGGGAATCACCGACAGGCCGGGACCGATCACATGATCCGCCGGCAGCGGCTCATCAAAGACAATTTTGACGGGCACCCGTTGCACCACCTTGACGAAATTGCCCGTGGCATTTTCCGGCGGCAACAGGCTGAACGCCGCGCCGCTGCCCGCCTGGACGCTGTCCACATGCGCGGCAAATCTCCGTCCGCCCAAGGCGTCAATTTCCACCTGCACGGGCTGGCCAGGCATCATCTTTTCCAACTGCGATTCCTTGAAGTTGGCCACCACCCAAACTTCCTGTGACACCAGCGACATCAACTGCTGGCCGGTCTGGACATAATCACCGGCTTCAACGGATTTGCGCGTGACGCGCCCGGCGGCGGGCGCGTAAATCTTGGTGTAGGACAAATTAAGTTCCGCGGCGGCGGCGTCTTTTTGGGCCGAGTTTGCCTGGGCCAGCGCCATGGCAACCGCCGACTTGGCGGCATTGAATTGGGCTTCGGACTCCTTGATTTTGGAGGCGTCGGCAACCGCCTTTTGCCGGGCCGAAATCAAGCTGGCTTCCGCTT
Organism: bacterium; assembly: GCA_021813325.1. Taxonomy (GTDB): domain Bacteria; phylum Verrucomicrobiota; class Verrucomicrobiia; order Limisphaerales; family UBA11358; genus UBA11358. The sequence continues at coordinate 34,234 of JAKALA010000018.1, read as the reverse complement.
CCTTGGCGGCGGCTTGGGCGGAATCGAACTCCTGCGCGGAAGTGGTGTTTTGTTTCCGCAAATCCTGCGCCCGCTCGAAATCCGCCTTGGCGCGGCTGGCCGTGGCTTCGGCGGCGTCGGCGTCCGCCTGGCTCTGGCGGGCGACGGCCTGGGCGGTGGCCACCTTGGCCTGCATCAATTCCAAGGCCGCCAGCGTGGTCTGATAATTGGCCGTCTGCGCCTCGGCGGTGGAATGTTTCTGCTCGCTGGTCATCGCGTAGTCAGCCGGATCAATGACCACCAGCAGATCGTTGGAGCGAACCACCTGGTTGTCGTTGACCCGCACCGACGTCACCTGCCCGGAAATGCGCGGAGCGATTTCGACCACGTGGCTGGTGATGAACGCGTCATCCGTTTCTTCGTGGGTAAAGGCGTTGAACAAATAGTCCAACCCGAAATAGAGCAGCACGGCCAGGACAATCGCCGCCGGCCAGACGAACATCCGCTTTCTTTGTTTTGCCGCATTTCCCTCCACCGCCGCGGAACTTCCCGCTGTTTGAACTTCACTCATAAATCGACTCCGTCCGCAGGTTCGCGGACTGTTCTCCCGCATGATCCTTGGCAATCAACATGTAGATGGCGGGAATCACCAGCAGTGTAAACAGGGTGCCAATGGTCATGCCGGCCACCAGCACGATGCCGATGGAATTGCGCGCCGCCGCGCCCGCGCCGGTCACGAGGGTGAGCGGGAAATTACCCGCCACCGTGGCCACGCTGGTCATGAGCACCGGACGCAACCGCAGCATGGCCGATTCCCGGATGGCCTGGATTTTAGTGCGGCCCTGGCGCTGAAGCTGGTTGGCGAATTCCACGATGAGAATGCCGTTTTTGGCAATCAATCCCACCAGCGTGATCAGTCCGACCTCGGAATAAATGTTCATCGAAGTGGTCCAGCCATCCGTCCAGAAATGCAGGTTCGGATTGGGCATCTTCCAGAAAATGAAGACGAGCGCGCCGAACAGCGCCAGCGGCACCGAGCCAAAGATGATGATGAACGGATCGCGGAAACTGTTGAACTGCGCGGCCAGCACCAGGATGATCAGCACCACCGCCAGCATGAACGCCGGCAGAAACTTGTCGCCTTCCTTGCGCAGGAAGCGCGAATCGCCCGTGTAATCCAGCTTGTAGCCGGGCGGCAAAATCCGGGCGCATTCGGATTCCAGAAATTTCAGGGCGGTGTCCAGCAGCACTATGGCCACGCCACTGAGCTTCACCGAGTTCAACTGCTGGAAGCGGTTCAGCGCGCGCGGCGTGGTGTGGTTTTCCAGGTGCGCAAAGGTGCTCACGGGAATCAACTGGTTGCCCGGCCCCTTGACGTAAGTGTGCTTAAGCTGATCGGCGTTCAAACGCGCATCACGCACCAGTTGCGGGATGACCTTGTAACTGCGGCCCGAGAAGTCAAACCGGTTGACATAATTGCCGCCGACGAGCACGCCCAGGTCGGAGCCGACCGATTGCAAATCCAGGCCGAGCGCGGCGACCTTGTCGCGGTCAATGACCAGCTCCGCTTCCGGCTGGTCCACCTTGGTGTCCAGCATCGGCGGAAAGGCGAACATGCCATTCGTCGCGCAAATCTGTTGCAACTGCTGGGCATACTTTAAAATTTCCGCCGGCTCGCCGGTGGAGGAGATCACCAGGTTCAGCGGGAAATTTTCTCCGCCGGTCGGCAACGGTGACGGGGTGACCATGTGCATCGCAATGCCCGGAATGGCGTTCACCATCGCCTGCACTTCTGGCACGATCTGGAACACGGTTCGTTTGCGTTCGCCCCACGGCTTGAGCACCATGCCGCCAAAACCAAACGTGGGCTGGGTCAATTGAAACACCTGCTCCGTCTCCGGGATCCGCGAGAACATGCCCTCGGCCCGGTCGGCATAATATGAAGTTTGATCGATCGTGGAATCCGGCGGTGTTTCCACCACGCCGAAAATGACCCCCTGATCTTCCGCCGGCGCCGGTTCCTTGGCCTGCCAGGCCATCTTGAACATCGGAATCGTCAGCAGCGTCAGCCCAATCCAGACGGCATAAACCAGCGGCCGCCGCGCGAGCGTCCAGTCCAGCACCCGGCCATAGAAATTCTTCAACCGGTCAAAATCGCGATTGATACGCCCCGCCAAGCCGTGCTCTTCGCGGTCATGATTCAACAGCTTGGAGGCCATCACCGGTGAAAGCGTCAACGCCACAATGCCGGAGATGAACACCGCGCCGGCCAGCGTCAGGGCAAATTCCTGGAACAGCGACCCCGTCAGCCCGCCTTGAAACGCGATGGGCGCGTAAACCGCCGCGAGCGTGATGGTCATGGCGATGACCGGACCGATGAGTTCCCGCGCGCCGAGCAAGGCCGCTTCAAATGGCGTTTTGCCTTCGCGCACGTGGCGCTCCACGTTTTCCACCACCACAATGGCGTCGTCCACCACCAAGCCGACCGCCAGCACGATGGCCAGCAGCGTGAGCAGATTCAACGTGAACCCGAACACCTGCATCAGAAACACCGCGCCAATGAGCGACAACGGGATGGCCACCAACGGAATCAGCACCGAGCGGAACGATCCGAGAAACAGGAAGATAACCACGGATACGATGACCAGCGTGATGACCAGCGTGAACACCACTTCGTGCAACGCGTCCGCGATGTAAGCGGTGGCGTCATAGGCCACCCGCGCGCTCAGGCCCGTGGGCAGGTCTTTCTGAATGGACGCCATTTGCTGGCGCACCAGTTTGATCACATCCAGCGAATTCGCGTTGGGCAGCACCCACACGCCCATGAAAACCGCGCGTTCGCCGGTCATCCGCACCTCGGAATCATAGTCTTCCGCGCCCAGCACCACGTCGGCCACATCGCCCAACCGCACGAGTTGATCGCCATTCTGGCGGACCACGAGATTTTTAAATTCCTGGACGGAACGCAAATCCGTGTTGGCCGTCAGGTTCACTTGGATGAGCGAACCTTTGGTGTGTCCGACGGCGGAAAGAAAGTTGTTGGCCACCAGCGCCGCGCGGACTTCGCTGGGGCTGATGTTGTAGGCCGCCAGCCGGTCGGGCTTGAGCCAGATGCGCATGGCAAAAGTGCGTCCGCCAAGGATGTCCGCTCTTTGCACCCCTTCAAGAGCCGTCAATTGCGGCTGGACGACGCGCAGCAGATAATCGGTGATCTGGTTGGCCTGGAGAATATCCGAGGAAAAACTCAGGTAGGCCGAGGCGGTTTGCGAGTCCGCCGTGGTGATGGCGAGCGTGGGAATTTCCGCTTCGGGCGGCAGATCGTTGCGCACCTGGTCCACCTTGGAACTGATTTCCGCCAACGCCTTTTTGGAGTCGTAATTCAAGCGCAAATGCACGGTGATCGTGGACATGCCCAGCGCGCTGGACGACTCCATGTAATCGATGCCATCGGCCGCCGCGATGGCGCGTTCCAGCGGTTGCGTCAGAAACCCGCGCACCAGATTGGCGCTCGCGCCCACATAAACGGTCGTCACGGTAATCGTGGCGTTTTCGCTGTGCGGGTATTGCCGGACGTTGAGCGAACGGATCGCCTGGAGTCCCGCGATCAGGATGAGCAAACTGACCACCGTGGCCAGCACGGGCCGGCGGATGAAAAGATCCGTAAAAGATTTCATGCGCGTGGCGGTTTAGCTGTTTGGCGGGTTGGGCGTCAACGAGGCGGTCGGCGAATTGGTGTTGTTTTCCAAAACGGTGTCGCCGTTGTGCAATTTGAAAAGCCCCGATGATACCACGCGATCACCGGCTTTCAGGCCGGATTCGACGCTGATAAAATCGCCGACGGAACGGCCGGTGCGGATGAATTTCTGCTGGACGGTCAGGTGACTTGCTCCATTGGTGGCCTGGGTTTCCACCAGATAAACCGCGTCGCCATACGGCGCGGCGAGCACGGCGGTGGACGGAATCGCGAGCACCTGGTCTTCGCCGGCCAGTTCCACCGCTGCCCGCACAAACATGCCCGGTCGCAATGCCTGATCGGCATTGGCGAATTCCGCGCGCAATTGGACGCTGCGCGTGGTGGCGTTGAGATTCGGATTGATGGCGGTCAATTTCCCTTCAAACTCGCGGCCGGGGTAGGCGTCGGTGGAAACGCGCACTTTCAGGCCCGTTTCCAACCTGCCCAAATCCTGCTGTGGCAGCGAAAAATCCACATACATCGGCGAAAGCGATTGCAGTGAGACGATGCTTTTGCCCACGTCCAACTGTTCGCCCAGATTCACCAACCGAAGGCCGAGCTTGCCGGAAAACGGCGCGCGAATGGTCTTTTTATCAATCGCCGCGCGGATGGCATCAGCATTGGCCTGGCTTTCCTGCAAGGTGGCCTCGGCCTGGTCCAGTTCCGCCTGGGAAACAGTTTTATCCGCGCGCAGTTGCCGCGTGCGGTCGGCGTTGAGCCGGGCGAGTTTCACCTGGGCTTCGGCGGCCTGCAACTGCGCCACCTCGGTGGAGGTGTCCAGTTTTACGAGCAAATCGCCCTTGTTAACGGTCGCGCCGGAATCAAAGGTAATTTCGCTGACGGTGCCGGCAATTTCCGGCGAGACCATCACGCCTTGCGCGGCGGTTACCGAACCGACGGCGGGCAAGCTTTCCGGCCACTGCTCGGCCTGCACCACGGCGGTGGCCACCGTGGAGGGCGGCGGCACCATTTTGGTGCTCATCAGTTTGCGAATTTGCAGCGTCTTAACCAGGGCCACTGCGCCCGTCACCATGACGACGACAATGAACCCGAATATGAGGTTTTTCTTCATGTTTCTCCTTTTAAAAGTCAATTTTTCCCGCCCGGTGACTTCGGTCCGGCACCGGCGAGGAATAATTCCACAATTCTCTTGGCGGTCAATTGATCCGGCTGGCAGTCCTTGCATACCAAGTGACCAACCAAGTAAAAATTCACCAGCCCATAAAAGCCGAAGGCGAGCTCCTGGCTGTCAAAATATTTATCCAGCTCCCCATTCTTCATAGCCTGCTTGATGAGCGAATGAACGTATTCAAAATTACGCTCACATTTTTCGGCGCAGGCGGCATCCTCCGGCACTTCGCCGGGCGCGGCAAACATCGTCGCAAAGGAAATGCGCATCAATTCGCGATTCTCCCGGAAATAGGCAAACAGCGCGGTCAATGCCGCCTCCAACTGCGCCTGAATGCCCTTTTGATTTTCGATCGCCTCCGTGATCAACCGGTAGCGCTCATCATGGGCCTCATGCACCAGCGCCCGAAACAACCCAGCCTTGTCCGTGAAATGATAATATAACGCCGGCTTGGAAACCTGGGCGTCATCGACAATATGTTGAACCGACGTCGCCGCATAGCCTGCATCCGCAAAGCATTTCAGCGCCGCACGGAGAATTTGCTGACGAGTATCGGATACGTCTTTAGCCATAAACCTACCGAACGGTAGGTAAAGCTCGCCCATTTGTCAATCTTAAGTTGTTCCCCGGCGTGGAAGCTATTTGTCCTGAACGTTTTTCCCCATGAGACCGTGATGCAGCTTCGAGTGCCGGTGGCTATAAGCAAAATAAATCACAAAGCCAATCAACATCCACACGATCAGCCGCGCCCAAGTATCGCGGGGCAAACCGGCCATCAATCCGCCACAGCAAATAATCCCCAGCGGCGCCACCAGCCAGACGGCCGGCGTGCGGAATGGACGGTGCATTTCCGGGTGCAGCTTGCGCAGCACCAATACCCCCGCGCAAACAATCAGAAAGGCCAGCAATGTGCCGATGGAAACCAGCTCGCCCAGCAGGCCAATCGGAAACAACCCCGCAATGAGCATGGCCAGAATCCCGGTTAGAATTTGCGCCAGCCAGGGCGTTTTAAACTTCGGATGCACCGCGCTGAACACCGCCGGCAGCAAACCGTCCTTCGACATTGAGTAAAAAATGCGCGGTTGACCAAGCAACAGCACCAGTATCACCGATGAAAGGCCGGCAATCGCGCCAATTTTCACCAGCGTCCGCAGCCACGCCAGGTGTTCGCCAAAAACATCCACCGCCACGGCAATCGGCGCCGAAACATTCAGCAGTTTGTAACTCACCACTCCGGTCAGCACCAGCGACACCACGATATAAAGAATCGTGCAAATACCGAGTGATGCCAGCATCCCAATGGGCATGTCGCGTTGCGGATTTTTGGCCTCCTGCGCCGCGGTGGACACGGCGTCGAATCCAATGTAAGCAAAGAAAATCACCCCCGCGCCCCGCAAAATGCCGCTCCAGCCAAATTGACCGTCGCCCGCGCTCGGCGGCACAAACGGATGCCAGTTGTGCCGGTTAATGAACGCAAAGCCAACGGCAATGAAGGTGAATATGACCGTTAGTTTGATCGCCACGATGACATTGTTGAACGAGGCCGACTCCTTGATGCCAATGACCAGCAGGAAAGTGACAAAACCAACGATAAGCATGGCCGGCACGTTCAGCGTCGCGCCCGTGCTCACCCAGCCTTCGGTGAACAACCGCCACATGTTCCAGCCCGCATCGGCGGGCGGGTGATGGTCAAATGGCGCCGAAGTGAATTGCGCTGGAATAGTGACCCCAAATTCTTTCAGGAAAGAAACCACGTAGCCCGACCAACCCACCGCCACCGTGGCGCCGGCAAAAAGATATTCCAAAATCAAATCCCAGCCGATAATCCAGGCCACAAACTCTCCGAGCGTCGCGTAGCCGTAAGTGTAAGCCGAACCGGACGCGGGAATCAGCGCGGAAAATTCCGCATAACACAACCCGGCGAACGCGCACGCCAGTCCGGAGAGCACAAAAGAAATGACAATGGCCGGTCCGGCATATTTCGCGGCAGCCTGGCCGGTCAGCACAAAAATGCCCGCGCCAATAATGGCGCCGATGCCCAGCGCGGTGAGGTTAACGGGGCCCAGCGCGCGTTTAAGACTCTGGTCGGAATGCGCCTCGGCCTGCAAGTCCGCGGCATGTTTGCGTCGGAAAAGTTTCATGAAAAATTGCACCTCTGCTGGCGCGGTTAAATGCCGCTTTCCCCTGCGGCCGTCAAGCAAATGCGACGCGAATTTATCTTTTGGCAGAATTCCCGCTGGCGAAACCCACCCCGTTTGCGGAATAATGCCCCCCATGAAACGAACCCGCCACTTTGCCAGCGACAACTATTCCGGCATGTGCCCGGAAGCCTGGGCCGCCATGGCCGAAGCCAATGCCGGACACGAAGTCAGCTACGGCAACGATGTCTGGACCCAACGCGCCGCGGACATGATCCGCGAAATTTTTGAAACCAATTGCGAGGTATTTTTTGTCTTCAACGGCACCTCGGCCAATTCACTCTCGCTTGCGTCGCTTTGCCAGTCGTATCACAGCATTCTTTGCCACGAACTGGCCCACATTGAAACCTCGGAATGCGGCGCGCCGGAATTCTTTTCCAATGGCAGCAAAATCCTGCTGCTTCCCGGTGAAAACGGAAAAGTCTCCGCCGCCGAAGTGGAACACGCCGTGAAGCGCCGCAGCGATATTCACTATCCCAAGCCCGGCGCCTTGAGCCTCACGCAGGTGACGGAAGTCGGCACAGCCTATACCGCCGCTGAACTTCAAGCGCTCACCAGCACCGCCAAATCACTCGGCCTGCGCGTGCAAATGGACGGCGCACGCTTCGCCAATGCTGTCGCATCGCTAAATGTTTCGCCCGCCGACATCACCTGGCGCGCCGGTGTGGATGTGCTTTGCTTTGGCGGCTCCAAGAACGGCATTGCCCTGGGCGAAGCCGTGGTGTTCTTCAACCATGACCTGGCGCATGAGTTCGATTACCGCTGCAAACAGGGCGGCCAGCTCGCGTCCAAGATGCGGTTTCTTTCCGCGCCCTGGCTCGGCATGTTGAAGGATGGCGCCTGGCTGCGCCATGCCCGTCATACCAACGCCATGGCCCAACGGCTGGAAGCGGGATTGAAGACGATGAGCGGCGTCAAGATTTCCTACCCGGTTCAATCCAATGCGGTGTTCGCCAAAATGCCGCCGGCCGCCGAAGCGAAATTGCACGAGCGCGGCTGGCATTTTTACACTGGTGTCATTACTCCAGAAGAATCCCGGCTCATGTGCAGTTGGGACACGACCGCCGAGGACGTGGACAGTTTCATCGCGGATTTGAAGCAAATCCTCGGGTGAAGCAATCTCAGTTTGGAGGTGATTTGGGCAACAACCGCGAAATAACGGCGAGCAAACCGATAACCACGACGGCAAGAATTCCCCAGAACAACGCGCCGCCCGAGCCGGGCGATTGCCGTTCTGCCCAGGACGATTTCTTGAGCAGCACCTCGGCACCCAACGTCGCAGTTGCCTTGTCAGCTGAAAGCAATTCGCCCGCAACCAGATTTAAGTCATAGCTCGGAGAAGCGGACTGCGGATTTCCGTAGTAAAGCAACAATCCATCGTCGGCAGGCGATTTGAACAGCAGTCGGGTGGCGGGATAATACGCGGCAAACTTTTCCAAGCCGATGGCTGGATTATCGCCGTTCTGGGTTTCCAGAACCAGCGTGTCACTGTCCACCACACTGTTGAGAACCAGCGAAAATTCGCGGCTTTTGTGATCCATGGTTTCTATCCAAGTAGCGTTGCCAAGCTGACGAAAAAACGTGTAACCGCGCTCGTCCGTGTATTGCTCCGAGAGCGTGACGTTGCGTTGAAACAGCGGCGTGGTTGAGATACACGTCAGCCGGGTTATCGGCAAATGGGCGCGGGGTAATTTGATCAGCCAGCGGGAGATTTTTGGATTTTTGACGTCGTTGGTCAAAGTCACCACCGGCTCCAGGGAACGCCTGATGGACGTGCGTTGAACCAGAAACGGCACCTGGTTGCTGCCGTGCATGACGCGCAGATCGCTGAAACTGCCGTTCGCATGGGACAACACCTCCAGATCGAGTTCCACTTGCTGGACTCCGGCCCGTTGGGTCTGGATTGGTTTGCGATATTTCCAGCCGGCAACATCCAGCGGCGCGCCCGCGAGGTCGAGACCCGCCAGCGCTTCTGGAGCGTGATAATCAGGGTTATCCGACACGGGTGAAATTTTCAACGCAGTGACCTCGGCAATTTTCAATTTGCCCGCAAGCGTGGCCAAATCGTAATGCGGGGAGGCGCACAATTTATTGCCGGTGAGCAGGTGATATGGGCCTGCGTTCGGCGCCATGAAAGCGAGATAAACGGGCCGTCGTTCGCAACGCACGCCGGAAATCGGGAGCGGCGGACTGTCTTCGTTATGGATCAGCAAAATGAGTTCACGCGAACTGACGCGTTGATCTAATGGAATAACCAGGTTGGCGCGGGACGGCTGGTCATCCACCGCGACACAGTAAATCGTCCCCTGCCCGATCATCTGCTCAACGACGCCGGCCTCGGTGACTTGCGGCACCGCCAGCGTCACCTGGCGCGTAAACAGTGGCGCAGACGTTTCGATCTGGACCGAGGCCACGTCCAAATTCGCCGCGCCAAGATTGAGCGTCAGCCGGGTTTCGCCGGGATTTTCAATTCGCTCGGTAATGACGGCGCTTTGCGTCTCCGAAACCGCAGCTTCCGCCGTGGCCGCAAAAACGCGGGCACTGATAAACGGAACAGGCTGAGAACGGCGGTCATCCACAGTGAGGCGCAGCCAATGCGCCGAAGTTGGCGGAAAGCCAACCTTCAAATTTCCGGCTCCGTAAGGCTGACGAAAGATCGGCTGACCTTGGACAACATTTCGCCAGGTTTGGCCGTCATTCGAAACATCCACGCGCACCGCCTTGATGAAATTTTGCGCCGGCGATTCCAGGGTCACTGCATCGAGTGGTTGGACCAAACCCGTTTCCAAGGTGATGACCGTGGCACTTGGCTCAAGCGAAACGTGAAATGATTTTGCGGGTTGAATCGCCTTTGCCACCGGCGCGGGCCGTTCGATGAGAAACGGCAGTTCATTTCCAGCATCATCGCACAGCCGCAGGTCTTCGAGCGCCGGCCGGGCTGAGTCGAGGGTGTCCAGCGGCAGACTGATTTTCATCAGCCCGGGCGCGGCGACATCGAATGTCTGTTGATATTGCCATGGCGCTGGCAAAGCCGCGTTGACGGCCAGAGTGCCAAGCAGCAGCCAGATAGTTAGCCATTTAGCTGGCAGGTTTCGGAGGATTTTCATTTTTAGTTTCCGCTTGTTTTGCCGTTGCCGAAAAGAATTTTTGATACGCATAGGAAGCCAGCATGGTAATCACCGCCACGCCGATGAATGCCCCAATCCGATAAAGCTGTCCGCGTTGTGCTAGGTCGTGAAAGAACAATTTCAAAAGTGTGACACAGAGCAACGCCATGGCCGAATAGCGGGCCGCCGGTGTTTTTTTCCAGATGCCGTAAACCAGCAGGCCCAAAGCAAACAACGCCCAAGCGATGGAATACGTCATGTCGCGGGCAAAATTACCGGTGAACTGAAATGTCAATGTGGAGCCGGGCGCACTGAAGTAATCGGCGATCTCAATGTTCAACAGCAGGAACGCCAGCACGGTGCCCAAGCTGGCCAGAATGGCCTGGGCATTGGATTTCAACACGACATTCCGCGGCGGCGCCAGCAATCGCGCGCCCAGAAACAGCGCCACTGTGGCCAATCCGTAGGTGTAAAGATACCAGTTGAAGACGGGCGTGACGCTGCGTTCGTGATACGTCAGAACCGCTGGATTCATTGCCAGGCGCGCAAACGCGGCGATGAGCAGCCCCACGCCGGTCAGACGCAAGCCCGGATGAGGCACGCGATGAAACAGCCACAGCAATGCCGCACCTTCAAGCGCCCAGCCAATGGCGATCCATTGGCGATCAAACTGGATCGGGAAAATGAGCGTAATGAAAAACAACGCCACGCCGCCGAACCATGCCAGTTGCGTCATGCGAGACTTGACTTCCACGGGAATGGTTTTCAGCACGGCAACCAAACTGACCAATGCAGGAAGAGCAAACGCCACCGGCAACAAGCCCATGACGGAATTCGGCCAGGCCACTTTGACCAGGCGGAAAACCAGCAGGAATTGCGCGGGCCCCGCCAGTGCCGCCGCCGCCCATGGATGAGTTTTATCCGCAAATTTTTTCAATAAAATGAATGGAAACGACGCAAACACGGCGAAGAAAATTAAATACCAGCCGAGCAGCATAACCGGCGAAATGAGATTGGGATTGGTGAGATCAAAGCGATTGAAATACCAGGCGCATTCCACGGCAAAAACGCTGACGAGTCCCACCAATGGCATCCAGTCAAAGGCAAACAACCGAGTCAACCCGAGCAACAACACAATCAGTAACAGCGCGAGGCCAAACACCGGGGCCGGATTGGCCAGGGGCAGTCGCACCGTCACCATGATGAGCAATATAAACGGCAGCACGACTGAACTCGCAGGCAACACAGCGGCCATAGCCTCGGGCGAACGGGCGTCCGGGTTAAGATTGAAGCCGGATTTGAAGGCGTCGGGATTGAATTTGCGCGCCAGCCATACGCCAGCCATTACGAAAAAAACGGCAAAGCCGCCCAGCAGGAAAAACGAGCTTGGCAAACCAGTCAGGTCCGACGGGATTTTAAAAATCATGGCGCCCGTCGCCGCAAGCGTAAGCAGCAACACCGCCAAGACTGGCAGCAATGTGGCGGTCATCACCGCCAGCACTATGGCCAGTAAATCGACCAACGCCACGAACGGCCAGACAAGAAAGGAAAGCTCCTGCAATTTAAAAATTGGCACCAGCACCAGCAGCAATGCCAGTGGCGGAAAGAGATGATTCCATGGACCACGCCCGCCCAAAGCTTCGCCGGCGCGACGTTGCAACAAGGCCGGTAAAGCAGAGTGAAACACCGCGAAGATCAAATAAAATGCCAGCACTGGATTCAACAGCTCATTGGTAAGATGATTCGTCGTCCAGACCGCCAGCAGGCCAAACACCGCCAAACCGGCGATGGGTTGAGCGACTGAAAATCTATTATCCAACCACGCAAGCACAGCCACCACGAAGTCAATCAGGAATACAAAACTAAAGATTAAAACCGGTCGCAGCGCAAGCGGTGCCAAATCGAAAAAGAACAACACAAAACCAAGCGCCACCGCCGCGAGGCCCAGGTTGGCACCCGCGAGCCACCAGTTCGATTGATTCCGCCGTTGGGCCAGCCAGTTGGCCGCGAGATACAGCGCGTTAAATCCCAGGAGGACGCCCAGCGCGATTAAAATTTTGTTGTCGGCAAAATATTTTTCCCTCTGGAAAAATTCATCAGCCCAGCCAATCTCCATCACTGCCGTGCCAACGGCCGCCAGCGTGGCGAGAAAGTTCCACCGTTTATTGAGCGCCACCAGAATCAACCCGGCGTCGAGAATGGCAATGTAGCCAAACAGCCCCAGCGGATTGTCCTGTCCGGTGGAAAGCAGAATCGGCGTGAGAAAACCACCGAGTATTCCAAGAATGGCCACCACCAACGCATCCAGCCTCACTGCCAGCAGAAACGCAGTCACCGTGATCAGCGACATCAAGAGGAAAGTCGGGACTGGGCCAAAGAAATCGAAATGGTAGATCGAGCGACAGGCAAACGTAACCGCATACAATACGACCACGCCGGTGGCGCACAGCGTTTGCGACAGGGCGGGAAAATTTTTACGCGACATCACCACTCCGCCGACAAGCAATCCCAACCCAGCGAGGAAGCCGATGGCCACACGCAGTTGCGGTGAAATATAGTTATTGTCGAATGAATATTTGACGAAAAATGCGATGCCCAGGAACAGCGCAAGTCCGCCAACCCACGCAAAGCCTTTAACACCCATGAATTGTTCCCAATTGATTTTGGCTTTGGGAGCAGGCGCAAATTGTGGCGGAATAAACGCCGGTTTGGGATCGGGTTTTGAAGCAAAAACTGGCGGAGGTGTTGCCATCACTGGCGGTGGCGCAACCGGCTTGGATTGTTGAGGCGGAGTGGAAATTCCCGGTTCAATTTTCTCCAGCTCTGGCTCAAGAACAACGGGCTTTGGCTGAACTGGCGGAAGGATGGTCGGTTTGAATGATTGAGCGGGTTGCTCAACCGCCTCGGATGAACGCGCTGAGGTCGCCGACTTTTTCAGAAGAATCATTTGCAGTTCCAATTCATTGACGCGGCGAATCAATGATTCGATCTGGCTGCGCGAACGCACGGCTCGAACGATCAGCCAGACCGCCAAAGTAATGGGAATGCCCAAAACCAGCAGAACAATGAACGGCCATATTTCCATAGGGTTTGTCTTTCTTTAGTCAAAACGTCGCGGCATAACCATGGCGTTTATTCAACGCGCACTCAGTGTGTCACGCCCTGAGGTCGCGTCGTGAATCGAAAAAATTTCCCCTCTGATCAAATTAAACGATGTCGGCGCAATCACGCCGCAGCGCGTTTTCCACCAAACAGACTTTTCAGCCAGGTCCACGCAGCGCGAATGCCGACGTCACGCGTGCCTCCCAATTGGTAAAGCTTGGTGATTTCTTCTTCGTGTCCGCGATAGCGCGGCGGCAGAAGCATCACGGTTTTGGCGGAATCCCCTTCCACGCGCATGATTTCCGAATAGAACAATCCACGACCCGTTTCATAATTCCCGGCCGGCAAGATCAGCATGCGCGGCGGAAAGAGCAGCCAGGGACGATAATTGAAGATCAGTTCACCCTGTTCGTTTCGTGAAAGTTTGCCGTAAGTGCGGGTGGAAACTTTTTGAATTTTGGCGCCCAAAAACATTTTATTAGCTTTGTCATCCGGACGGAATCGATGCCTGCGCCCGGTTACAAAATCCCAGATGAAGGCCACGCCGAAATGGCTCAGGCGAAAGGACCATCCGGCAATCAGCCAGGACAGCAGGATGATGATGACCGCCCACAGCGCTCCGATCCATGGGTTCACAAAGGACGTGCCCACCACGCTGGCCAGCAGCGCGGTGCGAAACCCTTTCAACGCGGCATCCACCATTGTGAACGGGCTTAACAAAATCAGGATGTTGATGGCATTGGACGCCAGAAACACAATGAAAAATGCCACCATCGCGAACGGCACCATCAGCGCGTTGTAAAGCCAGTGCAAATCAATGGCCGCAAACCCAAGACTGGCCACCGACGCGCCCTCCGCATGGGGCGAATGGAAAATAGCCGCCGCAATCGGCACAAAAGCCGCGGTGGCCACCAAGCCGGAGAGCTTGTGTTCACACGAGTCTGCCACATCGAAAGGTTTTTTCAAGACGGTTGGCAGAGCGATTCCAGCGGTATCCTTCAAAAAACAAGCGCCCACCAGCAGGAGCGCCGGCGTCCAAAACCAGGGATTGGCAAACCACGGCAGTTGCGCTTTTTCCTCCGGAGTTTTGGCCTGAAAGTAATTGTAGGCGCCCACGGCGCCGACGCCCAGCAACGGCGAAATGGCGACGCCCGTGATCATGGAAACCGTTTCCGCCAATTTCTTGGCCGGCGGGTTGGGATCGCTGTTTTTGGCGGAAGAAATTCCTGCCGAAGCCGCCAGCGGCAGCCAAAGCAATCCGGCCACGACGACGAGCAAAACACTCGTTTTCTTCATGAGCGACATCTTTTGCCCACCAGCCGGCGGTGTAAAGCCCAATCCATGAGCATCAGGCGTAATTGGCAGAGCTGGCGCACAGTGCGCGCGCACCGGGTCACTGCACAAGGACACCTTGCAAAGCCATTAAATTCGTCCGGGACTCCATCGTCTGACGCTAAACGCGATGGCTGGCCGCATGACGCTGGTCTCTTGGCTTTCTCAGTTGAGCATAACCGTGGCAAGTAGCGTCTGACAAGTCGGGGTTACGCAAAGTCAGAGCCTCAAACATCCAGGCATTGTCGAACCCGATAAAAACATTTATGGTCCACTACCATTTTTGGCGGATTTGTGACGGATAAATCGGCTGGAAAATGTTTGAATGACCGCGATGAAACCCATTTTGACTTCGCTGCTGCTGCTGACGGCGGCCGTCCGCCTGGCGGCGGAAACGCCGGTTGAACAGGTCGCGCGGCAGTTTCGCGAATATTGTCTGCGTGAAAGCACGGATCGCGGCGAACGCTTGCTGGACGATGTGGAACTGCCCAAGACCAGCCCCGAACAGGCGCATCGGTTGTTGGGCAAGCTGCGGGATGACGGTTCGTGGCCTGATCTTGATTACCTTTCCACCGCCCGATCCGACTGGCCGCCTTGCAACCAACTCACGCGCACCTTGGGACTGGTGGTTTTTGCCTTGCGACCGGAAACTTCCGCCAGCGACCGAACGAACTGCCTGGCAGCTTCCCACCGCGCCCTGGCGTATTGGCGCCGCCACGATTTTCAATGCGCCAACTGGTGGTATAACCAAATTGGCGTGCCCAAAATCCTCGGCGACGTGGCGCTGCTTTTGGGCGATGACCTTTCGCCGGACGAACGAAATTACATCGCCGGCACCGTGCTGGCGCGGTCCAAAGTCGGCAGCATGACCGGGCAAAACCGCATCTGGCTGGCTGCCAATGGCGTCATGCGCGCGGTCTTGACCGGTGACGAAACACTGATGAACCAGGCGGCCGAAGTCATTCAAGACGAGTTGCGCGTCGGCACCGGCGAGGGTATTCAACCGGACTGGAGCTTTCACCAGCATGGCCCGCAGCAGCAGTTCGGCAATTACGGCATGGCTTGCGCGGTGGAAATGAGCCGGTGGGCGACGGTTTTGCGCGGAACGCCCTGGGCGTTTTCCAGCGACAAGATGAACATCCTGCGCGGTTTTCTGTTGAACGGCGAAAACTGGGTTTGCTGGCAAGGCATGATGGATGTCAGCGCCTGCGGGCGGCAACTTTTCCCGCATTCACCTTGGAGCAAGGCGGGCGTCATGCGCGGCGTCATGCGGGCCATGACCAAGGCCGATGCCAGTCACGCTGGCGACTACCTTGCTTTTGTCGCCCGCAATCAAACCGGCGCGATAAACGACCTGGTCGGCAACCGTTATTTTTGGAGATCGGATTACCTGATCCATCGCCGCCCCGGCTGGATGATGTCCCTGAAGATGTCGTCGCAGGGCGTCGTTGGCGGCGAAACCGTCAACAGCGAGAATCTTTCCGGCCATTTGCTCGCCGACGGCGCCATGTATTTTTACCGCACCGGTCACGAATACGATGACATCTTTCCCGTCTGGGACTGGCACTTGATTCCTGGAATCACGATTTGCCTCGGCAAGGAGTCAGTCCACTGGTCTAAAGAAGATCGAAAAACCGCGGCCACATTCGTCGGTGGCGTCTCTGATGGCACCAATGCCTGCGCGGCCATGGACTTTCAGCGCGACAGCGTGCGCGCCCGAAAATCATGGTTCTTTACCGGCGACATCGTCGTCTGCCTGGGATCTGGTATTTGTTCCACTGGAGATCAGCGTGTCGTCACCATTATCAACCAGTGTCTGCTCCAATCGCCTGTCATCGTGTGGCGCGGCGACCAGCGCGAACCGGTGAACGGCAGCAACCGGGATTTGGCGGGCGCCAAATGGGTGGAACAGGACGGATTGCGTTACACGCCGCTCGAACCCGAACAATTGTGGCTTGACGCTGATCGCCAAACCGGAAACTGGAACCAGGTTTTCACCACGCCCACCACTCCCAAGACGGATATTTCCAAGGATGTTTTCACCCTCTGGATCGAGCACGGAACCAATGTAAATAACGGTCACTACGCCTATTCGGTTGCTCCAGCAGATACGATTGATCGTCCGGCCCTGGAAATATTGTCCAACACTCGCAATCTACAGGCCGTGAGCATTGGCGCGGACGGGCACCGTTCGATAGGATCTGTTTTCTGGAAAGCCGGTAGCGCCAACCTCGATGGCCGTGAGGTCAAAGTGGACGCCCCGTGCCTCCTGCTTATGGATCAAGCGCGCGTCTTCGTCAGCGATCCCACGCAAAAACTGGCAGTTTTGCGCGTCGAGATCGGACACAAATCAACCACAGTCAGTTTGCCGTCCGGAGGCGACGCCGGCAAATCAGTGGAGATATCCGGTCTGGAGTGAATGACATCCGGCTTTTAAAAAAGGCTGATTTTGGAGCCGTTCAAAAGTTGACCAGCCGGAAGCTTTATTTCCGAATTTCCCGATTGGCAAAACACGGCACTTGAGTCCCAAAAGCAGGCCACAAACAATCCATTTAACCAAAATCACTTGTTGACTTAAAATGCGCGTTTGATAACTTCCTCGTCCCTTTGTTTAGGAATTTAAATGAAAACGCATTTGCCGAAAGTAAATTTGGACCAGCGCAAGTGGCACGTCATAGACGCCGATGGCGCCGTGCTTGGACGTCTGGCGGTGCAGGTTGCCGACATTCTTCGCGGCAAAAACAAGCCGGTCTTCACGCCCCATATGGATGCTGGCGACTTCGTCATCGTGGTCAACGCTGAGAAGGTCAAGCTCACCGGCAAAAAGGAAACCGCCAAGGAATACATGACCTATTCCGGGTGGAAGGGTGGCGAAAAATACCGGACCGTGGAGCAAATCCGCGCCAAAAAGCCCGAGCATCTCATTGAGCACGCCGTCAAGGGCATGATTCCGAAGAACCGCCTTGGCCGGGTGTTGCTCACCAAGTTGAAAGTGTTCAAAGGCCCGAAGCACCATCACGAAGCCCAGATGCCCGCCCCGCTCAAAGCCGCTAACTAATTTATTGTATGGCCACCAAAACCAATGAATTCCTCGGCACAGGCCGTCGCAAGACCGCCGTTGCCCGCGTTCGTATCGCCAGCGGCACCGGTAAAATCACCGTGAACGGCCGCGCGTTCGAAAACTATTTCCCGTTGGACGCCCAGCGCGCCACGGTTTCCTCGCCTTTGACCATTACCGGCACCGCTGACAAGCTGGACGTGCGTGTGAACGTGGTCGGCGGCGGTCCGCTCGGTCAGGCTGGCGCCACCCGCCATGGCATTGCCCGTGCGTTGCTGAAATTTGACGCCAACCTGCGTCCGCAACTGAAGGCGGAAGGTTTCCTCACGCGCGATCCGCGTGCCCGCGAGCGCAAGAAATACGGCCAGCCCGGCGCCCGCAAACGTTTCCAATTCAGCAAACGTTAATCCGAACGGACAATTTACCAACCCGCTGGCCAAGGCCGGCGGGTTTTTTGTTTTGTGCCGCCCGAAGCACAGAATTTTTCGTGTGATAATCACATTTCGCAGTTAAAATTTTAAAAAATGAATACGAAGAAAGTCGCCATTGTGGGTGCCTCCGGTTACTCTGGAGAAGTTTTGGTGCAGTTGCTTTTGAATCATCCCTACGCAGACCTGGTCGCGGTCACCTCGCGCCAGAATGCGGGCCAGACGCTGGCTCAAATTTTCCCCAAATTTGCCAGCCACCCGAAATCCAAGACCCTCCGCTTTGTGGAACCGAATGCCGAGTTACTCGCCAAGCAGGCGGAAGTCGTTTTCCTCGCCCTGCCCCATGGCGTCGCCGCCGAATTTGCCGTGCCATTGCTCAACGCAGGCTGCACGGTCATTGATTTGAGCGCCGATTTCCGCTTGAAGAGTGCGGAGATCTACAAGGAGTTTTACGCGCACGATCATCCGGCGCCGGAACTGCTCAAGAAATCTGTTTACGGCCTGCCCGAAGTGTATCGTGAGGACATCAAAAAATCCTTGTTGATCGCTTCGCCTGGCTGTTATCCGACCAGCATTCTGTTGCCACTCATTCCCCTGCTCAAGGCCAGACTCATCAAGCCGAACGGCATCATTGCCGATTCCTTGAGCGGCGTCAGCGGCGCGGGGCGGAAGGCTGAAATTGATTATTTATTCTGTGAATGCAATGAAAGCGTGCGCCCCTACGGCGTGCCAAAACACCGGCACTTGTCCGAAATCGAAGAACAACTTTCCTTTGCCGCGGGCACCAAAGTAACCATGCAGTTTACGCCGCATTTGATTCCTGTGAATCGCGGCATCTTGACCACGCTTTATCTTGCTCCGGAAAAGCATTTTGCCACCGCAGACGAAGCCAATGCACTCGGCCAGCAAATCGCCGCCTGCTACGCCAAAGCCTACGCCAACGAGCCGTTCGTGCGTGTGCTCGAAGGCAAAGCGTTGCCAGATACAAAAAATGTGGTCGGCACCAATGTTTGCGAAATTGCGTGGCGGCTTGATCCGCGCACCGGCCGCCTCATCGTCATGAGCGCCGAAGACAACGTGGTTAAAGGCGCCAGTGGTCAGGCAGTGCAAAGCCTGAACATCTTGAGCGGCTGGCCGGAAACGGCCGGGCTGGTCTGACATGGTCTCTTCCGCTCAAAAAATGAAATGGAACGCTGCGGCTTACGCCGCCAATTCCGTCGTGCAGCAAAGCTGGGCACGTGAGTTGATCGCCAAGTTCAACTTGCGCGGCAACGAACGCGTTCTGGACATCGGTTGCGGCGACGGCAAAGTCACCGCCGAAATCGCACAGGCCTTGCCGCAGGGCGCGGTTGTTGGCACTGACGTCTCTGCAGAAATGATCGCCTTTGCCAAAGAAACATTTCCGGCAAAGAAAAATCCGAATCTCCACTTCGCAGTCATGGACGCGCGGAAAATTCATTTCGCGCAACCGTTCGACTTTGTTTTCTCAAATGCGGCGCTGCATTGGGTGGATGATCATGAAGCCATTTTGCAAGGCGCCGCCTCAGTGTTAAAATCTGGCGGCCGGCTGATTGCCTCCTGCGGTGGCAAAGGCAATGCCCATGATGTATTCCTCGCCTTGCGCCCAGAAATGCGGCTCAAGCGCTGGTGTGATTTTTTTCGGAAAATGCCAATGCCCTATTTCTTTTACGCGCCAAGCGATTATGATCGGTGGCTTCCGAAATTTGGCTTCAAAAGCAACCATGTAAAGCTGGCGCCCAAGGACGCGCTTTATCCTGGTGCCGAAGGCTTTGCCACCTGGCTGCGCACCACCTGGATTCCCTACGTGCAGCGTGTTCCCGAAACTCAACGCGAAGAGTTTATCAGCGCGGTGACAAAACGTTACGTTGCCAAACATCCGGCAGATCAATCGGGGCAAATTCACGTCCGGATGGTGCGGTTGGAAATCGACGCGATAAAAAACTAGCGCCGGAATGTTTTCGCGGAATTTTTCTGTCAATTAGCCATGTTCTTGATTCAATCACGCCTTGCAAAATGAAAACGCAGTTTAAAGCAATCACGGGATCCGTCGTCGCGCCTCAGGGCTTTATGGCCAGCGGAGTTTTTTGTGACATCAAAAAGCTCGGCACTGGCAAAGGCTCAAACAAAGGCCAGAAGCGTGATCTCGCGCTCATTGTCTCGGAAACGCCCGCCACGGTGGCGGGCATGTTTACCACCAACCAAGTATGCGCGGCGCCCGTGAAAGTGTGCGTCGAACGTGTCCAGAAAAGCCAAGCCCGCGTGGTGGTGGTGAATTCGGGAAACGCGAACGCCTGCACCGGCAAACAAGGCATGGCGGATGCGCGCGAAATGGTTTCCTTCACCGAACGCGCCCTGAATTTTCCTGCTGGTTCGGCACTGGTTGGCTCTACTGGCCGCATTGGCGTCACGTTGCCCATGGACAATGTGCGCGCTGGAATTATTGAAGCCGCCGTGGAACTGGGAGCGACGCAGGTTCACGCGGATAATGCCGTTGAAGCCATCATGACGAGCGACACGCGTCCGAAACAAGTGGCGATTGAATTCAAACTTGGCGGCAAAACTGTGCGCATCGGTGGCATGTGCAAAGGCGCGGGAATGATTCAGCCGGGCATGAGTGCCACCGGCGCGCGCCCGGCGGCTCTGCCGCATGGCGGACTGCACGCCACCATGCTGGGTTTTATCACGACGGACGCGGCGATTGATCGGAAAGTGTTGCAGCAAGCCATGCAGCAAGCCGTGGCTCAAAGTTTCAACCGGATCACCGTCGATGGCGACATGAGCACCAACGACACGGTTTTGGTGCTGGCCAACGGTTTGGCTGGCAACCGGAAATTTGGAACCAAATGCCCGGAATTCAAGGTTTTCCAAGCGGCTTTGAAGCATGTTTGCCTTGATCTCGCCAAACAAATTGTTCGCGACGGCGAGGGCGTTCATCGCGTCGTCACAGTGCGAGTCAAGGGCGCGAAAACGGTGCAGGACGCGGATGCCGCCGCGCGGGCGGTGGCAAACAGTGCGCTGGTCAAGACCAGTTGGCACGGCGGCGACCCGAATTGGGGGCGAATTATTGATGCCGTGGGCTATTCTGCCGCCAAAGTTGTGGAGGAGAAAATTGACATTGGATACAGCGCGCTCAACGGAAAGAAAATTTTGTGGAGTTTGAAACGCGGTCAGCCGACAAAAGTTACTTTCCAGCAATTGTGCGCGGCGGTGGTGCCTAAAGAATTTGAACTGCATATCAACCTGAATTTAGGCCAGGCCGACGCCGTCATGTATGCGGCAGATCTGACCGAGGAATATGTGGATTTCAACAAAGGCGATGTCGCCGATCCCAGTTCGCTCGGCGGGTAACCGCGCGGCAATCTCAACCGAATGGGCGATCCAAGGTTTCTTCCGTCCGCCATTTTGAGCCATTTAAGAATTATCGTTGACTCTTTTTCTCCGCTTGAAAAAATCGTGGAAAATTTCCAAGGAAATTTTGACAACGCTGTTTCAATATTCAACTTGTTGCCGCGAGCGCGGCAGCAGCCTTATTGCCGCCTCTCCTTTATCGTGAAAAATTACATCCTTGACACCAACGTCCTGCTGCACGACCCGAATTCGCTGGTTAATTTTGAAGAAAACAACGTTCTTCTGCCCATTGAAGTCATTGAGGAAATTGACCGGTTTAAGCGGGAATCCACCGAACTGGGCCGCAATGCCCGAACGGTTTCCCGGATGTTGGACGGGTTTCGCGGCGAAGGCAGCTTGAACGCGGGTGTGGATTTGCCCAACGGCGGCAAATTGAAAATCGCTTTCCAAAAAAACGGCCATGGAGAGACGATTTTCACCACGGATACGGTGGACAATCGTATTCTGGCGCTGGCCTCAAACTACAAGAAATCGCATCCCAAAAACGCCACCATCCTGGTTTCCAAAGACATCAACCTGCGCATCAAGGCCGATGCGCTGGGCCTGATGGCCGAAGATTATGAAACGGACCGGGTGTTCATCACCGATCTTTACACGGGCATGGTGGAATTGGCCGTTTCAGCGGATAAAATCGCGGCTTTTCGCGCCAAGGGAGAATTGCCGCTGGAGGACGGCAAGCAGTATTTCCCGAATGAATACTGCACGCTGACCGACACGGCCAACCCCAAAAAAACGGCGCTGGCCAAGGTGGATTTTTCCGGCACCAAGCTGATTCCCATCCACGATTGCCGTGAAGGAGTGTGGGGCATCAAGCCGCGCAATCGCGAACAGCAATTCGCCTTGGACGCATTATTGGATGACCGCGTAAAACTGGTCACGCTCATGGGTAAAGCCGGCACTGGCAAAACCCTGATTGCCATGGCGGCGGGCTTGAAACGCGTGGTCAATGACCGCGAATTCCGCCGTCTGGTGGTGGCTCGTCCGACCATTTCCATGGGCAAAGAACTGGGCTTTCTGCCCGGTTCGCTGGATGAAAAACTGGCGCCTTGGATGCAGCCCATTCACGATGCGCTGGAAATGCTGGGTGACTTGAACATGGGCCATGATCATCGCCGGTCGGCCGACCTGATGCGCAACGGCAGCATTGTGGTTGAAGCGTTGAGCTACATTCGCGGCCGCAGCATCGCGAACCAGTTCATGATTATCGATGAATCGCAAAACCTGACGCCTCTGGAAGCCAAAACCATCGTCACCCGCGTGGGCAACGGCACCAAAATTGTTTTCACCGGCGACCCGTATCAAATCGACAATCCCTATGTGGACTCCTCTTCAAACGGGTTCAATTATCTCATCAGCCGTTTCCGCGACCAAACGATAGCCGCTCATATTGAATTACAGAAAGGCGAACGTTCCGAATTAGCCGAATTGGCGGCCAATATTCTTTAACAGCAAAACCTAGCTAAACCGCGCTGCGCAAGAGTGTTACCCATCAACACCAAATATGGGGGAGAATTATTTGTCTTTTCAGGTTTGACAACGATGCGAATTGGCCGAAGTTTATCCGCACATGTTAACATTTGAAAATTCTAACAGGGTTTTATGATCTCAAACGAACGACCTTCCCCATACGGTCGACGTCCTTACCAAAATCAGGGTTATGGAATGTCGAAATACAACCAACAGCCACGGCCTCCGGTCAACGAAGACACGCTGAAATCTGCCGAAATTCAAATCGAAAGAAAAAACTTTGTCTTCACACTCAAAGAAAATCCCCGGGGACGTTTCCTGCGCATCACTGAAGATGTGGGCGGGCGACGCGACACCATCATCATCCCCTCAACCGGTTTGGCCGAGTTTAAAAAATTGGTCGATGACATGGTGAAATCCTCGGAGCAAATCCCGGAAAAACAGCCGGATCCCATGGAATAACCACCCAATTTAACGCAAAACGCCGGCGAACGATTATTTCTCGTCCGGCGTTTTTTTCTTTCGCGGCTTGGGCGGATTGACCTTTTTGGCATCGCCCCAAAGTCCTTCCAAATCATAACGGGCACGGGCCTCCGCCAGCATGACGTGAACAATGACGTCAAAATAGTCCAACACCACCCAGGAACCGGCCTCACCGCCTTCGGTGCGCGCCGGGCGCAAACCATGATCGTCCCGCAATTTGCCGTGAATTTCTTCCACAATGGCCCGCAAATGCGGCTGGCTGGACCCTGACACAATCACAAAAAAATCCGTGACGGACGACAATTTACGCACGTCCAACACCACCATGTTTTCAGCTTTTTTATTATCCGCCAGTTCGCGGCAAAGCCATGCCAGTTTTTTAGAATCCATAGTTGCGGGGTTATTTAATCATAGTTCCGCGCGGATAGACACGGATAAATTTCACTTTCGCAGCCAAACCAAAACCGCGCTGGCCGGAACCTCATAAATACGGATTGGCCTTCCCAATCGCCTCCGCGACAGCCGTCGGCACCAGTGTGTCCACCGGCAACCCCGCTTTGATGCGCGCCCGGATTTGTGACGAGGAAACGCCAAAGGGAAAACCGCTTAAAATGCGCCCGCAAAACGGCGGCTGGAAACGCGCCTCCCCGCCGTCTGGACGCGGCACAACGACAAATTCCGCCAACCGGGCCAGTTCCCCGGGTTCCATCCACTCGGCCAGTTTGGCCGCGTTGTCTGCGCCAAGGAGGTAAAACATCCGCGCCCCGGGAAAACGTTTGGCAAAATTGCGCAACGTTTCCACCGTATAAGAAATCCCGCCCCGCCGGATTTCCTGGTCGTCCACTTCGCAGTTGGTTTTACCGGCCAGCGCCAGGCGGAGAAATTGCAAGCGAGCGAGATCCGGAGCCGGCTGATAATCCAATTTGAACGGCGAACGGGCGGTGGGAACAAAAAACAACCGGTCCAGCTTCAGTTCCTCAATCGCCGCCTGGGCGACGAGCAGATGAGCGTTATGCACAGGATCGAAAGTGCCGCCATAAATTCCAAGTTTCATGATGTTGGTGGCAGAGTGCAAAGGCGCAAGGGAGACGCTGCCGGTCAAACTTTCAACTTTCAGCCCGCCGCTGGCAACTGAATTAAAACGGCTCGACATAATCAAGGCATTTGCCATGCGTCTTCTCCAAAGCGCGCAAAGCCCAGAGCGAAATCGCGGGGCAAAGCGTTGCCACGCCGGCCGCGCCGGCCACCACGCCGATGTGCAGCGATTTCAGGTCAGTGTCAAAACCACGACCGAACTGCGGATGAAACGGCGTCAACGCACCCCAATTTTGGTCATTGTTCCATCACGACACGGTAGAAAACCCAGTCGCCGCTGGAAAAGTCGTCCATTTCCAGAATGCCTTCCGAGGAGGGCGAAATGCGGATCTGGTTGGTGACGTTCATCCAACCTGAAGGCAGATTCGTGGATCGTTGCAGTGTGTAAAAATATGGCGGGGCGCAATAAACAAACACCCGGTTGGTGGCTGCGGAAACAACCCGCGTGATGTGAAAATATGAAACGGCATTGGTCGGGTTTGTCCCCGTGAGATATTCATACAAGTTTGAGGCTCCGTCGTGGTCGGGATCGCCGCCGGGATTCGTGCCGGTGAGCACGCCGAAGTATTTTAGCTCCCACCAGTCGGGCAGACCGTTGCCGTCGGTGTCGCCAAGGGACCAATTGGCCAGTCCGCGCACCGCGCGGCTGTCATAACCGTCAAACCCGCCGCCAAGAAAACGGCGCGGCGGATTTTGCAGCCAGGAAGACAGAAAGGTTGCGCTCGCATACCCATCGCGCAGACCGCCGGCGAACCGCATGAGCGCAGGCACCTTCGGCGGTTGATAGCCGCGCCAGCCGCTTGCCGCATAGCCATCCTGTTGGCCACCAACAAAACGGGCGAGGGCTGGTGTGACGGATGGCTGATAACCACGCCAATCTCCCGAGGCATAGCCATCGCGCGCGCCACCGGCAAAACGGGCGATGGCTGGTGTGAGGACCGGTTGGTAACCGTTCCAACCGGCCGAAGCATAGCCGTCCTGGCTGCCGCCAAGAAAACGCCACGCCAGTGACGGTGGCGGTGGCAAAAGGTAATCCGCGCGCGCGCAGCCGTCGCCGCTGCCGCCGGTGAACAGCGCGCCGGAATTGGCAAAGGCCGCGACGCCGCCCGCCAGCATCAGCGCGATGAAAACCAAGTTGCGCATGGCAAATTTCACGGGGCTGATCGCGCGCCGCGTCCCCCGAAAATGGTTCCATCGTAAGCGCTATCTGCACTGGTTCGATCCGAAGTCGGATAGGCGTGTTGCCAATGGCCGCCGCGCCAGCCGAAGCCAGCGCCGCTCGGATTTGGCCAAGTCAACGGAGCGGTCCATTCGTTGCCGTCGCCGGGTTCGTCGGTAAAAGCGCGGCCATAACCATCGCCCACGCTCACCGCTAATTCAGACAGATTGTCCCCCAAATTCATCACGCCGTAATAACTGGCGCCGGCGTCGCGTCGCGTGGAGTTGGCCGTGGCAAAAAGGCCCACCCGCACCGGGCCGCCGATCGGTCCATTCACGCAGGCATTGGCGTTGGCGGGCAGGGCGGTTTCCGTGCCGCTGCCGTCCACGCCGCTGAAGCCGGTCATCAGCGTGATTAACGTGTCGCCCCACGGATATTCATTCGGCACGGGAAAGAGCGGACCGCGGCAGGCTTTTTCATATTCCAGTTCGTCCATCGGCCTCAAGGCGGCCCATTTCAGGTAAATCAGAAAATCCTGCGGCGTCAGGTAATTGCAGGCGCGATCCGGCGCATCGCAGGTGTAAAGCAAATTGGTCCGCGAGATCGTGTTGCGGTAACTGCCATAGGCGTTCGGGAAACAAGTGTTGGCCAGGCCGGGATCGAGGAAATTCAAAAAATCGGTGTATTGCCCCTGCGAAATCTCATATTTCATCAGATAAAAAGCGCCGGAGCCTTTGGGAAACGCGGCCGGAATCGGGCCGGTCTGGTCGCCGCTGCGTCCGCTGTCATTCCGATAGTTCATCCCATTCGTGCCAATGGCAATCGCCGCTTCGCTGGTGATTTGATACGGCTGCGCCGGATTTGTCCCGGAGTAAAACGCGTCGGATTCCGTGCCGCCGGAGCCGACGTAAAACGCGCCCGGTGGAATGTAAACCATTTCGATGGCGAAAACGCTCACGTCCACCGAATTCGTGCCGCCCAGGCCGGTCGCGGCGTAATTCCATTTCAACGACATCGCCGGACAGCTCAACGTGCCATTGCCGTCGGCGGCACGATGCACGAACGCGCCGACTGGCTGGCCGGCCATGTTCGCGCCAACATCAATTTGCGTCCCGCCCGTCGCCACGTGGCCCGACGGGCTGAGGATGGCTTGCTGCCAGTGCCCGCCGGACGGGCGGAATTTAACGAACACCCAGGCCGCGTCCCAGTTCGTGAGGTTGAGCGAGCCGCCATTTTCCGCCCACGAATTGTGCCAGGAATTGTCCCAACTCAAATCAAAGCGCACGTCCGCCAGCCCGCCGGCGGCGTTGAGCACGGTGACGTTGGTTACGGAAATATTATTGGCCAGCGCGGAACCGGCCACCAGAAGAGCGAGCAGAACAGCGAGAGGTTTCATGTCGTGATTTTTTGCGCCATTTTGCATTTTGTCAACCTGGCATTTGGCCACGGCCGTTAACCCGACTTTCGCCACCTGGAAGGAGGATGGGCTTTCGAAAATCGGTTTGGGGGGCAGACCCGCCTCCTTCCCGTGGGCGCGGCGAGTCTGGTAAAGTATTGGATGTATGGCCGAGCCATTTTGCCCTGTTATCGCCGCTTCAAAAGCGGCAAGGACCATTGCAGTTGGAACATCGTCAAGGAACGGGCGGTGCCGGCCCGGGTATGCCTCGGGACTGACGCCGCGCGCGATCTTGGACAAATTTACGGGCATCCAGATGCCGGATGCGCACTTTTCCACCACCGATGGGCGGGAATTGATAGTCCGCCGCTATACGCAACCGGAGAAAGAGTCCAAAATGATCTTGGCCCGACCGGGTTGGGAACTGCTGCCGAGATCGCCGCCGCAAGCTTGGTTGTTTGCCCCATGTTTTCACCCGGTTGCTCAAGCGGTTGGGCGTTGCTTCCACACTTTTTCAGAGGTCTCAAATTGTGTTTTTTCGGTTTTTTGGGGGGACACATCCCCTCCAGTGGCGGAAGTCGGGCTAAAGTTCCTGCGTCGCGGGTGGTTCGGGCAGATGCATTTCCGTATCCTTCACCGGCTCGCGTTCAGACGCTTGGTAAAGTGTGGGCAACATGAACAAAGTTAGCAGCGTTGAACTGACCAGTCCACCGATGACCACCGCAGCCAGCGGTTTCTGGATTTCGCTGCCGGGGCCGGTGGCAAACAGCATCGGCACCAGGCCTAATGCCGCCACGCTGGCGGTGATGAGCACGGGCCGCAGCCTCAAGACCGCTCCGTTGACCGCCGCGAGTTCGACTTTCATGCCGGTTCGCCGCAACTCGTTGAAATAGCTCACCATCACCACGCCGTTCAGCACGGCCACCCCAAACAACGCGATGAAGCCGACACTGGCGCTCACACTCATATTGAAATGCCCGATGACTAGCGCGAGGATGCCGCCAATGAGGGCGAAGGGGATATTCAG
Organism: bacterium; assembly: GCA_021813325.1. Lineage (GTDB taxonomy): Bacteria > Verrucomicrobiota > Verrucomicrobiia > Limisphaerales > UBA11358 > UBA11358. The sequence continues at coordinate 6,112 of JAKALA010000018.1, read as the reverse complement.
GATGATCAGCAATGCCTGCTTCACGGAATTAAACGAACTGAACAACAGCAGGAAAATCGCCGCGATGGTGATGGGAACCACCATGGCAAAGCGCTTCATCGCGCGCTGTTGGTTTTCAAATTGGCCGCCCCAGGTGAGGTAATATCCCGGCGGCAGCGGCACGGCCGCATCAATCTTCCGCTGGGCTTCCTTGACGAAGCCGCCGAGATCGCGGCCGGTGACATTGCATTCCACGACGATGCGGCGCTGCGCCTCTTCCCGGCTGATTTGGGCCGGACCTTCCGTGACATAAACATGCGCGAGTTGGCCGAGTGGAATCTGGGCGCCCTGTGGCGAGGAAATCAAAAGGTTTCGGATGGTCTCCGCATCATTGCGGGCGGATTCCGGGAAACGCACGTTCAGGCCAAACACTTTCATGCCTTCATACACCTTGCTGGCCTCCTTGCCGCCGATGGCAGATTCCACCACGTCCTGAATATCGGCGACGTTGATGCCATAGCGCGCGATTTTAGTCCGGTCAATCTCCACCTGCAAATACGCCAGGCCGCTGACTTTCTCCACGTTCACATCCGCCGCGCCGGGAATTGTATTGAGCACGCGGGCAACCGCTTCGCCCTTGGCTTTCAGCACGTCCAGATCGTCTCCAAAGATTTTGATGCCGATGGCCGACTTGACGCCGCTGACGAGTTCATCCACGCGCAGAGCAATCGGCTGGGAGAAACTGGACGCCACGCCGGGCAACTCCGCCAGGGCGGAACGCATGTTCTCCACCAGTTCATCCTTGGAGTTGGTTGTGGTCCATTCTTCGCGCGGCTTGAGCGTGACAATCACATCGCTGACTTCCACGCCCATCGGGTCGGAGGCAATGTCCGCCCGGCCGGTCTTGGAAACCACGTTGATCACCTCGGGAAACTGTTTCAGGATCTTCTCCGCGCGGGTTTGCAGTTCCAGCGATTTGGTCAGTGAAATGCTCGGAATCCGGAAGGTTTGCACGGCAATGGAGCCTTCGTCCAGTGTTGGCAGAAATTCCGTGCCGATGCGTGGAACCAGCGCTAGGGCTCCCGCCAGGGCGAGCACCGCCGGCGCCACCACCAGCCACGGACGCCGCATGCAGGGTTCCAATAGGGCGCGATAACCTCGTTTCAATCCTCGAATGTGGAGGGGATCTTGCGGGTGCGACGGCTGTTTCAAGAAGAAGGTGGCCAGCACCGGCACAAGCGTGAGCGACAGGATGAGCGAGCCGAGCAAGGCGAATGAAATCGTGAACGCCAGCGGACTGAACATCTTGCCTTCAAACCCCTGTAGCGTGAACAGCGGTAAAAACACCGCAATAATGATGAAGATGCCGAAGACAATCGGCCGGCCCACCTCCTTGGCGGCATACAGCACGATTTCCGTCTTGCTCGCGTCCGGCATGGTTTTCCCGGTCAGGTGTCGGTGAATGTTTTCCATCATCACCACGGCGCCATCCACCATCATGCCGATGCCGATGGCCAATCCGCCCAGCGACATCAGGTTGGCGCTGAGGCCATACCACCGCATCATGATGAACGCGAACAACGCCGCCAGCGGTAGCACGAGCGTCACAATGATGGCGCTCCGCACATCGGCCAGGAGCACGATCAACACCAGCAGCACAAAGATCGCCCCCTCCTGCAACGCCTGGGTGACGGTGTGAATCGCCTTTTTCACCAGATCGGTGCGATCATAAAAGGGAACCAGTTCCACGCCTTTGGGCAGCGCCTTCTGAATCGCCGGCAGTTTTGCCCTCACCGCGTTGACCACATCCCGACCACTCGCTCCTTTAAGCATTAGCACAATGCCAGCCACGGCTTCACCGTTGCCATTGGCGGTGACGGCTCCCTGGCGCAGTTCCGCGCCGATCTTCACCTCCGCCACGTCCCGCACATAGACGGGACCATGTTCGGGCGTGGTGGCCACGATGATGTTTTCGATGTCCTCCACGTTCTTCACCAGACCGAGGCCGCGCACGACGTATTGCTCGGATTTATGTTCGATAAAGTTGCCGCTGGCGTTGGCATTATTCTTTTCCAGCGCCTCAAAAACCTGATGCAGCGTGATGTTGTAGGAAGTCAAATGATCTGGATTGACGATCACCTGGTATTGTTTCACCAGTCCGCCAAAGGAATTCACATCCGTCACGCCTGGCACCGTCCGCAAAATGGGCCGCACGAGGTAGTCCTGAATCGCGCGCAATTCCGTGGCGTCATAGCGCTTGTCCTGGCTGACCAGAGTGTATTGATAAATCTCGCCCAAGCCGGTGGAGATCGGGCCAAGTTCGGCGTCCACGCCCGCCGGCAATTTGTCCCGTGCGCTCTGCAGTCGCTCAAACACCAGTTGGCGGGCGAAATAATCGTCCACGCCGTCCTGAAACACCACCGTGATGACGCTCAAGCCGATTTTGGAAACCGACCGGATTTCCTCGAGTCGCGGCAGGCCGCCGAGCGCGATTTCGATGGGCCAAGTCACCAGCTTTTCAACTTCCGGCGGCGACATGCCGCCGGCCGTGGCCAGCACCTGCACCTGCACGTTGGTGACATCGGGGAACGCATCAATCGGAATCTGCCGGAGCGCCCGCCCGCCGAAGCCGATGAGCACGACGGTGGCCAACAGCACAAGCAGGCGCTGGCGCACGGAAAAATTTAGAATGAGATTGATCATGTCAGTCCTCGCCGAATTCGCTTTTGAGCATTTCCGATTTGAGAATGAAGCTTCCGTCGGTGACGACCTTTTCTCCCGCCTTTAATCCAGCCAGAATCCGCACTTTTCCTGGTTGTTCCTCTCCCCGCTTGACGATGCGCTGCTCGAATTTGCCATCGCCAAGAGAGACAAACACCGTCTGCTCGTCACCGTCGGTTTGCAGCGCCGAATCCGAAACGATGAGCACCCCGTTGAGGATCGTCGTGGTGATGGCCACATCGGCAAACATACCAGGCTTCAGCCGGCCATCGGCATTATTGGCGACAATGCGGGCTTCCAGCGTGCGGGTCTGGGATTCCACCTGGTTGGCCGTGAGCACCACCTTGCCGTGAAATGGCTCGTTCGGGTAGGCCAGCACCGTGAAAGTTGCCTCCTGGCCGGATTTGACCGCGGCGATGTCCCGCTCTTTCACATCGGCAATCACCCAGAGTTCGTCCGGGGCGCTGATGGTGTAAATGGTCCGGGCCTTGTCCACCAGTTCCCCGGTGGTGGCGTGCCGCTCAATAATGACTCCGTCAATGGGCGTTTTCAGTTCCAGCGGCTTGCCGAGCAGTTCGGGCGATTCCACCAGGCCAAGCACATCGCCGGCTTTCACGCGATCGTTGAGGTCGAAGTTCAGCCGGGTGAGCCGGCCTTCCAAGGTGGAGGTCACTTTGGCCGTTTTGTTTAAATTGGCGCTGACCCGGCCCGCGGCCTTGACCGTCATGCCTAGATCGCCAATTCCCACCGGCTCGGTCTGCAGCTCCATGTGCTTCAGATTTTCCGGTGTCAGCGTGACGATGTTTGCCGGACGGGCGGATTCAGGAACAGCCTCCACAGTGGCATCCGTCGGCGAGTTCTTTTGACCGCATCCGGCAACCGCCACGGCCAGCACGGTGAGGGCGAATAAATGTTTCATGGGAAATGTTATCGGGTTGGTCTTACGGATTGGGAAATCACATCAACGGGCAGGCCGATGGCCGAGGCCATCTCCGCCTCGGCGTCGTGAAGCTGTTGCAAGGTGGCAAAATAATCCGCCTGCGTGTCGAAATAGGTTCGCTGTGCTTCGAGATACAACAAAAGCGAGGCGCGACCTTCGGAATAACTCGCCTCGGCCGCGTCAAGCGCCGTCTTGAGTTTGTTCCGCAGCGCAGGGGTGTAGTAAGCGAGCGAGTCTGCCGCCGCCGTGAAGTTCTGCGATGCGATGGTCACGTCGCAGCCGATTGCGCGCCGCAACTGGTCCAACCCGGCGCGCGTTTTTTCCAATTCCGCCTTGGCGGTAGCGATTTCACCCTGTTTGCGATTCCAAAGCGGCAGCGGCACGGACACCCCGAACCCGACAATTTGCTCGTCGCGGGTATATTCCAAGCCCGGTCCGACGGTAAAATCCGGCCAGCGCGATTTTTTTGCGGAATCCACGTTGAGTCCCGCCCGTTGGGCCTCGGTTTCCTTTAACCGAACGGAAGCATTGGTCGCCAACGCCAGCTTTAACAGAGAGGCGCGATCGGAACACATCGGATCTTCCGGCGATTCATCCGCCAGGCTCAGGGGTTGATTCGGCATCGCGCCCATGAGTGTGTTCAAACGCACACGCGCGGCGTCGGATTGGGCCCTGGCTTCGCGCAACGATTTTTGCGCCGCCACAATCGCGACCTCCGCCTTGGTGGCTTCAAAATCCGGGGCGAAACCACCTTCAACCTTCTTTTGCGCGGCGTTGGCAAACGCCTTTGCCATGGTGAGTTGCTGTTCCCGCAACGCCACCAATTGAAGCGATGTCTGCAGGGCCTCAAAAGCCCGCCGCACTTGGATGGCCAGTTGCGAGCGAAATCCTTCCAAGGCGAGCCGCCGCAACGCCACGTCCTTCTCCGCCAGCGCGCGCCGCAACGCCCGCTTGCCCGGCCATTCAAATTTTTGTTCGAGGCCAAAATTGCCGTGAAATTGCGTGGCTGACGGGTCACGCACCGACTTGAATCCGGGGGCGATGGAAAACTGGGGGTTTTCCCAGGTTTTCGCCGTGTTCACCGCGCCACGCGCCGAGGCCGCATCGGCCTGCAACCCGCGGATTTCCGGGTTGTTCGTCAGGGCGCATTGCACTGCCGCTTTGAGCGTCAGCGCATGGTCGGGGTTGGAGATGGATCCCTGACTTTTCGCCGGAAACGCCATAACGCTTCCCAGCGCCACCGGCAGGACAAGTGGCAAACGACAATACTTCCTAATCTTCATAAACAATCAAAACGGCCAAACCGAATGGGTAAAACAAAACTCGAAGACGTGAGTTCAGTTCACGTCACAACAGAAGCAGTGTCCCGAGCGGGACGAATCAGGAAGCGAAGGAAGGCGCGCGAACCGGCAGGGCCGTGCGGTGGAGAAAGTGTCGGGTCGGAAACGTTTCGGGTGGGGCCGCCACCAGCACGCCGAGCGTAACCTCGTCAGGCAAGGCGGTCAGCGTGTCCAGTGTGATTGATGGCACGCCCAAGGGGAGCGCAACCAGTTTGGGGGCGAAGACGCTGAACGAGCCGGAGCTGAGGCTATAATCTGATTGCTCAACCGCGCAACAGCGGCCGCAATCGCCCGGTGTGCAATGATCGCCAGCCGTCACCCCGGCACAACGCAAGAACCCCAGCCCGGGAACTGTCTCCAACTGGCAATGTGCCGCGGCCGGCAGCCAAAGAAAGGCAGCCAAAGCGAAAAACATGTGGCGAAACCGGCGCACGCATTTATTGATACAGGCAGCGCAAGCAATGTTCAATTACATTCCACTTGGTTTTGCCAGATCACATCAATCCAAGTCTTTTCAAAAACTGTGGCCAACTTTCAGTCGGATGTTCCATCGTTCGTGTCCCACCAATTCGAGGTGCGTGTTCTGGTCGGGATTGCCGGACTGGTTCCAACCGTAGATTTGCGGCAGCTAGGTTCAAATGGTAAATGCGCGCTGGCCAAAGGAAAAATCGCTGAATTCGCAAGTTGAGAGGAGCTATCCGATTTTGGACAGACTCAGATACTTCTCAAACGGCGTGAAGCCGATGCGGGTTCCGATCTGCATTGCCAAAAAGTTGGCGGGCAAAGTGGCTTTCGCCAGCTTTGCCCGCCAAGTGTTTAATTCCGTTTTACGACCCCTGACTTATTGGGTCAGACGGTAGAACACCGCGCCCGCGGTTGGATCAACCGGGAGGGTCACCGAGTTGGTGCTGCTGGAGCCAGCGACATTCACCCAGTTCGTGCTGAGACCAACGGCCAGGCTGTTGGTTTGCACTTGGAGCGTGTAGCCAGTTGAACCAGCCGGCCAGGACAACGTGAGGTTGCCATTGGCGATTGTGGAGGTGATCGACGGAGCAGCGGCCGCCGATACCGTGAGGACCTTGATCGATCCATCCGTGTTCAGCTTGGAAGTATCCCAAGTAACAAAGATCGG
>JAKALA010000087.1 GCA_021813325.1 bacterium | reverse complement strand
GCCCACCTCGGCGCGTTCGGCCGCCGCCAACTGCGGAACATCCGCCGCCGCCCCAAGCTGATCTCCGCTTTCTGGAAGCAAGCTGAATTGTGGTGAAATACTCACTTTATTATGCAGGATTCAATAAAAGCCGCTCGCAATATAAAGTGAACCTTTCCATCATCAAACAATGAAACGAATATTTTCAATTGTGTTATTCGCCATTTGTTTTGTTGTTAGCGCGTTTTTTGTGTGGCAGCAAATTGTTTTACACGGGACAAAAATAGCAGCGATAAAACAATATGCCGATAGCAAAGCCATGTTAAATGCAGTTCCGCAGCCCATGAGGAAAATTCCCGCATTATTCAGCCATACAAATCCAGTCACAATTGTTTTAGAAGATTGTGCATTCTCACTTCCATCAAACCGTTTCGCTTGTGAGACAAATAGCAGAACACAAGTTTCATTTCAAAGCGACCAATGCCGAATATTGATCATGCCGTCCGCTGACGCAAAAAGTTTTGATCCCGTAATGCGGCCGCTGAACGAAACCAATTTTTACAATTTTGTGTTGGATGCTTATAATGCGACTGAAACGGACATCAGCAAACAAAGAAACATTAAGGAACTCATGCGGCTTCTCGTTTTAATCAAGGTGAAGTGCATGATGACCCCTCTCGGCTTTCAAGATTCCTGCATCCAATTTGATAGAGCAAATTTTAAGGGCTTCATTGTAGGTGATCCAACACGGCAAAAAAATGTGGTTGTTTCAATTTATCTGGAAGAGAAAAAGCAGTTTTTTGATTTAGGAGTTATTCAAAAGACACGTCTTCACGTATCTGACATCGAAGAAATCGTTTCCTTGTTACAAGTCACTCCTTCAAACAAGCGAGGATAAAATGTCTGACTTTTCAAATAATTCCAAATCCGACCTGCGCACGCAAATCCGCGAGCACTTGAAAAATATTTCCCTCGCGGTGCGGACGGTGGAGTCCATGGACTTGTGCGCGCGACTGGAACCGCAGTTGCGCAGCGCTCACACGATCTTGTTTTACGCACCGCTGGCGGACGAACTGGATGTCTGGCCGCTGCTGGAAAAATTGCTCAAGGCGTCAGCGGTCTGCGCCCTGCCTGCGTTCGAGGAGGCGACCCGGTTTTATTCCGCACGCCGGGTTAAGAATTTGGAAACGGATATTTTTACCGGCAAGTTCGGTGTGTCGGAGCCGCTGGAGAATTGTGAAGCGATACCGTTAGACCGATTTGATCTGGTGCTGGTGCCGGGCGTGGCGTTTGATCTGGCGGGTAACCGGCTGGGGCGCGGCAAGGGTTTTTACGATCGGATTTTGGCGCATGCCAGCGGGATCAAATGCGGCATCGGCTACAATTTTCAGGTGTTGGAATCGATTCCCACAGAAGCACACGATGCCAGGGTGGATTTTATTTTCACTCCATCGCGGGGCATTCGCTGCGCCAAGCGTTAGCGGTGTTGCAAATCCATTCCCCCGAGACCGTTTTCCCAGCCTTGAGGCACGTTCCACGGCCGCACAGAGGCGTTCTCAGATTCCACCGACGAACAACTGCAAACCCCAAAAATCAGCGCGGCAAAAGCGATGAGCAGAGCCAGTTTGGAGTAAATAGGATTCACAAATATCAGGAGGCTGGATGGGCCGGACAAACTTCATCGCCTTCAGTAACATCGCCCAATTTCCAACCGGGAACGAGATTGGCAATGCTGCGTTCTTTTTGAACCGTGCGGACGATTACTTTGCCGACGAGTTTTCCCTGGCGGCTGACAAGCAGTTCGCCATCGGGAATGACGCCTTCTTCCTCGCCAATGTTCAGGACCACGAAATCCCATTTGGGATCCACCACCAGAATCTTGCCATGCAAGTCCGCCCGCAGTTTTACATACTGGTCAGGACCGACATATTTGTTCAATTCGTTGGTCAGGCGGCTAATCGTGTGAAGCAGGACAACTTTTTCGCCGTTGGCCACTTCGATCTCGGCGTTGGCATTTTTGAGTTCCTTGTTCAGACCCAAAATCTGTTCGGGGGTTAAATCGGTGGCTTTGTAGGCAGCCAGATCGCCTTGGGCAGCATCACGTTCCGATTTCGTTTTGGTCAATTGATCGGTCAACTGATCGACTTGGCGACCGAGACCATCAGCGCGCGCCACGGCCTTATCGCGTTCGCTCTTGGTGTCCGTCAATTCTTGCTTGGTGGAAGTGAGTTCGCCTTGGGTTTTCTTGAGGTTCTTCTCGGTGGAAGCCAGCTTGGTCAACGCATCATTCTTGGCGCTCTTTTCCGAATCGCGCTGCTGGACCAAGGCGGGAATTTTGTCGGAAAACTCCAAATATGAAACAACTCCCGCGCCGATTCCGGCGAGAATAGCCACAATTAAACTAATGCGAAGTAACATGGTGTTTGACGTTTACGGAAGACTAAACCGCAACGCTATGGGTGTCAACGCCGTTTGCGTCTTGCAATAATTTGTTTTCCAAGCATCTTCAATACATGGATGCTCAACGGCTTGCGGAACTGCAAATTCCTCCCTCCGCCAAACGCCGCCCGCGGCAAATGCTGGCGATTATTTTCACCATTATCGCCCTGCTCTCCTTGGGAACTGTCTATTTGGCCTGGCCACGGGCCAGCGATAAAATCCGCAAACTTTCAAATGCCAATTCCACGAATGAACTCGACGCCCCCGCTGCGGCGCCGCTGGCTCCAGCCAATGACCAGACTTCAACCACGGTTGACAACCAGAGCGTCCTGACGGTGAGCGGCTACATCATCAACCGCGAGCGAATCGAGATCAGCCCGCGTTTTTTGGGGGTGGTCAAATGGATTGGCGTCAAAAAGGGCGACACCGTGACCAACAGACAAATCATCGTGCAGCTTGATAACGCGGAATACCTTGCCCGAGTGCATCAAGCCCAAGGCGCGCTGGATTCAGCCAATGTGGCCATTGCCAAAGCCGAATTGCAGTATGGCCGCATTCAAAAACTGGCGGAAACGTCGGTGGAATCCAAACAAACGTTGGACGACGCCCGATTGCAGTTGGCTTCCAGCCGGGCCGCCGCCACGCAGGCCGCCGGCGAACTGGAACTGGCCAAGACCTATCTGGACTGGTGCACCATCCGCTCGCCGATTGACGGCGTAATTTTGGAAAAATTGGTTCAGCCCAATGAACTGGTCATGCCTCAAAGTTTCGGAGGCACCCGCGGACCGAGCACCGCCTTGGTCGCCCTGGCCGATCCCAAAGATTTGCAGGTGGAAATTGATGTGAACGAGGCCGACCTTTCAAAAATTTCCATGAACCAAAAGTGCCGCGTCTCGCCGGAGGCCTATCCGGAAAAAATCTACTCGGGACATGTTGCGGAAATTGCTCCGGAGGCCGATCGTTCCAAAGGCACTTTGCAGATTAAAGTTCAGATCGAAAATCCCGATCACTATTTGACGCCCGAATTGAGCGCCAAGGTTGATTTTTTAAAACCTTAACCAAATTGCGGTTATGAAACTGAGCCACGGCCTTCACCTGGCCTATTCCACGAATATTCATCGTGGCGAATCGTGGGCAGAAACTTTCCGAGCGCTGCAAACTCACACCCTGGCCGTGCGTGACCGCGTCTGCCCCCATCACCCCTACGCGATCGGATTGCGCTTAAGCGAACGCGCCGCCGTCGAACTCAGCGAACGCGAGGAACGACTGCAATTCCAACGCTGGCTCGACCAAAACCACTGCTACATTTTTACGTTCAACGGATTTCCCTACGGCCAGTTTCGGGGCACCCACGTCAAGGAACAGGTTTATTTGCCGGATTGGACTTCGCCCGAGCGCGTCGCCTACACAAATTTGCTTTTCGATTTGCTCTCGGAACTGCTGCCAGCCGGCATCGAGGGCAGCGTCAGCACCCTGCCCGGCTCGTTCAAGGAATTTCATCTGTCCGCCGAAGCGCAAAAAGTAATGCGCCAAAACATCTGGCGAACCGTCGAACATATTGCCCATGTCAGCGAACAAACCGGCCGCCTTTTGCACTTGGGATTGGAACCTGAACCGCTTTGCTGCCTGGAGAGCAGCGCCGAAACCTTGCACCTCTTTGAACACCTGCGGGCCGAGCATCCCCGCGATGAACGTCTGTCGCAACATCTCGGCATCAATTATGACACCTGTCATTTCGCCGTGGAATTTGAGGAACCGCTCAATGCCCTGCCCTGCCTCGTGAACAATGGCATCAAAATCAGCAAAATCCACTTGAGTTCCGCGCTCAAAACCCGACCGACCGCGGAAGCACTGGCTGAGCTCAAAGCGTTTTCCGATGACATTTTTCTCCATCAAGTCGTGGCCCGCAATGAGTCCGGCGAACGCAGCATTTTTCGCGACCTGCCCGATGCCATTGTCCAGGCGCAGCGCCAGTTGGCGGCCAACGAAACAGACTTGCCGGAATGGCGGATTCATTTTCACGTCCCGTTGCACGCCGCCCCCAAGCCGCCTTTTGACAACACCCATGATCACCTGCTGGAAGTGCTTGATCTGCTTGGCGTATTCCCGGCGATTTGTTCGCATCTCGAAATGGAAACCTATGCCTGGGAGTTTTTACCCGGGGAACTGAAATCGCGGAGCGTGGTGGATCAACTGGCCGGCGAATATGAGTGGACGCTGAATGCGCTGGCGGCGCGCGGATTGTATGGCTATGCGGGCGATCCCGCGCTCACTGCGGCAAACGCACCGTAAACACACTGCCGGCACCGGGTTCACTGGTGACATTGATGCTGCCCCCATGGGCTTCGACAATCACCTTGGCAATGGCCAGTCCCAACCCGGAATTACCGCCCCCGGCTCTTGATTTATCCGCGCGATAAAACCGCTCAAACACGCGCGGCAAATCTTCCGCGGCAATTCCCTGGCCATGATCCGCGACCGTCAGCACCGCGAGACCATTTTCCGCGCCGAGCGTCACCCGCACTTTCCCTTCCGGCCGGCTGAATTGCACAGCATTGGTCAAGAGGTTCACCAGAACCTGGGACAACCGCTCGGGATCGCCGGTCAGCGGAACCGCAACCAATTCGCCAGTCAACTTGACGTGGCGTTCCTCGGCCAAAGGCTGAACCAGTTCCAAGCTGTCCCGCGCGATTTCTGAAAGATCAATTTTCAAACGCTTGAGAACCTCCTGGCCGGCGTCGTAGCGCGTCAATTCCAGCAGCGTTTCGATCAACCGCCGCATGCGTTGCGCGGCCCGCTGGCAGGCTTCCACCGTTTGCCGGTAACTGCCGGCATCGCGCTCGCGGGCCAAGGCCGCCTGGGTTTGCGTCAAAATCACAGTGACGGGCGTGCGAAGTTCGTGCGCGGCATCCGAGGCGAATTGTTTTTGCTGCGCGAAAGCCGCCTCCAATCGGGCGAAAGTCGCGTTGAGCACCGAGGCCAGCTCGCCCAGCTCGCTTTCGGTTTCACTCACATCGATCCGCTGCGACAGATCGCCGGCAGAGATTTTCGCCGCCGTTCCGCTGATGCCCGTAATCGGCCGCATCGCCCGTCCGACAAACCACCAGCCGCCCGTCAGCCCAATCACCAAAACCACACCGCCCACCGCCGTGAGATTAAAAGCTGTGCGCCGCAGTTCCTTCAACTTTGGCAAAACCGAGCACCCCACCAGAATAGTGTCGCCCGTGGGCAAAACATTGATCAGCTCACGCCGGACACCCTGCATTCGCGGCGGCTCCGGATCAGTGAACTCCGGCCCCATTCGCCGCGCTTGTCCGCCCAAGGCCGGAATGCTTTTAGCCATGTCTTGCAAATCAAAAAGCAAATGCTCCGGGGCATTGGTTGAACGTGCCAGGGGTCTGCCATCGCGCGCGGCCATCACATAATAAAACCCGTTTGGATCGCTGGCATCAAACAAGGGAGCATACTCCGGCGGCAAACTGAAATTGCGCGCCAAAAGCTCGTTACGAAACCGGGGGGCGTCTTCGGGCAAAGGGTCAAGGGGCAGTTCATCGGGCGGAAGAAACTGATCCTCCTGACCGCGAGGTGGTTGACCTGGCGGAACCCGGTTGAGATTTCGATTCCGCGGATTTTGGCGACGCAACGCAACGCCAAGGATGTTGATCCGCCGGTGCATTTCATCGTCGATTTGACGCAATTGGCGATTGCGTTCCAACTGATATGCCGTCGTCCCAAAACCCGCCAGCAGCACCACCAAAATCAACCCATACCATAGTTGCAACCGCCATTTAATGGAATTGAAGGGTTTCATTCGATGCAATAGCCGTAGCCACGCCGCGTGACGATGAATTCCGCGCCCAGCTTTTTTCGGACGTTGGAGACATGCACATCCAAAAGGTTGGACAGCGAACATTCATTTTCATCAAAAAGATGCTCGTAAAGTTGCGTGCGGGTGACGAGTTCGCCGCGATGTCGCGCCAAAAATTCCACCAGCGAGTATTCACGCGCCGTCAATTCGACCATTTGGCCGTTGATCGTCACCGTGCGCGCCGCCGCATTAATTCGCACGGCGCCGATTTCCATGAGGTTGGAGCTTTGATTGGCGCTGCGGCGAATCAACGCGCGCAGCCGCGCAAAAATCTCCTCGAGATCAAACGGCTTCACCACGTAATCATCCGCGCCGGCATCCAGTCCTTTCACCCGATCCCGCGTCTGATCCCGCGCCGTAAGCATGAGCACCGGCGTTTTCTTGGTTTTGCGCAGTCGCCTGAGCACTTCCCTGCCGTCCATGCCCGGCAGCATCACATCCAAAACAATCGCGTCATAATCCGTCCCCTCGGCGTTGAACAAACCGTCATCGCCGTTGTCGGCGGTATCGACCGCATAGCCCTCTTCGCGCAGCGCCTGCGCCAGGCCGGCGAGCAAATCCGGTTCGTCTTCAACGATCAAAATTCTCATGGCACGCGGGAGTGTTGCAACACACAAACACGCTGCCGTCATCTTTGCAAAATGAACCTTAAGCGACGATGAAGAAATCTTTGCTCCCGTCGTCGGCAGCGTCAAAATCCAGCCCATTCAGCCGGCTCAACGGCTTTGCATTGACCTGGCTTAAACCGGCTGATACATATTTCACCATGCTTCGGACGCTTCAAACGCTATGACCAAAAACAAGAAACCTAAATTTTCCAGAATCCTGCTCAAATTAAGCGGCGAAGCGTTGGGGGGAGAAAGCGGTGTTGGAATTTCGGCTGAATCCGTTCAGAACATGGCCGAACAAATTTGCGAAGTCCGTGATCTCGGCGTGCAGGTGGTGGTGGTGGTGGGCGGCGGCAACATTTTTCGCGGACTGTCGGGCAGCAAACACGGCATCGAACGCGCCACCGGCGATTACATGGGCATGCTGGCGACCATCATCAATTCCCTGGCCTTGCAGGATGCCTTGGAAAAACTCGGCGCTCCCACCCGGGTGCAAAGCGCCATCACCATGGCCCAGATTGCTGAAGCCTTCATCCGCCGTCGCGCCGTTCGCCATTTGGAAAAGGGCCGCGTGGTTATTTTCGGTGGCGGCACCGGCAACCCGTATTTTTCCACGGACACCGCCGCCGCCTTGCGCGCCAATGAAATCGGCGCGGAAGTCATTCTCAAAGCCACCAAAGTCGATGGCATTTACGACAGCGATCCCAAAAAGAATCCGAAGGCCAAGCGTTTTGCGCAGATCAGCTATATCGATGCCCTGCAAAAGCGGCTGCAAGTCATGGATTCCACGGCGTTCTCGCTCTGCATGGACAACAAAATGCCCATCATCGTTTTCGACTTCTTCCGCGCCCACAATTTGAAACGCGTGGTGCTCGGCGAAAAAGTCGGCACGTTGGTGACCAGCTAAGTTCAACTTGCGGCGGTAAGCCCATAAAGCCCGGCCGCAAATCATCTTCATAAACGCCGTGCCTGAATTGCCGGAAGTTGAAGTATTGGCCCGTCATTTGCGCCCGCTGGTGCGGGGCAAAACCATTCGCGCCATCGAAATTCGGCGTCCCAAAGTGGTGAACCCAACGCCAACCGCGACGCTGCGCAAACAACTTTCGGGGTCAAAAATTATTGATCTCAGCCGCCGTGGCAAATACCTGCTGTTTGCAATTCGCCCCAAGGAGTCAAAAAAATCAGTTCTGCTTCTGGGGCATCTTGGCATGACCGGGCGAATGTTCCTTCAGTCCAACACGGTTCCCCTGCCGAAACACGCGGCGGTGATTTTGGATCTCGGCAAAACTCACTTCGTTTACGAAGACACCCGGTATTTTGGACGATTTACCTTGGACAGTTCATCCGTTGAGAAACTTGGCCCGGAACCTTGGGACGAACGCTTGACTGCGGAGACATTGCAGAGGGAACTTCGCAAATCACGTCAGCCCATCAAAGTCAAATTGCTGGATCAGACACTGTTGGCCGGCGTGGGCAATATTTACGCCAGCGAAGCTCTTTTCCGGGCTGGCATCTCACCACGTCGCGCTGCCCATAAAATCACTTTGCCTCAGGCCGAACACTTGTTGGCCTCCGTTCGCGAAGTATTGTCCCAGGCCATCGACGGCGGGAGCACCATTCCGTTGAATTTTGGCGCTGGGAAATCCGATGGACTGTTTTACTTTGGCCGGCAACTTGGCGTTCAAGATTTTTACGCAGAACGCCTGCGGGTCTATGACCGCGCCGGCAAGCCTTGCGCAAAGTGTAACACCTCGATCAAACGAATCGTGCAAGCCGCTCGAAGCACCTATTACTGTCCGACGTGCCAAAAAAGCTGACGAAACGGATTGACCAATGCGCGGCGATTTGTAAATTATTCGTCCTTCGGATTCCAGAGTAGCTCAATGGTAGAGCACGCGGCTGTTAACCGTGTGGTTGTAGGTTCGAGTCCTACCTCTGGAGCCAGCTTCAACCGCTTGTGAGTCAACGGCTTCCATTAGGCAGGCAGGCCACTGTCAGTGAAACTGTCAGTAAACCGGCATTTAAATTATTATCCGCCAGAAAGCTGCCAGAATTCCCTGAAACTCGCCCACTACGCGTTAACGCGATGTGCCTGGACTGGTTCACACTACAGAACCAGTCATGAAAACACGTTTCATCATGTTTCGCCGCGCAGGCATCTACTACTGCGAGGACACTAACACCGGCAAGCAGACCAGCCTGAGCACCCGCGACGAGGCTGAGGCCGCGACCCTTCTAAATGCCAAGAATGAGTCTTACCGCCAGCCATTCCATCATCCAGACACCAACGGCACATTGATGCCCAAGGATGCCGCCCACCCGTTGCGGTGTCAGGGCCAACCCCTTTTTCAACTTCGCCACCGGATACATCGCCTGTCGGAGTTCGCGCTCCAAATTCTCCACCCAAGGCGGACAGCCAGTATCCGGCAGTATATTTTCCACCGGCATTGCCGTTTCCAGCTTTATGAATTCATCCGCCAGTCGCCTCAGCCATTTTTCCCGACGCGCAGCCACATCAAATTCCATATCCTCTCCGCCTACGGAGGAAGTTGCGCTTTCTGGATTTATTTCCTGTGGCTTTGGCACTTGAAATTAACACCAAAATTTAAAGGAGTTGCGTTCGTCAACGCCTCACTGAATCGCGAACTCTCTCGCCAGTTGTTTCTCACGAAATGATACGATCTTCTCGTTCCCGGCCTTGGCGATTTCCGGTAGCGGCAACACATCCGACCAGCTCACGCCAAATTTTTCCACCACTTTGCGGCCTTGGGTGGATTTGGCCAACTTCGCCAGCTTGTTGACTGCGCCGAGCCAGCCTTTGGCCGGCACATTATTCCGCTCCACCTCCCGCAACAGTTCGCGCAAAAATCCGCGCACGCAGTGAACCAAAATTTTTAGATGTTCGACGTCCTGCCGGTCCTTCTGCGATACCGTCAGTGCCAGATTCACTTTACAGGCCAGCAGGGAAATGGGGTCCAGCACCCGGATTTGCTGCCCGCTAAATTCTGTCACCACAGCCAGCGCGTCCACGGTCGCCACGGGCACACCAGGAATCAGGCGCACGACTTCAATATTGGACGGGTGTTTGCCAATCCGCAGCGGAATTGCTCCGGCCAGCGCAGTCATGCTGACTTTGTCCGGAAATACCGCCGTCAGCTCAAGCTGGTCGGCAATGTGGCGGACATCCTCGCGATTCCCACGAAAATCAATGTCGCCGCTCGTGAACGGCATGTGCTTCTTCAAAGCCGGTTCCGCCGCCAGATACAGCTCCGCCCAAAAATTGACGGCCTGCCCGCCAACGAGGACATATGGTTTGCCGTCGGGGTTGCGAACCAGAAAGATTTCCGTGAATTGTTGAAGCGTGAACCGGTTGCCCACAGGTCAGGCCCATTTTGCCATCGCTGCCGCCACCTGGCGCAGGTTGGTGATCTGCCATTTCGACCCGTCGCCCACCAGCGAGACCTGCCGTTGATACGCCCGGGCAGAACGCGAGCCACGCTGCTTCATGGCGAAGCGTCGTTGCTTGGCTTCCTGGGCTTTGATGTCGCTGAAAAGCAGGGCTTTCACGATGGAAAAACACTAGGCCACATTCACCGTTGAATCAAGCGGGGAATAACGAATACTCGAAGCAATTACCCTTCCGCCTGAATCTTCCGTAGGACTCGTGTCTGGCACCGGAGATTCAGGAAGGTGGTCCAGAAAATCAGGCAAACCCTCACCTTGAAGGTGAAAAATGGCTAAGCCCTTGTTTATTCTATATGCTGGTGTAGTCCGATAATGCCCTTTCCTAAATTCGTCAAACGACCTTGAAATTGTCCCTATAGAAAGCAATTCGTCAGCGCTATTTTCTCTAGCCGAAGCGATGGACGCATCAAGTAACGCATCAAAATCAAATTCAACTTCATCGCGCATCAGCTCTTTTACCGCTGCGATTAAGCGTCGTTTACGTCTGTCCCTGATCCACTCTACAGCAACAACAACCACTGCTGGCCAAAATAAAATTGCTAAAAAACGCCCCTCCGTCCATTTGCCGTCACGAAAGCGCGCAATAACGCTTAAAAGCGCCATCAACAGACACCCCGCAAAGTAAATTTCAAGAATTATGAGCAACCATTTCATAATTCTCCTTTGAATGCGCGGTCGAGGATGGCGGGCAATAACGCGGCCAATTGTGGGTGCAGGCCGCGCCTACTCTCGGCTTGCAGGCGCTTCCGCGCGGCCACGTCCGCTGAATTCGCAGCCGTGGATGAAATCTGGTTCATTTCGTGGTGTCCGGCGCAAGCTCCGGTTTCAATTTCACAAACAGCCGCGCCCATTCGCGATAGACCGACTGCGGCAAGGTCAGTTTGCCGGCGCGTTCTAGCGAGTCAAAATCCTGCATCGAGCAGCCGTCGTAATGCCCCATCCAGCCGCAGGCGACTTCTTTCGAGTCGCGCAGGAATTTTTCCAGCTGCGTCGAATCACACCTCAACGGAAACGTTTCTTCAATCACCACCGGTTTGCCCACGGCGCACCTTTGCAATCCTTCCATCGCCGTGTCGGGGGCTTTTGTTTTGGGATAAATGTGAACGGCGATGAAGTCCAGTTCCGGCGCAATTTTCTTCGGCGTGAACCCTGAAAAGAAATCACCATGCGGGTCGTCGGCAAATGGGTTTGGCTGGACGTGTCACCGTCACGCATGCCGAATCTGGCGGCGTTGCTTTGGGCGGTGGGCTTCCATTGGAATAGTCGGCGCGGCGTCTGGCAGCACCCTTGCGGCTCGTTCGACCCCTTGGGCAGTCATCCCCAAGACCCGCGCATGAAATATCGCTCGTTCTTTCCGGCGGATGTTTTGCCAGCTTGAACCTACAGTCACCATGAACGCGAATCCTTCCAACTTCGGCACCGGCACTGTCAGTGAAACTGTCAGTGAAAAGAGTAAAATTCTTATGGCGAATGGTGGCGAGTTAGCCCGAATTGTCCTTGATTTTACTAGGTTTTTCGCTAGTTTCCCTTTATCTGATTTGCAGAATCAGTCCGAGTCCTACCTCTGGAGCCAGTTAATGCACCGTTAATTGTCAACGGCTTGCATCTTTAAAACGCCTCAAAATCCCCAAAGTGTGTGAGAAACTGTGTGAGAGAATGCCACTCCCTCACAATTCGGATGTGCCAGACTTAAATCGCTGACTAACTTCTCACCGAAACCGGCTCACAGCGCCTACGCTACCATGATGAAAGGCGACTATGAACAAGCAACGTTACTGGCTCTATCAGCGTAATGGAGTCTATTACCTCCACGATTCCCAAACTGGTGCGCGGGAGAGTCTGAAAACCAGAAACAAACGGGAGGCCGAACATGTCCGTTCCACGCGCAACGCGGTCTGCGAGCGGCCAGCGATCGGCGCGTCGCTGGCAAAAGCCTACCTCACCTCCCAGGATCCAAAATTGCTGGCGCGAACTTGGCAGGAGGTGATGGATGAGTTTTGCTCCCGTGGCAAGCCGGAAACCCAGGCATATCGCCGGGCGGTGGCTGCGCGTGAACCGCAAAGCCGGTTGCGCAAGTTGAAATTGTTGGAAACCACCGCCGAAGACCTGATTAGCGCCCCTACATACCATGTATGTAGGAGCTTTTGTAGGGGAGCGTAGCGACCCCGGCCATTGGCTGGACGTTCATAAACGCCACTGTGAACGAGCCATTTGCTGCGTGGTTTTGAAGATGTAAAATAAAATGATCATGAATCAGAATCGTGGTCTCATCCGGCTCCTGATACTCCTTTTCCTAGCTTTGATAATTCTCGGCTATTATGGAGTCAGTGTCCGCGATGTCGTTCAAAATCCAACGTCACAGGACAATATATCCTACATTTCAACCGGAGCGGTGAGCGTGTGGGACAAATATTTAAAAGCGCACGCAACATATCTCTGGAACATCTACGTCAACGACATTTGGCTTCCAGCCATACACAATCTCGAAGCCATGAAAAATGGTCAGCCAACAGACGTGCAAAAGCGCGCGCCCAAATTGCCGTATCCGAGCTATGTGCCATAACAGATCAACTTTGCATTCATCACGGGCGGCAAAGAATTGTTGATGGGCCCACCGATGAGAAAAGGATGGCTAAACTGAGCCATTTTAGCGTGTCGCACAATAACACCGTTGCGACCTGCGGCAAAAAAGTGGCTCAATGAAGCCACCATTTTGAACCATAATAGGAAATGAATTTTCCAGCGATTATCAAAATTTGATTTCAGCCCGATCGCAGTGAGTCAGTCGCTGGCGGATCTCGTCCCGCCAGTGTTTATCCTGCAAGATTTGATTGAGCCACAGCAACAATATCGGCTCAGCCGGCGTGACTGTGGATAATTGTCGCCTTTTTCTTAAAAGCCTCCCCCTAATTCTCTTTGTATTATTCATTGTATTATTATGGTGAAGTTTTCTTCGCAGGGGGTGCGAAAATAGCTTCATACCCCCTATGAAGTTTTCTTCATCCCCCCCTCTGCTGAACCTGTGGATAAGCGCAGCTTGATCCTGCCGTAGTTGTCGCAAGTCTTCGCCCCGGACATAAGCATATTTGCCAACCGCTCGGATGACGCGCTCATACCGGTTTTGGATGCTGACGGTAATAAATCCCTTTTCTTTCAGGGACGCGATGTAGGTTTGAATTTGCCGCTCGCTGACATTGAAGAATTCTGCAAAGTGACGATTGGAAGTGGCAAGCTCCCCTAAAATTGAGCCAGGAGTTATGAGCGTTGCTGGCGGCGCTTCGCGCCGTCAGGAACACTGATAACCAATGAAACGAACGAGACACAGTCCGGAACA
>JAKALA010000086.1 GCA_021813325.1 bacterium | reverse complement strand
CGATTGAAGATCATCAACTTGTTTGCGGCATGGGCGCGCAGGTTTCGCATGCTTTGAGCAACGCGGGCATTGCCCACACGCTGACCACGTTGGGGATCAACAATGAATTCGGCCAATCGGCTTATCTCGCGGAAGAACTTTATGAGAAGCATGGATTGAGCGCGCCAAAGATGGCGGAAGCCGCGTTGAAGCTGCTCGGCAAGTAATCCGCTGATTCAAAAGATCGCTGGCAACGGGATGGTTTTCCTCCCGTTGCCCTTTTCGTTTTGGCGAGGCATTTGAAGGATGCCTCGGGCATATTTTGCCGGTAATTAGCCGGATTTCAGTCTTGGCTTTCGACGCTTCTGGATTAAGCTTTCGGACCTATTTATGATTGAAACGGACATTGAATTGCTGAAAGGGATAGCCAACCAGTTGCGCATCCATTCCATTGAAGCCACCACCGCAGCCGGGAGCGGGCACCCGACTTCTTGCTGTTCTGCGGCCGATGTCGTTGCTGCATTGTTCTTTGGCCACATGAAGTATGATGCGAAGAACCCGCATTTCCACAATAACGACCGTTTTATTCTCTCCAAAGGCCATGCGGCCCCGCTGCTTTACGCGGCTTGGGCAGAAAACGGCTTTGTTCCCGTTGCCGAACTTTTGAAATTGCGCCGCTTTGACAGCGATCTGGAAGGACATCCGACGCCGCGTCTGGCTTTTGCCGACATTGCCACGGGTTCGCTGGGGCAAGGTTTGGGGGTGGGCGTGGGCATGGCCTTGGCCGCCCGTCAGGACAAGTTGGACTTCAATACCTATGTTTTGCTCGGTGACGGTGAAATCGCCGAGGGCGCGGTCTGGGAAGCGGCATCACTAGCTGGCTTTTACAAACTGAGCAATTTGATTGTGATCGTGGACGCCAACCGTCTGGGCCAGAGCCAGGCGACGGCTTTTGGCCATGACATCAGCGTTTATGTCAAACGCTTCGAATCATTTGGCTGGCGTGTTGAAACGTTGGATGATGGCCATGACATGGAAGAAATCATGGAAGTTTTGAGCGGCGTGGGTTTGGATGAACGTCCGCTGGCGATTATCGCCAAGACCTACAAGGGCGCCGGCGTTTCCTTCCTGCAAGACAAGGACAACTGGCACGGCAAACCGTTGAGCAAAGAAGAAGCCGCCAAAGCCATTGCCGAACTTCAACCCAGCGCCAAATCCGGACTGGGCGTGGCCATTCCGGCTCCGACAGCGTTGCCGGCACCCGATCTCTCCGCGCCGGCCACGTATCCGGCCATCAGTTACAAACTCGGCGACCAAATTGCCACGCGCGAAGCTTATGGCGCGGCGCTCGTTCGCGTCGGAGGCGTCAATCCGGCCGTGGTGGCGATGGATGGAGACACCAAGAACTCCACGTATTCCGAAAAATTCTACAAGCAATTTCCGCATCGCTTTACCGAATGCTTCATTGCGGAACAAAATCTCGTGGCGGTGGCCGTTGGTTTTGGCACCCGCGGGCATGTGCCGTTTGCTTCCACCTTTGCCACTTTCTTTAGCCGGGCGGCGGATCAAATCCGGGTGGCGGGAATTTCCACCGCCAATCTCAAGCTGGTTGGGTCGCATGTCGGCATTAGCATTGGCGAAGACGGTCCCTCGCAGATGGCGCTCGAAGACCTCGCGCTCGTGCGGGCGATCGCAGGCAGTTCCGTGCTGTATCCGGCGGACGCGGTCGCCACCGAGAAATTGCTGGAAGAAATGGCCAAAACCCGCGGCATTCAATTCCTGCGCACCTCGCGTCCCAAGACGCCGGTGATTTACGGCAACGATGAGCCATTCCCGATCGGCGGCGCCAAAGTGCTGCGCGAAGGCGCCAAGGCCACGATTGTGGCTGCTGGTGTGACGTTGTTTGAAGCCTTGAAGGCCGCTGATCAACTGAAAGCGGAAGGCATCACAGTCACTGTTATTGATGCGTATAGCATCAAACCTCTCGGCAAAGAGGTGATTCTGGCTGCGGCCAAGAAGACCGCGAACACGGTGGTCACGGTTGAAGATCATTACATCGAAGGTGGTTTGGGCGACGCGGTCGCCGGTGAGTTGAGCTGCGAAGGCGTCAAGGTTCACAAGCTGGCGGTGAAATCCCTGCCACGTTCCGGTCAGGCGGCGGAACTGTTGGCCGCATTTGAAATTGACGCGGCGGCCATTGTCAAAAAAGTGAAATCAATTTAAAGCGATTGCCACCACGCAACGATCAAGCGCGGAGAAAATTCTCCGCGCTTTTTTGCATTCATTAGTCGGTTGCCAGTTTGAAGCGGTTGGGGCAAATTGCCTTCGACGATGGCTGAAAAAACAAAATTTTTGCGCGGACAGTTGCTGCTCGACAGCGGCGATTTGGAAGGTTCGTTTTTTCAACACACGGTGCTGCTGATCTGCAAGCACGACGCCGAGGGCGCGTTCGGACTGGTGCTCAACCGGTCGCTCGGCAAATCCGTCGGCGAAATGATCGTGGCCGACCTGCCGGAGCCGTTGAAGAGTGCGCCGCTGTTCATCGGTGGACCGGTGCAGCCCGGCGCTTTGAGCTATCTGCACACCGACGCGTTTGTTCCCGAAGCGGACGTGCTGCCCAACCTGGCCTTGGGCCATTCGTTGGATGATTTGCTGGAAATTGGCGAGTCGTTTTCGCCCACGAAAAAGGTTCGGCTGTTTGCGGGTTATGCCGGGTGGAGCCCCGGCCAGCTTGAGAACGAAATGAAACGGAAATCCTGGCTCACTTATCCCGCTTCCTTGGAACTGGTGTTTGAAACTCCGCCGGAAGCTCTATGGCAAAAAGTCCTCCGGAGCAAAGGCGGATGGAAAAACAAGCTCCGTTCGCACATGCCCGAAGACTTGTCTTGGAACTAATAAGCCTGCGGAATTTAGTTGGGTTCCGCGCAGAGGAACGTGGTCTGGGCCGACGTTTTGACGGTCACCCCTTTCAGACTCGCCGGAATCAGACAAAATTGGCCTGCGGATAAATTCGCCGATACGCCGCTCTCGCTGTCTGACACTTTGGCCTGGCCCTTTACCAACGCGATGATGCGCAGAAATTGGCCGGCCAGCGTAATCGTTTCCGCCGACCCGGTCATCATTTCCTGAACGTTGAACAGCGGGTCTTGCACGAGATGCCGGTATTGGAAATTTGGCGCTTGAGAATACTTTGACCCCACAAGCTTGGGATCAAAGTCATTGAAATCAATGCTGGCAAGGGATTGCGCCACGTGGAGTTCGCGGGGTTTGCCATCCAGCCCGACACGGTTCCAGTCAAAGACCCGATAAGTCGTGTCGGAGTTTTGCTGAATTTCAAAAATGACCAGGCCGTCGCCAATGGCATGCACCCGTCCGCTAGGGAGAAACATCGCATCTCCGGTTTTCACGGGGATTCGGTGAAAACAATCCGCCACGCTGCCGTCGGAAATCTTCCGCTCAAACTGCTCGCGCGGCACGCCTTGCTTCAAGCCGACATACAGGCTTGCCTCCGGGGTGGCATCGGCGATGAACCACATTTCGGTCTTCGGCTCACCTTTGAGTTCCTGGGCCTTGCTGGCTGGCGGATGCACTTGGAGCGACAATTTTTCGCGCGCATCAAGAATTTTGCAGAGCAGGGGGAAGCGACCGGCCGTCGCGGGTTTGGCTGCGCCAAGAACTTCTTTGGCGTGATTTTCCATGAGCCAGCGCAAATCTTTCCCGGCCAACGAACCATTGGCAATCACACTGGCGTCGGCAGGCCGATCCGAAATTTCCCATGATTCACCGATCGGCTGAATCGCGGGCAGTTTTTTTTTATAAAGTCGTTCGAGTTCGCGTCCGCCCCAGATGCGGTCTTTGAAAATGGGTTTAAAGGTAATGGGATACAACATGAAATTATGCGGCAGTCGATTTGGCAGCCTTGGCGGGTTTCATGGCGGATTTATCTTCGATCTGCTCGGTAAAATGACCATGAGCTCGGAATTTTGCGTAACGGGTTTTGAGTCGCTCGGCCACGGGAATGGCTTGCACTTCTTCCAGATTCCGCAGGAGATGAGTCTTTAGCGTTGCGGCGATTGCGGCAACATTGGTGTGCGCGCCGCCAAGTGGTTCAGGCACGACTTCATCCACCAGCTTGAGATCCAGCAAGTCTTTCGCAGTAATTCTGAGAGCCGCCGCCGCCTTGGCCGCGCTTGAACGATCTTTCCACAAAATGGCCGCGCAACCTTCCGGGCTAATCACTGAGTAATAAGCATTTTCCAGAATCAGGACGCGGTCAGCGACGCCAATGCCCAAGGCGCCGCCCGAACCGCCTTCACCAATGACCGTGGCAATAATGGGCACTTCGAACAGCGTCATCTCACGTAAATTAACGGCGATGGCTTCGGCGATGTGCCGTTCCTCTGCCGCCACACCGGGGAAAGCCCCGGCGGTATCGATAAGCGTGATAATGGGCAGGCCAAACTTGTTGGCCAGACGCATCAGCCTGAGAGCCTTGCGGTATCCTTCCGGGTGGGCGGAGCCGAAGTTGCGCAAAATGTTTTCCTTGGTATCACGGCCTTTTTGGGTGCCGATGACCATGACGCGATGTTCTCCGAGTTTCGCAAAGCCGCATACCATGGCGCGGTCTTCTGCAAAAAGCCGGTCTCCATGAAGTTCTTGAAAGTCCGTAAAAGTCTTTTGGATGTAGTCGAGTGTGTAGGGCCGGCGTGAGTGACGGGCCAGTTGAACGCGTTGCCATGGCGTCAAATTCAGGAAGATGTGACGACGGGTCTCTTCCAGTTTCTTTTCAATCAACTGAATTTCCTCTTCAAAACTGATCCCGAGGGAATGTTTCTCCGGGTGCGCCCGGAGATCATCCAGCTTGTTTTGCAATTCCGTGATCGGCTTTTCGAAATCGAGCTGATGCTTCATGCGGCGGGAATTTTAGCGTTTTCAAGCCAACTGGCAACGCGGAATTATTTGTTACAAACCGTCGTGCCTGTAAAAATTAAAGGGCCGGACTTGCGTCCGGCCCCGTAGTGACGAGGTTAAATACGCCTTCACTAAGGCGCTCAGAAGGGCGACGCGACCAACTTGGGGTCGCTGTTCGAGCCGCGCCGCAAGCAAAACCTCTATGCCAACCCTAAACGAACAGCGAAATCTTTCATCGTCTTCTGTTTTAAAGACGCATCAGCCGGGAAAAGGTTCAAACTTTTTTCAAAAAACTTTCGCTCCCGAATGACGCTGCATTGTTAGTTAAATAACCGTTTGGTTACAAGTTTAAATTTTCAATAATTCGCGGATTTATGCTGATTTTATGAGCATTTTTTGCGCAACAGTTCGGCGCAAAATATTGTGTTCGGAATCGGGACGAAAATGTCCGCTTTTAAAACACTTGTCCGTTCGGGACTCGATTTCGGCTAGCGAATGACCGCGGGTTCGTGCCATTCATGTCCGGCTTGAGCGAGCAGATCGTCAGCGGCGATGGGACCCCAGGTTCCCGCCGAGTAAAATTCCCGATTGGTGAGCGGTTTGCCGTCCCAGCCGTTGCGGATGGAGTCGGCAATCTGCCACGCGGTTTCAACTTCGTCGCGCCGGATGAACAGGGTGGCGTCGCCCACGATCGCTTCCAACAGCAGCCGTTCATACGCTTCGGGCGTGTAGGCGCCGAATTCGGAGTCGTAGCTGAAATGCATTCTGACCGGCCGGGCGCTGATGGTGCTGCCTGGAACTTTGCCATTGAATCGGAGGGAAATGCCTTCATTGGGCTGGAGTCGCAACGTGAGTGCGTTCGCGCCCAAACTTTTGCCGCATTTGGCCGCGAACAACACATTGGGCGTGGGGCGAAATTGGATGCGCACTTCGCTCGCACTCAGGGGAAGATTTTTGCCCGTGCGCAGATAAAACGGCACGCCGCTCCAGCGCCAGTTGTCGATGAACAGTTTCAATGCCACGAAGGTTTCAACATTGGAATCCGGCTTGACCTTGGGTTCCTGCCGGTAGCCTGGGCGGGCTTCGCCGCCAACTTGGCCGGCGAAATATTGTCCGCGCACCACTTGACGGGCGACATCTTCCGGGGTGAGCTCGCGGATGGATTTCAACAACTTAACCTTTTCGTCCCGCACGGCTTCGGCTTCCAGGGAAACCGGAGGTTCCATGGCGATGAGCGAAAGCACCTGCAAAATGTGGTTTTGCACCATGTCGCGCAAGGCGCCGGCTTCCTCGTAGTAACCGCCCCGCGCACCCACGCCGATTTTTTCGCTGACGGTGATTTGCACGTGATCGACGGAATTCCGGTTCCAAAGCTGCTCGAAGATCGAGTTGGAAAAGCGGAACATCAAGATGTTTTGGACCGTTTCCTTGCCCAGATAATGGTCGATGCGAAAGACCTGCTGTTCATGGGCAAAACGCGTGAGTTCGCGGTTGAGCGCCTGAGCCGAAGCCAGGTCGTGGCCGAACGGCTTTTCCACCACGATGCGTTGCCAGCCGGCGCCTTCCTTGTTGAGCAGTCCGGTATGATGCACCTGTTCGACCACCGTGCCGAATTGGCTGGGCGAAATGGCCAGGTAAAACAGCAGGTTTTCCCGCAGCGAAGCATGGCCGAACGACGTGAGCAGATTTTCCAGCTTGTGGTAAGCCGCGGTATCCGTCAAATCGCCCTGACAATAGTGAATTTTGCCGGCGAAATCCGCCCAGATCTTGTCATCCACCGGTTTGGTTCGGGAAAATTCATCCAGGTCGGCGCGCAATTCCTTTCGCCAGGAGTCATCGGTCTTTTCCCGGCGGGCAAAACCCACCACGCGAAAATCCTGCGGCATTTGTTTATCCTTGAACAAATGATACAAAGCCGGAATCAGCTTGCGCGCGGTCAGATCACCGCTGGCACCGAAGATAACAATCGTGCAGGGGGTCAGGAGTTTGCGTTCCGCGCCAATATCGCCATGCGACGGCTCCGATAAATTCAAAACATTCATGGGGCGAACAATGGCCCAAGTGCGGGGAAAATTCAATGGTGCTGATGCAAAGGATGCTCAAAACGCATGAAAGGCTGGCGGTTTTGGCGCCATGAATTCAGGTTTTTCCACGCCGCCGGTTGGGCGCCCTTTTTGGCTCGCTTCGCCGGATGATTTTCCACAACATTTCGGAACGCGCGAATGAAAGCCAAAATCATCATCACACCCAAAAAAGCGGTCGTTGACCCGCAAGGCATCACTGTCAAAAAAGCCTTGGAACACATGGGCTACACCGGCGTCGCCGGCGTCCACATCGGCAAATACATCGAGATCGACCTCGCGCCCGGCACCGACAAGGCCGCCGCGCAAAAAGCCATCGATGACGCCACCCACAAATTGCTCAGCAATCCGGTCATCGAAGATTACAAACTGGAAATTACTGATTAACCACAAAGACACAAAGTCACAGAGCAAAAGTCTTCTCCGTGTCTCTGTGCCTCTGTGGTTCAAAAACCATGAATTTTGCCGTCCTCCAATTCCCCGCCAGCAACTGCGATCAGGATGCCGTCCACGCCGTGCGGCACTTCGGCCATTCCGCGCGCCACGTCTGGCACAAGGACGCCTCGCTCGGCGATGCCGACTGCGTCATCGTGCCCGGCGGCTTCAGCTACGGCGATTACCTCCGCTGCGGCGCGATCGCTCGCTTCAGCCCCGTCATGCAGGCCGTGAAACAATTCGCCGACAACGGCGGCCTCGTGCTCGGCGTGTGCAACGGCTTTCAGGTTTTGACGGAGGCCGGTTTGCTGCCTGGCGCGCTCATCCGCAACCGCGATTTACAATTCCACTGCGAAAACATTTTCCTCAAGACCGCCACGAACGACTCGCCGTTCACCAGCCAGATTCCGGCGGGAAAAATCCTGCGCGTGCCCATCGCCCACGGCGAAGGCTGCTATTTTGCCGACGAAGAAACGCTCGCCCAGCTCAAGGCCAACAACCAAATCCTGTGGCAGTATTGCGACAAGGACGGCAACCTGACCGACAGCGCCAATCCAAACGGCGCGCTGCTGAACATCGCCGGCATCTGCAACGAGAAGCGCAACGTGGCCGGCCTGATGCCGCATCCCGAACGCGCCTGCGAACCGCTCCTCGGCAGCGACGACGGCAAATGGATTTTTGAAAGCATCTTCGCGGCATTGAAGAACAAAACCGTCGCTGCGGCAGCGTGAATTTATGCCGACGATTAAAATCGAACGCTACAAGTTCAGGTTTTACTCGTCGGATGCGGGCGAACCGCCACATGTCCACGTCATTGACGGCGACAAGGTGGCGAAAATCTGGCTGCGGCCGATTTCGACGGAATACAATCGTGGTTACAACCGCACCGAATTGAATTATATTTTGAAGCTGACGAGAGCTAACCAGGCTCGTCTGCTGGAGAACTGGCATGAATACTTTGACCGCTAAAACTGCCGACATGGTGAGCGCCGAGAACGTCCGCTTTGAGGGCGAACGGCTCATCGTAACCTTGAGCGACTGGCGCGAATTGAGCGTGCCCTACAAGAAAATCCCGTGGCTCAAGTGGCTGGCCAAAGCCACGCCCAAGCAGCGCGCCGACTGGTCGCTCGAGCCCGGCGGCTACGCGATTTACTGGGAGCAACTCGACGACGGTATTGAAATCTGCCATTTGCTTGGAACGGGAAGTTTGAACTGAAATGACCTCCGTGAAACAAAATAAAGCCGCGCCCGGCAGCGACGACGGCAAATGGATTTTTGAAAGCATTTTCGCTGCATTGAAGAATAAAACGGTTGCGCAAGCCGCCTGAACAAATGGCGATGATTGATAAAATCCAGCGAGTTCGTTTGCGGGATGTTTGGCATCCTGAACCGAAGTTTAGTGAATGGCTGGAGCAAAACATTGACGTTCTTGGCGAGTGCATCGGCATCAATTTGAGCAACGTCAGACGGGAAAAGGACGCTGGAGATTTTAGCGTGGATTTGGTGGCCGAAGACGACAACGAAAACCAAGTCGTTATCGAGAACCAACTGGAAAAGAGTAATCACGACCACTTGGGCAAGCTGATTACCTACCTGACAATGCTGGAAGCAAAAATCGCTATCTGGATCGTCAGTGAACCCAGGCCAGAACACGTCAGAGCTATTACGCGTCTGAACGAGAGCCGAACTGCGGCTTTTTATTTACTCAAAGTCGAAGCTATTAAAATTGGCAGTTCCAATCCCGCTGCGTTGCTGACTCTCATCACCGGCCCGAGCGAAGAAACCCGTGTGATTGGTGACCAAAAAGCTGAACTCGCGGAAAGGCACATTGCGCGAAAAAAGTTTTGGACTGCGCTACTAGCGCTTGCAAAAAACAAGACCAAACTACATTCCGGAGCATCTCCAAGCACAAGAAATTGGGTTGGAACGCCGGCTGGAATTCAAGGCTTAGGCTTTGGCTACGTCGTTCGCCAGCATGACGCCCAAGTGGAATTATACATTGATCAAGACAAAGAAACCGGTGACGGAAACCAAAAGATTCTCGAAAAACTTCAGGCAAACAAAGATGCCATTGAGAAAGATTTCGGAGATCCGCTGTATTGGGAAGCGCTCGAAGATCGTCGCGCTTGTCGCATCAGCTACGTTGTGAACATTGGCGGTTGGCAAGACGAAGAAAAGTGGCCGGAAGTCCACGCGGTTTTAGTCGACGCGATGATTCGTTTTGAAAAAGCATTGCGCCCGTATTTGAAAAATCTTTGACTGAGTTGATTCCACATTTTGAACAATTTCACATGACCGAACCCGCCATCACCCCAGAGTTGGTTGCCAAACACAACCTCACGCCGGAAGAATACGCCCACGCCCAGGAAATCCTCGGCCGCGTGCCGACTTACACCGAGCTCGGCATCTTTTCCGTGATGTGGAGCGAGCATTGCAGCTACAAAAACACCAAGCCGCTGCTCAAGACTTTCCCCACCAAGTCGCCCAAGATTCTCGTCGGCGCGGGCGAGGAAAACGCCGGCATCATTGACATCGGCGACGGCATCGCCATCGCGTTCAAGATCGAGTCGCACAACCATCCGAGCGCGGTCGAGCCGTTTCAGGGCGCGACCACGGGCGTCGGCGGCATCGTGCGCGACATCTTCACGATGGGCGCGCGCCCGGTCTGCGCGGTGAACTCGCTGCGCTTCGGCGAACTCACCGATCCGGCGGTGCGCCGGTTGTTCAGCGGCGTCGTCAGCGGCATCGCGCATTACGGGAATTGCTTCGGCATCCCGACCATCGCCGGCGAAGTGTATTTCGACAAAACTTACGCGGGCAATCCGCTCGTGAACGCGTTCTGTCTCGGCGTGCTGCGGCATGAACAAATCACGCGCGGCGCGGCCAAGGGCGTGGGCAATCCGGTGTTTTATGTGGGTCCGGCGACGGGTCGCGACGGTCTCGCGGGCGCGGCGTTTGCATCGCAGGATTTGACCGAGGAATCCGCCGAGCAACAACGTGGCGCAGTGCAGGTCGGCGATCCGTTCATGGAAAAGCTCGTGTGCGAAGCGTGCCTCGAACTGCTCGCCACCGGTGCGGTTGCCGGTATGCAGGACATGGGCGCGGCGGGTTTGACTTGTTCCACCTGCGAAATGGCCGCGCGCGCGGGCACGGGCATCGAGATCGAACTCGACAAAGTTCCGCAACGCGCGGCGAACATGAGCAGCTACGAGCTGATGCTTTCGGAATCGCAGGAACGCATGTTGATCGTCGTCCACAAAGGCCGCGAAGAGGAAGTGAAACGCATCTTCGACAAGTGGGACTTACCGTGGGCCGAGATCGGCATCATCACCGACACCGGCCACATGAAGGTGCGCCACGGCGGCAAACTCGTCGTGGACATTCCCGCGAAGAAAATCGCCGACGAGTCGCCCGTGTATCATCGTGAAGCCGTTGAGCCGGCTTACATCAAGGAAGTGCAAGCGTTCCGTCTCGACGGCATCGCCGACACGACTGTGCCCGCCGACGTTTTGAAAAAGTTGCTCGCCTTCCCGAGCATTGCTTCCAAGAACTGGGTGTATCGCCAATACGATCATCAAGTGCGCGACGGCTCGGTCGTTCTGCCCGGCAGCGATGCCGCGGTAATTCGTATTAAATCAGACTCTTTGCCTGTGATGTCCGCAGAACTGGAGTCCAAGGTGGCCGGCACGCAAGTGCCCGAGAAATTGATCGCCATGACCGTGGATTGCAACGGCGGTTACGTTTATCTCGATCCGTATGAAGGCGCGAAAGTCGCCGTGGCCGAAGCCTGCCGCAATCTTGCTTGCACCGGCGCATTGCCGCTTGGTGCGACCGACAATTTGAACATGCCCAGTCCGCTCAAGCCCGAGTTGTTCTGGCAGATCAAGGAATCCGTGCGCGGCCTCGCCGACGGTTGCAAGGCGTTCAACGCGCCCGTCACCGGCGGCAATTGTTCGCTCTACAATCAAAATCCTGCTGGGCCGATTGACCCGACGCCCACGATTTCCGTCGTCGGCCTCATCGAGAAACCCGAGCACGTCACCACGCAATGGTTCAAGGACGAAGGCGACGCCATCATCCTGCTCGGCGACGCCGTGGAAGCCACGCCCGTGCAAGGCCTCGGCGGCAGCGCGTATCTGCAAGTCATCCACGGCAAGAAGACCGGCGCACCGCCGCGCTGCGATCTTGAAACCGCGAAGACGCTGCACACCACGCTCATCGGCCTGATCCAATCCGGCCTCGTGAAAAGCGCGCACGATTGCAGCGAAGGCGGCCTCGCCGTCGCGCTCGCGGAAAGCTGCATCGGCCAACTCATCGCCCGCGACACGCCGCGCTTGATTGGGGCACAAATTGCTTTAACGCCCCTCACCCCGTCCCTCTCCCCATCGGATGGGGAGAGGGTGGCGAAGCCGGGTGAGGGGAATGTCCGCTTGGATGCCCTGCTCTTCGGCGAAACGCAATCGCGCGTCATCATCAGTTGCAAAGCGCTGGACGCCGTGAAAGTGGTGGAACGCGCCAAACTCATGGGCGTGCCCGCCGTGCAGATCGGCAAAGTCGGCGGCGACCAACTGACGGTGAAAACCGCCAGCGGCGAATTCTCCGCCCCGCTCCCCGAACTGCACGACGCCTGGTGGAACAGTATCGCGCGCGCGATGGCGTGAACAAAACTATCGAATTATGGGAAGAATTCGCCGCAACGGCTATATCATCACTTGGTTTATTGGTGACCACACCCCGCGTCATGTCCATGTCGAAACCGACAAAGGCAGATTGATTGGCCGTTTTGATTTGCAGACCCGGCGCGGAATGGAAGGTTGGCAGCCGGACAAAAAACTGTTAAAGTTGATTGCGGAACTGGAAAACGAAGGCCGTTTATGAAATCGCTGACCAATCTCAAAAAACCGTTTGGCACCGCCAAGATGGTGCGCATCAAAAGCGTGCGCTATCTGGCGTGGGAGGACGCCTTTGACGTGGAGTTTGACGATGGCTTGAGCTTCTTGGAACCGCACGCGACCATCCGCAAGGCCAACAAGATTTCCGCCAAGGCCGTGCCGGTTGAGATTGTCCTTGAGGAGGAATGTCGCATCGGGTTTGAAGTTCGTTATGACAACGGCCAGACCGCCGAAGTTTCCTGGGCCTTTATCCGCGAATTGCCGCCGAAGAAATAAAATGGCAAAACCTTGGGGCAAAGTAGGCGGCGACAAGCTGACGGTGAAAACCGCCGGCGGCGAATTCTCCGTCCCGCTCGCCGAACTGCACGACGCTTGGTGGAACAGCATCGCCCGCGCGATGGCGTGAAATCTTTGCCGCGAATGCCAAATGAGCAATCCGGACGAACATTCAGTGCCATGTGGATTTGAAGATGCCCATAAATGCTGGCTTGAATCGGGCGGTGAAAATTTTGCAGCCAAATTTGTCAGCGGACCGGACGACACCTTTTATGAAAGCGATTATTGGAAGATTATTCGATCTGCCATATTGAACCGAGACGAATTCAGGTGTGCGAAATGCAACGGCAAAGCACATCAAGTGCATCATTTGAACTACCGGTATGTCGGCAAAGACCATTTATATCCCAAATCTTTGGTTTCTGTGTGCCGACCTTGTCACGGTCTATATGAATATGCCAGAAAGGCGGAAGGTCTTCTTCAAAAAATCCAAAGTCGCATAAACGGAGAATGTGTGGAGGCGTCGCGTTACTATGCGCGACTTTTGCAGTATCGTGATGACCTTTCCGAGTTAAAGATTAAATTTGATGGGAAAGTTGCCTACACGAGGGATGTTCATAAAACGGAGCGCGACAAAGAAATTTGGAACCAGCAATTTGAAATCAGACAGAAACACTATTTGGAAGCTTCCGCTAAACTCGTGGGGGCTTGGAGCGAAAGCGAAGACCAAAAAATTCAACGTGTAAGGAGTCTTCTTGAGCGAGAGGCTGAAAACTGCAGGGATTTCATCAAATCTGCGTTGGGAGAATTATATGGCTGGGAAGAAACGTATGCAGAACCCAGAAGAGTTGCTGCTGCTAAACGCATGGCTGTTTTGTCTGATGCAGCTTTGAGAGCAAAAGAGGCGCTGTCAAAACCTGAATTTTTAACTCAAGACCCGCTCGGCAAATGCCCAAAATGTTTTGGCCAAGTTTTTCAGCGTGAATCCGAATATCTTTGTGAAAATTCGGCAGCAGAATCGAATCCATGTAATTTCAAAATTAGGTTGGAAATTTTGAGCCAGCCAATTGAGCCTACACAAGTCTCAAGATTGCTAAAAGAGGGTGTTACGAAAGCCAAAGCATGACACTTTGATTTCATTGGGCATTTTGCGAATTTGTGTTGTATGTCGGCGAAACTGACCTTGCGGTTTGCCGCTCAAGGTCCAG
>JAKALA010000085.1 GCA_021813325.1 bacterium | reverse complement strand
GGCGGCTATCTGGCTCGCGCCACTGATCCACCGCCGGGCAACATGGTGATCTGGCGCGGTCTATCTCGGCTCAATGATATTCAACTTGGCTTTGCCTTGGCCGCGAAACTTATGGGTAATTGAAAGCCAGCGTAAGGCTTGTCACTTTGCCCTCACTGCCGCGATAAGGTTCAAGCCATGCGGCCAACGTCGGATTGATTTCCACCAGCCGCCGGGAGCGCGTCTTGCTTTTGGCCGAACTGATTTCGACATGGCCGGGAATCGTGAACACGTCGCGCCAGTCGAGCCGCAACGCCTCTTGCAACCGTAACCCGCCAAAGGCTTGCATGGCGATGATGACGGCCATTTCCGGCGCGGCATTGTCGAGCAGGGCGCGAAGCTCTTTCGGGCTGTAAAATTCTGCGTCGCCGATGTCGGCGTCCTCTTTGCGCAAGCCGTCGGCTTCCAACAGCCGATGATTGGCGGCGATGAAATCCCGCCGGACGCACCAGCCTAGAAACATCCGCAGTGTGGCGCGGAAGTGGTTCCGACTTTTGGCCGAAAGATGGCCGCGTGCCCTCATAAAAAGATCAAGCTGCTGTTTGGTCAGGTCGCACACGTCGAGCGCGGTGAACGTGCCGGAAAATTCATTCAGCATCCGCGCCGTGTCCGCCACATAGGCCGGATTCAGCGCGGAACGCTTGCCGTCCTTGGCACGGCCTTTGGCTTCCGCGCTTCGCAAAACTCCGCCACGGCGGACGCCAGCGGCTTGCGCTCGACGGCGGCGATGGACGACTTGAATGAGCGGACGGCTTCCAACAGCGTGCTGTTGGCCGGAAGCATCTTGACGGCGGCAAGGTAGGATTGGACGGCTTCCACGGCGGACAGCTTGCGCCCGGTTTCCTGCCGGTAGCTGGCCAGCGCGTCCCGAACGGTCAAGGCGTCTTCGCTTTCCTTCGCCGTCAGCGCGGATGATTGCTGCCCCTTGTGAAGCTCTTTGACTTTGGCTTCCGCCGCCGCCTTCGCTTCGCCGTAGGTGCCGAACGTGAGCATCCGGCGTTTGCCGGCTACCCGGAACGCGACGCGGTAGAATGGGAAGCCTTTGGCGGGCTGGTAGATTTTCGCCCGCTGTTCCCGATGCTCGACTGTTACGGGGAAGGTCACTGGTTTGCGCCGGGGAAGCCGGGAAATCTGTGCAAATTCTGTGCAAGAAACCTGATTCCTTGCAGTTTCCTCAATAAAAGTGGTGCCCGCGACAGGACTTGAACCTGTATGGAGTTACCCACTAGAACCTGAATCTAGCGCGTCTGCCAATTCCGCCACGCGGGCAGCGTGTATTTGCGAGTGTTTTATCACTTTTGCGGCCCCTTATTTTTCCATTGCACCCCATAACTTTGTGCAATCTTTACGGGATCAACAGTCAGTCCCCGGAAGCGCGAGGAACATCTTTCCAAGAATGGAAAATAGCGCTCGTTTCCGAAGGTGCCGCACCTGCTGCAATACGCTAGCAGCGGGAACTGCTTTGGGAAAGTCAAAATTAACGGCAAAACCATCTGCGGGTTGACTCAGGATAAATGTTACCGAGGCTGTGCGCTGGACGAGAAGTTCAGCGATCCGTTGACTCAAATTCGTGCTTGCTCGCCCAAAATGGCGCGGCTGGATTTTTTAGCGCCGGTGGTGGCGGCGGCGGGGCAATCCATCTTGGAAGTGGAGATGGAAGAGTGTTTGCAGGCCGGCAAGCATGAACGGAGCGACCAACGGACTTGGGGATCGAAGCGGATATTGCCGGCGGCGGCTGATCACGCGGGTGGGGACGCTGGTGTTGCGAGTGCCGCAGGACCGGGGCGGGCAGTTCCGCCCGCAGATTTTTGAACAGTATCAACGGAGTGAGAAGGCGCTGGTGGCGTCGCTGGCACAGATGTATGTGCAGGGAGTAAGGGCGGGGCCGGAAGGAAGGCGCACGCCGCCGTGTCACTGGAGTTGCACCTGATAGAATTGGGCGGCGTTTGTCAGGCTGGCATTCCAAGACGTGAGGTTTCCATGGACGACGGCAGGGCTGGAAACTTCGCTCCAATCGAGCAGGTTGGGGCTGGTTTTCACGACAAAATTTTGCCCGGCCACGCTGGGCCAGGTCAGAGTGATTTGTCCGCCGCCGGTGTTGATGGTGAGCGGGAACGGCCAGGCGCCGGACGGAGCCGTTGCCACGATCTGGCCCTGCAAAATCATCGTGGTATCGCCGGCACTCATGAGGCTGGCGAGATTCGTGACGTTCACGGGAATGACCAGTTTCAGCCGGCCCGCCGTGTTGGTGAGATAAGCGCCGGCGGTGGTGTTGGTAAACATGCCGCTCAACCGGATGGATCCGTTGGTGCTGGTGACCAGGCCGCTGCCAGTCAGCCGAAAATCCACCGTGGGGTCGGGCGGGGAATTGGTGATGTAGGACAGGGTGAACTGCGGATTTTCCAGGTGGCTGTTCGTCAGGGTCACAGGCGCGCTGGCCAGATCCAGTTTGAGGTTGCGACCGGCCGAGTATCCGGTGCCGCCGCCGAAAAATCCCAGGGAAATGTTGATTTTCCCGGCGAGATCGGCCGGGGCGCTGCCGGCGCCGCCGCCGTCGGCCGGTTGCCAGTTGCCGTTGGTGAGAGCCGCGATGGTGCTGCCGCCGGGAAATTGCAGGGTGGGCGGAGTCAGATCCACCAGCATCGTGCCCGAGTAATGCGTCGTCAAACTGCCCGGTGCCTGTTCGGCAAACGGAAAGGTAAAACCTAAAAACCCGATCTGCCCGGATTCGGTGATGACGCTGTTGGTGGAATCAATGGTGAAAACCACCGGCGCGGCCATGCCCGCGCCCCCCATGGCGGCCAACCCCACCAGCACAACCCGGCGGAACATGGATTCAAAAAACCAGATGGATTGGCTCGATTTCATGCATGAATGCGCAAGGGCGCCACGTTGAGCGACTTTCATATCATGTTGACAGACGGCGCGGAAGTGTCGGAAGTCATGGTCCAGGTCATGGTGTCTGGAGCCGGAGGCCCGCCCCAACAGGCTTTGACCTTCGGGACAAAACAAGGCATGCCGGCGCTTTCCCCCCCCCCATTTGCCGGATCGCCGGACCCAGCCAAAATGGCGAATTGCAAGCCACCCCGAAAAAATCTATCTTGTGCCGGTGAAACACTACGGAAAAGCTGCCAACGCCGGTCTCAAATTAATTGGACTGTCGGCGGTGGCCGTTCTGGTTTTGGTGGCCGTCGCCTGGCTGGCGGCCCACATTGGCGCCTTTATTCTGGCCATGTCCGGCGTGCTCGGCGGGTTGTGGGTTTTGTTTGTGGTGTTCACGTTGTATTTCTTCCGTGATCCGAATCCCAATCCGCCGGACGCGCCCAAACTCGTCATCGCTCCCGGCCACGGCAAGGTGGATACCATTGACACCACGACCGAACCCGAGTTCATGGGCGGCGAATGTCAGCGCATTTCGATCTTCCTTTCCGTTTTCGACGTGCATGTGCAAAACGCGCCCGTTACCGGCCGCATTGCCTACCTGAAGCACAATCCCGGGCAATACCTGAATGCCATGCGGGCGGACTGCTCCAAGTTCAATGAAAACGTGCTCCTGGGCATCGAATCCGTGGATCCGCGCGACGTGAAAGTGGGCGTGCGGATCATTGCCGGCCTTATTGCGCGACGCATTGTGCCGTATGTGGCGCAGAATGAGGCGGTCCAGCGCGGCGACCGGATCAGCCTGGTCCAGTTCGGATCGCGCGTGGATATTTATTTGCCCAAGAACGCCAAAATTAAAGTCCGGCTCGGGGACAAGGTGGTCGGCGGACAAACGGTGCTGGCGGCTTTTGAATAAATTTGTCCCATGGCCGAATCTTCCCAACGCCAATCACCCGCGTCCGCCGAGGGCGAAAAGTTGAAAATCTACTTTTTGCCGAATCTGCTGACGGCCGGGAATTTGTTTTGCGGCTTTGTGGCGCTCACCAAGATTGTCGAGGCCCGGCTGGTGCCCGACGCCTACGGGCATGTGGACTGGATGCCTATCAAGTTCGCGCTTGCGTGCATTCTGCTCGCCTGCATTTTTGATTTGTTCGACGGCCGGGTGGCGCGCATGGGCGGCCATGAAAGCCCGTTTGGCCGCGAGTTTGACTCGCTGGCGGACCTGATTTCATTCGGCGCGGCCCCGGCGTTTTTGGTGCATCGCGTGGTGCTGCACCACGCCTTGCCGGATGATTACGCCGAACTCGGCTGGTTCATCGCCTCGATTTACCTCATCTGCGGCGCCTTCCGGCTGGCGCGGTTCAACTGTTTGTCCGCCATGAATCTTCCGGGCGCCGGCAAGGATTTTCTCGGCTTCCCGATTCCCTCCGCCGCCGGTCTGGTGGCCTCGCTGACCCTGTTCATCATCAAGCTGAATGAAAATGAAAAAGACCTGGGCCGCTGGGGCTACCTGTTGCCCGGGGTGCTGATTTTTCTTTCGGCCATGATGGTCAGCGAAGTGCGTTATCCCAGCTTCAAATCGCTGGGCTTGCGTTCCACCACCACGTTTTTGAAGGTGCTGGTCGCGGCGCTGTTCATCGGCGCGTTGCTGGTGCTGCGCGAGAAGATTCTGTATTACGTCCTGCCGTTGTTCTTCACCGGCTATTTGCTTTATGGGTTTGTGCGTCCGCACCTGTCCCGGACCTGGCGGCGGGAAATCGAGGAGGACGACGAGGACGATTTGGAGGCGGAAAACTGACATGGGCGAACTGAATCCTTTTTTACAGGCGGGGCTGGTGGGCGCGGGCGCGGCCCTGGCGTTTTCGTGGCTGCCGGGGCCGATCAACTTGACCATCCTCAACGAGGGCACGCGCCGCGGTTTTGTCTGGGCCTTGATGATCGGCCTGGGCGCGGCGGTCATGGATTCCATTTACTGCGCCATTTCCTTCACCGGCTTTTCCGAATTGATCGATTCCTGGCGCATCGTCAAAGCGTCCATGCAGGTGCTGGGCTTCGTGTTCCTGCTGTATCTCGGCTTCAAATTTCTGCTGGCCCAAAGCGTCAAACTGCCCGGCAAATTCGATGCGGCCACGGAAAAAATCGAAGCGCGGATCGAGTCGAAAATTCATCCGCATTCCGCCTTTGCCACCGGCTTCATCCGCGTGGCCGCCAATCTGGGCGTGCTGCTGGCGTGGATCGTGGTTTCGGCCAGCCTGCTGGCGCACGATGTCGTGGACGACACCCTTCCCTCCAAAGCCGCCTGCGTGGCCGGCGTGTTTTCCGGCGCCGCGCTGTGGTTTTTGTTTGTCAGCTTCGCGGTTTCGCGCGGACACGGCAAATTCAGCGAAAAAACCCTGTTGCGCATGCAGCATTTTTCCGGCGTCTGCTTGATCGTCACCGCGCTTTGCGAGGGCGCGCACGTCGTCTGGCAGCTTGCCAAACACAAAATTTAATATGCTAAAAGCTGGTATCGTCGGATTGCCCAACGTCGGCAAATCAACCCTGTTCAACGCCGTCACCCGCACCCGCAAGGCGGAAGCGGCCAATTATCCGTTTTGCACCATTGACCCCAACGTCGGCATCGTCACCGTGCCTGATGCGCGGTTGTATGTGCTGAAAGACATTGCCAAGACATCCGTCGTCATTCCGGCGGCGGTTGAATTTGTGGATATTGCCGGCCTGGTCAAAGGCGCCGCTGCTGGTGAAGGTCTCGGCAACAAGTTCCTTTCGCACATTCGCGAAGTGGACGCCATCGTGCAGGTCGTGCGCTGTTTTGAAGACGCGGATATTCATCACGTCAGCGGCAGCGTCGATCCCGTGCGCGACATCGAAGTGATCACCACCGAACTCGTTATGGCCGATCTCGACTCGGTCAAGAAAAAGCGCGCTGGCATTGCCAAAGACGTGAAGCGCGGCGACAAAACCGCCGTGGCCGAGGACGCCATCCTCGCCAAGCTGGAAACGCATCTCGACGCCGGCAAACCCGCCATCACCTTGGAATTGGCACCCGAGGAAAAGGCGGTTTCACGCCTGTTCTGGCTGATGACCGACAAGCCCACCATCTTCGCCTGCAATGTCAAGGAGACCGATCTGGCGCAAGGCGACAAAAATCCTTACGTCCAAAAAGTCCAGGAATACGTCAAGACACACCTCGCTTGCGAAGCGGTCGTGATCAGCGCCCAAATCGAGAGCGATTTGATTGATTTGTCCGATGCCGAGGCGAAGGATTTTCTCAAGGAATTGGGCGTGAACGAATCCGGCGTGGGCGCGTTGATTCGGGCCACGTATCATCTGCTGGGTTTGCGGACCTATTTCACCGCGGGCGAAAAGGAAGTTCGCGCCTGGACGATTCATGCCGGCGACACCGCGCCGCAGGCTGCGGGCGTGATTCACTCCGACTTTGAACGCGGCTTCATCAAGGCCGAAACCGTGGCTTACGACGATCTGGTGAAATGCGGTTCCGTGGCCTCCGCCCGTGAAAACGGCCTCTACCGCATGGAAGGCAAGGAATACGTCGTGAAAGACGGCGACGTGATGCTCTTCAAATTCAACGTGTGAGTTGGCGGCGGGACGAGTTCCGCGATCCCCCATCACCACGGCGCGATGGACTGGCGGATGATTTTGTCCAGTTCCGCCTTGGTCTCGCCGGAGCCGAAGGTGAAGGTGCCGGTGAGATATTTCCAATCGTCCAGGGTCAGGCCGTAAAGATCGCGGGCGATGAAGGTTTCCAACGCGGCGCGTTCTTTCACGTCGCGCGGGTTTTTGAGCAGCTTGGCGGCGAATTCCGGGTTGTTTTTCAGATCTTCGGCAGGACGCTTGCCCTATCCAGATAGATCTTCCATGCAACGCGGTCGTTTGACTTGCACTTGGTTTGGTGGCTTCGATACGGGGGTGAATCAAGGACGCGAAATTGTTGATGGCGAATTGCGGACGGAAACCATCCGCAATTCGCCGGACCAAACAAACCGTTGACGGTTGCCGGCGTGAGCCACGCAACCGCTGCCGGCCGGGACGGCCAGCGCATTTATTGCGTTTGCTTTGCCGGTGCCGTCAACGCTACTGAAACGGCAGGAATGGGCGGCGGCTTTAGCACTTTAACTGTTTTCTGAACTGCCACGAACCGGGTTTTTCCCGGCGGCGGGCAAAACGATGTCTGGTGAAGCGGCGCCATTGCCGGTCAATGACAAAAAGATCTCCTCCAGCGCGTCCTTGGCGCCACTTTGCTGGCGCAGTTCCTCGCGCGTGCCAACGGCGATCATTTTGCCGCCTTTGATGATGCCGATGCGATCGGACATTTCCTCGGCAATGCTCAGTTGATGGGTGGATACCATCACCGTCATGCCGGCGAGGGATCGTTCTTTTAAAACATCTTTCACCACGCGGGCGTGTTGCGGGTCGAGGCCCACCATCGGCTCGTCAATGATAAAAACTTGCGGCTCATGCAGCAAGGCGGAAACAATGGCAACACGCTGGCGGGTGCCGTGCGAAAGACCTTCCAGCGGACGATCCACAAATTCCGCCAAATGAAACCGAGCCACGAGTTCCCGGGCATTTTTATGGATGCGATTGACATCCAGATGAAACATTTGGCCCGTGAAGCGGAAAAATTCCCAAGCCGTTAACTTGTCGTAGAGAAACGGAAAATCGGGCACGTAAGCGAGGCGGCGCCGGGCTTCCAGCGAATGGCTTTGAACGTCGTAGCCGCAGATGCGGGCGTGGCCGGAAGTGGGTTTGATCAAACCGGTCATCATCTTGATCATGGTGGTTTTGCCGGCGGCGTTGGGGCCGAGCACGGCAAAAAACTCGCCTTGGGCGACTTTGAGCGAGATGCCGTCAACCGCCGTCAAGTCGCCGAATTTTTTGACCAGATGATCCAGTTCAATCATGGTGGATGCGTTTTGATTGAGAGGGATCAACCGGTTGAGGGTCGTCAATGCCAGTCGCAACCCATCTCAAACCACAGCGCAGAAGCTAAACAAAGTGTCGGCAGCGGGCAATCTTAGCCGGAACGATTCAGATTGAAAAAGGGAACGCCGTCTGGCGGGCTTGAGGTAATGAACCCCAAGCAAGTTACCGAGCCTCGACGGGAGGCGCACCAAACAGTGCGCCTGCCCATTGACACCAAAAACGCGCCGTCCAAGGCAAGGCCCATCGAATCGGGTGGCGCGAAATCTTGTCCAAGCTAACGGCCTTACCCAACTGCCATGCAGTTGCCTCACTCCAAGCATGACCTCCAAAAAACCATTTAAAATGAGCGTTTAACCGCATCGTTCCGGCTAAGGTGTTTTGACAACCGGAAGCAACCCGCGGTTATTTGGCCATCAGCGGCAAAAGCTGGTCCACCAATTCGACCGGCAGGCGTTTGGGTTTTTCGTCCCGGCTGGTGCAACAATGAAACGTTTCCGCCTCCACCAACAGCTTCCCGTGCTGGTTCAAAACGCGGTGGGCAAAATTCAAGCGGATGCGTTCGACCAGCGTGGGGCGAACCTCAATCATCAGCAAATCATCATAGCGGGCGGGATATTTATAGCTTAAACGCGCTTCAATCACCGGAAAGATGAAGTCGGCGTCTTGCAGCGCCAGCACCGTGACGCCCAAAGAACGCAAAAATTCGCCACGCGCCGCCTCCAGCAAATCCAGGTAACGACTATGATAAATATGGTTGCCCACGGTGCATTCGGCGTAACTGACACGGTGGGTGTAGCGATACGGATCAGCCATGCGTCAGACTACGCACATTTTGGCCAAGATTCACACCTAAAATTCCATTTGCACCAAGGCAGATTGCCATTATGTTGCCTCCATGAATTGGCACCAATTTCTTCCGATGCTGATTGTGTTGAGCGTGGCTGTCGTTTTTGTCTGGCGCAGCTCCAGTCCCAAAAAACACGATCATAATTGCAATTGCGGTTGCGCGCATGATGCCAAGGCGGACGCCCCCAAAGAAAACGCGCCGCATTGATTTTAATCCATTCGAAATTCGTTCAGAGACACCCCCCTTAACCCATGGCCGTTACCAAAGTCAGTTCTTCCATTCATTTCGCCCCGCGCAATCATAATTCGGGCGAAACGGCAACCGGTCGTTGGAGTCCCAACACGGATATTTACACCACGGAATCCGGACTGGTCATCAAAGCCGAGCTGGCCGGCATGAAAAGCGACAGCCTGGAAATCACCGTGGAAGGCCAGCGCCTGCGCATCAATGGCGTGCGACCGGATTGCTGCCGCTCGCCCCAATGCAGTTTTTTGGTCATGGAAATCAGTTACGGCCCGTTTGAAACGACTCTGGAACTGCCGCCCGGTTATGACTTGAGCCGGGCACACGCGATTTATGTGAACGGATTCCTGCGCATTGATGTGCCGGCAGCCCAGCCCGTTCCACATAAAACCACCAAGGTTCCCATTATTGAAGGAGCTTGAACGCGCCATGGACTTTTGGGGCGCAATGGCATTTAATCTGCACGGCACACGACGATGAAAACCTCGCCGGAAACCGAATTTGTCAGCATTCTCGGCTCCAATGACAAGGCCGAAATGCCCAGCCGCGTTTCTTCCCGGTCCTTGCCGGAAACCTTGCCGATTCTCGGGCTGGCGGATATTGTGATTTTCCCCGGAGCGGTGGTGCCGCTGCTGGTGGAAACCGGTCCCAGCCTCAAACTCATTGATGATCTGGTCGCCGGTGACCGGTTGTTTGGCGCCGTGCTCCAGTTGCGCCCGGAAGTGCCTGAGCCCAGTGCGGATGACCTCCACAAAGTCGGCTGCGTTTCCCGGCTCAACAAGATGGTGAAATTTCCGGACGGCACCGTGCGCATCCTCGTGGAAGGCTTGTGGCGCATTCAGCTCGAACATTTTTTGCCGCCGAATCCCTACCTCCGCGCCAACTATCAACTGCTGCACGATGAGACGGAAGATTCGGTGGAACTGCAGGCCATGCTCCGCAACGCGCACAAGCAGTTCGAGGAAATCGCCAAAATTTCCACCGTGCTTTCCGACCAGGTCAAAGTGGCCGCGCTGAACACCGAGCATCCCGGTCATTTTGCCGACCTCATTGCGGCCAACCTCGGCCTGCCGCTGCTGGACAAGCAGAAGCTGCTGGAAACTATTTCCGTTCGCGAGCGGCTCCAAAAGCTTCTGCCGCTGCTCAACCGCGAACAGGAAGTTCTGAATCTCAGCTCCAAGATTCAAAACGACGTCGCTTCAAACATCGCCAAAACCCAACGCGACTTTTTCCTGCGCGAGCAAATGCGCGTCATCCAGCGCGAACTCGGCGACACCGATCCCAACGCCAATGAAATC
Organism: bacterium; assembly: GCA_021813325.1. Classification (GTDB taxonomy): domain Bacteria; phylum Verrucomicrobiota; class Verrucomicrobiia; order Limisphaerales; family UBA11358; genus UBA11358. The sequence continues at coordinate 3,551 of JAKALA010000085.1, read as the reverse complement.
CGCACGCTGCGCGAAAAAATAGAAAGCGCCGGGTTGCCGGAAGAAGCCCGCAAGGCCGCGCTGCAAGAGCTGGAGCGCATGCAACAAACTTCGCCGGCCGCCGCCGAATACGGCGTCTCCCGAAATTATCTGGATTGGATCGTGGCGCTGCCCTGGAACAAAGAGACGGAAGACAAACTGGATCTGAAGGCCGCCGAAAAAATTCTCAACGAACAGCATTTCGGCCTGGAAAAAGTCAAAGACCGTCTGCTCGAATTTCTTGCCGTGCTTAAACGCCGCCGGCAGATCAAAGGCCCGATTCTTTGTTTGGTTGGCCCGCCCGGCGTGGGTAAAACCTCCTTGGGAAAAAGTGTGGCCGATGCCTTGGGCCGGAATTTCGCCCGCATTGCCCTGGGCGGCATGCGCGATGAAGCGGAAATCCGCGGTCATCGGCGGACCTACGTCGGCGCGTTGCCCGGCCGGATTTTGCAGACGCTCCGCCGGATTGAAAGCCGCAATCCCGTCATATTGCTTGATGAAATCGACAAGATCGGCGCCGATTTCCGGGGCGATCCCGCGTCCGCGCTGCTTGAGGTTCTCGACCCGGCGCAGAACCACACGTTCACCGATCATTATCTCGATTTGCCGTTTGATCTCTCCCGTGTGCTGTTCATCGCCACGGCCAACTGGCTGGATCCCATTCACCCGGCGTTGCGCGATCGGCTGGAAGTCATCGAACTTCCCAGCTACACCGAGACGGAAAAATTGCAAATCGCCAAACGCTATCTGGTGCCGCGCCAGTTGGAAGAACATGGCTTGACGCGCCAGGACGTGAAGTTTTCCGACGCGGCGTTGCGCCTGCTCATCCGCGAATACACGCGCGAAGCCGGCGTGCGCCAGTTGGAACGCGAAGTGGCCGCGCTCGCCCGCAAATCGGCCCGCAAAATTGTCGCCCGCAACGGTTCGGCGGAAACCGTGAAGCTGGACGCCAAAGACGTCACCCAGCTTTTGGGCCACGCCAAATTCGTCTTTGAAAGCGCGGAGAGGATTGAAGAAATCGGCATCGCCACCGGCCTGGCGTGGACGCCCGTGGGCGGCGATGTGCTGTTCATCGAAGCCACGCGGATGCGCGGCCGCGGCAGCCTGATTCTCACCGGCTCGCTCGGTGATGTGATGAAGGAAAGCGCCCAGACGGCGGTCAGTTATCTGCGTTCACAGGCCAAGAAGCTGGGCCTGGATTTTGACGATTACAGCAAAAATGATTTTCACATTCACATTCCCGCCGGGGCCACGCCCAAAGACGGGCCGAGCGCCGGCGTGACCCTTTGCGCCGCGCTGGCCTCGCTCATGACCAAACGCCGGGTGCGTTCCGATGTGGCCATGACCGGCGAAATCAGCCTGCGCGGACGCGTCATGCGGGTGGGTGGCATCAAGGAAAAGGTGATTGCCGCGGCGCGTTTTGGCGTGAAACAGGTCATCCTGCCCGAAGGCAACAAAGCCGACTGGCAGGATGTGCCCGCGGAAGTGCGCGCCAAGCTCAAGGGGCATTTTGTGAGGCAAATTTCCGAAGTTCTGCAACTCGCGCTCGCGCCAAAATGAAAATGCTTTTCCCAGACGCCCACCTCAAAACGCAAAGGCTGAATAAATTCCCGGTTTCAAAATCGCACTGGCTTGTCGGTTCTTGGCCGCTTGGCGTCATTTTTTTTCTGATGGCATTCGCCGGGACCGCCGCGAAAGCGCAAACTGCGGACGGCGCGTCTGACGCGGACATCAAGGGCCGCGAACTGGCGCGTCAACTGTGCGATGCCCCGCCGACTGAAAGTTTCACCAACACGGGCGTGCTGCAAATCCGTGATGGCAAGGGAAACCGAAAGAATATTCCCGTCAGTTTCAAAACCATTGCGGGAGCCGATGTCTGGCGGTTCATCTGTCTGGCGCCGGAAACCAAGGCGGAAATCCTCATTGTTCACAAGGCCGGTCAACCCAACGAATATTTCAACGAGGCGCAATCCCAATCCGAAGCGCAGCCGTTGGCGGCGGCGGAAATTTATCAACCGTTCGCGGGTTCCGATTTTTCCCCAGCCGACCTCGGTTTGGAATTCTTGCATTGGCCGTCTCAAAAAATCCTGCCGAAGCCGACCAATTTGAAGCGCGGACGTGAATACACCCTGCTTGAAAGCAGCCTTCCCAATCCAGCCACCAACGGCTATTCCCGCGTGCGGTCGTGGATCGACAAGGAAACCGGCGGCATCTTGCAGGCCGAGGCTTACGATACGCAGGGTAAACTGCTGAAAAATTTCGAGCCGAAATCTTTCAAAAAGATCAACGGACAGTGGGAGCTTGAAGAAATGGAAATTAGCAACGTTCAAGCAGATTCCCGCACGCGGATGGAGTTCGACTTGAACAAGTGAATTCCTTGCGAATAATTCCCGCGCGCGTTCGCTTGACTTCAGAACGCCACCTGACACGCTAATTTCACTCGCATGAACGTCATGTTTTCACGCAATTTTTGGCTGGTTTTGGCCGGGATTTTCCTGGCGGCCGGACTTCATGCCGCGGAAACCAATGAGGCAACCGGCGCGGTAACGCGCGATGAGCTGGTCGGCAATTTTCTGCAAATTCAGGAACAAATCCACGCCACCCAACTGGCCATCACCCAGGCGCAACAAACCAGTGCCGCCGCCCTCAAAAATAATTCGGACGCTTTGGTTGCCCGGCTGCAATCATTGGAAACTTCCGTGGCCACCCAGCACGCCAACGACCTGGAATCCGCGCACAAAACCCAGCAAATCACCCTGTTCATGGCCGGTGTGTTCGGCTTGGCCGGCCTGGGAATCATGCTGCTGATGGTTTATTTCCAGTGGCGCGCATTCACGCAATTGGCCCAAATGGCCGCCCATCCGCAACCAATGATTGCCAACAGCCCGGCCATTTCGCAGTTGGCCGCGCCCGCGCGGGCGACCGTGGAAAATTCCAATGCCCAACTCATGGACGTGATTGGCCGTCTGGAAAAACGCATCAACGAGCTGGAAAGCGGCCAACGCCTGCTGCCGGAAGTCGTCACCGCCAAGCCCAAGCCGTTAAATGCTCTGAACGAAGCGCAAAAATTTCTGGATTCCCATCAGTATCAGGCGGCGTTGGATTTCACCGAGAAATGGCTGGCCGAAAATCCCCAGCATCCCGAAGCCTTGGTCAAAAAAGCGGTGGCGCTGGAAAAGCTGGGACGCACGGATGAGGCCCTGGCACAATGCGATCGTGCCATTGCCGCCGACGGCTCCCTGGCCATTGCTCATTTACACAAAGGCGGTTTGCTTAACCGGTTGCGGCGATATGACGAGGCCCTGCAATGCTATGAAGACGCGCTCCGCTGGCAGGACAAATCAGCAGTGAAGGTTTGATGAGGACTCGGTTCGATTGAACTGAACTCAGCCCGAACTCCGAAGTTGGGGAGCGCCGGCCGCTGGCCGGCGGTGTTTGGCGGCCCGCCAAACCCGGCGTCCAACCATGATCTTCACCGAACGAAACGGGGAAATATTGGTTCAACGAGGTTTTCGGCCGGCCGCCGAAAACCA
>JAKALA010000084.1 GCA_021813325.1 bacterium | reverse complement strand
CTTTGATCTCTCGACTCATGTTCATCGGCACCGGCTTTTTCCGGTGTCTTTTTCCCATGAGTCAACGACCCCTTTCGGCCCCTCAGCCGAAAACTTCCCCGGTGTCTTTTAATTTGATGCAACGCGTGAACTTGCGGCAAATGACGAATCGGCTTGCCCTAAAACTGAAATCGTGAAGAATACTTGGCCACTGGCCTGATTTCACAATCAGTGCTTTTCCTTTCATGGCTGGAGAGATGGCTGAGTGGTTTAAGGCACACGCCTGGAAAGCGTGCGTAGCTAATCCCTACCGGGGGTTCGAATCCCCCTCTCTCCGCCATATTTCACAAGGGGTTTGTGAGGCATGCACACAACTAGGCATACAAACCAAAGTCCCTACCTGTCCTGACCTGACACGGATTGCCACGGTTTGGAAAAAACTTCCTGCGCCGCTCAAGGCGGCAATTCTCGCCATAGTCAATTCATCGGAGGTCAACCGATGAACTACAACCCACTTATTCCATTTCCTCGCGGCGTGCTGCCAGTCGTGAGGGATTCAACCAACCCGGCAGCATTGAAGGGAAAAATAAAATGGTAACAAAACTAACTGTGTTCAAGGAAGTTCACAACACCTGGGACGCCAACGAAAAACGCAAAGCGGGGAAGCCTGGGATTTGCTCTGCCTCGACATTTCCGAACCTGCGGAACACCGCATGGAAGAAATGTTGTATTACCGGCTCAAGCCGGAAGAACGGCTGGCCTATTGGGGCAAGTGCGTGGGCAAGATTATCGAGGTTGGCATTGCCAAGATTCGCCACGGTGACAACGGCGGCAAGGCGACGCTCATCGGCAAGATCATAACGGCGAAATAACACCGGTTATGTCATACAGAAATCCTCAAGCAGATAGGCAATGGCGCGAGCCGTGGCGACGGCTTGAGGTCGGCGCAGATTATTCGGTGATTCTCTCCCGCGTTCCGTGGGAGTTTTTCGGCACACCAACATTCACGGGCAGAGTCCCTCGACCGGAAATTTGCCGGTCATTTTTTGAGAATTGGAAGCGCAGAATCATCGAGGCATTTGACGTGCCCCAGAAAAACCTTCTCGTTGCACTGCGTGGCGAAGAAGGAGAATTGAAGGGGCGATTCCACTATCACTATCTGTTAGGGGGAATCTTTTCGCGCAATGGTCACACGGACGCCAAGCGGCTTGAATTCTTTTGGAAGCAAGTTTCGCACGGTGCCCGTGTTGAAGTTCGGCAATAGCAGGGATGTTGGCCCAATGGTCGGTTTCGACAATCCACCGCGGACGCCGGCTAAGGCTCCTTGTAGAATTCCTATGCCTAAATCTGATAAATTTAACTGGTTAAACACGCGGAATGGTCAAAAAGCCGTATCTTTGGCCTCACGGCTGCTTAGGTTTAGTTGAAAACAATTTGCAGCCGTTCGGTGGGACAGATAGATTAAACCATCAACGGACGTTAAAAATCCGCTTGTTATGAGTAAACCAACCAAAAATCCGCAGCGGCCTTCCAGCGTCCCCGCATACCCTGAAAAAACTACTGGCAGCGAAGCAGCGGCTTCTATTCGCAAACAAGCTAATGGCTGGTCCGAGCAAAAACGGGCTGAGTTGTTTGAACAGGGAATGCGCATGATCTATGGCGGCTCCGGTCCCGCAACGTCCAAGGTTCGCCCTTGATACTAACGTCTTGATTGACCTGGGAGAAGGGTTGCCCTTTGCCCAGCGTTTTCTGGCTACCTACCGCAACGCCGGTCTGGCAGTTCCACCGACGGTCATTCAAGAGCTGGTGCACATCGCTACGACCGATCACAAGGCGCAAAAATACGCCCAAACCGCGCTGGGCAATATTCGTCGCTGGCACCTAATTCCCTACGATTTGAAAGCCGTCGGCCACGGCATAACGGAGGTGAACGCTCAAAAGCTGATGGCCTCCGGCGTGTTGCCCGACGGCGAGAACAACGACGGCTTCATTGTGGTAGAAACGGCTCTGGTGGAAATACCAAACCTCGTCACCTCCGATATTCATCTGCTGGGAATCAATCCGGCCAAACTGGTGCAAAAGCTCAACGAGTTTGATTTGTCGCCCGTGGCCATCTTCCATCCGATGAATATTTTGCGGTAATTACGCAAGTGCAGCGAAATTTCATAACCGCCCTGATGATGGGCGTTTTTTATTTCGAAGCAATTTGTGCGACCTCCGCAATCCTTGAAAGTTCATTCGGGCCTTTTACCATTACAAAAAGACATTTCCCGCCGCTGCGTTCCGCCCAAAGATTTCCAAGCCGTTCCTTCTCTTTGGTGTCGTCCGTGGTGGCACGGTCTAATCCTTTGTATTCGACCACGAGAATTTTGCCGCCTTTCAATTTGCAAACGAAGTCGGGATAAAATTTGTCCGTGCTGGTTTGCAGCCAGAACGAATGCACCGGCTGACGGTCCAGATTCCGCACCCACCATTCCACCGCGTCGAGGCCGTCAATTTTCATCGCGCCCAAAAATTCTTCGCGATTCGTCTCGTCGTCGAGGTCGCCGACGTTTTCGTAATAGTGCTTCACGAATTCGCGGCTGCGCGGGCAAGCCATGCGGCACGGATAAACGTCGGGTTCGTAGGCGAAAACAAAACCACCGCCCACGCGCACTTTTGTTTGCGATTCGCCACCGAACAAAATGCGCTGGTATTCGCGCGAGCGCGCCGCCTTCTGCAATTCCTTGTAACGCGCCTCCAATTTGCGCCGCAATTCAAACCGCTCGCGCACGAGCCGCCCCAGCGGCAGCGCCGGTTGCATTTGTGAAATGACACCGTCCAGCCATGCGCTCGATTCGTCGGGGTCAATGTCGTCGTGCGGGATGTTTCGATCCAGCCACGACACCAGCCGCGTCTGCGTCCAATTCTCCTGCACCTCGATCAACTGCAATTCCTTCGCCAGTTCCGGCATCCGGCGCGTGATGACCTTGCCGTTTTCCACATCCACGATGCCGACGGATTCCGACGGCGCGGATGAATCCAGTGCCGGCAAATCTTCCACTGTCGGCGGCAATGGCAGATGCCAGCCAGCCTCCAGCCATTCCGCCTCGTCCGGCGAAACCACCTGCCCGCCGAATTCCAGCATCATCTGCGGCACTTCAAACCGCTCGCCGCGCTCGGCGGGCGACATCATGATGCGCTCGTGCTGGCCGAGTTCCACGATGGCCGCGCGCAAAATTTCCTTGCTCTCCGCTTTTTCCACCGCCGCCAGCAACGCCTCCACCGCCGCCTTCGTCGGCTTGCCGGTCAGCGTCACGCGCTTTTGTTCCGCGTCCGTTTTCGTCACGCACTCGCGCGCGGTCGCGGGCAGGGTCTGCACCGGCAACGCTTCCGGCAACGTCACCGTCACGGAGCGTTTGCCCTGCGCGTCAAAATTCAAACCGTCCTGCCGCTGGCGGGGCACGAAAAATTCCCGCGCCTCGCGCTTTTCAAATCCCGCGTTCTTCACCAACTGGTCGCGCAACGTCTCGGCGGCGACGTAAAAATGCGGCGAACGCACGAACGCGTAAGCGCGGTTCAGCGCCGGACGCGTTTTCTCCCGCGCCTTGGGCATCCGCAAAATGCGCCCCAAAATCTGCTCCACCGCCGTCGCGCTGCGCAGGTTCGCCACCGAGCAAAGCACATACGCGAACGGACAATCCCAGCCTTCCTTCAACGCCGATTGCGTGATGACATATTTGATCGGGCAGGTTTCCGCGTTCAAATCCACGCCTTCCAAGCCGCGCTCCTTGCCGGTGGCGACGGCGATTTCCTTTTCGGGAATGAAATGCTCCTCGCGCAACGCCGCTTCGATCACCTCCACCGTCAGCGCGTCCGGCCGGTCCTGGTCATGCGGCTCGGCCTGAATCAGCAAAATCGGCCGGATGTATTCGCCCGTTGCTGATTTTTCCAGCGCCGCCTCCCGATCCAGTTCGCCGCGCATGGCGATGGCGCTCGCCATCACCTCTTTGAAACCGCTCAACGCCTCCAGCACGATGGGCAGCTTGATCATCTTGTCCGCCTTCAGCTCGGCGGCGGAAACGCTGTGCAGCACGTTGCTCGGGTTGTCGTCCAGTTCCGGCGTGGCCGTCAGCTCCAGAATCGCGCGCGGCTGAAACCGTTCCAGCACTTCCATGCTCAACGCCGTCCGCGCGTTGTGCGCCTCGTCCACGAACACCAGCGGACGCCGCAGCCGCCGTTCAACACCGCCGGCTGCACGTTTAGCGCCTCGTTGCCGTCCAGAATTTCCACCGCGCCCAGTTCCTCGTCCAGCAACTGCCGGAGCGGATGCCGCCGGTCGCGCATCACGCGCAGCGTCTGCTCGCGGATGGCGTCGCTCGGCACGAGCCAGAGCGCCAGCGGATGCTCCGTGTCCAGCAATTCATCGCGGAAAATTTTCACCGTCCGCGCGCCAAGCACCGTTTTGCCGCCGCCGGTGGGCACGCGCAAACAGACGAACGGCATGTCCAGCGGCATTTTCTCGCCGTTGCCCAGTTCGTGAATCTGGTTGTAGGGATGCGCCGCGCCCCAGAGTTCGCCCGTGATTTCCGCGAACGCCCGCGCCGGATCGTTCACCTCGCGGCAGCGGCGCAGATACCGCGCCAGCGATTCAATCACCTTGTCCTGATAACCTTTGTGGCCGTATTGCTCGTTCATGCGATGCGGATGCTGTAGGGGATTTGTTTGAACGTGATGCCTTCGCGCTTCAACCGCGCGGCGCTCAGGCGTTGCGACGTGCCATAGACCACCAGCCGCTCGACCGGCTGGCCGGCGCACGCCGCGCGCAAAAGGCCCAGCGTGGCCTGCGTCAGCGCGTTGCCGCCGTCCACGGATTTGTCCTTCAAAATGCCGTTGAACAGCAGCGCCACGGCGCGGCCCTGGTGGACGCCGAGCAACGGCGAATTTTTTCTGGTAGGTGACGACGTGAGGAGTCTCTGACTTTTCTCGTTTGTTTTTGAAGTGAGACTCCTTACGTCGTCTCCTACACAATCGCGGAGCGGCTCGCCGGTTTCGGTGAAATAAACGTGCCGCGCGAGGTCGGCGAATTTTACGGCGGCGCGGATTTTGCCGGCCTCGTCAAACAACGGCTCGCCGAGTTCGCAGAAGCGGAAGCCTCCGCCGAGGCCTTCCACTTTTTCGCCTTTGGCGTTGGTGTGGCCGAGGGCGACGCGGCGGACGCGTTCGGCGGTGATGTTGCGGGCGATGTTGGCTTCCATTTCCACGAGAATGAATTTGCGGTGGCCGCCGTCCTGTTGGTTCAAATTCAAAACCGCGTGGCCGGTCGTGCCGCTGCCGGCGAACGAATCCAAAATCAAATCGCCGGAGTTTGTGGCGATTTGCAAAATGCGTTCAACAAGTTCTGTGGGTTTTGGCGTCGCAAAAATGTCGTCAATATCTGGAAATAAAATCCGCACTTCGCGTTTGGCCGCTTGGTTATCGCCAAACATATCTTTTGTCCACCAAGTCGTCGGAACAATTCCCGAAGAAACTTCCGTCAAAAAGCGTTTGCGTCGAGGCATTGAATCTCCGCGCGGGCCGAACCAGATGCGGTTGTCTTTCATCATCGTTTCAAAATTTTCTTTGGGCACGGACCAGCTTCTGCCTGCCGCTGGCAAAACTTCCCGACCGCTCGGAAGTTTTATCGGATAAAAATCATGCGCGCGATATTCACGGCGAGTTAAATCGCTCGAAGTCCATACACCGCGCGGATCGTTATCAGGATTTTCATAACGGGCATCCGCTTCATCTGTTCTTGGGAGTCGGTTAAAAACACAAGTGGATTTTTGTTTCGCATAGCAAACGACGTAATCGTGGATTGCAGTTGCAAATGTTTCATCGTTGTCTGGCGAGGCGCGTTTTTGCCAAACGAAAGTCGCGATAAAATTTTGTTCTCCAAATATTTCATCCATTAAAAACCGTAGCGAGGAAATTTCATTGTCGTCGAGGCTGATAAAAATTGCGCCGTCGTCGCGGAGGAATTGGCGGAGCAAGGCGAGGCGGGGATACATCATGCAGAGCCAGCGGTCGTGGCGGTCGAGGGTTTCGCCTTCCTTGCCGACGACCTGGCCGAGCCATTGGCGCATGACGGGGCTGGAGACGTTGTCGTTGTAAATCCAGCCTTCGTTGCCGGTGTTGTAGGGCGGGTCAATGTAGATGCACTTGACCGCGCCGGCGTAGTGCGGGAGCAGCGCCTTGAGCGCCACCAGATTGTCGCCGTGCACGATAAGGTTGCCGCCGCCGGGATCGCCGGCGGCGAGTTCCGGCACGTCCTTGAGCAGATGAAAGGGGACGTGCTGGTGATGGTTCACCACGGCGTCCTTGCCAATCCAGTTGAGCGTGGGCATGAAAAATTTTGCGGAAGCGTAAGCAAAGCGGCGGCGGGGCGCAAATCAAAGGGGTGGCTCAAATCCCCCAAAGCGCATTAACTTTTTGAACAATTTGATCGCGGTGCGAATAAATCGTTGAACGCAGCAGCGGGGACGAGAATTGATAGCCGCCGACAAATTTCAGGCAGCCAGGACGACCGGAGGTGCTCCCGGTAAAAAAATCCGCATTGTATTTTTGAAGGTAATGCCAGACCAAAATGAATTCCAACGACTGCCGATCCCGATTTTTTCCCGTCCCCGAATCTTTATATTGGTTTCCACCAAGACGGAAGATCAGGCTTATCAAGTTCTGTCCTGGCCCCAAATCCTTCAACCATTTGTAGCGGGAGGCACCTTGAAATCCATTTCTGAAATCCGTCTCACTTTTGCGTTCGCCAACATACAAACAATCCTTTGGTGACAATGATATTATCGGAGTCTGCGAGCTGGTTCCGGCGCGTTTGATTGTTTCCAACCCGCCCTTACCAAGCCGGGCATGAAGATAAATAATGGGATCATTTCCTTGCGGCCAGCAATTGGAGCCAGTTGAAGAGCGCACAACCGTGCCTGTGTTTTTGGCGGATTTTTTGGTCAAACACCATGAGACATTTAATGTTGTGGGCATATTTCTATTATGTAAACAAATTCGATATGAGGTTTGCAATAAATAAGCAAGTCGAGGACGCGGCGTTAATACTCGTTGCAGCGATGGGCGAGCCAATCAAACGTCCTTTGGCTGATTACCATAACGCCATCAGGGTTCTTCGGGACGAGAAAAAACTCACGTTTCGGGAAATAGCAGAGTGGCTGGACCAATTTAACGTCACGGCGGATCACAATGCGGTTTACCGGGAATATACGAAGGCTATGCCAGAAGAAAGCGCGAGGGATGAAGAAATTAAAGACGCATTAATAGAAGAATAGGAAAGGCCATGAACATGGAAAATCAAAATGAATCGTTACTGCGGAGAAAACAGGTGGCTGAAAAGCTGGCCTGCTCGTTGCGCGCGGTGGATCGGCGGGCGGCTGCCGTCCGTTCGATGAGTTACAGGTTGATCCGCGCGTGAAGTTCGTGACGCACGAACAGTTTTTCCATTTCTTCCTTGGACAGGAATGGATACTGCGGACGCGGAATGCTCAAGTGTCGGGTGGCCATTCCACTGCACGACATGGCGGGCAAACTGATCGGCTATCGGGGGCGAGGAGAGAACCCCGACAGGAGCAAACAGCTTGAGTCTTTGCCGCACATACCCGTGCGCCATTGTGGCGCGACCGGTGTTGCTGGCTCGGGAGCTTTGCTCCCGCTGTAAACTCGTTCAACCCGTCCCAAAATCGTTAAGGACATGACCTGTCCTTTACGGGAAAACCTGTCCGGCGCTGAACTCGTGTTCGCGTGAGCGATGCCGTCGGTCAAACTCATGGGTTTGAAACGCCGATGAGGCCGATGAGACAAGCCCATTTGCCGCATCAAGCGGCCAATCCGTTGCCGGCTGCAACGCTTGGCTGTGCTGGCGCAGCCAGCGCACCACGCGGGGACTTGCCGTATTCCTTCCGGGGGCCGTGACAATCAAGGGCAGCAGTTGCGTGTCGGCCTGATCCCGTGCCGAGGGTGGGCGGCTGGCCCAGGCGTGATACCCGCTGCGCGAAACGTCGAACGCCTCGCACAGCTCGTCAATGGAGTAATCGTTGCTCATGGCTTTTACAGACTCGAAACGCTCCCGTCGGCCGAGAGGATGTCCCGCTGGCGGCTGACCTGTTGCAGCTCGCGCTTGAGTCGGCGGTTCTCCTCTTCGTGTTGTTGCGGCGAGCGTGGTCCCGGCCCGGTGGCGGGCAAGGCCGCCAGTTGCTTCTTCCACTGCTTGAGGCTTGGGGTGCTGATGCCCAGATCGCGGGCGATCTGCTCAACGGATTTGCCGCCTTGGCGCCACAGCTCCACGGCATTCCGCTTGAAGGACTCGTCGTCGTGTTTGTATTTGCGCCGTTCTTGGTTTTCAGTGTTCATGGCGTGTCGTGCGTTTAGCTGACACAATCACCCAACACTTGTCCACCAATTCGAGGCAAGGCCATCTTCAAAATCGCTTCCACGCGCTTCACATCTCCGGGCAGGTCCACGCCCACGCTGTCGTAATCCACTTTCACAACGGCGATGTTGATGCCATTTTCCAGCGCGCGCAATTGCTCCAGCTTTTCCGCCTGTTCCAGTGGCGACACGGGAAATTTCACCAGCCGCAACAATGTTTCCCGCCGGTAACCGTAAATGCCGAGATGCTTCAAAAAAGGAAACGCCGCCAACTGTTCCGACCCCGGACGGCTGGCGGCCTCGCGCAAATACGGAATTGTGCGCCGGGAAAAATACAACGCGCGGCCCGCCGTGTTGACAACGACTTTTACGACATTGGGGTTGTCCAGTTCGGCAGTCTCCTTGATGGGGGTGGCGGCGGTGGAAACTTCATTATGTTCCAAGGCCTTGGCCACGGCTTCAATCACCGCGGGATCCATCATCGGCTCATCGCCTTGGATGTTGACCACCGCATCGCCGCCACAGCGTTCCGCCACCTCGGCAATCCGGTCGCTGCCGCTGGGATGATCCACCCGCGTCATTTCCACCCGGCAGAAGTTTTGGGCGACCTCCCAGATCCGCGTGTCGTCGGTGGCCACGATGACTTCACTCAACGTTCCGGCCTTCTGGCATTGTTCAACCACATGCTGAATGAGAGGCTTGCCGGCAATCAAAGCCAGGGGCTTGCCGGGAAAGCGGGTGGAAGCGTAGCGCGCGGGAATGATGCCGAGAATTTTCACGGGCGTTATTTAGCCAAAAAGCCCCCGCGAAAGAAACCTTGTTTTGAACGAAAGCCGGATCCCACGATGAACAACATTCGATTCCTCGCGTGCTGAATTCCCGTGCTTCTTTTGAGTTTAGGACTCCAGGCAATCAAAACGGCGTTTTTCTGTCAATCCCGCTTCGTGTCGTCAACCACACCGCATTCGGCCTATTGCGCCCATCACCGTAAAACGCCACGCCATGAATCAGCGCGATCGGCAATTCAATGCCGAGCGAGCAAGTAACGCTTGAACGTCGCGTAATCCGCGCTCATCCGGTCGTAATCCTCCGGCAGTTTCAAGGACGCGAGCATGTTGCTGGGCACGTCCGGCTCCCAGCCGACCACCTTCTGGACTTCCTCGGGAAATTTGGCCGGATTGGCCGTTTCCACGATGACGGCGGGCGAGTTGCCCAGCGGTTCCGTGGCCACCCAATCCAAAAAACCCTGCCACGCCACCGCGCCGTGCGGTTCGAGCAGCAATTGAAATTGATCCCAGAATTCGCGCACGCCCACCACGGTGCGCGCATCGGAAATGGAGGATGAAAAAATGTCGCGCCGCATGGCCGCCAGATTGGGCTGCCGATGAATCCGACCGGTCTCATCCATCTGGCCGCCGTAAACGGCCACCAGCCGCGCCAGATTGCTCGGATGGCCGACATTCATGGCGTTGGAAAGCGAGTCGCGCGACGGCACGACTTTTTCATAGTTGCCGCTGGCCAGTAATCTTGGAAACGCGTCATTGTCGTTGACGGCGGCGACAATTTTTCGCACCGGCAAGCCCATTTCGCGCGCCACCACTGCGCCCATCATATCGCCAAAATTGCCGCTGGGAATGGAGAACACCACCGGTTCCCCCGCCAACGCCACCCGCGAGGCGGCGTAAAAATAATAAACGCTCTGCGGCAGCAAACGACCGATGTTGATCGAGTTGGCCGAGGACAGTGAAATATGTTTGAGATCCGGATCGGCAAACGCTTGTTTCACCATCGCCTGGCAATCGTCGAACTTGCCGTCAATGGCCACGGTGCGGACGTTGTCCTTGAGCGTGGTCATCAACTTGCGCTGGCTTTCGCTGACTTCCGCCTGCGGAAACAACACGATGACGCGCACGCCGGGAATGTTATGGAAGGCGTGCGCCACCGCCGAGCCGGTGTCGCCGCTGGTGGCGGTGAGAATGGTCACTTGTTTGCCGTCTTCACGCAAAAAGCGGCCAAACAGCCGCGCCATCATCTGCGCGGCGAAATCTTTGAAAGACGCCGTCGGTCCCTGGTCCAGCCGCATGAGGAAGATACGAACATTGAACACCTCCAACGGCACGGGAAAATTATAAGCCGCGCGGCACATGGCCGAGAGTTCATCATCAGGAACCAAGCCATCGGTAAATTTGGACAATACCCGAAACGCAATCTCGTGATACGGCAGCTTGGCAAAGGCCGCCATTTCCTGCCAGGTCAGCCGGGGAAATTCCATGGGCAGATAAAGCCCGCGATCCGGTGCCTGGCCGCGCAGCAACGCCTCGCGCAAATTGACGGCGGGCGCCTGGCCGTTGGTGCTGGAAAATAAAATGGTGGGCATCAGTCAAAGCTTTCCACGCGGAACATGACGGGTTTTGCCTTCACCACCGGCAATCGCGAGATTTTGGCCAGCGCCTTGCGCATGGCGGCGTTGGAGGCATCGTGGATCATCAGAATCAGCGGCACGCTTTCACCGGCATGCCCTTCGGGTTGGATGACCGATGAAATGCCGATTTTCGCCGCGGCAAAAATGGCGGAAATCTTCGCGAGCACACCCGGCTTGTCCACCACGCTGAAGCGAACGTAGTAGCGCGAAACAATGTCGTCCATGGGCACCACGCGTCCGTTCCAGGCGTGCGCCACGAACGGCAACACCCGGGTTTTGGCGTTGTTCTTCAAATCAAGCGCGGCATCGGCCACATCGCTCAACACGGCGCTGGCGGTGGCGTCTTTGCCCGCGCCGCGTCCGTAAAACAACGTGTCCCCCACAATGTCGCCCTGGACGAAACAGGCATTAAACACGCCGTTAACGCTGGCCAGCACATGCGCATTTGGAATGAGCGTGGGATAAACTGAAACCTGGACGCCAGGCTTTTTAGCCGAAATCTGCTTGGCGATGCCCAGTAATTTGATGGTGTAACCCAGCTTTTCGGCGAATTCCATGTCGATCTTGGAAACGTCGCGGATACCTTCGGTATGGATTTGATGGTGATCCACCCAAAAGCCGTGCGCGAGCGAAGCGAGAATGCCAATCTTGTGTTGCGCGTCAAATCCGTCGATGTCCAAATCCGGCGGCGTCTCCGCATAACCGTGCTTTTGCGCATCGGCGAGCACATCGGCGAACTCAGCGCCTTCCGCTTTCATCCGCGACAGGATGTAATTGCACGTGCCGTTGACGATGCCATAGATCGCCGGAAACTGATTAGCCACGAAACCTTCGCGCAGCGATTTGATGATGGGAATGCCGCCGCACACGCTCGCTTCGTAATACAAATTGGCTCCGGACTTGGCGGCTGCCGCAAACAATTCCTTGCCGTGAGCCGAGAGCAACGCCTTGTTGGCAGTCACCACAGTTTTCCCCCTGGCCAGCGCGGCCAGCACCATGGTTTTGGCGATGCCTGTGCCGCCGACCAATTCGATCACCACATGAATTTCGGCATCATTGACGACCTCCTGCCAGTCGGTGGTCAGCAACTCACGGGCAATCGGGTAAGGACGCGGCTCGTCGAAGGACTTGACCGCCACCCTGCGGAAAACCAGCTTCACGCCGAGGCGCGCGGCCATCAGGCCGCCATTGGTCTGCCAGGCGTGGAAAACGCCGCTGCCAACCGTGCCGCCGCCAATCATACCAAGATTCACTTGCTGCATAGGGCGCACAGGTTGCCGGGAAACAGCGGGGGGGACAATTCAATTTTGGGCTGCTGGATGAGTGATTTATTATTTTTCGGCAACAAGAGCGCACAAGTTGCCGGTTGCAGGAAAGACCCTGGTAATCAACCTGGCGACGTTACGTTTGAGTTGTCGGGCCGACGAAAGTTGATCTCGGTTTTGGAATGTTTGCAGATGCTGTGCCGAGGTGATTTTGAAACCTTGGGTTTGAAACAACTGGACAATCTCTGCCAGAGTGTATTCCCGCCAATGAAATTGTATTCCCGCCAATGAAATCCCATAAACGGCCGGTTGGACCTGAAATCGTGGTAGTCATTGAAATTTTCCACCGGCATGTAAATGCTTTTGCCAATGAGCAATTTCAGCCGGTTTTCCAATTCGGCAACATTGGGCACGGTGACGAAAGCTCTTCCCCCAGGCTTGAGCAGCCGATGCAAATCGCGCACAAAGCCGACGGGGTTAAAATTGAAATGCTCCATGGTTTCCCAGCAGCAAATGAGGTTGAACTGTTTATCAGCAAAAGGCAGGGTGCCTTGCAATGCGGCAGGTGGACCGAAAGTTTCAGCCAAATCACAAAGCTGGAAATGGATGTCGCGGGCTTGATAGAGTTCCTGTAGTGGAAAAACAACTGGATCATCGCCCTCTACGACCTGGACGTGGTTGCCTTGAGCTTTAAGAATGAAAGGCGTGTAGCTGTAGAATGGGCCAATTTCCAAGATGGACTGGCTGTGCAAATTCCAGAGGTTAAAGTGAGTAGCTGTTTGCCAAAGCCGGTCGCGGTGCATCAAAAAATACCTATGTATTCCGTTTTCGACTTTCGCTTCCGCGGCAATTTGATCAGCGAAGACCTTATATTCGGATGCGGTCATTGTGGCAGAATTTCTACTTGATTGGAAAATCTATATTGAGCGGACGAGCACATTGCTTGTGACTTATGACGAGATTCATTTCCAGTCACCACACTTTGGGGGAAGCCACCCCCCGAGGTTCTCAATAGCCAGCAGGCGTGTTAACATGGCGGGACTTTATTTTGAGCGATAATAAAATCAAGCGGGAAAAGTCTGAGAAAAATCAACGAAACCAGGTTCAGGATCTGGCTTCGCCTGACCGATAATGCAGGACTTTCACTTTTTCCAGCGTGACCAGTCCGCCTCCCATCATTTGATCGAGGGTGGGCAAAAACGCATGAATCTTTTCCTCGCTGTCCACGATTTCGATGACCAGCGGCAGATCCATTGAGAGCCGGAGAATTTTGGCTGTGTGCAGACGACTGGCTTTGCCAAAGCCCATCGGGCCGCGCAGCACGGTCGCACCCGCCAAGTGCAGTTCGCGCGCTTTCAACACAATGGCTTCATAAAGGGGTTGGTGCTCCCAGCGATCGCTTTCGCCAAGGAAGATGCGGAGCAGAACGGCGTCAGTGGGTATTTGCATAATTTATTTCAGCCACAGAGCCACAGAGAACACTGAAAAAGGGAATATTTTTCCCCTGCGCCTCTGTGTCTCTGTGGCAATGACTATTCATTTCGTGGAATTGAGGGCGGTGCCGAGCATGAAACCCAGCCATGTGGCGATCAGGCACAAGATCACCGAGAGCAAAATATTTCCTCCGGCGTAAAGCCATTCGCCATCGTGCAAGAGATTGAGGGTTTGCAGGCTGAAGGAGGAAAACGTCGTGAAGCCGCCGCACACACCGGTCATGACCAATTGCGTGGTGATCACGCGGGATTGCGGACTGAGCCGGCCTTCGGGGCTGGCCAGCGCGGCGACAAAGCCGATGATGAACGATCCGGCAATATTGACCACGAGCGTGCCCAGTGGAAATGTTTCCCCAAATTTTTGCGAAACCAAACCGCCGATGCCAAATCGGGCAACGCTGCCGATGGCGCCGCCGATTGCCACCAAGAGATACGCAAGCATAATTCGTCCGCCATCATGTCTCCGCCACAATTCAAGTGCAACCAAAATGCTTCGGTTCAGCGCAGAAGGGGCGCATCTTGACACTGCCCCCGGGATTTGAGAAAGGGAGTGGCATTGGTTCCTCATCCGAGAACGACAGCAACCCTCAACGAAAGGAACTGGATGAAACAGGAACAAGCCGACGTGCCGTCCTT
>JAKALA010000083.1 GCA_021813325.1 bacterium | reverse complement strand
CATTTCCGCGTAAACCGGAATTGGTTCCGGTCGTGAAGCGGTCGCATCCATCAACGCTCGGCCGCCCTGCCGGGAGCCGGTAAAGCCAACCGCTTTGACATGCGGATGTTTGACCAAAGCAATTCCGACATCGCGGCCATCGCCATACAACATGGAGAAAACACCATCGGGCGCATTGTGCTCTCCCGCGGCTTGCTGAATGAGCAGGCCGACGATTTCAGAAGTGCCCAGGTGGCCTTGGTGGGGTTTTACGATCACCGGACAACCCGCGGCGAAAGCCGAGGCCGTATCGCCGCCGGCTACCGAGTAAGCCAGAGGAAAATTGCTCGCGCTGAAGACAACCACCGGTCCCAGCGGCACCATCATCGATCGAAGATCCGGCTTGGGCAGCGGCTTGCGATGGGGATCGGCATGGTCAATGCGGGCCGAAGTGATCAGTCCACTGGCGGCGGCTTCGCCGTAAAAACGCAGTTGAAAGCAGGTGCGGGCCAACTCGCCTTGCAGTCGGGCTGCGGGCAGGGCGGTTTCCAGATTGCCGCGCGCCACGATTTCGGCGGCATTGGCTTCCAGTAATTCGGCGATGCGATTCAGGAATGCCTGCCGCTGTTTGGCCGGCCATACCCTGAATTTGACAAACGCATTCATTGCCAGATTTGACGCCTCATCTACATTGGCCAGCGTGGCCCAATAATAATCGGGTCCGATGGCCTCACCGGTTGCCGGATTAATGGCGGCTTTGGGTTTGCCGGTGGCGGCTGCTCTGCGTTGTCCGAGAATGGAAAGACCTTCAAGTTTCATATGCCAATAAATTTAAATTTTCACTTTGGGACGTTTGAGCAGGGCTATTTTCAACGTAGCCAGGGCGGCCTGGCGTTCGGCGCCGGCCAACACACAGCGCGGCGCGCGGACGCGTTCGTGCCCCATGCCGACTTCTTGCTGCACCAGCTTGATAAGCTGGACGAACTTGTTGACCGTGTCCATGCGAAGCAGCGGTAAAAACCATTTGTAAAGTTCGTTGGCGGCTTTGGTTTCTCCGCGCATGGCGTGTTGATAAAGAGCCACAGACTCTTTAGGGAAAGCGTTTACCAAGCCAGCGATCCAACCGGTGGCACCGGCACGCGCGCCTTCTACAATCAAATCGTCCACACCCACAAACAATTTTAACCGTTCGCCCAGCAGCGCTTTCAGCGCAGTCACGCGACGGATGTCTGCGCTGGATTCCTTGACCGCGTGCAGGTTGTCGTGTGCCGCCGCGAGTTCGGCAATTTGTGCGGGCAGAAAATCCGTTTTGTAAGAAACCGGATTGTTGTAGAGCATGCACGATAATTTGGTCGCGCGTAAAACCGGTTGCAGATGGGACTTCATTTCGCGCCAGTCACTCGTGTAAACATACGGCGGCAGCACCATCAGGCCGGAACAGCCAACGCTTTCGGCGGCTTGCGCTAGTTCCACCGCTTCCATTGTGCTCAGGGCGGCGATGCCTGCGACGACGGGCGCTTGGTTGCCGAGCGTCGTTACCAAGGTTTTTAAAATCGCGACCTTTTCATCAAATCGCAACGTTGCGCTTTCGCCGAGCGAGCCAAGAGCGACAATGCCACTACAGCCGTTTTGAATCAGCCATTGCGCGTGGCGGTCAATAAAGGCGTGGTTGACGCTGTAATCCGGGTTGAATGCTGTGGTCATCGCGGGGATGACGCCGGTCCATTTCATTTTCATATCTCTATCAGTGTGCTTGGTTGTGGGTTGTTAAACTGTTTATTCGCGCCGGATGGACTGGTGGGCGCACGGATGATTGTTCCCAGCCCAAAATAATTTTCGCCGCCGCGCCGCAAATGCGCCCCTGACAAATGCCCATGCCACAGCGCGTTTGCAATTTGGCTTCACGACCAAAACGGTGCTGCTTCACGCGAGCAAAAGTCACATCCTCACAACGACAGAAAATCGTATCGTCCGTAGTGATGCCTTTTAACTCATCACGCAGTGCGTAAGTTTTGTCCAGTGCTTGAGCAAAGGTTTGGTGGGTGGCGCGCTGACTGAATAAGCGCTCAGCCTTCTCCAATTGTCCACTGGCTGCATAACCGGCAATCTGACCTTCAACGAGAGCGGCATTCACGCCACCGATGGCGGTGGGTTCCCCCGCGCAAAAAACATCGGCAACGCTTGTCATTTGCCAGTGATCAACTTTAACAAATCCGTTCCGCAAGTCGCAGCCAAACGTGATTGGCAGTTCGACGTTGGGCACCAGATGAAAACCACAGGCGAGCTGATCGCAATTTTCGGTCCAAGTATCCCGTCCATTGGTCAACTCGACGACGCGAACGTGATCTGATCCCAATGCGCGCACCGGCCAAACGCCATAGCGCTGCGGCACGCCCAACAAACGGGCTTTCAAGGCGGCGCCTTGCAAAACCTTTCCCGGATAGGCCAGCAAGGTCAAACCCAGTTCCGCTACATGTGATTTCCGGGTTTGTTCGGCAATCAGGACCACTCTGGCTCCGTGCTTTTTCAAGCCATCCGCTGCGGCCAAAAGCAATGGCCCTGTTCCGGCGATCACGACCTTTTTGCCGGCGACGGGCCAGCCGTTTTTGACCAAGCCTTGAAGTCCGCCTGGCCCGAATACGCCCGGTAACGTCCAGCCTGGAAACGGGAGAAATAATTCGCGGGCACCGGTGGCCAGAATTAATTTTCTCCACTGAATTTCCACGGCACCATGGGGTTGTTCGGCCAGCAAAGTGATTGGTGTATTGGCGGCTATCACATTGGTGCCCGTCAATAAGGTGGCGCCAGATTTGCGAACGCGGTTGATCCAATATCGGGCTTGGGTGTTTGCGAAATGGGCTTCCTCGCCGCGCCAGATTTGGCCGCCAATCCACGGAGCGCTTTCCAGCAAAGCGGCTTTGCGGCCGCATTCAGATGCAGCGCAGGCGGCGGCCAGTCCCGCCGGACCGGCGCCAACGATGACAATGTCAAATTGAAGGCGGCGGTCAGGCATCGGTTCGCACCTCCATTGCGGGTTCGCACAAAGTCTGGCAGCTCGGGCAGCTTGGACGACCATTGATCGTCACGCGACATTCTCCGCAAAGTCCCATGCCACAAAGCGGTCCGCGTGGTTTTCCCGAGACTGAACGTCGGAAGCTGCTTTCATCCGCACTGGCAATGGCCGCGGCCACGACCGTTCCTGGACTGACGGAAACTGTTTTGCCATTGACCTTGAGCTGAATCGATTCACTCATGATGCGAAGCTCCATTGGCGTAGCGGGAAGGTGAAAATGGTTCCGAAGGGATTTCCGTTGGCTGGCCCAAAAGCAAGTCTGCCAGCAAACGGCCCGTGCCAAGCGAAGTGGTGATGCCCAGTCCTTCGTGGCCGGTTGCCAGCCAGATGCGATCACTGAACAGGCTCGGGCCGATGAGCGGCAGTTTGTCCGGCGTGGCGGGGCGATGTCCCGTCCAGGTGCGAATGGCGACGAGGTCGTTCAATCCGGGCAGGTATTCGCCGGCGCGGCTCAACATGCGGCTTAAAATAGCGTGGTCCACCTCGGTGCTGGCGGCATCAAATTGGCGGGAAGAGCCGACGAGCACCTGCTGGGTCTTGCGCGGTTGAACATTAAATGCCACGGAATCTTTGCTTACGGAATGCGCGCTTTTGAGATAGCCCAATTCGACGATTTGATGGCGCACAAAGCCCGGGGCGCGATCCGTGATAACCAGGTGGCCTTTGCGTTTGCGCACGGGCACGCCCGGCATCAATTCCGGTGACCAAGGCCCGGCGACATTTATCACACGGTCAGCGGATAGATGAGTGCCATCGGCCAGACGCACGCCGCCTTCAGGCAACAAGTGGGTTGCAGCGACGCCCATTTTTATTTCTGCTCCCAAGGTTCGGGCCTGGTCTAAAAAAAATTTCGCGGCACACGGCGGATAGACGACCGCATCGTCAGGCACGAGCAAACCGCCCGACAAACCCGGGCGCAGTTGGGGTTCGGCTTTGGCCACACCATCTGAATCCAACATTTCCACGCGAACACCGCGTTGTTCAAAAAAGTTTTGTTTGCGCCGCACCTCGGTCATTTCCTCATCATCCGCCGCCACCCATAAAGTGCCGCATGGATCATATTCCGCTTCCTCTGGCAATTGCGGACGCATCTGGATCCAAAGATTCCGAGAGTAACGGGTGAGTGCAAATTGCGCTTCGGAGTCATCCATTGCCACGATATGGCCCATGCCGGCGGCCGTGGTGCCACCGCCCACGCACTCGCGCTCCAAGACCAGCGTGCGCAATCCGGCCCGGGCGCACTCCATGGCGCAAGCGGCGCCAACGATGCCGGCGCCAACGATGATGATGTCTGGTTTCTGGCTCACCCGCGAATGCCCCAGCAAAATGGATCAGCCTCATTCAGCAGATGCGTGGCTTCGGCATTCACAAACGCCGTGCCGGTGATGACGGGGGTAATTTTTCCGGCGGATTGATCCTGCCATTTGAAAGCAGCACGAAAGTGGCTGCCGAGAATGCTTTCTTGAATCCACGTCTCACCCTCGCACAGTTTTCCCTCGGCGGCGAGACACGCCAGTTTGGCGCTGGTTCCGGTGCCGCAGGGAGAGCGATCGTAAGCTTTGCCGGGACATTGGACAAAATTTTTGGAATGCGCGCCAGGGGTGCTGGGCGGACCGAACAGTTCCACATGATCCACTTCCGGATAACCTTGTGAATTGACCGACTGACGCACCCGCCAGCAGAAGTCAGTTAGCGCATCAACGTTGGTCAACTTGATTTCCAGCGGATGATTTTCAATCAGAAAAAACCAGTTTCCACCCCAGGCCACGTCGCCGGTCACGGGACCGATGCCGGGAACTTCCACGGAAACGGCTTGCCTGGCGCGCCAACTGGTCACATTGGCCACGGAAACTTCGCCATGGGCGTGCAAGGTGGCGGTGACAATGCCCACCGGCGTTTCGAGGCGGTGGGCGCCCGGCTGGATTCGTCCCAGGTGCGCCAGCGTGACCATCAAGCCGATGGTTCCGTGACCGCACATGCCGAGATAGCCGACGTTATTGAAAAAAATCACCCCGGTGACGCAGGTTTTATCTTCAGGTTCCACGAGCAGCGCGCCAACGATCACATCTGATCCGCGCGGTTCGTTGGTGACGGCCGAGCGGAATTGATCGAATTCCCGCTGAAACTTGTCGCGCCGCCGGGCGATCAGGCCGGTGCCCAGATCAGGCCCGCCCGCGACGATGATGCGGGTCGGCTCGCCGCCAGTGTGCGAATCAATGATTGTTATTTTACGCATGAGAACACCTTGGCATTGAGCATACGCGCAATCGCGGTTGTCGTCTTGTCCCGTTAACCAGTGCGGACTAGAATTTCGGCATAACAATTTTGCCCATGACGCCCGCCCAATTACAGACTGAGTTGTTTTCGCAACTGTCCGAGCCGTTTACTGGCGAGGCTCTATTCGACTATCTCCCGGATTTGGTCTTTTTCATCAAAAACCAACGCAGCGAATATGTGGTCGTCAACCAAACCTTGGTGGAACGTTGCGGATTAAGGGATAAACACGAGTTGATTGGGCGCCGGACGGATCAGCTTTTTCCCCAACCATTGGGCGAAAGTTACCGGACACAGGACGAAAACGTTTTGCGTTCCGGCGCGGCGATTCTCCATCAATTGGAACTGCATTTTTATATTTCCGGCGGACGCGGCTGGTGCTTGACGAACAAGTTGCCGTTGCGTGACCAATCCGGTCGCGTGATCGGGTTGGTGGGGTTTTCGCGCGATTTAGGCACTGCCAACGAGCGGGGCGAGGAATTTGCCGCCGTGGCGGAAGTCGTGGGTTTTATCCGCGATAATTATGGGGATCCATTGCGCGTGGCGGATCTGGCGGCGCGCGCGGGTTTGTCCGGATACCAGCTTGAACAGCGCATTCGCAAACTGTTTCAAATCACCGCCGGTCAGCTCATTCAAAAAACGCGCATGGACGCCGCGGTGAAACGGCTGCGCGAGACGAACGATGCCATCGCGACCATTGCGCTGGATTGCGGCTATTCTGACCAAAGCTCGTTCACACGCCAATTCCGACAAACGACCGGGCTGTCGCCATCGGAATTTCGCCTGGCGAGCGGCGCGCGAATTTGAGTGCGTCAGGACAAAATAAAATGGTCCGCGCCGGGTCATTGACGCTATTCTTTATCTGGTCAAATGCGGCTGCCCTTGGCGCTATCTGCCCGCCGATTTTCCCCACTGGGAATAGTTTTCATGTCTTCCCGACAGTGGGGAAGGGCAACAATCAATGGGCCGTGATTTTGACCTGCCCCCCAACGCTGGACAGATTATTAGTAGGATTCTGTCATTCGTTTGATATTTGGCTGGGTGGTTATGGCCTCCGGTCGGGCTTTGCCCTTCCACTGGGAAACGACAAAGAAACAACGAAAACCTAAACTCAAACCAATGTTTGGACTAACACTTCGTTGGTCCAGAAAGTTGAGTCCGATCAGCTTTTGCGGGTGGTTTTTTCGCGTGTTTTGAGCCCTCTGCAAAACGATTTTGAACGGATAATTTGAGAGCGGGGCAGAGAACCAGGCAAACGCCAATCAACCCATAGCTGGGACTTTTGGACGCCTGAGGCTTGCCACGCCGACGAATGAATTTCTGGAGCGACTCGACCGGACGATGTATCCGGCGACCATCGGGCGTCCGCCCTGGGCACCGCTGGCCTAGCCTGCTCCAGCACTGCTACGGCCTGACCGACTTGAGCATGGCATGAAAAATCCTGCGCCCAACATCCGCCGCCCGCGCGACGCAAATGCGCCGGGCTTTCAGTTGGACAGGGCATCTTCACGTTGAAAAATCCGAGTGACATCAAAAACCAACAACACAACCAACCTTGTTCAGAGGTCGCATTTTGGCTTTCCCAAAGTAGTCGCCGCTAATAATGTGTTGGAGCAAATGCGGCACTTTTGGAAACGGGCGCCATTTTCCGTTGCTGGATCATGCTCGTCTTGCTTCCGGGGATTGGACTGTTTATTCCGTGTTGCTTGCACAAACAATTACGGGGTGCAATGGAAAATAAAGTGCCGATGTATTGCGAAAGCCTTGATTTTATTGAGTGCGCGCGTGGTGGAATGGCAGACACGCCAGACTTAGGATCTGGTGCCGCAAGGCGTGGAGGTTCAAGTCCTCTCGCGCGCACCACTCGCCGGAATTTTTGCTCCGCGCTTCAAAAGCGCAACGGTTCGGAAGCGGTTCATTTCACTGCCAAGCGACGGACTTGCTCCTTTTTTGACTCCAGCTCGCCCTGTAACTGACGACGCTCATGCCCGAGTTGTTCGCGCAACGCCTCCGCTTTTTCAACCTCCTCAGTCCGGGAAATGGCGCTGTTCAAGGCGATTTCACGCTCGGCAATTTTCGCGGCATACCGGGAATCCAGTTCCGCCAGTTGTTCCTTTTGCGCGGCGGTCAATTTGACGGTCGGTGCCGACTTGTTTAAACGTTCCATCGCGAGTTCGTAGGCAGATTTCATGGCGCCAAGTTTAACACAAGTTCATGCCGCGTCCGCAATTTTTCCACCGGGCGAAGTCAACTTTGCCCCCTGCACTTCAGCGCCAGCTTGCCAATATCACGTCCGCTGGTGAAAGCGACGGATGCAGCAAGGTCATTTGCACGGTGTCGGTGATGTTGGGCGTGGGCAATTCGGGAATCGTAAAATAATGGCCGGGAATGGCGGGATTGACCACCAACTGGGGATGATAGCCCTCGGTTGCCGGCCACATCTTGGAAATTTTATTCCAGGCCAGCGCCAGCGCTTTGGAGCTGTTGCCGGGAAGATAATCTTCGCCCTCGCGGCTGACCGAAACCATGCAGCAGACATGACTGCCGGCCAGCACGGGGAAAACCCATTCTTTCGCCGGCTTGAGCAGCGGCCTGAGCGGCTGACCCGATTTGTAATTCGCCCGGGCGGTTTCCTCGATGGTATAAACCGGAATGGGGTCACCCAAGGTTGCCTGTTTGAACAAATCCGAAGCGCCAAAACCATAAGCATCCGGATACTTGCCGGCTTTTCCCAGCATTTGTTCCATCGCTTCCGCACCCGCCATCCGCAACCGTTCCTCGGGGGTATGCACCAGCGTTGGGCGCGTGGCGGTCGGCTGGGCAACCACATACGGCGCCGGTTTCGGGACCGCCGGCGCAGCGACCGGTGCCGACTTGACGGCTGGCGGACTGACGGGAGCCACTTGTGGTTGAGCCGCGACCGTATGGCTTTTCACCGACTCAACCAAATACGTCGCCACGGCCATCACACCCGCATCGGCCGCTTGCTTCAGTGAACTTGGAGATTGGGTCTTTGCCGGCACGGGCGTGGCCGTGGATGCCGCCGCGGTGGCAACCCCCGTGGCAGTTGTCGTTTTCACAACCGTTTCAGTTGCCGTGGCAGCTTTGGCGGAAGCCGCCGCCACTGTCGCCACTTGATGAGACGCCGGGCCGTGCATCAATCGTTGGAGATATTGCCAATACGCCACACCGGCCAGAATAAAGACCACCGCCAGGAGCCCCAGACGCAGCCGCTTGCGCGAAGCCAGATTTGGCCGGGCCGAGGGCACTCCCCCTGCGGGTTGAAATTGAAAATTCATATTTTGCTTTTAATCACGCCGCCGGCACGCCCGTCATGTGGCGGCTTCAACCGCCACCGCCGGGTGACGCTGACGACTCACCCTGTTTTTTAAGCACGATCCAAGCCAAATCCGCCCTTTTCTCCACCAAAATTTGTCTGCGAAAATCCTCTGGAAAACCAATCTCATTTTACAAAAATGCCCAAACCCTCCATTGGCAACCGCCGCGTGTCCCGCAATCAGGCAGATCGTGTCCCGCTTTCAGCGCATCCATTTCCCTTGCCGCAGAAATCCTTTGCTTTAATTTGCCGTCATGTTCAAAGCCGCTGATTTGTTTGATCTTGCGCAGACGGAACACGCCGCCCTCTTCGACGGATGCCACTACGCCTGGGAAGCGCTGAAGAAGATTGATGCCTACCTGGCCAAAGTGGCCTGGCAAACTTCCCCGAAAGCTTTTCCCGGCGCAATGATCGGTGAACGCGTGATTATCGGCGAAGGCACTGTGATCGAACCCGGAGCCATGATCAAAGGCCCGGCCATTATTGGGAAAAATTGTCAAATCCGGCACAACGCCTACATCCGCGAAAACGTCATCATCGGCGACGGCTGCGTCATCGGCAATTCATCCGAACTGAAGAACGCCCTGCTCTTCAACGGCTGCCAAGTGCCGCACTTCAATTACATTGGCGATTCGGTTCTGGGCTACAAGGCACATACCGGCGCGGGCGTCATCTGCTCCAACCTCAAGTCGCTGCCCGGCAACGTGACCCTCATGGTAGAAGGCAAGCCACTGGATACCGGCTTGCGCAAATTTGGCGCGCTCATTGGCGACAACGCGGAAGTGGGCTGCAACAGCGTGCTGAATCCCGGCAGCGTGATCGGCTGCGGCGCGACCATTTATCCCGGCGTGAGCTGGCGCGGATTTCTGCCGGCGAACAATATCGCCAAGAATAAGGCAGACGTGGAAGTGGTCGTAAAAAGGTCTCGCAGTTAAAATGCCAGATAAACTGCACAAGAAAATTTACGGGAAAGACGAGGCTGAAGCTTTCGTCAAAGAAAAGCGATCTATGTTTGTTCCCGCGTTGCCGTCGCTCCTGGCCGCCGGGATGGGTTCCTCGGGGGGGACCGCGTAAAGCTCAATGTTAGGCCGCCAGCAAAGGCTCGGTTATCGGAGTCTCCAATTCATTTTTGTCGTGTCGGGAGCAACGTCCGAAGTGTTTCGTCCGACAATGATATGAAAAGGCATTCAATTCATCCGGGCATCATCGTGATCGCCATGATCTCGGGCCTGGCTGGCATGATGGCTTCGGCCGCAATCAATAGTTTTTCCACCACATTGAGAATGACCAATGCGCCGGCACGGGTTTGGTGCGATCCGTCATTGATGCCCCAGGGCGCGACGGCGAATCCGCCCAGGGCTTTCTGTCCAATTCCGGTTGGGTTCATTGTTCGATGCAAATTTGGGTGCCGGACCGGAATGCGAATTATTGTTTGCAAGTGATCAAGCCGCCGCCGGGAACAAATTTTTTCATTCAAATGTTGCCCACCCGCCAACCATGAAAAAAAACACCTTTGTTCATCGCTTCGAAGCCGAAGCCCGGCGGGGCAGATAGGCGCCGCAGGATTCCCGCACCACCAGACGCGGCGGGAGTTGGATGTTGCGCGGGGGCAAAGTCGGATTGGCAATCCGGCTCAACATGGTTTGAAAAGCGACCAGCGCGATTTCCCGGCAAGGTTGCTGGATGGTCGTCAGCGGCACGCTGACCAGCGTGGCGTATTTGGCATCGTCGAAACCCACCACCCGCACGTCGTGCGGAACTTTGAAGCGATTCTTCTCCAGCGTGCGAACCAATTGCGCCGCAGTCAGGTCGTTGGCGCAGATGAGCGCGTCCCATCGTTTGCCGGCCATCACGGAGCAGACGAATTTCTCTTCCTGCGGATCGCCATTCTGAATCCAGTTCGGATAAACCTCCATTTTGTGATGTTCAAGGGCTTCTCGCGCTCCCGCAATCCGCCGTTCCACCGTGGGCGCCGAGAGCGGTCGGTTCACAAATCCAATCCGCTGGCAGCCCAGCCTGATCAAATGATCCGCGATCAGATAACCGCCGGCGACGTTGTCCAGGCCCACGACATCGAAGTGCCCGCTGTGCGGGAACGGCGCCAAATCGCGGTCCAGCAGCACCACGGGAATGCCCGCTTCGATGAACCGATCCGAAATGTAACGGTTGATTTCGTCTTTCCCAACGGTCAGTTCAAACGGCGCGAAGAAAACGCCCGTCACGTTGCGTTCGATGAACTGTTCGCAAATTTCGCGCGCATGATCGCGGCTGCCATCTTGATCCAGACGCGGATGCGATGAGCCGCCCCAGAGCAAAGTGTATTCACTTTGACGCGCCAAACCGGCCAATTCACCGCAAATGATTTCAAAAATTTCCGTGGTGCCCAGGCCCGGAATCAACAGACCGATTTGCCGAGAAGCAGCCGGCGCGCCGGTCTTGTTGCTCAAATATGAACCCGAGCCGGCCCGGCGCTCAATAATGCCATTCTCGGTCAGATCGCGCAGGGCGCGGGCAACGGTGGGACGGGAAACCTTGAACTGTTTGACCAGTTGAAGCTCGCTCGGCAGACGCCCCGTGCCGGCAAATTTTCCGGCGGCAATTTCGGTCAATAAATGGCGGGAAATTTCCTGGTGCTTGTGCCGGGTGGCCTCGTTCATGTGAAGATTTGTCGTTACAGATTGCAAATCTGTAATAACAGGAAAGTAAAAAGCTGTCTAGTCTGTGTTTGTTTGCCGGGGCGTCTCTGGCCTAGTGTCGTGACAATGAGTCCCGTCTGCATTTCTCAACCCGAGTTGTCGTGCCGCGATATTCGCCGGGGCGCGTCGGCGGGTGGATTGGGCTGGTTGTCTCCAAGCCGGAAAACTTTTCAGGCAAGATTTGGCTTGGTTTTATCGACGGGCTTCACCTTGATCGAATTGTTGGTGGTCATCGCCATCATCGCCATCTTGGCGGCGATGCTGTTGCCGGCGTTGTCCAAGGCGAAACAGAAGGCCATTGCGATAACCGACATGAACAACCTGCGCCAGATCGGATTGTTCAATCAACTTTACGTGGCGGATAATCGCGATGTTTTTCCGGCGCATCGGGACAATGATCCGGCCCGGGGAATTGATTGGTGGGGGCCGATGATCGTCACCTATGGCGGCGGAAAAAGCAATTTGTTCCATTGTCCGGCGATAACAGGTCCGCAACGGTTGCCGGACGGCACCGTTTGGAATTGGGCTTTCAACCGGGATTTGGTGGGCTACGGATACAACTCCTATTTCCTGGGTCTTTATTCCCAGACCACGCCTTGGTCCACGACCTGTGGCGGCATCAATTTTGTTTCGACCTGGTGGTTTAAAATCACCGCGGTCAAAAGTGCCACCGATACCCTGATGTTTTGCGACAGCGCGCCGTCGGCCGCCGGCTACTTCAGTTCCTCCTGCTGGTGGCCCACGGCCTGCATGAACCAATACAGCAGCAGCCACAAATACGAGGGAGTCGATACTTCCCGTCATAACGGGCACGGAAATGTGGTCTTTGTGGATGGTCATGCCGAAGCGCGAAAAGACGCCGACATCAATCCGCAAGCCGATCCGGAAGGCGGCGGCAATGCCGGTTTAATCAATTCCCGTTACTGGGATCCGCTGAAGCGCGCCGGTGACCGTTGAGCAAATTTTCTCCCCCTATTCCTAAACCCAAAATCAAAACTGCCATGAACAAAGAGCCAAACGTGATAAAACTCCCCCCGCCGGACGAATCCCGCTATTCCGCGAACCCAATCACACCCGCCAACCTGATCCGCACCATAAAATCGGTGCTGGCAATCGGGAGCGCCGCCATAGCGGGCGCTTTACTAATGGCGCCGGCCACCACACAAGGCGCCTTGATGGCCTACGAGGGATTCAATTATGCCCCGGGCAATGGCAATTTAACCGGCCAAAACGGCGGCTTCGGCTGGAACGGTTCCTGGCAAGGCGTCGTCAATGGAAGTTCCAGCGTTCAATCTGCCAGTCTCGTCGCCGGCGCGAATGCCCCCGGCGGGTTCGACGCGCACTCCACCGGCAATTATTCCTTCACGCCCAACGGCACACGCACCGGCCGCCATCTGGACACCTCGGCGGGCGGAATTTTCGGTCAGAAAGGTTTCATCGATGGCAACGGCAATATTGGCGCCGCCGGCAAGACGATTTACATCAGCTTCCTGCAGCAGCCAAATATCGCCAATAACAACTACTACGAGTTTGAATTCCATCGCGGCGATCTCAATGACGGCGGCCGCGTGGGCGGTGTCGGTTGCGACACCGGCGGCAGCAGCAGCGTCTATTTGCGCACGCCCGCCGCGGCTCAGACCTTGATTGGACCGGCCAGCACGGCGGTGAGCTTTTATGTGGTGCGGATTGATTTCATGGGTGGCAACGACACCGTGACGGTTTATCAAAATCCCACGTCCGCCACCGAGCCGGCTTCGCCGACGTTGGTCGAGCCAAACGCAGGGGACATGTCCTTCAACGGCTTTTCGTTTGGCGCTTTTGTGAATGGCGCGACCGTGGCGCACGATGAAGTCCGCGTGGGCGAAACTTGGGATGACGTGGTAAACCCGGCGGCAACCAGCGCCGGCATTTGGGACGGCGGCGGCACGGACGGCAACTGGAGTTCCGCCGGCAACTGGGACAATGACACCGTGCCCGTCTTTGCCACCAGCCTGACGTTTGCCGGCTCCACGCGCTTGACCAATACCAACGATCTGACCGGCATTTCGGCCAACAACATTACCTTTGATGCCGCCGCCGGAGCTTTCACTTTGTTTGGAAATAATCTCGGATTAAACACAGGCATCAACTTCAACGGCAATCCGGCTGCCCTTATTACCGAGACCATTAACCTGCCGCTCACTGCGAATGCAGACATCGCCATCGAGACGCGGACCAACGGCAACGTCACCATCAACGGGGATGTCTCCAGCCCGAATAACACATTAACTCAGACCAGTCCTGGAAATGCCGGTGTTCTCACGTTAGCGGGCACCAATACGCTGGGCGGATTCATCGTCAACGGCGGCACCAATCGTATCACCGGCAACACCACCATCACTGGACCCGGCGGCACGCGTTTTTGCCTGGCAAACGGTAATGCCAGTTTGAAATCGACTTTGGACATTGAAAGCGGGGCCAACCTTACCATCAATGGCAGCTTTGCAGACAGTGGCGTGATCGGTCGCGATGGCGGCATCGCCACGGTGAACCAAAATGGCGGCACGTTCAATTTCTGGATGGACAATCAGGATTATTTGTTCATCGGCGCTTCCGGCAACTCAAACACGCGCGGCACCTACAACATGAACGGCGGTGTGCTCGACATGAATGGTAAAAATCTCGGCATCGCGCTGGGCGCAAACACGCTGGTCACCGGCGTGGTCAATCAAGTCAGCGGCGTCATTACCAACGTGGGCAACCTGTATTTCTCGCCGTTGTTTGCCCAGGGACATGGCATTTACAACCTGACCGGCGGCAGCATTTACATTGGCGCAAACGGCATCACCGTCTTCAACGGTGGCGGCTACGAATTGAATTTGGGCGGCGGCACCATCGGCGCGGAAACCAGTTGGTCGTCGGCTTTGAACATGACTCTCACCGGCTCCAATGGGCCGGTGACTTTTGCTCCGCAGGGCAATGTGATTTCACTTTCCGGCGCGCTCTCCGGAGA